>JAGAAO010000017.1 GCA_017615275.1 Butyrivibrio sp.
CTTCATCAGTGAGATTTATGTGATATTTTTTTGGTCTGCCTGCCATTGTTATGCCTCCGAGCTTTTTCTTTTATTTTATCAAGAAATGGCTCGGATTAATAGAGATAATTTGATTAAATATCAACGTGTCAGCACACTAGTAACAGATCCATTACCTGTTCGTGCATCAATGGATTATGATGGAAACGGAATTGTAACGGAAAATGAAATAATAAAATTTGTTAAAGACGTGTATGGCGTTGATTATGATCCAAGCAAACCACAAGAAACAGCAGACGCCATACAACAAAAAATAAACGAAAAAGTAAGCAAAAACAAAATCGAAACAAAGCAACAAACAGATAATTCAAATTCAGAGGAAAAAAAAGAAGCTACTACTCACACTCATTCATACAGTGCTTCTGTGACAAAAGAAGCTACCTGCTCTGAAGAAGGAGAGATGACTTATAAATGCTCATGTGGCGGTAAATACACAGAACCTATTCCTAAAAAAAATCATAATTATGAAGCAAAGACAACCCAAGAACCTACATGTACAGAACCAGGAACTCAGACGCAAATCTGCACTGTTTGCGGAGATACTATTGAAACTGAGATTCCTGCATTGGGGCATACTCCCGGTGAATGGGTAACTGAAAAAGAAGCTACTTGTTCTGAAGAAGGCAGAAATGTAAGATATTGCTCAGTCTGCGGTGAACCTGTTGAAACTATGGTTATTGATAAGCTTCCTCATACAGAAGGAGACTGGGAGATTACACAAAAAGCAACTCTTACCAAGATTGGGCATGAAACAAAGAAGTGTGCTGTTTGCGGAGAGGTTTTACAGGAAGAAGAGATACCTGCAAATACAACATTGCTATATTTGTTAATGGCTTTAGGTTGTACAGTGTTAATATCTGCAGGCGTCGGAGCGGTGAAATTTAGGCGCAAACGGGCAGATACTTAAAAATATTTGCTTTTTTACGAAAAATTGATTTCTATTTAAGCTTTTTCTGCATTAATTTACGTTAACTGTTTACAAATCGGCTAACGCACGTTATAATGAACGGAGAAGTGGACTTTCGCGAGTCCACTTTTTGCGTGTAATTAGGTTTTTTTGCAGCAATAAGGAGACAGTATGTCTAGGAAAGAAGATATCGAGAAGAAAACAGAAGAACTGCTCACACCGATTGCAGAGGATAACGGCGTTAGGATTTACGATGTCGAATATGTGAAAGAGGCTGGAGAATGGTACCTCAGAGCATATATTGACAAGGACGAAGGAGTTAATATCAACGACTGCGTCAATGTAAATCACGCTTTATCCGATGCCCTCGACGTGGATGATTTCATTGAGGATGCATACACACTTGAAGTCAGCAGCCCGGGACTCGGAAGACAGCTCAAGAAAGACAGACATTTTGAGAACAGCCTTGGTAAAGAAGTGGAACTCAAGCTCTACAAGGCTAGAGACGGAGTAAAAGAGTTTGCAGGTACACTTAAGAGCTATGACAGCACTTCGGTTACTGTAACTATAAATGATAAAGACGAAAATTTTGTAAGAAAAGAGATATCAGTTATTAAGCTTGCTCTGGATTTCTGATCCGGGCGAAAAAGAAGGAGACTACGATGAGTAAAGAATTAATGGATGCCCTCGACCTTTTGGAGAAGGAGAAGAACATCAGCAAGGATTCTCTGTTTGATGCTATTGAGAATTCTCTTGTCACAGCCTGCAAGAATAATTTTGGAAAGGCTGAGAACATCAGGGTAGAAGTCGACAGGGAAAATTGCGATTTCAAATGCTACGCTGAGAAGACAGTAGTTGAGACCGCAGATGATGTTATGGATCCCATGCTTGAGATCTCACTTGACGATGCCAAGAAGATCAGCAAGAAGAGCAAAGTCGGTGATATTGTAAACGTATCACTCAATTCCAAAGAATTCGGACGTATCGCAACTCAGAATGCCAAGAACGTTATTCTTCAGAAAATTCGTGAGGAAGAGCGCGGCGCTATATATAACGAGTATTACAAGAAAGAGCATGACATTGTAACAGGTGTCATCCAGAGATATATCGGTAAGAATATCAGCATCAACTTAGGACGTGCGGATGCGATCCTTAATGAGAACGAACAGGTTGAGAGCGAAGCAAAGTCAGGTTTCTACAAGCCTACATCACGTATCAGACTTTATGTTCTCGAAGTTAAGAATGGTTCAAAGGGACCAAGGATCCTTGTTTCTAGAACTCATCCCGATCTTGTAAAGAGACTTTTTGAGCAGGAAGTTGCCGAGATTCAGGACGGAACGGTTGAGATCAAGAGCATTGCAAGAGAAGCAGGAAGCCGTACAAAGATCGCTGTTTATTCCAATAACCCCAACGTTGACGCTGTGGGCGCTTGCGTAGGTGTTAACGGTGCAAGAGTAAATCTTATCGTAGATGAGCTTAACGGAGAGAAGATCGACGTTATCAACTGGGATGAGAACCCCGGTAACCTCATTCAGAACGCTCTTTCACCTGCAAAGATTGTTGCGGTATTCGCTGATCCCGATGAGAAGAGTGCAAAGGTAGTCGTTCCCGATTATCAGCTTTCACTTGCAATCGGTAAAGAAGGTCAGAACGCAAGACTTGCGGCAAGACTTACAGGTTATAAGATTGATATAAAGAGTGAGACACAGGCTAAGGATGCTCCCGGATTCCGTATGGAAGATTATCTTGATGATGAAGATGATTTTGAAGAGGAGTTTGAAGACGGCGAGATCGAAGATACAGAAGAAATAGAAGAAGTAGAGGAAGAAGAGATCGAGGTCGAAGAGACTGAAGATGACGCCGATACAGAGGAATAATATATAAGATGCAGAAAAAGATACCCACGAGAAAGTGTGTAGGCTGCGGAGAAATGCGAGACAAGAAAGAAATGATAAGAGTCATCAAGACTCCCGAAGGTGAGATACGTCTCGATGTCACAGGAAGAGCGAACGGCAGAGGAGCATATATTTGCAACAGCGCCGAATGCCTCAGAAAAGCAGTTAAGAATAAGGGACTTGAGAAGTCACTTAAATCTCAGATCCCCGAAGACATACTTGAGCAGATGAATAAGGAGCTCGGAGAGTAAATTTGAATAGTAAAAAGATTTATTCTTTGCTTGGCATGAGTGCTAAAGCCGGGAAGCTTAAGAGTGGAGAGTTCTCTGTAATGGAGGCTATTCGGAGCGGCAAAGCGTGTGCCGTGATAATAAGTGAAGATGCTTCTGACAATACGAAGAAGCAGTTCAAAGATAAATGTAGTTATTATAATGTGCCTATAGCTTTTTTTGGTGACATGGAGAGCCTTGGGCATGCAGTTGGTAAGGGAGTTCGAACAAGCCTTGTCATCACTGACAACGGGCTGGCGCAATCGCTTTTAAAGAACTTACTTTTAGAAGATTAGTTGGAGGAAATGTGAATGGCAAAAATTAAGATATCTGAACTTGCAACGGAGCTTGGATGCGAAGGAAAAGAGTTGATAAGCTTTTTGCAGGAGAAGGGAATAGAGGCGAAGCGTTCGAACAGCTCGATTGACGACAGCGAGGCAGAGGTGGCAAGAAAACATTTCAAAAAAGGTGCAACAGCCGACTCCTCCAAGAAAGCTAAGAAGCCCGCTAAGGAAGAGGCACCTGCAAAAGATGCTGCTGACAAGGGCGGTTCTGCAGATGCGCCTAAGAAAAAGAAAAAGATCATAATGGTTACAAATGCCGGCAATTCCAAGATGGGCGGCTATCAGAACCAGAATAACAATAACAATGCGGGAAATAACAATCAGAGACGTGACAACAGAAATTCCGGCAATCAGAACAACAGAAGAGGAACTTTCGCTCAGTCACAGAATGTTTATCATCCCATTAAGCCTTTAACGGCACCTTCTCAGCTTGAAAGCTACGGAAACGGTGCGAGCGTATCAAAGGCTCCCGCTCAGAACAGTGCACCCGCTAAGAAGGAAGCACCTGTAAAGCAGGAGACACAGCCGGTTAAGCCTAAGGAGACCGCAGCAGAACCTAAGCAGCAGGCAAAGGCACCTGTTAAGGAGAGAACAAACGACAGAAATTCAGCTCCTCAGCAGAACAATAACAGAAACGGAAATGGCGGCGACAACAGAAGAGACAACAGAAACGGAAACGGCGCCGATAACAGAAGAGATAACAGACAGCCTCGTCAGGGCGGAGACAGAAATTCGTTCCAGAACAGAAACGGTGCTCAGGGCGGCGGATTCCGCAGAGACAATAACGGCGGAAACGGTCAGAATGGTAAGTTCCAGGGCAAAGGTGACAATAAGTTCGGCGGCAATAAGTTCGACAAGGGCGCAAGAGGCGGATTTGCCGATGCACCTCAGAAGGAGAGCGCAGGTCGCAGAGACGACGAGAGAAGAAGAATCGGTCAGGAAAAAGATAAGAGAAACAAGAAGGATCTTGCTTACGAGCAGGAAGAGATGATGCCGAGAAGTAAGAGAGTCGGCAGATTCATCAAGCCTGAAGTTAAGAAGGTTGAGGAACCTGAAGAGCAGATCAAGGTTATCTCTATTCCAGAGAAGGTTTCTATCAAGGAACTCGCTGAGAAGATGAAGATGCAGCCTTCTGTTATCATCAAGAAGCTCTTTATGGCAGGACAGATTTCTACCGTTAATACTGAGCTTACTTATGAAGAGGCTGAGAATATCGCTATCGAATATGACATCATCTGCGAGAAGGAGATTCCCGTTGATATCATCGAGGAACTTCTTAAAGAAGATGAAGATGCGGAAGAGACACTTAAGAAGAGACCTCCCGTTGTCTGCGTAATGGGTCACGTTGACCATGGTAAAACTTCGCTTCTTGATGCTATTCGTAAGACAAGCGTTACAGACAGAGAGGCAGGCGGTATCACACAGAGAATCGGTGCGTATACTGTATCTGTTAATGACCAGAAGATCACATTCCTTGATACTCCCGGTCACGAAGCTTTCACTGCAATGCGTATGAGAGGTGCTACATCAACAGATATCGCAGTACTTGTAGTTGCTGCTGATGACGGCGTAATGCCCCAGACTGTCGAGGCTATCAACCATGCCAAGGCAGCTGAAGTTGAGATTATCGTAGCAGTAAACAAAATAGATAAGCCCAATGCAAACATTGATAAAGTTAAACAGGAGATGACAGAGTACGGTCTCATCGCCACAGACTGGGGCGGAACAACAGAATTTGTTCCCGTTTCAGCTAAGTCGGGAGAGGGAATCGAGACACTTCTTGAGACAATCATTCTCACATCGGATATCCTTGAGCTCAAGGCTAATCCTGACAGAGAAGCAAGAGGTCTCGTTCTTGAGGCAAGACTTGATAAAGGTCGCGGACCTGTTGCAAACGTACTTGTTCAGAAGGGTACACTTCATGTTGGTGACTTCATTTCAGCCGGTGCAAGCTCAGGTAAGGTTAGAGCCATGGTTGATGATAAGGGCAACAAGCTCAAGGAAGCACTTCCTTCACAGCCTGTTGAGATCCTCGGACTTTCCGATGTTCCCAACGCAGGAGAAGTATTCCTCGGACATGAGACAGATAAGCAGGCTAAGCAGTATGCTAACACATACCTTCAGCAGCACAAGAAAGACCTTATTGAAGAGACTAAAGCTAAGATGTCACTTGACGATCTGTACTCCAAGATTGAGGAAGGCAGACTTCAGGAGCTTAACATCATCATCAAGGCAGACGTTCAGGGTAGCGTAGAAGCCCTTAAGCAGAGTCTACTTAAGCTTTCAAACGAAGAAGTTGTTGTTAAGGTTATTCACGGCGGCGTAGGTGCCATCAACGAATCTGACGTAACACTTGCCGCAGCATCAAGCGCTATCATCATCGGATTTGATGTTCGTCCCGATGCAACAGCAAAGAGTATGGCAGAACACGAAGGCGTAGAGATCAAGCTTTACAAGGTTATCTATCAGGCAATCGAAGAGATCGAATTTGCCATGAAGGGCATGCTTGCTCCTATCTACGAAGAGAGAGTAACGGGACACGCAGAAGTAAGACAGATATTCAAGGCTTCAAAAGTCGGAAATATCGCCGGTGCATTCGTCAAGGACGGTGTTATCAAGAAGGATTGCAAGGTTCGTATTTCCAGAGAAGGCGAGCAGATCTTCGAAGGCGATCTGGCATCTCTTAAGAGATTCAAGGATGATGTCAAGGAAGTTAAGGAAGGCTTCGAGTGCGGTCTTGTATTTGACGGCTTTGATCAGATTCACGAAGGTGATATGGTAGAAGCTTACGAGATGGTGGAAGTACCCAGAACCTGAGAAAGGGAAAAATGCGAAAGAACAGCAATAAAAATAAAAGAATAAACGGTGAAGTTCAAAAGGTTATATCCGAAGCTATCAGATATAGCAAGGATCCAAGGATCAGCCCCATGACATCTGTAATGGGTGTCGAGGTTGCTCCTGACCTCAAGACTTGTAAAGTCTGGGTTACCGTAATGGGTAACGATGAGGACAGAGAGAGAACAGAAGCCGGTCTTAAGAGCGCAGCGGGATATATCAGAAGCACGCTTGCTAAAGAACTCAACATGAGATATACACCCGAACTTCGCTTTATAATGGATGACTCTATAGAATATGCAATAAATATGTCCAAGAAAATCGATGAAGTAACTGCAAAAGATAATGAAGCAAAAGTTGCTCGTGGAGAGGATATTGATGAGGATTGATGATTATTTGACGGATGTCAAAACAGTTGGGATCAGCGGTCATGTAAGACCTGATGGAGACTGCGTGGGTTCGTGCATGAGTATGTATCTTTACCTCAAAAAGAATTATCCGGATATTAAGACAGACGTTTTTCTTGAGAAGATACCTCAGGAACTTACATTTATCGAAGATTCCGAAAAGATCAACAATGATTTTGTTTCGAATGTCGAGAGCTATGATCTTTTTATTGCTTTGGACTGCGGCAAAGAGCGTCTTGGTGATGCCGAGAAGTTTTTTGACGCCGCAAAAAAGACGGTGAATATTGATCACCACATAAGTAATCCGGGAACCGGCGATGAGAATTATGTTGTTCCGACAGCAAGTTCGGCTTGTGAGCTGGTTTACGATGTGCTCGATAAAGAGCGTCTTGATGTTGAGATAGCCAAGACAATCTACACAGGAATGGTTACCGATACCGGAGTGTTCAAATATTCGAATACATCACCCAAGACTATGGAGATTGCAGCTAAGCTCATAGGTTATGGATTTGATTTTGGAAGTCTTATCGACCATGTTTTTTATGAAAAGACATATCTTCAGAACCAGGTCATGGGAAGAGCTCTTTTGGAGAGTATGCTTCTTATGGATGGAAGATGCATTGTATCGGTGATTTCCAAACAGACAATGGATTTTTACGGCGCTGTATCAAGTGATCTGGACGGTATAGTGAGCCAGATGCTCCTTACGATAGGAGTTGATTGTTCGATATTCCTGTATGAGATATCACCTTTGGAGTATAAGGTGAGTCTTAGGAGTAACGGGGCAGTCGACGTTTCGGAAGTCGCAGGCATTTTTGGCGGCGGCGGACATAAGAGAGCGGCAGGCTGTACCTTAAACGGAACCTATCACGATGTTATAAACAATATAATGAAATATGTTCAGCGTCAGCTTGAAGCATGAAAACAATATTTTAAAGAAAGGTACCCATAAAGATTTCATTTAGGGGTACCTTTTTGAAAGTGCGGAGAATATGAAAAGTACCTACAACGGACTTATAAATATCTATAAAGAGCCCGGCTTTACATCAAATGATGTTGTTGCGAAGTTAAGGGGTATATTGAAACAAAAAAAGATCGGACACACGGGAACGCTCGATCCCGATGCTGTCGGGGTTTTGGTAGTGTGTCTCGGAACGGGAACCAAGCTTGTGGAGATGCTTACAGACCATGACAAAGAATATATAGCAGTCTGCAAACTAGGTGTGACGACAGACACTCAGGATATGTCCGGAAATATTCTTGAGACATCCAATGTTAAAGTTACAAAGGAGCAGGTGCACGAAGCGGTAAAGGCTTTTGTCGGTGATTATGACCAGATTCCTCCTATGTATTCCGCGATCAAAAAAGACGGTAAAAAGCTCTACGAGCTTGCAAGAGAGGGAATAGAAGTTGAGAGAAAGCCAAGAAGGATCCATATTTCCGCAATCACTGTTCTTGACGATTCGCATGTTGAATCGGAAGGCTTTTTTACAATGGAGATCAAGTGCAGCAAGGGGACTTATATAAGGACTCTTTGCCATGATATCGGACTCAGACTTGGATGCGGCGCGGCAATGCAGCACCTTACAAGAACAAGAGTGGGTGCTTTTACACTTGATACCGCGGTAACCCTTTCTCAGATTGAAAACATGAGGGATGAGGGAACATTGCCTGAGATCATTCAATCACCCGAGTATATATTCAGGGACCTTGATAAGATACATGTGAAAAACAGCGTCAGGACTCTTTTGGAGAACGGAAACAGTTTCAGAAGGGACAATATAGTAAATGAAGATCCTGAGGGTGTAAATGACAAGGAATTCGAAGAGGAGATGTTCTCTGAAGGAAATAGATTCAGAGTCTATTCGGAGGATGAGGTGTTCTTCGGGATTTATTCCTACAGCGCAAAGACAAATATGTTCAACGTCGATAAATTCTTTTTTGAAAAATAAGGTATTGGGACGAAATGAAGATAATTACTGAGCTAGATAAATTGAATGTCCGTGAAAAAACGGCGGTTGCCATAGGAAAGTTTGACGGTATACATGTGGGACACAAGGAACTTCTTTCCAGGATTCTGGCAAAAAAAGAAGAGGGATTAAAGGCTACGGTTTTTACTTTTGATCCTTCTCCTGAGGAGTTTTTTGTAGGACATCCCGTGTCCCAGCTTTTTACAAGAGAAGAGAAGCTCAAGGCTTTCGAAAAGCTTGGTGTGGACATTCTCGTGATGTTTCCGCTAAATGAAAAGACTGCAGCCACAGACCCGGAGGAATTTGTAAGAAGGATCCTTGCCTCCGAATTAAATGCAGGATTTATCGCTGCGGGAAGTGATGTGACTTTCGGAGATAAGGGAAAGGGCGACAGCGAACTCTTAAAACGCCTTGAAAAAGAACTGTCATATGAACTTTGTATCATTGATAAAGTTAAGATAGACGGAGAGGAAGTCAGTTCCACCAGAGTAAGAAACGCAGTGTCCGACGGTGATATGGATCTCACCAAAAAGCTTTTGGGATGTGAATATTCGGTTTCGGGAATAGTTGAACACGGAAATCACCTGGGACACACAATAGGCGTTCCGACGGTCAATATTCTTCCTCCCAAGATGAAGCTTCTTCCGCCTTACGGTGTGTATTCCAGTACGGTAAAGGTAGGAAAGCACGAGTACAAAGGAATGACGAATATAGGAAGAAAGCCTACGGTTTCCGAGAAAGAGAAAGTCGGAGTCGAGACCTATATTTATGATTTTGACCGCGATGTATACGGAGAATATATAGAAGTTGTGCTTCACAGATTCGTAAGACCGGAGATAAAGTTTGCGAATATGGAGGAGCTGAAAAAACAGATTGCGAAAGATATAAAAGATTCAGTAAGGAGTTAAGCAAGTGAGTATTTTAAATGTGGAACATCTAACACATGGTTTTGGTGACAGAGCCATATTTGATGATGTTTCTTTCAGACTTTTAAAAGGTGAACACATCGGGCTTGTCGGTGCGAACGGCGAGGGAAAGTCCACCTTTATGAACATTATTATCGGTAAACTTATGCCCGACGCCGGTAAGATCGAATGGGCAAAAAATGTGAAGGTCGGATACCTTGATCAACACGCTGAGCTAAAACAGGGAATGACCATAAGAGACGTTCTTGCTTCTGCATATGAGCCCTTGTATGCGATGGAGAGCAGGATGAATGAGATCTGCGATGCTATGGCTGAAGCGGACGAAAAGACACTTGAAGAGTATATGGAAGAGCTTGGAACAATACAGGATCTTCTTACAAATCACGATTTTTATCTGATAGATTCCAAGATAGAAGAGGTTTCCAGAGCGCTCGGATTTTTGGAACTTGGTCTGGACAGAGATGTTACGGAACTTTCGGGAGGACAGAGAACAAAGATACTTCTGGGAAAGCTTCTTCTCGAGAAGCCGGATATTCTTTTGCTGGACGAGCCTACCAACTATCTCGACGCAGAGCACATCGTGTGGCTTACGAGATATCTTCAGGATTATGAGAACGCTTTTATCCTCATATCGCATGATATACCGTTCCTTAACAGTGTGGTTAATATTATCTATCACATGGACGGCCAGACACACAGCCTCGACAGGTATGTGGGCGATTACGACAAGTTCATGGAAGTTTATGAGATGAAAAAAGCGCAGAGAGAAGCTGCGTACAACAGGCAACAGCAGGAAATTGCGGAGCTTAAGGATTTCGTTGCGAGAAATAAAGCCAGGGTCGCAACCAGAAATATGGCGATGGCAAGACAGAAGAAACTCGACAATATGGAAATGATCGAGATGGTTAAAGAGAAACCTAAGCCGGAGTTTAATTTTAAGGTTGCGAGAACTCCCGGTAAAGTAATTTTTGAGACTAAAGATCTTGTTATCGGATATGACGATCCGCTTTCTTCACCTCTTAATATTACAATGGAACGTAATTCAAAGATCGTTCTTACGGGTGCTAACGGAATAGGAAAGACCACGTTGTTAAAGAGTATCCTCGGACTTATCCCTGCTCTTGAGGGATCTGTGGAGCTTGGTGAAAATGTTGAGATAGGTTACTTTGAACAGGAGATGTCTCCTGATATTGAAACTACATGTATGCAGGAGATCTGGAATGAGTTCCCCGGATTTTCACAGTATGAAGTTCGTTCGGCGCTTGCAAAGTGCGGACTAACAACTAAGCATATCGAGAGTAAATGTAAAGTCCTTTCCGGAGGAGAGCAGGCAAAAGTCAGACTCTGTAAGCTTATAAACAGAGAATCGAACCTTCTTGTTCTCGACGAGCCCACCAATCATCTCGATGTGGATGCCAAAGACGAACTTAAGCGCGCACTTTCGGAATATAAGGGAAGTATACTGATGGTATGTCATGAACCTGACTTTTATGACGGGCTTGCCACAGAAGTGCTTGATTGTTCTAAGTGGACAACGCGTCTTTGACTTTACATTAAGAAATATATATGCTAATATAATTTAGTTGTCTACTAAATTTAGACACAGTAACAGAACTACCTTATACTCGGATGTGGGATTCTCCAACCCTTTTCTGTGTATCGGGCGGATTCAGGAAAATTTTTCAAAGGAGAGTAACAATGATTACAAAAGAGAAGAAAACAGAAGTTATCAGTAAGTTTGCTAGAAAAGCCGGCGATACAGGTTCACCGGAAGTTCAGGTAGCTATCCTTACAGAGAGAATCCAGGAGCTCAACGCTCACCTTCAGAAGAACCCTAAGGATCACCACTCAAGAAGAGGTCTTCTTAAGATGGTTGGACAGAGACGTAGCCTTCTTGGATACCTCAAGAAGAAGGACATCGAAGCTTACCGTAAGCTTATTGCGGATCTCGGTTTGAGAAAGTAATCTGTAGAATCAAAAAGACGGGATGAGGCTGATGCAAATCAGTCTATTCCGTCTTTATTTGAGTCGATCACTCGATGAGCCGAAATGAAGCTTGTTTGAGTTGATGTATCTGTAACATATATGATGTAGGGGCTTTCAAAGTTATAATATGCAATTCGTAAGGAGACGAGTGACATATTATGACCTTGAAACCCACGTATCATATCAAATTGTATTGTGAGTGAAGGAGAATAAAATGGTTAAGACTTACACAATGGAACTTGCCGGACGTACTCTTAAAGTTGAGATCGGCAAAGTCGGAAAACAGGCAAACGGATGTGCATTCATGCAGTATGGTGATACAACGGTTCTTTGTACGGCAACTGCATCTGCAAAACCCAGAGAAGGAATTGATTTCTTCCCTCTGAGTGTTGAATATAGTGAGAAGTTTTATGCTGTGGGCAAGTTCCCCGGCGGATATAACAAGAGAGAGGGTAAGCCTTCTGAGAATGCTATCCTCACAAGCCGTGTTATCGATCGTCCCATGCGTCCTCTTTTCCCTAAGGATTACAGAAACGACGTAACAATCGAGACAATGGTTATGGCAGTTGATAATCAGGCTCGTCCTGAGCTCGTAGCTATGCTTGGTGCATCTGTATCTGTATCAATTTCAGATATTCCTTTTGACGGACCTTGCGCTATGACACAGGTTGGTATGGTTGACGGTGAGCTTATCATCAACCCTACACAGGAGCAGTGGAACACAGGTGACCTTAAGCTTACTGTTGCATCTGTAGGACAGAAGGTTATCATGATCGAGGCAGGTGCTAACGAGATTCCTGAGGAGAAGATGAAGGAAGCTATCTACAAGGCACATGATGTGAACCTTCAGATCATCGAGTTCTTCAAGGGCATCGTTGCAGAAGTTGGAAAGCCTAAGCACGAGTACACAAGCTGCGCTATTCCTGAGGAGTTCTTTGCGGCTATCAAAGAGGTCGTTCCTCCCGAGGAGATGGAAAAGGCTGTATTTACAGACGACAAGCAGACAAGAGAGAACAATATCGCAGAGATTACAGACAGACTTACAGAGAAGTTTGCAGACAACGAAGAGTGGCTTGCAATTCTCGGCGAAGCAATATATCAGTATGAGAAGAAGACGGTTCGTAAGATGATCCTCAAGGATCACAAGAGACCTGACGGACGTGATATCAAGCAGATCAGACCTCTTTCAGCAGAGGTTGACCTTATTCCCAGAGTACACGGAAGTGCTATGTTCACTCGTGGACAGACACAGATCTGTGACGTTACAACTCTTGCACCTCTTTCAGAGGCACAGAAGGTTGAGGGACTTGATGAGTTCGCTTCAGATAAGAGATATGTACACCAGTACAACTTCCCTGCTTATTCAGTAGGTGAGACAAAGGTTTCAAGAGGACCCGGACGTAGAGAGATCGGACACGGTGCACTTGCAGAGAGAGCACTTCTTCCTGTTCTTCCCAGCGTTGAGGAGTTCCCTTATGCTATCCGTTGCGTATCAGAGACATTTGAGTCAAACGGATCAACATCAATGGCATCAACATGTGCATCATGTATGTCACTTATGGCTGCAGGTGTTCCCATCAAGAAGATGGTTGCCGGAATCAGCTGCGGTCTTGTAACAGGCGATACAGATGATGATTTCATCGTTCTTACAGATATCCAGGGTCTTGAGGATTTCTTCGGAGATATGGACTTCAAGGTTACAGGTACTAAGGACGGAATCACAGCAATTCAGATGGACATCAAGATTCACGGTCTTACAAAGCCTATCGTTGAGACAGCTATCGCACAGTGCCGTGAAGCAAGATTCTTCATTATGGATGAGTGCATGAGCAAGGCTATTGCGGCTCCTCGTGCAGAAGTATCACAGTATGCACCTAAGATTGTTTCTGTTCAGATCGATCCTGAGAAGATCGGTGATGTTGTCGGACAGAGAGGAAAGACAATCAACGAGATCATCGCTCGTACAGGTGTTAAGATCGATATTACCGATGACGGAAAGGTTTCCGTATGTGGTGAAGATAAAGAAATGCTCCAGAAGGCTGTTGATATGGTAAATATCATCGTTACAGACTTCGAGAAGGGACAGGTTTTCACAGGAAAGGTTATCAGCATCAAAGAGTTTGGTGCGTTCGTTGAGTTCGCTCCCGGTAAGGAAGGCATGGTTCACATCAGCAAGATTTCCAAGGAGAGAATCGATCGCGTAGAGGATGTTCTTACACTTGGCGACACAGTTAAGGTTGTTTGCCTCGGCAAGGACAAGATGGGTAGAATTAGCTTCTCCATCAAAGACGCTAAGTAATCACCTGACGAGGTTTTTTCGAGTCCGGTGTACTACTTAGTTCCGGCTCGCACGAAGTGCGAGAGCAGAACTTCATATTTAATTTTTAATGAATGAAAAAAGAGGGGCCGGCGTGTTTTTGCATACCGGCCTCATACTTAGTTGAGGTGAATGAAATGTATTTTAGACCTTGATTCTGAATTGCAAAGTAATCAAAAACAATATAACTACTTAAAATTAATTGCATTTCAGAAAGGAATTAATAAGAATGAGTAATACAAAAGAAACAATAAATGAAATAAATAAAAGACGTACGTTTGCCATAATATCACACCCCGATGCAGGTAAGACAACTCTTACCGAGAAGTTCCTTCTCTACGGAGGAGCTATCAATATGGCGGGAAGTGTAAAGGGTAAGGCAACTGCAAGACACGCTGTATCAGACTGGATGGAAATTGAGAAACAGCGTGGTATTTCTGTAACATCATCCGTTCTTCAGTTTAACTTTGAGGGATGCTGCATAAATATCCTGGATACTCCGGGACACCAGGATTTCTCAGAGGATACTTACAGAACGCTTATGGCTGCGGATTCAGCCGTCATGGTAATAGATGCAAGTAAGGGTGTCGAGGCTCAGACAAGAAAGCTCTTTAAAGTCTGCGCCATGAGTCATATTCCGATCTTTACTTTCATTAACAAGTTGGACCGCGATGCCATGGATACATTTGATCTTCTTGATGATATCGAGAACAATCTCGGTATCGCCACATGCCCTATGAACTGGCCTATAGGTTCAGGTAAGAATTTCAAGGGTATTTATGACAGAAGAGAAGGACACATCGTTACTTTCTCAGAAACCCAGAAGGGTACTAAGGAAGGCAAGGAGACGATAATCGATCCTCAGGATAAAGCAGCTGTTGAGTCAGCTGTCGGAAATGATGCATTTGAGAAACTTCAGGGTGAGATCGAACTTTTGGATGGAGCCGGAGCCGAGTATGATCTTGAAAGAGTAAGAAACGGTGAACTTACACCTGTATTTTTCGGATCTGCTCTTCAGAACTTTGGAGTGGAGCTCTTTTTACACCATTTCCTTAAAATGGCTACTCCGCCGATGGGACGTACATCCTCAGACGGAGAAGTTGTAGATCCTTTGGAAAGAGACTTCACCGCATTCGTATTTAAGATTCAGGCAAATATGAATAAGGCACACAGAGACAGAGTCGCATTTATGAGGATCTGCTCGGGAAGATATGATGCGGATAAAGAAGTTAAGCATATCCAGAGCGGTAAGGTGATGCGTCTTTCACAGCCACAGCAGCTTATGGCTGATGAGAGGAAAATTTTGAGCGAAGCCTACGCCGGGGATATAATGGGAGTATTCGATCCCGGTATTTTTTCTATCGGGGATACGGTATGTATGCCTAAAGATAACGTTATTTATCAGGGAATTCCAACTTTTGCTCCGGAACACTTTGCAAGAGTGCGACAAGTTGATACAATGAAACGTAAACAATTTGTTAAAGGAATTTCACAAATTGCTCAAGAAGGTGCAATCCAGATTTTCCAAGAGTACAACACGGGTTTGGAGGAAATTATAGTCGGTGTTGTCGGAGTACTTCAGTTTGATGTCTTGAAATTTAGGTTGCAAAGCGAGTACAATGTAGATATTATTCTAGAGAATCTTCCGTATGAATATATCAGATGGGTGGACAACGATGATATTGATATGGCCTCTATCGTCGGAACATCTGATATGAAGAAGATCAAGGATATGCATGAAAGACCACTCCTTTTGTTTATAAACGAGTGGAGTGTGGGGATGACTATGGAAAGAAATGAGGGATTGATGCTTTCAGAATTTAAGAGAAACTAAGCAACACAGCAACACAACGGGGGTAAGTATTTGAAGAAACGCTTAAGAGGAAAAAAAGAGTATGAGAAGAAGATTGATTATGTAGGGGATTTAAAACTTAATAAAAAACTTAGTAAATTTGCTATTGTGTTTTCGATAGTTGTAGCGTCGATGGCAGTTTCAGGCTGCGAACAGGCAGACATTGATTCTTACGTCGATTTGCTTGGAATAGATGAAGATGAGTCGTCAACAACAGGTTTGTCACTGATCTATGATGATGAAGTGTCATCCGATGAGACACCTACAGATGGCTCAAATGACTATTCAGACACATGTCGAAACGGAACCGGTGAATATATACCGGGAATGTATCCTGGCGAGGGAACGGATCCATTCAATACCGATAGCAATGAAGGTACGGATTTTACTGACGGCACGGATTTAAGTGACGGTTCAGGCAATAACAATAATACCGATAACAGCGATAATTCCGGCAATGACGATAATGCAAAAAAATCCAACTGCGGCATGAACACCGGACTTACCGACAATACAGGTATTAAGGACAACACAGATCCTGTCGATAACACCGATCCTGCAGATGTTACGGATGCTCCCGATGACAAAGAAAAACCGGAGAACACCGAAACTGACAAGACCGATGACAGTAAAAAGAACAAAGATAGTGTAAAGGAAGATGACAGTGCCAACAAGGCAAGCACAGAGGATAAGGCAACAGAAGCCAAGACCGATGAACCTAAGCCTGAAGACACTAAACCGGAAGAGACAAAACCTGAAGATACTAAGCCGGCAAATACTCCGAGCGCTCCTGCTGATGAGTCAGAGCTCGCGGATTATAAATTTGCGGCCTCTTATAAGAAATTCTACGAGGGCGAACTTGACGCTAATGTTAAGAAAGTTCGCGAAAACGCAGGACTTACTAAAGAGAACATTGAAAAATTAAAAAAAGAACAGGCAAACAATTATGCATACAACAGGCTTACGGAAGCCGGAAAGAATTTGTATGTTGAACTTCTTACAATAGTCAACAATGAGTCCGAAAAGGTATTTGTATCTACTACAGATCCCAAGGCTATAGAACTTGTTTTTGACTATGTTATGATGGATCATCCGGAAATTTTCTGGGTTAACGGTTACCATTATATAAATTATTCGGTTGGTGGCGTTATCGACAAGATCGCTTTTACCGGCGATTATACCTATGACAAGGAAGAAGTGCAGAGAAGACAGGCGAAGATTGACGCAGTTGTCAATGATTGCCTGTCCAAAGCGCCTTCCACTGATGATGAATATTATGCTATCAAGTACGTTTATGAGTACTTGGTAGCAAATACCGAATATGTTTCTGATGCACCTGACAATCAGAATATCTGCTCTGTTTTCATCGGAAAAAAGAGTGTATGTAACGGATATTCCAAGGCTACACAGTACCTGCTCAACAAGATGGGTATTCAGTGTATGTTGATTACAGGAACAGTAAATACCACTAATGCATATAATGGACGACACGCGTGGAATTTGGTGCGATGCAACGGCGAATACTATTATATGGACACAACTTGGGGCGATGCCTCATATTCATCAAGCGCAAATTCTGAGAGCGCTAAAGCTCCCAGAGTAAATTACGACTATCTATGTACGACAGAAGAGGCAATGGGAGTTAATCATAAGCTTTCAGATGCCATTAAACTCCCTGAATGCAACAGCATGAAAGACAATTATTACGTGAGAGAGGGGCTCTATTTTGAGACAGCCGATCTTGATCGTGTAAAACAACTATTTGACAAAAGCTATGAAGAAGGAAGTAATAACGTCACAGTTAAATGCGCGACGAAGGAAGTCTATGACTCATTGTTTGAGCAGCTGATCAGAGGCAAAGCCATTTTCAGCTATCTTCAGGGTGAGAAAAAGGCAGTTTCCTATACTAACTTCGATGACACTAAGACTATAATCTTCTGGATCAAATAAACAGGCTTATATATGATGTTTTTTAGCATTGAGAAGTGTGATATACTATTTAGAAAGACTTAAAACTTAATGAGGTGAAAAATATTATGGGAAAAGAAAATGCGGGAATCGGATCCGTCAGGATCGCAGATGACGTTGTAGCCAGAATAGCAGCACTTGCGGCACTTGAAGTAGACGGTGTTTCTGCGATGGCAGGTAATTACACAAGCGACGTCCTTGAAAAAGTCGGACGCAAAAATCTTTCAAAGGGTGCTAAGGTTATTGTAGGACAGGATGAGGCGAAGGTTGATCTTTCTCTCATGATGGCATACGGATACAATATTCCCGCTACATGCCAGTTGGCTCAGACCCGTGTTAAGACAGCGGTTGAGAACATGACAGGACTTGAAGTGACCGATGTCAATATAAGAATCGCCGGGATCACAATGCCCAAGGCTTAATAAATATCAGAGTGAGAGAGATATGATGAACAGAAGCTTACTGAGAGAGCAGGTATTCAAACTGCTCTTTCGTGTTGAATTTAACTCGATGGAAGAGATGTCTGAGCAGGAGGAATTATTCACAACAACAAGCGATGACGATTTTTCCAAAAAAGATGCTGATTATATCAGAGACAAATATGAGAAGATAGCCGAGAAACTCGAAGATATTGATAAGGCTATAAATGAGAAGACTAAGGGCTGGGATACCGATCGTATGGCTAAGGTTGAACTTACAATCATCAGACTTGCCATATACGAGATCAGATATGATGATACGGTTCCTACCGGAGTTGCAATCAATGAGGCGGTTGAGCTTGCGAAGAAATTCGGACAGGACGGTTCTCCTGCCTTTGTGAATGGAGTGTTAGCTAAATTTGCGGAGTGAGTATACTGTCACACAAGTTAATGCCTATATAAAGAACATGTTTACTCAGGATTTCCTTTTGAAGTCGCTAACGGTAAAAGGGGAAGTAAGTAATTGCAGGTATCACTCATCCGGGCATATTTATTTTACGTTGAAGGACTCGGGTGGAGCTATATCTTGTGTGATGTTTCGCGGAGACAGAGACAGGGGCGGACTCAAATTTCAGATGAAAGAGGGTCAGCAGGTCAAAGTATCCGGAACAGTCGATGTATACGAAAGAGACGGTAAATATCAGCTCTACGCCAGACAGATCGAACTTGACGGCGAAGGAGCTCTATTCGAAAAATTTGAAGAGTTAAAAAAAAGATTGGCGGAATCGGGGATGTTTGCGGAAGAGTACAAACAGCCCATTCCGTCATATATAAAAACTCTTGGCGTAGTTACTGCTTCGACAGGAGCAGCAGTGCGGGATATTATCAATGTTGCCACCCGCAGAAATCCACATATTCAAATTATTCTTTATCCTGCCATTGTACAGGGAGATCAGGCTGCCGAGAGCATAGTCAGAGGAATTGAGACTTTATCAGAAATGCAGACTGATGTTATCATCGTCGGACGTGGCGGAGGTTCTATAGAAGATTTATGGGCATTTAACGAAGAAATTGTAGCGGAAGCTATATTTAATTGCCCTGTTCCAATCATTTCAGCAGTCGGACATGAAACAGATACAACAATAGCCGATTATGTAGCTGACAGAAGAGCGCCCACGCCTTCAGCTGCGGCGGAGATCGCAGTCTTTGAGTACAGACGGTTTGTGCAGGATCTGGAAGATTATTCATATACTCTGCAAAAGAGCATGAACAGAGTACTGAGTACGCTCAAGTTAAAAGAGGCGAAGTATGCGGATAACCTAAGGCACCTAAGCCCCATGGGAAGGATCAAGGAGAAGCTCCTTAGAATGGATAAGCTTCAGGATGCGCTGGGAGCACTGATGGACAGGAAGATAGCGGAAGCCAGAAACAGATTTACGGTGGATATCGAGAGGCTAAAGGGTTTATCTCCGCTTGACAGGCTTATGGGAGGATATTCCTATGTATCGGATACAGACGGTAAGAATGTCCGAAGCATTAAACAGGTACAAAAAGGCGACGAGTTGTCGGTATACGTAACAGACGGTGTTATAAAAGCTGCTGTCACGGAGACTTCGTCAATAGACAGGAATTAGGCAAGAAGTGGGAGAAAATATGGCGACCAGGAAACAGGAAAACAACATTACGGTTGAAGAAGCTTTTTCAAAGATAGAAGAAAAGATACAGGCTCTTGAAAAAGAGGACATATCTCTTGATGATTCTTTTAAGGAATATCAGGAGGGAATGGCACTTTTGAAACAGTGCCATGAAATGATAGAGAACGTTGAAAAGAAAGTTCAAAAAATTGCAATGGATGGCAGTCTGGAGGATTTTGAATAAATGTCAGGAAGCGAAATAGGAGCTGAGCTTTCAAAGAGAGCTGAGCATGCGGAAGATATACTGAAAACCTTTCTTCCCAAGGAAGAGGGATACGCCAAGAGAGTCATAGAGGCTATGAATTACAGTCTTTTGGCGGGCGGAAAGAGATTAAGACCTGTTATGATGCTTGAATCATACAAGATATTTGCAGGTGAGGATGCGGATGAGTCGGTGGTTGCTCCTTTTATGGCGGCTATGGAGATGATCCACACCTATTCTCTGGTACATGACGATCTTCCTGCGATGGACAATGACGAGTACAGAAGAGGAAGAAAGACCACACACGCCGTGTATGGTGCAGGAATGGCAACACTTGCGGGAGACGCTCTTTTAAATTATGCTTTTGAAACGGCTATAAAGGGCGCGGTTACCGGAAAGAAGCTTTCTTCCTATGACGGAGATACAGACAACAGATATTTTGCGGCACTGAAGGTTTTGTCCGAAAAGGCCGGAATATACGGCATGGTAGGCGGCCAGTGTGCCGATATCATGGCTGAAAATTCAACAGATGTTCCAAAAGATGAGATGAGTGATATACTTTCATATATAGACGAAAATAAGACAGCTGCTCTTATAGAAAGTAGTCTAATGATCGGAGCAATCCTCGGAGGAGCTTCGAAGAGCGCTGTTGATGCGATGGAGAAAGCGGGAAGCGGAGTCGGTATTGCATTCCAGATTCAGGATGATATTCTCGATATAGTCGGAGATCAGGAGGAAATAGGGAAGCCTGTAGGATCCGATGAGAAGAATAACAAGAGCACCTATGTCAGTCTTAACGGAATGGAGGCAGCGACTTTGAAGGTAAAAGAGCTTTCAGAGAGCGCAAAAGAAATTTTAAAGGAACTTGGAGTTGTAGATTCTTTTTTAGGAGATCTCTTTGAGTATCTGATCTACAGAAGGAAATGATATGTTACTTGATCTTATAAATAAAACCGGTGATATTAAGAAAATACCTCAGCAGAAGTATCAGGAACTTGCGGCTGAGATTCGCGAATTTTTAATCGAAAAAATTTCAAATACAGGTGGACACCTTGCTTCAAACCTTGGAGCGGTCGAGCTTACAATGGCTCTTCACCTGGCACTTGATCTTCCACAGGATAAGATTATCTGGGATGTGGGACATCAGGCATATACCCATAAGATCCTGACGGGTAGAAAGGATAAGTTCGATTCACTCAGACAGTTTGGCGGACTTAGCGGATTCCCAAAAAGATGTGAGAGCGATGCTGACTGTTTTGACACAGGACACAGCTCTACTTCAATTTCTGCGGGACTAGGTATGGTCAAGGCAAGAGACCTCATGGGGGAGAACTATACCGTTGTTTCGGTTATAGGTGACGGTTCCCTTACGGGCGGACTTGCATACGAAGCGCTCAATAACGCTTCAAAGCTTGAGACCAATTTTATTATTATTTTGAATGACAATGAGATGTCTATTTCCGAGAGCGTAGGAGGTATGAAGAAATACTTAAACAGCGTTCGTACAGCGGAAGGATATCTTAATATCAAAGAGGATGTGTATGCTCAGCTAAGAAGCAATCACAAGGTCGTAAACGGAATCAGAAGGGCTAAGAACAGTTTCAAACAGCTCTTTGTGCCGGGAATGGTATTTGAGAACCTTGGTATTACGTACCTTGGTCCTGTTGACGGTCACGATGTGGCAAGCCTTGAGCACATGATAAAAGAGGCTAAGAAGGTCAAAAAGGCAGTAATGATCCATGTAATGACCAAGAAGGGTAAGGGATATGAACCTGCTGAAAGGCATCCCGCAAGATTCCACGGAACAGAGCCCTTTGTCATTGAGAACGGATTACCCAAGAATCCCAGAACAACAGCCAATTATCAGGATATTTTCAGTACCGTTATGTGTAAGCTCGGTGCAAGAAACGATAAGGTTGTTGCTATAACCGCTGCAATGGCGGACGGAACGGGACTTAAGAGATTCAGAAATATTTATCCCGACAGATTTATAGATGCGGGAATCGCAGAGGAACATGCTGTTACATTTGCAGCAGGTATGGCTGCGGGCGGATACAAACCCGTATTTGCGGTTTATTCGTCATTCCTTCAAAGAGCATACGATCAGATACTTGAGGATGTGTGCCTTCAGAAGCTCCCTGTGGTATTTGCCATAGACAGAGCGGGACTTGTGGGAAGCGACGGAGAAACTCATCAGGGAATTTTTGATGTTTCATTCCTGTCACCTATGCCAAACATGCACATTCTGGCGCCCAAGAATAAGTGGGAGCTTTCTGATATGCTTAAATTTGCTGTGGACTTTGATATGCCCATAGCTGTCAGATATCCAAGGGGCAATGCTTATGCGGGATTGCAGGAGTTCAGGTCTCCTATAGAACTTGGAAAGTGCGAACCTCTCTATGAGGAGAAAGATATCTGTCTTCTTGCTGTGGGAACAATGGTCAAGATAGGAGAAGAAGTGCGCAAGATCCTTAAAGAGAAGGGACTTAAGTGCAGTCTTGTAAACGCGCGCTTTATTAAGCCTATCGATACGGAGTATCTCAAGACTGCCGCTGAGAAACACAAGCTCTTTGTAACAATGGAAGAGAATGTGCTTACAGGCGGATACGGAGAAAAGGTCAGAGAATACGTTGACGTTAACAGAATAGATGTCGGCGTGCTCAATATAGCGATTCCGGATAAGTTCGTAACACACGGAAGCGTAGATCAGCTTAGATGCGAGCTTGGAATAGATGCCAAGTCAGTCGCTGACAGAATTATAGATGAATTGCAAAGGTAACACAGTATGGCAAAAGAAAAGGAAAGACTGGATGTCCTTCTTGTAAACAGAGGACTTGCCGTTTCCAGAGAAAAAGCAAAGACACTCATAATGGCAGGTGACGTTTTTGTAAACGGACAGAGGGAAGACAAGCCCGGAACAACGTTTGAAGAGAGCAAGATAAAGACTCTCGAAGTAAAGGGAGACACACTTCCATATGTGAGCAGAGGCGGTCTTAAGCTTGAGAAGGCGGTCAATAATTTCGGTTTTTCTCTTGATAAAAAGATATGCATGGATATCGGTGCTTCCACCGGAGGTTTTACCGATTGTATGCTTCAGAACGGGGCATCTAAGGTATATTCGGTTGATGTCGGACACGGACAGCTCGATTGGAAGCTTAGAAGCGACGACAGAGTCGTTTGCATGGAAAAGACTAATTTCAGGTATATGGTGAGAGACGATATAGAGGACGATCTTGATTTTGCATCCTGCGATGTTTCTTTTATCTCACTTACAAAGATATTGCTCCCCGCAAGAAAGCTTCTTAAGGCGGGCGGAGAGATGGTATGCCTTATAAAGCCGCAGTTCGAGGCTGGCAAGGACAAGGTAGGGAAAAAGGGCGTCGTAAGAGAGCCTAAGGTGCATGAAGAAGTAGTTCACAGAATCACTGACTTCGTGGATATAGCAGGGTTTGAAGTGCTTCATCTTGATTTTTCACCTATCAAGGGACCTGAAGGCAATATCGAATATTTGATCCACATAAGAAAGAACCCCGAAGCCGATGAGAGAGTTTTGGAACTTACAGAGGCAGAGGGTGAAAAAATCCTTAAAGAGACGGAAGAGAGGGGAGATGGATTCTCACATACTCCCGAGATGGAAAAACTTATTTCCGAGACAGTAATGAGGGCACACGGTAAACTTGACTAAGTGCCGCGGTAGGAGAAAATATGGAGCGGTTTTGTATTGTTACCAACAAAAGCAAAGACATAAACCTTGAAGTAACGGGGCATATCGTCGATTATCTTCAAAAACACGGGAAATCCTGTGTGATTGCCGATACCGCTATCGGACTTTCCAAAGAGTCCAACGCCATCGGAAGAGAGTTTATGACCAACATTCCCGAGGATACGGACTGCTGTATTGTCCTAGGCGGCGACGGAACGATGCTTCAGGCGGCGAGGAGCGTTGCATTTCAGGATATACCGCTTCTTGGTGTCAATCTCGGCACTTTGGGATATCTTGCTGTAGTAGAAAAGAGTGGTATCGATGATGCCATGACAAGACTGTTGTCCGGTGATTATTATATTGAGGACAGGATGATGCTTCGCGGTGTCATCGGAGACAAGAAGGATTATGCTCTGAATGATATAGTAATAAGCAGGGCTTCCGAAATACAGGCAATAAATTATAATATATATGTAAATGATCTTTTGCTCTACAGTTATCATGCGGACGGAATAATTGTGGCGACGCCTACGGGCTCGACAGGCTACAATATGTCGGCGGGAGGTCCTATTGTAGAGCCTTCAGCCAATATGATACTATTAACACCGATATGTCCGCACACACTCAATTCGAGAAGTGTGGTGCTTTCCGCGGATGCAAGGATCGTCGTGGAACTTCTTCCCGGACGGGACAATCGCATGCCTACGGTGGCCGCTGCATATGACGGAAGCGGTGTATTGGAGCTGAAAGCGGGGGACAGAATGGAAATCCACAGATCCAAGAAAACTACTAAGATCATTAAGTTCAACCGAGTAAGCTTTCTCGAGATTCTGGGAAAGAAATTCAGCATGTAAAAGAAAAAATATAAAAGAAAAGAAAAAGATGTTGGGGGAAAGGAAATCTGACAATGAAAAAGAACAGATTGGATAAGATTATTGAGGTAATTGCCACTAATGAGGTTGAGACGCAGGATCAGCTTGTAGCACTTTTGAACAAAGAGGGATATAAGGTGACTCAGGCAACTGTCTCAAGGGATATCAGAAAACTTAAGCTTACAAAGCAGGTAAATGCCGACGGCGTATCCAAGTACGTGTACAGCACTGTCAGTCCCGAATTGATGCAAAGTAAATATGTGAGCGTTCTGAAAGCGGGATTTGTAAGCATGGATGTTGCGCAGAATCTCCTTGTCATAAAGACTGTTTCAGGTATGGCAATGGCGCTTGCTACAGCGATTGATTCGCTTGAATTTAAAGAGATTGTTGGGTGCATTGCGGGCGATGACACTATCATGATCGCCATTAAGAGCAATGAAGAAGCCGAGAAAGTAATGAATCAGCTTCGCAAAATGATGCAGCAGTAAAACAGAGTGGGGAAATATGTTATATAGCTTACACGTAAAAAATCTGGCCCTCATCAAAGAGCAGGAGATCGAATTCTCCAAGGGCCTTAATATTTTGACCGGAGAAACAGGTGCAGGTAAGTCTGTTGTAATAGGTTCTGTTAATCTTGCTCTTGGGGCAAAGGCAGATCCTTCACTTATAAGAACGGGTGAAGAATACGCACTTGTTGAGCTTGTCTTTGGCATAGAGAATGATCTTCAAAGAAAACTTCTTGAGGAACTCGAGATTCCTGTAGAGGAGGACGGTACCCTCGTTATTCAGAGAAAGATAATGCAGGGAAGAAGCACCTCCAAAGTGTCGGGAGAGACGGTTACAGCCAAACAGCTCAAAGATATCTCAAACATTCTTATAAACATCCACGGACAAAACGATCATCAGGAACTCCTTCACAAGAAAAAGCATATGGATATTCTGGACAATTACTGCATGGAAGATCTGAAAGACCTTTTTGATCTCCTATCGGATAGTTATGCCGAAATGAAAGATCTTGAGAAGAAGCTTGCAGAGACTGATATCGATGAGAATACAAGACTTCGTGAGACTGAACTTCTTGAGTATGAGGTAAAAGAAATATCGGATGCAAATCCCGTTGTTGGCGAGGATGAGCAGCTTGAGAGTGTTTACAGAAAGATGGTAAATGCAAGGAAAATCTCCGAAGCCACAGGCGCGGTTCTAAATCTCACAGGTTCGGGTGAGATGGAAGAGAGCGCATCGGATATGCTTGGAAGAGCGGTCAGAGAACTTACATCCGTTGTTTCGTATGACAGTGAGCTTGAGGGACTTTTATCCCAGCTTTCGGATGTGGAGAATCTTTTGACCGATTTTAATCATGGACTTTCGAATTATGCAGACAGTCTTGAGTTTGATGATGAAGAGTTCAGGACTACGGAAGACAGGCTTAATACTCTCAATCATCTCAAGGATAAATACGGCGGAAGTATAGAACAGGTACTTATGTCTCTTGAGGAAAAAGAGGAGAGGCTTAAGACCATATTGGACCTTGATGCCCACAGAGATAAGCTAAGGAAAGACTACGAAGAAAGCTGCGTAAGGGTTAAGGATATATGTGAAAAGATATCCAAAGTAAGAAGAGCAGGTGCTCTAAGCCTTCAGGAGAAGCTCAAGGACGCACTTATTGATCTGAATTTCTTGGATGTAAAATTTGAAATAGACATTGAGAGCAGCGATGATAAGATATCAGCAAAGGGTTATGACGAAGCGCAGTTTATGATATCGACAAACCCCGGAGAAGCGTTAAGACCGCTTGATCAGATAGCGAGCGGAGGAGAACTTTCACGTATCATGCTTGCTCTTAAGACTGTGGTTGCAGACAGAGATGATATCAGTACTTTGATATTCGACGAGATAGATGCGGGAATAAGCGGAAGAACCGCCTGGAAAGTGTCACAGAAGCTCGGAGAACTTGCAGAGAATCACCAGATAATCTGCATTACGCATCTTCCTCAGATCGCTGCAATGGCAGATACGCATTATATGATCGAGAAGGGACTTGACGGCGGAAGAACCGTGACGTCGATCTATGCTCTTTCAGAGAAACTTTCGGAGAAGGAACTTGGAAGACTTCTCGGCGGTGATGAACTCACTGAGGCTACGCTTTTAAATGCGCGTGAAATGAAGCAGATGGCTCTTGAAAAGAAGAGTCATATCAAAGACATGAGGAAATAATAATGACTATCGACAATGATGATCTTATGAACAGCGTGATAGCGTCACTTGGGCGGATAGATGCGATCAAACTTGATGACATACCAAATATCGACCTTTACATGGATCAGCTCACTACATTTATGGATGAGCGCCTTAAGAAGTCGACGCGTCACCCGGATACGGATAAGATTCTGACTAAGACAATGATAAATAACTATGCCAAGAACGATCTTTTGCCTCCTCCCGTAAGGAAGAAGTATTCAAAAGACCACATTATCTTGCTTATATTTATCTATTATCTCAAAAACATACTCTCAATAAGTGATATTCAGGCGCTGCTTCAGCCGCTTAAGGACAGGTTCCACATAAGCGACGACGAGCTCAATCTGAGCAAGATATATGAGAGTTCATACAAACTTCAGGCAGATGAACTTGAGCCTCTTATAGAGGATCTTAAGGAGAAATACGCCAAGTCTTTTGAGACGTTTGATGATTCGAACCTTTCCGAAGAAGATAAGAAGAGAATGCAGATGTTTTCTTTTATACTTCTTCTTTCATACGATGTTTATGTCAAAAAGCTCCTTATCGAGAAGATAATAGACAATACCATGTCTGCAGATAAGGCTGTCGCCAAGGAAAAGGGCGGTAAGGAAAAGAAAAAGAAGTAAGGATTTATTTATAGATGGGAATATACGATACACTAAATTCACAGCAAAAAAAGGCTGTTCTTCAGACTGACGGGCCGGTGCTCATACTTGCGGGCGCGGGATCCGGAAAGACCAGAGTTCTGACTCACAGAGTTGCTTATCTTATAGATGAGTGCGGAGTCAATCCCTGGAACATCATGGCAATCACTTTCACAAACAAGGCAGCAGGAGAGATGAGAGAAAGAGTCGATAAGATAGTCGGATTTGGAGCAGAGAGCATCTGGGTTTCAACTTTCCATTCAAGCTGCGTAAAAATCCTGCGAAGATACGCCGACAGGATCGGATTCGGAAATAATTTCACAATTTACGACACTGACGACTCCAAGAGCCTTATGAAGGATATTTGCAAGAAATATCAGCTCGAGACGACTCAGCTCAAATTAAAGAGAATAATGGGAAGCATATCCACTTGCAAGGATAATCTTGTAACGCCTGAGGAATATGCTCTGAACACTCAGAACGACTTTATTAAGGTCAGGATATCAAAGGCCTATACCGAATACCAAAACGCCCTTAAAAAGAACAATGCGATGGATTTCGACGATCTTATCATGAAGACCGTCGAACTTTTTAAGACCAATCCCGATGTTCTTGATTCATATCAGGAGCGTTTTAAATACATAATGGTCGATGAGTATCAGGATACCAATAACGCGCAGTTTGAGCTTATAAGGGTTCTTGCCGACAAATACAGGAATCTCTGCGTTGTGGGTGATGACGACCAGAGTATTTATCGCTTCAGAGGCGCCAATATCAGAAATATCCTCGACTTTGAGAAGGTGTATAAAGATGCTGTCGTAATAAAGCTCGAGCAGAACTACAGATCGACACAGCAGATCCTTGACGCCGCAAACGCCGTTATTTGCAATAACGGAGGCCGAAAGGAAAAATCTCTTTGGACTGAGGAAAAAGACGGCGATATCGTAAAATTAAAGCAATTTGACACGGCTTATGACGAGGCTGAGTTTATTGCAAGCGATATAGGAAAGCTTAAGAGAAACGGCAGATTAAAATACAGTGACACAGCGGTCTTATACAGGACAAACGCCCAGTCACGACTTATAGAAGAGCGATTTGTTGTAGAAGGAATCCCTTATGATATCGTAGGCGGAACAAACTTCTATTCAAGACGCGAGATAAAAGATCTTTTGGCATACCTTAAGACAATCGACAACGGTCTCGATGATGTTGCGGTTAAAAGAATCATCAACGTGCCAAAGCGCGGCATTGGACAGACTACGATTGACCACGTTCAGGCATATGCTGATGAGAGACAGATAAGCTTTTATGATGCTCTTTGCGAAGCGGACATGATAATGGCTGTTTCAAGGAGCACCAGTAAGCTCAATGATTTCGTTACGATGATAAGAGCCTTCAGAACCAAGATGAAGAGCTATTCTCTTGAGGAACTTCTTAAAGACGTCATCGATGTTACGGGATATATGGAATATCTCAGATCGCTCGATGATGACGATAATGAAGACAATGACAGAGCACAGAATGTGGACGAACTTATTTCCAAGATAGCTGCCTATGAGGAGAATATGGAAGAAGAGGAGCCCACACTTTCGGGATTCCTTGAAGAGGTTGCTCTTGTTGCTGATATAGACAGGATCGGTGAAGATAACGAGAAAGTCCTTCTTATGACGCTTCACAGCGCAAAGGGACTTGAGTTTGAGCACGTGTACCTTGCCGGCATGGAAGAGGGTGTTTTCCCAAGCTACATGACGACTATGAACGAGGATGCGGACCCCGAGGGAATAGAGGAAGAGAGAAGGCTTTGCTACGTTGGTATCACAAGAGCAAAGAGGAACCTGACTCTCACAGCGGCAAAGCGAAGAATGGTTCGCGGCGAAACGCAGTATAACCGTCTTAGCAGATTTATTTCGGAGATTCCCTATACAATGCTTGAGAGATCGGGCGCTGAGAGTAAGCCTGCATTTCTTTTTGACAATGGGGATACCATTGATGAATACGAGAACGTTGAGGATACATTCGGTAATTCGGGAATTAAGCCTTCTTATGCCAAAGGCAGCAGTGCAGGCACATACAAGCCTTCGCCTGCGAGGTCGGATCTTGCCAATACCTATAGGATAAAGGCAGTTCCAAAGCCTCCCAAGAAGGAGAAGAGAGCTGTTCCTTCGGAAAAGCCTTATATTGCGTCAGCGGCTAAGACATATGCCAGAGGTTCGCTTGCAGGTCTTTCAAAAGGAATGCCCAAGACAGGCGGTAAGCCTGAGTACGGTGTTGGCGACAGAGTAAGCCATATCAAGTACGGAGCAGGCGTAGTAACTTCGCTCGAAGAGGGACCAAGAGACTACAAAGTTACCGTAAACTTTGATGAATGCGGACAGAAGATAATGTACGCCGCATTTGCCAAATTACAGAAAATATAAGAGTATGCTATACTATACATATCAATTTTTTACAAAGAAAGGGGTTACATATGGGAGTAAAGTCAAAATTTGATGACATTATTGAATTATCACGTATCAACGAGCTGCTCGATAAAAGAGAGGCAGCAAATGCGAAGAAGCCTTCCAACGTGATCCTTTGGGTGTTGGCTGTTCTCGGATCTATATCCGCAGTCGCTATTATTGCATTCTTGGTTTATCGTTACATGACACCCGACTTTGAAGACGATTTTTATGATGATGATTTTGATGATTTCGATGATGATTTCGACGACGAAGAATACATGAAGGAAAGCTAAGAGTTTACAGTGAAGAAAAAAGAAATTATTTCAGGAAGAGTCAAAAGGGTAGAATTCCCAAACAAAGGAATTATAGAAACCCCTGAGGGAAAGGTCGTTGTTAAGGGCGTCCTTCCCGATCAGAAGGTTTCGGTACAAATTCAAAAAGTAAGAAAAGACAGAGCCGAGGGAAAACTTGTCGAAGTATTGGAAGAAGCTCCGGACTATGTTGAAAGCCCCTGCATCCATTTTGGTAAATGCGGAGGTTGCAGTTATCTTACAATGCCTTACGTCAAGGAACTTGGACTTAAGGAACAGCAGGTTAGAAGTATCTTGAAGCCTGCTATGGAGAGACAGAAAAGTAAGGTTACCTGGGAGGGAATCAAAACAAGCCCCATAAGGTATGCGTACAGAAATAAGATGGAGTTCAGCTTCGGCGACGAAGTCGTTGGCGGGCCTCTGTGTCTTGGTATGCACAAAAAAGGAAGCTTCTATGACATCGTGACTGTATCGGGATGCCGAATCGTCGACGATGATTACAAGGCAATCCTCACAGCTACATTGGACTATTTTACGCCGATGTATGAGAGGAAAGAGGTTTCTTTTTATCACAGAATGAAGCAGGAAGGGTATCTTAGACACCTTCTTGTAAGACGTGCCGTAAGAACCGGTGATATCCTTGTTGATCTTATCACCACAACCAAGGAAGAGCATGATCTTGAAGGTTTTAAGGACGCTCTCCTTGATCTTAGCCTGAACGGCAGGATAGTGGGAATTCTTCACACAAAAAACGACAGTCTTGCAGACGCCGTTATCGATGAAGGAACGGATATTCTCTACGGTCAGGACTATTTTTACGAGTATCTGCTTGGACTTAAATTCAAGATAAGTCCGTTTTCGTTTTTCCAGACAAACAGCCTTTCCGCTGAAGTCTTATATCAGACTGTGCGAGGCTACATCAAGAGTCTTTACGATCAGAAGAAGATCGGTAAGGACGGAGTTATTTACGATCTTTATTCCGGTACCGGCACGATCGCGCAGCTTCTTGCGCCCGTAGCCAACAAGGTTATCGGAGTTGAAATAGTCGAGGAAGCCGTTGAAGCCGCCAGAGAAAACGCTGCGCTCAATCACCTCGACAATTGCTGCTTTATCGCAGGGGACGTCCTCAAAGTTCTCGACGAGATTGAAGAGCGACCTGACATGATCATCCTCGATCCCCCGAGAGACGGCATAAATCCCAAGGCTCTCATGAAGATCATCAATTACGGTGTTCCTTACATCGTCTATGTCTCATGCAAGCCCACAAGCCTTGCTCGAGACCTCGAGGTCTTCCAGGACAACGGCTACGCCATGTCCAGAGCCGTCGCCCACGATCAGTTCCCATGGACTAGCCATGTCGAGACGGTGGTATTGCTGACAAGAGTTGAACACAGTTGAATATAAAAACACAAGTGGCTTAACGGTGCGCTTTGTGGCTAACGTTAAAAAGTGTTAGTTGGCAAAGAGGCACCGTTATTTTTATGCCATTTTAAAAGTGTAGGGAAACTGAACTACGAGAAGGTTGAGACGGTGGTGCTCCATGATTTTGAAAATGAATACAGTTTAACGATAGGAAATTGTAGTAGCGATAAGCTATTTGTATGCGGCTGGGGTATATCTTATTTTCTGAGGAATTACTGATGCCAATATTTTGTACGACAATTTTGTGGTAAAGTAGAACTGTACAATAAAAAGTATACCAAGGCAGTGAGATTCAGAAGTTTGCTGAGATATTCTATTCTTCTGAGGAACAGACCGCAGGTGATCTTGGAAAACTTCAGGGACAGCTTCGTCCTGCAGTAGATAGGTATGTAACTCTTGAGATAGAGCGTCAGGATGTTTTCAAGACAACACTGGCAAGGTTCCTGAGAATATATGCATATATTACACAGGTATGCAGATTGTTCGATAAGGATATTCATAAGTTCAGTGTTTATGCAAAATTCCTTTATAAGATGCTTCCAAAAGGAGAAGGCAGCGAGAGAGTATCTGTAGATGATAAAGTTCTTCTGGAGTATTACAAGCTTGAAAAGGACTTTGAGGGACAGATTGAACTTGAAGGTTCTGATGGTGGCTATGTTCCGATAACTGGTGATGCCGGACACAGAGAATCTAGGAAAGATCCTTTAACGATTATTATCGATAAGATTAATGAACGTTATGGAACTAACTTCACAGAGATGGATAAGGTTCTTGTTCAGATGGAAAACGACTACGCTACGCAGGAAAAGTGGCAGAGTTATGCCAAGAACAATGACCGCTCTACATTTATGCTCTTGTTTGCTAAAGACTTCCCGACCATGGCAGCTGAACGTTATGAACAGAATGATGAGTTCTTCAAGAAGCTTTTTGCAGATCCAGATATGATGCAGCAGGTTATGGACACGGTTGGATCAGTTCTTTATGAGAGACTTCGTATGCCTAAGATTTCTGATCCTAAATCAGGTGTTATTGAAGAGGCAACTCCCGAGATGTATGTAGAGGATATTTACGCAAAGCCTATAGACTAATGCGGTTTTAAATCTGGTAGATAATGTGTAATTTGGTTTTTGGAGGTCAAATTATGAATGCAGATTATTCTTACGAGATTTTAACTACATATTTTTCCATTGAGGAGAAGAATGGAGATTCTATTCAGCTTAATTTTATTAGCTGGAATAAACAGAAACCCAAGTATGATTTAAGGCGGTGGCGTAATGGAAAGCCTTTAAAAGGGATATCTTTGACTGAGGATACTTTGAAGGCAATCTGTGAAGCTATGAGTAGAATACCTATTGAGGCAGAAGAGAAAAAGGAAAACACACGAAGTAATGATGAAGTTGTTGAGAGACCGTCAGTAAGAAGAAAAATATTGAGGGAAAAGGTTTTGGGCATAGTTTCTAAGCCTGAATACTCTGAAAGTCAGTTAAGGATAGAAGATCTTATTGGAGAGCAAGCTGTTGTAAATTACTTGTTGCGCAATAACATCAGTTCATTGTCTGACCTTGCAAAAGGAATCATTGATGGAAGTATAAAGTTTACTTCCAATAAAGAGATAAAAGTATACGAGGCGCTTATTAAGTTTGATGAGAACGCTCCTGAAGAAATACGTGGAGAAGATAGGAGATTGTTTATCGGAATAAACAAGGCTTATTACGAATGGCCGATATCGGTAATAACTCCTTTTCTCGATACTAAGGAAGCGAAAAAGATTACTGGGCGGTTGTTGTCGGGAGGGTATGAGATATTGGGCGCTTCAGTACGGTCCTTGGATTGAAATATTGGAACCGGAGTCATTAAGAAATCGAATTATTGATGATATACAAGATATGATCAGGAGGTATAGCGACTAGGAAAATAAAGGCTCTGTATGTACAAAAAAATGCACAATGAATTTGCTATTCTTTGCCTGAAACAGCTAATGAAGTAATATCAGGAGAGAATAGTAATGGAATATACGCTTTTATATGTGCTAACAGTTAGATGTACATCGAAATCATGCGAGGAAGATTTATCGGTGCACAGGATATCTACCATTGATGGCTTAAGGTATCGCATAGGTGCAAAGAAAAACGGCGTAGATTATTCAAAAGATGATGTATATGTACTTGGAACTTATGAGGACAAAATGCTGTATCTTGCCAAGGTTACTAATGTTGTTACGATGGAGCAGTATTTTAGCGGTATGTCAAAGGGAAGAACTGATGACATATTTACATTAAAAGATGGTAAGTTGATTCGTAATGATTGGCTCAGAGAGCATGATGTACATACGGAACCAGGACGAGTTAAGCGAGATCTTGCAGGGAAATATGTGCTTCTTTCAGACGATTATATTTATCTTGGTAAGGATGCTGTCCATATTGATTCTGTTGCTAAATATAATGCAAGATTTCAAGAAACAAAGTTTTATGATGCTGATACAGCTATGACGATAATAAATGATTGTCTGAAGTATCGTGACAACAAAAAACACATACCCAATGAGCCATATAAGAAGCGGGGAGGATGTAAATGAAAATAATTCTTTCAAGAAAAGGATTTGATTCTACTAATGGTGGATGTGCAAGCCCAATAATGCCTGACGGGACCCTTCTTTCTATGCCTATTCCATCAGATGAGAGTAATGATGTTTGGTTATTTTGAAGTCTTGCATATGGATTACGATAGTGTTGAGGTTGTTAGCCCAGAAACAAAGCATTATTGGATTATGAAGAAATTCGATAAGGAAGGATAAGGAAATGCCGGAGTGCATGAAAAAAGATTATGGACATAGCGATGAATAAGTAATAGATTATTACAACACACTCGAATCAAGAATCTTAACCACAGGTTTAGCGACAATACTTTAATGGCGGATTAGAATCAATGGTACATGGAAGTTCGGTTTCATGTGCCATTTTTTGTTGTGTAGCATCTTTAATAAAACCCCCTGCTATGCAGGGGGACAACAGCTGCTTCAGCTTACAGTACTGTTAAATGAAGCAAATGAGGATAAATGTACCAAAGAAAATAAATACCAAAAGCAATATGACAAGGCTCAGGAAGAGTTTGATAACAAATATGGCTTGTTTGGAGAGAGACTCAGGACCGAGGCAGAAAAAGCAGAGGAGAAGAAGAAAGGTACACATCGCCTATATATGCTGGGGGATGTTTCAGAATACAAGGAAATATCAGAACTTTACTACAATGAGTCAAAAGCTCTTTGGAATTATAGAGATGAGTGCAAGAACAAGGCACTTGAGTTGTTTTCTGAGTGGTTTTGGGATTTGTGGGATTAGGGAGGTTTAGATGTAGTCTAAAACTAAACCGTAGGTATATTTTTTCTTGGGAATACTTATGGTATTATATTGGAACGGGATGGTGGCGTAGATTCTTTTGATACATAGAGGAGGCAACCATGGACATTTTTGAAGTATTTGTGGATATGCATGCTACTGGTGATAAGATCAAGCAGCTTCGCAAACAGAACCACTACAAGGTATTTGACCTTGCAAAGGCGCTGGGGCTTGAATCAGAGCAGGCAATTTATAAATGGCAGCGTGGACAGTGTTTACCTAATGCTGACAATCTTGTGAGACTTAGTATATTGTTTGGATGTCACATTGATGACATTCTTGTTCATAACACGACAACTGGAGAGGACAAAAGTCCTCTCCTTCCTTTATGTGCATGAATTAGAGAGGGAACATATGATAGAACTATTAGTATTTCACCACATGCCTAACCTGTAAGGAGGTTATTTGCCTTTGATACTCCTTGCAGGGGAGGTAAATAATTATCAAGGGTGGTGAAACTGAATATGTCAAGAAGTAGAGCGTACAGAAGAGATATGAGAAACAGGGCTATTGCACGCAAAAAGCAGTTGAGTCATGATGTTTATGGACTCGATTGGTTTAGAGTGGATGGAGCTTATTCTAAAGGGCATATTGGATGCGGTTGCAGAATGTGTAAGTACACAAAATTTTATGGTATTCCTCTTATGTATGAAGCTAGAGATCGAGAATATATAAAACAGTATCTTGAGGAAATGAATTTGTAACTCTTTGGCTAGGGTTGGCATTTAAAGATAACAGCCCTTGTAGCATATACTATAAGGGCTGTTACGGTTATTCGATGGTTAAATTATCAGTGCTGATTCCTAAAGCTTTCAGTTTTGCTTTTGCCGTGCATAGCTGAATGCTTATTTCGGTGTCCTTATCAGCTGCGTTTTTGATTCGCATTAAATTCATATAGTTTTCAATCAGAGCGATTGCAAGTTGTTTTTCGGTCATTTCTTCCATAATTGCCTACTTTCTTAAGAACTATCAATACATTTATTTTTGCATTATATTTTAGCGGAAATAAAAATGCCGTCAAATAATGAAAGAAGGGTAATAGCAAAAGAAGAAAAAAATAAATGCATAATATCCCGATAAAAAATATTGCGATTAAACGTGATAAAATTATTATGTACAGTTCTATGTGAAAAAGTGGGATGAGGAATCTGCTATGACAAAATGGATAATTCCAAGTAATTCTAAGAAACAAGTCTATAGGTATTGTAGTAGGAACTTCAAAGGAGAATGTCAGGTACTATTGTAAGACACATGGCCTGGGCGGATATGTAGAGCAGGTAAAGATTCATTATGATGAGCACCGCAATACCCCTGATAATTGTAAGTATTGTGGCGGTTATATTGAGAGGAATCCTCACTCAGGGAAAAAGCTTTTTTGCTCAGATGAGTGCAGGAGAAGATGGTGGAAAGAGCATCCTGATGCAGGTAATAAATCCGCTGGCGCTTATTACAATCAGGTTTGCGCCTATTGTGGCCGCTTTTTTTCATTATATGGGAAGAAGGGATGGAAGTATTGCTGCCACAACTGCTATATCATGGATCGGTTCTGGTCGGATGATGATAAGGGCAGGGCAGTAGCCAAGAGCCCTGACAGGAAAACGATAGTTCTTTCTATATGATAAGTATAGATACCCATGCTGGCATTACTTTTGCTAGTATGGGTATATTTTGACTGTTAATCGGCAAAATAAAATGAAACTATGCAAACAAAAAAGCGGAAATAAATTGCCGATTGTGATATAATAATATTACTGAAAATAACTTGAAAGGGCATAAACATGGGATATATTGATGTTTTGACTACGGCAAAAAAGTGGAAAGTATCTGAAAGAAGTGTCAGGAATTATTGCCAGTCAGGAAGAGTTCCCGGTGCAGTGATAGATAAAGGAGTCTGGCTAATACCTGATGATGCCGAGAAACCTGAGCGGAAGACACGTAGAGGAAAGATTCCAACAGATATTTTGCCTCGCCTTAAAATGGAAAAAGAAGCAGGTATTCCTGGTGGCATATATCATAAGGTTCAGATAGAATTCACATATAACTCTAATCACATTGAAGGAAGCAGGCTTACCCACGATCAGACAAGATATATCTTCGAAACAAATACTATTGGAGTAGAGGATGATACTGTTAACGTGGATGATATTGTGGAGACAGTTAATCACTTTAAATGCATAGATCTTGTTATAGAGCAGGCTGGGTACGTGCTAAGTGAAGCTTTTATAAAGCAGCTTCATCTTGTGCTTAAATCCGGAACATCAGACAGCCGTAAAAACTGGTTTGCTGTTGGGGATTATAAGAGGTTGGAGAATGAAGTGGGTGGAATGGCTACTGCGCATCCATCTGATGTTGCCAGTGAGATAAAGAAGCTACTGAAATCCTATAACAGCACCAAGGAAAAGACACTGGAAGAGATAATAGATTTTCATTGTAGGTTTGAAAGAATACATCCATTTCAGGATGGTAACGGGCGTGTTGGCAGACTTATCATGTTCAAGGAATGTCTTAGAAATGGAATAACCCCATTTATAATAGAAGATGATATTAAGGAGTTTTATTATAGAGGGCTGAAGGAGCGGAGCCACGAAAAAGGCTATCTTACTGACACAGCCTTAACTTGTCAGGACAGATTCAAGGCTTACATGGATTACTTTGGAATTAAGTACTACGATTAATTATAGGTGACAAAGAGTTATAGGCTAATGATTGAAAAATTATTGCATGAGATGGGAAACAGCTTTTGGCGGACGGATTGCTTGTTCCTTGCATTTAAAGCCTTTTGCATGTTTTAGGGGAAAATACATAGCTATAACTCGTGAGGAGTATCAAAAAGCGCTAAAGGAGAAATATAAGGCTAATGGAAAGCGTTGATTTTTACAAGTACCCAGGCGAGGATGTTCTTATAAATTTTTTGATTGTCATGATGCAGAAGAGCTAGCATTGCTTGAAGCGCTGTCTACAGGAGCAAACTTGTTATAGCTTGACGCAAGCATTCTGTCATTTAATAAAGGCGACAATTCCGGTCTGGTATCTATATTCAATAGATGCATTATTCCCGTTGAAGAATATAGTAATCTTCAAAAGCAGTTATCTTCCAAATTTTTAATATTATCTGAGGATGATATAGACGATGATCTTGCTAAAAGAATATTTGGGATATAGCTTTTGGCTCACAGAAAACGAAAGTGCTCTGTATTAATCTACTACTTCCTAATGTGAAGTTTACTATGCTTGCAAAGCATGATAAACTAGAAACTGCATGAACACATAGTCTGTGAAGGTTATGTTCACGCTATGATAGGTGAATATGCGGATTTGAGACGATTTTGGGACGGAATAAATTTACTAGAATTAAAGTTTTGATATAAAGGAATGGATTTTATTAGGAAACGCATGAAAATACAGATAAAGTGGTTTTACTGTATTTTTTCGGCATTATTTTCACTTATGCTTGTTTTTAGCAGGCATGTTTTTTATGAACCTGAAGGAACGGGTACTGTTGATAATATATATTTTAAGGATTTACACATAGTTGATCTTTTTGTATGGATTATTCTTTTTGTGCTGATATACGTTGTGATTTCTTTTCTTCCTAAGGTGAGAAAAGAGATTTTTTTTGGTACAAAAAGAGAAGGAAAGTGTATTGCTCAGTTTTTGATTACATTTTTTGTGATGGCTGTTTGCTATTTTCCATATGTGGCTTCTTTTTGGCCGGGTGGAGTCTACTCGGATACTATGGGCTCGATAGAAATTGCGTTGGGATTAGAAAAAATGACATCCCATGAACCAATAGGCTACACGTTGCTTTGGATGCTAATGTACAAAATCGCAGGAGGAAGCTTAAATCCCGGCGACTATGGCGCTATGTACTTATTTACAGTAGTGCAAACCCTTGCAATGATACTTCTGTTAACATTCTTTGTTAATTGGCTTTATCGCAGAGGACTTAAAAAGTTAGTCTGTGTTTTTATCACGCTGTTTTTTTCTTTGTGTCCTCTTTATCCATTATATTGTGTCTCATTGTGGAAAGATACAGTTTTTGGAATGATCATCTTTGGATACTCATGGTTTTTGTATTGCTTCATTGAAAACATCAAGGCAAAAGAGGATGTTTCGAAAAGATATTTATTTGGATTGGTTCTACTTAATGTCTGTGTGATGTTTTTTAGAAATAACGGAATATATGTTGCAGTCATTACAGGGATCATTGCTGTATTTGTAATTCGTGAGTATAGGAATGCTTTAAAGAAAGTAATAATCTCTTTAGTTATTACTATGGCAGCTTGTATTATCATTAAGTATCCTGTTTTTAATGCTTTGGGTTACAATGTGGATTCTAAGGTTGAGAGCTTGGGAATTCCATTGCAGCAGACATCTTATATCTTGTGTACGGGTGGAAAAGTGTCGGAAAGCAGTATGGAAGTATTAGATAGCATAATACCTATTGAACAGTGGTACTCTGTTTATGATCCTACAGTGGTCGACTATATTAAATTTGATCCTTCTTTCAACAGAGATTGGTTTAATGAGAATGTAGGGCTTTTTATAAAGACATATTTAAGGCTTTGCTGCGATAATCCTGTAAAGGCTGTCAAAGCATATCTTCTTACTACAATGGGGTATTGGGATACTTTCAAGTCATCGTCTTCAGCATATATTTGTCCTACGTCGATTGCCTGGACAGGAATTTTCCAAGAGGACTATTTTGGATACTATACTGATATAAGTTTTCAAAGTGCCGTTATGCCCAAACATTATGTAAGTGCAGCTATTTTCGCATGGCTTGTAATCTTCGTGTTATTATTCCTGTTGGAAAATAAAAGAGCAGGAGATATTTTGCCACTTATTCCTGCTCTGGCGGTGTGGTTTACTATAATGTTGGCGGCTCCACTAGCGTTTTCTTTCCGCTATGTATTCGCTGTGTTCTTATGCGTGCCAATTTACTTGTTGTGTCTTGGTGAAAAAAATTAAACGCGAAATGATTATAATAGGATTCTGAAAATATTTCAGAACAGTTTATCTGCTATTTCCTTTATGACCTCTTTGAAGAGTTCTTTATCATTATGCAAGTACATGGTCTAACCTCATTTCATAATAATATCGGAAAGTTGAATCCGGATACTGTCTTATATATCGGTCAATATCTTCTCTTGTGATATTGTTTGCAAGAGAATAATTTTTGATTTTTTCTCTTGCTTCATCATAATCGCTGTCAAGGTAGGAATCTAGGTTTTTTAATAATTCCAAAAGCTGAAGTACCTTAACGTTCTCATCAGAAATAGGCACATTGGTTTTTCTGACGATAAAGGGCTGCTTGCCGATTAGAACTTCCCTAACAATGGCAGCTATATTATTGCTGACAATTTCTTTCTTCATAGGTACCTGCATGGACAGACCAATTATGTTGGCAAAGGTGCTGCCTGAATAATAGCCGTCTGTTTTGCCACCGCGGGAGATGTATTTATATCTGGCCACCGTTTCAGGAGTGGGACCGGAAGATGAGCTAAAACGTGTCTTTTTTGGAATATAATATATTCCCTTCTCATAGCGTACAATCTTACCAGAATCCGCAAGCGTCTTAATCTGCTGACGGAAGTTGTCTCTTTGCATTCCTTCTATATGGATGTCATCGAGGAAAATAGGTTCCCCGTCATCATAATGTTCTTTTAAATATTCATAAAGCATAATTTGCTCCTCATACAATCACGATAGATAATTTGCAATATTATATATAATGAATTATAGAAGAGAAGAAAAGCAGTGTCAATATGATGAGGGATAGGGTGACTTATATTATCGGATTTAGGGGGATGCGATGCGAGAGATTGTTGCTGATGAAACTAAAAAATGATAAAAAGTAGAAATTTGAATCTTGTGGTTAATGATGTTCTATTTTTTTATTTTTTTGTAACCTTTCATTCCTTACGATTGTATTATTAATATAAGGCCTTATTGAGGAGTAGCAAATGAGAATACCTGTACAGGAATTAGTAGATATGTACAAGAATAACATCTACGCCGCGGCGTTTAATATATGCAAAAGTTCAGCTGATGCAGAGGATGTGGTTCAGGAGACATTTTTACAATATTACATAACAAAAAAAGAATTTGATGACGAAAAGCACATCCGATACTGGATACTGAGAGTGGCAATCAATAAAGCAAAAAACATTCAGTCCTCATTCAGACGGAGAAATGAAACGGCGCTGGAGGATTATGTCGAAACGCTTACGTTTGAGACGCCTGAAAGCAGAGAACTATTTGAAGAAGTTATGAAATTGCCGGAGAAGTACCGAGTTGTGATCCATCTGTTTTACTATGAGGATTACAGCGTAAAAGAGATAGCGAAGATTCTTAGGGTTACAGAAAGTAGCGTTAAGGTCAGGCTTTCGCGTGGACGTGCCAAATTAAAAGACGCACTAAAGGAGGGATGGGAAGATGAGCAATAAAGAAAATTATAAGAAGGCTTTTTCAGTACTTAAGTCCTCCTGCGACTTTACTTTGGAGGAAAAAGAGATGAAAAAAATTACGAGATTAAATGCACATAAGAATCTTTTGACAGCGGCAGCAGTGCTGTTGGTACTTGTTGTTGGTTCCGGAACAGCATATGCAGCAGATATCGGTGGAGTTCGAGAGGCTGTTCAGATTTGGATTGAAGGCAAACAGACTGATGTTACTATCAAGGATGAAGGAGTTGAGTATGTTGATAAGGATGGAAATATTCAAGAGCAAACGGGCTATAAGTGCAGTCCTTTTGAAAATCGTCCATTGACAGGGGAAGAGATGGCTGAGGAAATGAAAGATTGGGTATATGTGGAAAAACTTGATGATGGTACGGTACATGTTTATTATCATGATCGGGATTATGACATCACAGATAAGATTGTGGAGAAGGAACAGAAAGAGAAGCACGGGGATGCGATTGAAGCTAAGGAGTGTCATTTGCATATTGTAGGAGTTGATCCCGAAGTATATGTGGATATAGTTTTCGATGAAAACAATGAGGAGCTTGAGCTGGGCCATGGTCCGACGCCGGAGCGTAAAACTGATTATATTGAATTGAACTAATGAATAACATTATAGATAAAAGAAAAGCTGGCAGGAAACTGTCAGCTTTTTTCATTGAATAGGAAATTTCTCCGAATTTCCTATTCAATAAAAATGCTTCGCATGAGCTAAGCACTAGTGCGTGCCATACAGAGGAGGGATGCGCAGCTCGCGGAGCGGAACATAATTGCTTCGCAATACCGCTCGCGCGCGAAAGAGTCGCAAGCGACTCTTTGTTCCAGAGTAAGACTTGTAATGAAAACGGTTGAGTATTATCATTCGGTTAAATACATTCTCTAAGAGGGCAAAAATAGTCGAGAAATGAATAGGTCTTTTTAGATAGTATTAGCTCATAAGGAGGTGAGCAGATGGAAGAACAGAGAAAAGCAGTTCGCAAGATGCAGGATTATATCAATGATCATATCTCGGAGGAGATAACTATTGGAGATCTTGCAAAAGCGGCATCTTTTTCTCCCTGGTATGCCAGAAGAATATTCATCAAGTATCTCGAAATGACACCGGCAGTTTATATTAGGCGCCTTAAGCTGTCCAAGTCAGCACTACGCCTTCGCGATGAATCTTGTCAGATCCTCGACGTAGCACTGGATATGGGATTTGGAAGTGTTGATGGATATCAGCGTGCATTTAGGCGCGAGTTTGGAGTGAATCCCAAAGAGTACTCCACAAGCCCGATTCCCGTCTGGCTTTTTACTCCTTCATTCATCATCGATAAAGGAAGGAGCGAGAGTGAGTTGAGCGATATCAGAAATGTATTTATTCAGGTGGTTGAGAAACCTTCACGCAAAGTGATCATAAAAAGAGGGGTTAATGCAACAGAGTATTGGAGCTACTGTGAGGAAGTCGGCTGTGATGTCTGGGGACTTCTGACCAGTATAAAGTCCATTAGCGGAGAGCCGGTTTGTTTATTTCTTCCCAAGGAACTCAGAAATCCCGTAACAAATGAATATGTACAGGGCGTAGAGGTTGAGCCGGATTATAAGGGAGAGGTTCCTGAAGGATTTGAAGTAATCGATCTTCCTGCATCCACATATCTTCTTTTCAGAGGAGAACCATTCGCTGAAGAGAACTATGAGGCGGCTATACGCGAGATCTGGGATGCTGAGAAAAAGTATAATCCTGAGTTTATCGGGTTTAAATGGGATGACACTAACCCTCGTGTCCAACTCGAGCCAAGGGGCGATCGAGGTTATATAGAGTTGGTCCCGGTTAAAAAACTCAGTTGATTTGAAATTGTGAATTCATGGTCGTTACCCACACGGGTAACGACCTTTTTGTTTTATGTAACAGTCATATCGGTTATAGTAGGCATTATCGCAGTGCTTCTTCTTGCAATGGGCAGGGAAGCCTACGGAGTTTCAATACTGTTTATGATGATAGTGGCGAAAGGAGTCTTGATAAATAATTGCTTTATTACTTTAAAAAGTTAGCGAAATAATGCGATAAATGTTGTATAATAAATCAACTAAAACAACATGGAGGGCGTATGAAAAGAGAAAAGAAAGTAATAAAGCATCGTGTTTTGGATCGTAACACAGTTTTGGGGATAATTCTTCTGGCTATATTTGCGTACTTAATGGTAGCGTTTGTATTAGGTACAGTAGTCGGAGCAATTATTGGAATTGCGGCAGTATTTGCAGGTATTGAAGAATTTGAGACGGTGATATACGTGGGATGTGTCTTGGCGTCTTTTTTAATGCTTGCAATCCACAAGAGATGGTTCTATCCGGAGTTTGACGGGTGTCTGAAATTTGATAAGAGACTTGGCAGATGGATGCTGAACGCACTTTTGGTCTTTGTTATTTTGAGCGTTCCGGGGATTGTGAGTATGCTTATAAGCAAAGCGGATTTTGCTATGGTTAGTGTGAAAAGTATGCTTGTCGCTTTGGTTGCGGGTGTTTCGGAAGAAATAGCATTCAGAGGGGTTCCGGGATCCTACGCTATGAGACAGATTAATGAAGCAAAAAAAATCACAATGCCGCTCATTATTACATCATTACTTTTTGCATTGGTTCACGGTGTTAACCTTTTTATGGGAGCAACGGTACAGGCAACTGTTTTCCAAATGCTGGTTGCCTTCGCGGGAGGCTGCGTATTTTTTGCGTTATTCCTTAGAAGCGGCAGTGTATTGCCTCCGATGATGGTTCATTTTCTGTATGATGTATGTGCGCTGACTAATGCAGATCTGGTAAGTGAGAGTGGAATTATACAGGGGAATCTCTCTACAAGAGATATTGTTGACAATTTGATTCTTGTGGCGGTTGAGATAGGAGTTACGCTTTTCCTTCTTCGTAAATCGGTTTGGGGAGATATTATGGATGTTTGGGAAAAGAAATGGAACAAAAAGGAAAAAGAATCAGTACAAGTTTCCGAAGCAAAGGCTAGCTGAGGAATACTTTTTTACATACTAAATCTGCTTCGTAATATAAATCCTCAATGGACTTATATAACGAAGCAGATTGTTTATTATCGTTTGAACTTGTGGTTATGTTGCTTTCTGTACCACAACCAGTGGCAAAAATAGGGGCGGCAGATTCTGGATCGTCCGGCCCCATCATGCAACAATATAACAACCACGTTTTAATTGGGTAAAAGGACTATGTCTCCTACGGTCTTGTCATCATCAAATACCATAAAGCGTACTTTTCCGTCCTGTGTTTCATAATCGTATGCTGTCATGTGTCTGCTTTGTCTTTCCTGATCTATATCGGGAATTTGCGGTTCTCCGAAATTGGCAACGATGTCGGAATAGGAATTGCCAAAAGACATCCCTTTTGCTGTTTTTATGGGCAGATAGCTTGATACCCGCCAGATTGATTCATATACATGGAAGATATTAAATTTCGCATCGGTTATATTAACCGAAGAGTCGGAATTATTATAGAATCCGTAAAAGGCTCCTGCACCGTCAATTCCTTTATAGTGCATAAGGAATACAACGTTTTTTCCGGGTTCAACTACAATACTCTCTGAGTAGTCAGGATCATCAATTACCCATCCGCTTTCGACGATTTCATCAACGGTTTTGTCGATATTATATATTTCATTGCCGATTACTAACTCGTAAGGACTAAGTTCATCCATTACAGGAGCTTCTTTGCCTGAGCCGCCGTATTTGGCATCAAGATAAGCTTTTCTGTTATTGGCATCATTAATAGTCTGATCCAAATCGTCATATATGACATTACGAACAGTTGATTCAGCACTGTCTGCATAAGAATTAAAGCAGTGGTAAAAGATTGTACTTATTTTTTTATCATTGTCAAAACAGAAATTGATATTACTGGTAGAATATTGTTCCGTTCTTCCGGCAAGAGATATCTCGATGCTGCCATTGTTTCCTTTTTTGAATTCTCCCGAATTTCCGGCGCGCAGTGCAGCTACAACTTCATCATGTGTACTTGAAGTTGTTATTCCTCCTGGCAATACATATTCGATGCCATTTTTCGCTTCAATATCCAGCCTGTCAACATAGCCGTTTTCAACCGCACCGGAGGTGTTGGCAAATGCATGTGCGTCCAGAACAAGCTCTTTTCCGTTTCTCTTAAAAGTAAGTTCTGTATTTTTGTTCCATGAAAGAATTGCATTTTTTCCACTTTCGTCAAGCTCCCATCCGTTATCCCAAAAGGCTTTTACGGGAGCCGGCATCTGGTATAAATCGCCATCAATCTGAACAATTCCACTTGTTGTCTTGATTCCAAGTTCTGTCGGAGCAATATAACCTTTTACAAGTTCCGAAATCTTGTCATCTTCGCTGGGGATTTCCTTGTTGCGATCCATTGAATTGTAGTAAGAAGCAATTGCAGAAGATCCAAGTTGCATATCAAAATCAACAGCATAAGGACCATAATAGTATTCTGCACCGGTCACAAACAATTGATGAGACATACATCTTTGATTAATGTCTCCGGCAAAGCCCAAGCCTCCGTTTGAAACCCAGGACATATAATGAGTAACGTAATTATCTCCGAATTCATCCCAGCTTTTAAATCTTCCTTGAATTTTTTTACCGATTGGAACCGCATATCCGAGATATTCTCCAAGATCGAACCATCCAATGCAGTATCCGTGCGCCAAAAGTTCTTCGGCTCGTGAATAATCCCAGCCGTCATTGTTAGGATCACCGTCATCGGTAACAAGTTTACCGACTGTCTGTACCAGGTCCTCTTTATTATTTATTCCCCAGCCGGCGCTAAGTCCATCTTCTAACAAACCAACATTACTATCATCGGGTTGCATTCCACCTATAACAGTAAGATCAAGTTCGTTGGCATCTGTCTGGATGGCATAGGTTGCATTTAACCATGCGATAAGATCTTCGCTTACCATATTCTCATCCATTCCGCTATAGATCGAATCTTTTTCAAGTTCATAATTCTCGCGCTCATTCTGTTCCGAAGTTGTGCCATCTAAGGTACCTATACGCTCAGGGAGCTGACCCAATATTTTGCATACGATAAAGCAAACAGTTCCAACTATAAGTGAGAAAATAAACACTACAATAATGATCAATAAAGCTTTATTATCTTTGCTGTTTTGCGGTTGGGTGACACTAGCTTTATTCAGTGCTGTAGGCATCTGCTCCATATATGTCGCATTATTCGGCATATTGTTCATAGGCTGCTGAATGTTTGCCGCTTCATTCACAACATGAGATCCGCAATACGGACAAAAATTACTTCCGTTTTCAATTTCATTACCACAATTATTGCATATCATAATCTTCCTCCAACTTCATTTAGAATCTTTAAATGCACATTTATAAACAATCTATCAAAGATATAATTGCTAAATAACCTGTCTGAGTATACAATATTTCAAGACGGAAGTAAACGATATTTTAACATTTAATCAACATCCCCGATTGAGTGGAAAAACATCAATTATTATAAAAATTGGGAGATATTTTTATGATGAAAAAGAATATGGTAAAAAAAGTGCATAAGTTACTTGCAAGTATTTATATTCTTGCAATATGCTGTATTGGTGTGACGGGCTGTCGTGGTCCACAATATACAGAAGATGAGGCAAAGGTAATTGTTGAAAAGGGAACTGCCCTTATGGATAAGTGGATAAGTAAGAATTGTCCCGGTGGAAAGCTTGTGGAAATAGATCATTGGGATCAGCATTATGGCAGTGGTCCAAGCTATCTTACAGATTTTGTGTTCGGCACAATGAATGATGGAAACAGGGATAGAAGTTTCTCGGCAAATATTGTTACAGGTTTTGTCGCTCTTGAGCCTGATGATGAAATGATGGAATCATTTAACGATTGCTGCAAAAAAATATATTTGGAAAGTCTTGGTCTTGATTCGGATACGGAGATATATGAAGATTCATTTCATGCTAATATCAGCTATGCGCCTTTATGTGAAGGATCAAAAGACAGGTGGGCTGAAAATGCATTTAACTTTTGGGGGCTTCAGGGAGAATTGGTACTCCAAAACGGAAATGTGGATGAATATGTAAATAACCCGGATAGAGGCATGACAATTAGTATTAGTGGATGGATGCGAAACTTATCTGATGACTTTGGTATAGAAAGATTCACATATGAAGATATTTTGGAAAGACAAGATAAGTATAATATAAAGTATGATTATTTAATAATGGAGAATAGTAATGAATCACTTCATGTATTGGACGATTACAAATATGAGAAATGGCAATATGAAGACTTTGACGGTAGAACAGTATATAGTCGATGTGTTCTAAGAGAAGCTGAAAAAGACAGTAACGGAACCATTATAAGTAAAGAATATACTCCTTCACCCAAAGACAGCGTAAAAATAGAAAAGACAGGTGATGGCTATAAATTTAATATTATAAGATCGGAAGAATTATATTTTATTCTTTATGTACCTGAAGGAGATGAGTTATTAAAACATAATTATATTGAAAAAGCTACTTCGGCAGGACTTGATGATGAGGAATTAACTTGGCAGGAAACCGAACATGGCTGGACACTGGTAGATAAACGAGGAAACAATCTTAAATTTTATACAACCACAGAGTTAGTAATAAATGACTAAAACCTGATAGGAAGACAATAAAGATTGCGCTTTAAACAATAAACTGCCTGTTAATAAGAATAGATTCATGGAGGGTGTCAACATTAAATTGACACCCTCTTTTTGAATGGCTATAATTGTGTCATAAAAATTTTGGCACAGGAGGCAAATATGATAACCACCTTGGAAGAGGCTCTGAAAAGGATCAGTGAACTTGAAGCGGAAAATGCTAATCTGAAAGCTGAGCTTGAGGAATACAGAGGTCGTAAGTTTGCTGGTAGACAGAAACATGATGCAGCTTGGACGCAGTCATATAATGACTTTGCTGTCAAATTTGAAAGTGGTATGACGATCATGGAGATTGTAGCAGAAGGCAAAATAAGCAGGAGAACTGCATATCGTTACAAGGTTTATTATGATGCTTTACGTCAGACTGAAGCCACGTTGGAAATTAGCAACCTCAGACTTGGTGACTCAGGAAAAAAGGAGCTTGGAAGGATGCTCAATGGTGATGCGACTCGTGAGGAGTTTCAGAAAGAACTTAAGGGGAAGTATAAGAAATGAAAGTTCTTGTAATACCTGATATTCATTTGAAAAGCTGGATTTTTGATAGAGCAGAAGAGATAATGCGCAGTGGAAAAGCTGATAGAGCAGTGTGCTTAATGGATATTCCGGATGATTGGGACATGGAACTTGATATTGCGCGCTATAGAGATACTTTTGACCGGGCAATCAGATTTGCTACCGGAAGAGGAAAAGAAAAAAATACTTCGTGAGGCAATGACAACCACACCGTGGATATATGGAGTTATAAAAGAGGTATGTAAAAAGTGATAAATATTGCTGATTTTTTTATGAAATAAATATAAGGTTAATTGAAATAACAAAGAAAGTGAGATACAATGAAACCAAGAAACAAAGAAATTTGTTTTTGGACTGTTTCGGTTAGGAGGTTCGTAACGATAGCTGAAATGAATAAAAAGATTATAAGCATTTCGTCAAAAAGACAGTTAACTATCCCAGGAGCTTTTTTTGCAAAACTTGGGTTTGAAGATAAAGCAGAATGTATCATAAGGGATAATGAGTTGGTTATACGCCCGGCTAGAATTGATTCTAATGGTGAATTTGCAGAAGAGATTCTTTCTGATCTTATAAAGGAAGGATATTCTGGACAAGCTCTACTTAAGGAATTCAAGAATAGACAGGCAAAAGTAAGACCAGCAGTTAAGAAAATGCTTGATGACGCTCATAAGATGGCAACCGGAGAGCTTGAGTCAATGTCATATGATGATGTCTTCGGTGAGGAGGAATGATTAGTGGCAAAACTTATTATTTCTCCTGCAGCAGGTAAATATCTTAAAAAGATTAAGGATAAAAATCTTAAGGGGTTGTTTAAAGATGCAATTGATGAGATTGTTGAAGATCCATCCATAGGAGATGCAAAAGTAGGTGATCTGGAAGGCGTGTCTACCTACGATTTCAGGTATAACAAGACTGATTACAGAGTGGCTTATACAGTGGAATATGTAAATGATGAAACTGTAGTAGTGATTTTGGCAGGAACACACGAGAATTTTTACAAAGAATTAAAGAAGTATTGGAATTAAGAATAAGTATAGACGTGAGTGGAATTATGCAAGTCTGCTTGCACAATTGCCTCGAATTCGAGGCAATTAAAGATGATGAATATAGTAAAAAGCAAAGAACATAAGTAATACGAGCAACCATTTCCAAAATGGAAATGGTTCAAAGGTAGCAGTTGTTGCCAAAAATGCAACAGCCGCTTCTTATTGCATTATAGGGGAACATAAATCCCTACGCACTGCATAAATCTTTAATGCAAAAGCAGACAGGTTTTGGCTTTGGCACATACTGAGGGTGCGGTTACATCCGTATGTACTAAGGAAGATGTAGCATATACAGTAAATATCAGGAAAATGTATTTGCTTAATTTTTTAGCACCCATAGTCATTATTTTTTTCAAAGGGGTATACAGTATTAGTCCGTATATGTTCACGCTATGATAGATGGTTATGCACGTCGAAACAGTCGTTCTCTTAACGAGAACGACCTGAAAGGGAGTTTGAGTTTAGAGAACGCTGTTGTTCCGGCGAGCCCTGCATTTTGGGGCGAGAGCGGAACTTCCATATTACAACGGTCCATGCGATAGTAATTAATAAAACTTTATCTGGAACTATTCTATTTGTAGCGGGCGCCTTGTGCGACCGCACATCTAATCCACCAACAGCAGCGTTTTGCTGTTGGAATCGGATTATTTTCAAATTCAAATATAATACAAGTCATTTTGAACGCTTTTTGGGATTTGTTCATGTTGAACCCTGTTTAGATGCGGCATTTTTGACTTTTCAACAGGCTGAAATATACACTTTTTACTTTTGGAATTGTGATTTCCGGGATATCAACAGTGAGAAATGCAAGTATTTCCCTGTTGTATATTGTAAATACAGTAATTCCAACAGTGAGAAACCCAAGTATTTCCCTGTTGCATATTGTGAAAACGATGATTTCAACAGAGAGAAGAGCAAGAATTTCCCTGTTGATCATTGCAAAATCAGTAATATCAACAGGGTGAGGGGGGGAAAATACCCTGTTGATATCTGGAAAAGCTGAATAATTACAGGAAAATCATAAATATGACAGCATGTTGAAACAGAAGAAAAGCGGAAACATAACAGAAAAAGTAAATAGGAGAGGAAAAACAATAGACAATGGAAGGTTTAAAAGAACTTATTTTGAAGGAAGAAAAAAGATTAAAAGGAATCAAAGAAATAGTAGATTCAAGGCTTGCTGATGTTCCTGACGGAACGCTCAGAGTGACTACATCAAAGAACAATATTCAATATATACAATGTACCGAAAATAGTACGGAGCAAGGATATAAGCTGTCTTATATCAAAAAGCAAGATATGTCTCTAGCTTATCGTTTGGCACAGAAGTCTTATGATCAGAAAATAAAGAGAATTGTAGACAGACGCGCAAAACAGCTTCAGAAACTTGCAAAAGAATACGAGGATAATGAGATTGAGGAAATATATGATAAGCTTCATTACATCAGGAAAACGATGATCAATCCTGTAGAAATACCATGGGAGCAAAGACTTGCAGAATGGAAGAGTGTTCCGTATGTTGGGAAAGAGTTCAGAGTGGGTATGCCTGAAATTTATACTAAGAAAGGCGAAAGAGTTCGCTCTAAATCAGAGAAAATTTTGGCGGATACCTTCTATGATCTTGGAATTGAGTACAAATATGAATGCCCATTGAAACTTAAAGGCTACGGTGTTGTATATCCGGATTTTACATTTCTTAGGAAAAGAGATCTCAAAGAAATATACTGGGAACATGATGGAAGAATTGACGATCCGCTTTATTCGGAAAAGGCGGTGAAGAAGATCAATTCCTATATTTCCAGCGGGATACTTCCCGGTGATAGATTGATACTTACTTTTGAGACGACTAATGTTGTTCTTAATGATGTGACTATTAGGAAAATGGTTGAGAAATTCCTGCTGTAAAGAAATATATAATCTTATAAATGTAAAAACACAACCCCCGTCTTGACTCTTCCCTTGGGGAACCCCTTAAGGTGGATTTATAATAAAAAAGGAGGGTTCCAATATGGAGAAGAAAATGACATCGGGAGAAATGGCTAAGAAGGCAGGAGTATCGCAGAAAGCGATACGTCTATATGATGAGAAGGGACTTCTTAAACCGACGGAGTATTCTGAAGGGAATTATCGTTTGTATGATGATGCGGCACTACAGGTTCTGGAAAAGATTGTTGCTCTTAAGCAGATAGGTTTTTCGCTTGAAGAAATTCGTGATAACCTGAAAAACGGCGCAGCAAGTGACATCAAAGGGGCGCTTGAAATTCAGCTTCAAAAGATGGAGGAAAAGAAATATCAACTTGAGAAGACCATTGATGCCATCAAAAGGACGCTTGCGAGAGGGGGCGACCTTGACTGGGATGATGTTGCCGGAATTGTACAGTATGTGAGTGCCGATCAGTCTGCTGATGAGCGCCACTGGGATGCACTTAAGCATACGGAGGGAGAACTTGATTGGTATGTGAGGATTTTTAGGTCGCTTGATCTTCAAGAAGAAGCCCGAGTTCTTGATCTTGGATGCGGATTTGCGAAGCTTTGGAGAAATAACTGGAGTGACATTCCCAAGAACACAAAGATTGTAGGTTATGATATCCATGGAAGTTGGGCGGATAACTTTGCTCAGTTCATTGCCGATAACAAAGAAATGCTTCCCGAGGGTGTAGATATCAAACTTGAATTTGCCGATCTTGAGAATGAGAAGACTTGGGAACAGATTGATGGAACCGGTGTTTATGACGTTGTCGTGGCGCATTATCTTGATTCTGAGATTAAAGACATAGAAGCAATTGTCTCACATGCTGGAAAAGTGGTAGCGGAGAATGGCTTATTTTCATTTAATGGCGCCAATGTGGCAAATTGGAATACCTATTTCAAAGAGGTGATAGAAGCAATAGGCTGCGATGCGACCTTCATTGACGAAACTATAGCGAAGCAGACAGAGAAGAGAAATCAGTATATAACCATGATGGAGAAATATTTTGCGCGGGTGGAGTCAGTTCTTTTGCCGAACTACTGGCATTATACGCAGGCTGATGATATCGTGCAGAAGATGAAGGAATACTACAAGGAGCATGAGAAGCTAATTGCCAGATATGAAGATAAACTCGTTGCATACTTCAAGGATAAGATTGAAAAAGATGGTGAAATTGTGCTTGAAGCCAAAAGCCAGTTCTGGCATTGCTATAAGAAATGAATTAGTTTTTGAGAGAGGGAGGCGGTTAGATACCGCCTCCTATTTGATAATTAGGTTACAATAAATTTGAGGTACAAGATTAAAAGAATCCACAAATGAAGGGGATATATAACGTAGAACATGTACTTGCTGAATGCTGTGTTCTTGCCTCTTTTTCCGTTATACAGAAGTATAAATGGAATCACAGAGATCATTGCCCACTGGCTGTCCATGCACAGATAGTGATAAAGGTCGCAGGGCTTGGCTGTGAAATAATTGTAAAGTCCAAATACTAATATGACAATGCACCAAACGCTTATTCCCACTAATTGCAAATGCTTTTTTTCGTGGAAAAACCATACGACAAAGGCAATAGGCAACAAATATATTCCACCTTCACAGAAAATGCTCAAAATCGCGGTTATGATTGCCAGAAAAATATTCAGTATTTTTCTTTTGCGCTGTCTTACATTTTCCAAACACCAGACAAAAGCAAACAAGAATGCAAGGGTAAGAATAATATCATTCCAATCGAGATAATAATCGTATTTGACCGGATCGATACGAGAAAATACTTCAAAGATAGCGTAATTTACAATCTTCATTATTATTCCGACAACGAATAGTCTTATAAGAAATTTCTTGCGGCTTCTTGTGTGATAGAAGCCATCAATCATCAAGTACAAAAATAGCGGTGCAACAAAGCGTGTAATTAAAGAAATAAATTCCGGCTGGGAATGTAAAAGATATGTATGAATATGATCAAGTATCATAAATACCAGCGCTATCAATTTTAATCTATATGAATCAAGTCCTTTTTCCATATGATTTCCTCCTGAGTTTTAGTTATTATATTATGCATATTGTATTACTGTATTAATTGATTAATACAGTAATACAATACCTTTTGGGAAAAGAATTGTCAACAGATTATTCGATAATGAAGATTGTGTCGCATTGAACAAGATTAATGGCGGCAATGGGTTGATTCCACCAATTGTTAATGATAGAGTAATATTTGTAACATAAATATTAATAGTTGGTGTCGAGTAAGTTGTGGGGTAAATTTAAGCATATAGACATAACGGGGATATATCTATGTACTTAAAGAGTTTGTTTTGCATTTTGCTTTTTTAGGGTTTGTTAAAAGCACGTTGACAATAGCCCTCATAGGATGTTGGTTTAGCGATTGACATTACATAGTATGACACTGCCTACATTGCTATTGGGGGTATATGGCATGAAAAAAAAGAAAAAAGTTTCTACTATAACGGCAGTTTCTATGGCTGCTCTGCTGGCAATTTCGCCGCTTAAGAGTGTTGATGTAAAGGCGGCGCCTGTCGATTCGATTTCGACAACGGCAGTAGCTTCTTCAAACATAGTGGATCTTACAAGAAATGACGAATACAAGGTACGTGACGCATATTATTCACTTTCGGATAACAGCGTAAATCGTATGGCATCCGAGCATTTTCAGATTATTTGGGGAAAAAGCAATTCTACCGATGTGAGAATTGACGAAGAATTTATCAAGGGGAATCTTACAAATCTGGAAAACATCTACGCTTTCTATACTCAGGAACTTAAGATGAAAGATATAGGTGTTTCGGGAAATTCCAAATTCAAGACAAATTTATATATTTCAAATACGGGACTCAGAGCTTTTGAAGATAACTGGGCTTATATGGGTACGGACAGAGAAGGCTTCGGATTTCTTTTTGTATCACCCGGAGCGATGGTAGTTTCGGATCCCAATCCAAGCTGGGTTTTGCCACATGAGCTTGCGCACGTGTTCACTTATTATCAGGGCGGAACAATCGATTATCCCTGGTATGAGGCGACAGCTAACTGGTTCAGGGATCAGTTTATAGGAAGTGAGTATTACAGCTATCACGGAAAGAAGTTTGGACCTTATTCGGATTTCTTTTCACCATATCTGATAAATGCGGATTACTATGTTCCTCATATGCTCAACTGGTATGATACATGGCCGATTTTCCTTTATATTTCGGAGAATCCCGACAATATCGATGGACTCGGAATGGATCTTATTCACAAGATATTGGAGAATAAGCAGAAAGACGAGTCAATGTACGCAACAATAGAAAGACTCTCCGGAGTGCCGATCAAGACAATCCTCGGAGGAATGTCAAAGAGACTTGCAACAATGGATTTCAGCAGACAGAAGTTCTATCTTGAGCATCTCAACAATGAGACTTTGAGACAGGCCGGAAACCGTGAGAAGATCTATACAACGCTTGAGAGACCGGATAATGAAGGCTACCAGGCAGTTCCTGCAAACAAAGCTCCGATGCAGACAGGATTCAATGTAATTCCTCTCGATGTGGATCTGAGCAAGGGCGGAATATCTGCAGATTTTGTTAACACATCAGGAGTTGCGGGATCTGACTTCAGAGTTACATTGGTAACAAGTACCGCCGACAATAAGACTCGTTATTCAGAGACTTTCAGCAGTGGAACAGGATCAATCGCACTTAACGGCGATGAGAAAACAGCTTATCTTGTTGTTTGTGCAACACCCGATAAGCTTAAGGGATACCACACAGACTGGAATTCTTCAACAAATGAGACAGATACAAGATTTACATATAAAGTTAAGATAACAACAACTGACGGAGCTCCCGCACAGGCGGATAATAGCGCAGATGATAAGAATGAGCCCGAAAAAGTAAGTGATAAGGAGCCTTCACGTGAGCCTGAAGAGGTAAGCGCTTCAAAAGAAGACAATTCTCAGAAGAATGAAGCAACTGAGAAAGCAACAGATAATTCTTCCAAGTCACAGAACGGTGGAGCAACAAACGCAAATACACCTAAGGACGAAAAAGATAAGAATAAGTCCGATGGTGCAAACAATAACGGACAGGATAACAGCAATGCCGGCGCTACGGTCGATAACGGACAGAATAGCAGCAATACGGGCTCCACATGCGGTAATAAACAAAACAACAGCAATACAGGATCTAAATGCAACAATAAACAGGATAGCAGCAATAGCGGCGCTACAGTAGACAGCGGAAAGGATAGCAGTAATTCAGGCGCAACGGTTGACGGTGGACAAAGTAACAGTGATTCTGATTCAGATTGGGAGATATCTGAAAATACAGCGTCTTCATCCTGCAACAATCGCCAGACTAACTGGCCTTCCTGCAATAACAGCCAGACAAATTGGCCGTCCTGCAGCGATCAGCCGGGAAATGTTCCTGCATCTTCCTGCAGCAATCAGCAGGCAGGTTTCACACCTGCACCGATCGACAATGGATATACACAGGGTAATCCTTATACAAATGGGCAGGGATACAATAAAGATACGCAAGATTACGAAACAATCGATCTTGACTATCTTTTCGAAGATGATGACGATGATGACGGCGGTTCATTCTGGAGTATAATTCCTGCTATACTTAAGAAAATCTTTAATTTCTGATAGGTACATATAAATATAAAAAATAAAAAAAGGAAGATTCGGTCGAAAGCCGGATCTTTCTTTTTTGCATCAAAACTTTAGTGTAATATAGTAATGAAAACCAAAAAAATCAGGAGGTGCAGTATGAGACTTGGAACATCGTCACCGTTAAAACATGATTCTCCCGAAGAGTGGGCTTTAAATCAGGTGAAACTTGGTTGCAGCGCCGTTGTTTTTCCCGTGCAGAGTAACGAGCCCGAGAGCAGGATAAAAAGCTGTCATATCAAAGATGTGCATCTGGATGATCGTTTTCCGTATGCGATACCGCCGATGATGATCTTGCCGGAGATAAGAGAAACGCTTGAGGAAAAGAATGTTGAGATCATTGTAGACTGCGGTATTTCAAGCGGAGCAGATGTTTACAAGGCAATTGCGCTTGGAGCTGATGCTGCGGCAGTGGGAAGATCTATGCTTCCGGCACTTGAAAATGAAGGCGTAAAAGGAGTTTCTGAATTTATCAAGGAAGTGGGAAACGAACTGAGATTTATTATGAGTGCCACAGGATTTGAGCATGTTTCCGATATAGATGAATCGGCGCTTTGGTATAAATAAAAAGAATAAAAACTTCGAATATTCTGAATTTATAAAAAATTTACTGTTAATTCGTGCCGGAAGTATACATAATAATATTAGATGTTTAATAGTAAATAATTTATTGCTATCATCTTACGACTTTGTCAGTTCGAAAGGAGATATTATATGGATGGCATGAATACTCAGGATATTCTTAACGGAAAAGATCTTTCAAATGTGAATATAGATGAATTATTGGCAGCAATGAAAGAAGAAGAGAATACTGAGCAGGTTTCTTCAGATAATGCTGAGGCGGAAATCGGAGCTACGGTAGGTGACATTATAACAGAAGAAAAGGCAGCGCTTGAGGACGAAATGGGAGCTACTGTAGGAGCAATCATTACAGAAGAAAAAGCGGCTTTAGAGGCTGAACTCGAAGCTGCCGGAGATATTGTTACAGAAGAAGATGCGCTTGATTGGCCCGGAATAGCGGATGCGAAAGCGGACGAAGCACCGGATGAGCCTGCAGAAGAAAAGGCAGAGCCTGCGGTGGACGCCGAGACAATGCTTGCTGCTTTGGCAAGTGCCGAGAGCGCGACAGATGTAGATGCGATGCTTGCATCTATGTCGAAAAAAGAGAGTGAAGGTGAGGCTGATGCGATGTTTGAAGCAATGGCCAATGCCGACAGCGATGGAGAATTTGGTGACGTGTTAGAGGATGTTATTCCTACAACGGATGAAGTTTTAGATTTTGGTGAAATGACAACGGAAGAGGGAATATCAGAATTCGATACCATGCTTGCTTCAGAAGAGATTGCGGACTTTGATGCTTTGGAAGAGCCGGCAACAGATGCCGGTGCGGATCTTGATGCGCTTGTTGAGACAGCGGAAGCTTCTGAAGGTGCGGCAGACACACTTGATGCTGCGGCTACAGCCGATATTATTGACTTTGATTCTTTGGTATCGACGGAAGAGCCTGTGGAGGCAGAGACGGAAGCGGATGCTTTGGCTGAGGCGGTCGGAATAACAACAGAATCCATTGCTGAACCTGTAGTTGACTCGGCGGTGGATATTACATCGGAACCTATAATTGATTCAACGGAGGAAATAACATTGGAAGAGAGTTTATTGGAAAATCAGGAAATTCCTGATATAGAGGAACCTGTAACAGAAGAAATATTAACAGAGGACGTGATACCGGAAGAGGGCGAACTCTCCGATATTGTTGCTGAAGAAGCAGTTGCGGAAGAAGAGCTTGATCTGGCAGATTTTGAGACGGCGGATCTTGCTTCTGAAAATCCCGAAACAGCTGCTGATATCATAGAATTTTCGACTGAGGGTACATCGGAGTTTGATATGGCTGAGGATATTCCCGAAAGTGATGTGAATGATGTTGCCGAGCAGGATGCAGTTATGGCTGCAATGGCAGCAGCTCAGAGTGATACAGGAGCATCGGATAATATTGAGCAGAGTGCAGCTCAGAATCTTGATGAGATATTGGATGCGGAAGTTGATGCTCTTACCGAGCCTTCGGAGGAGGAAGCTCCCGAAATGACGGTTGCAGATGCAGTGGCAGGTGGAATTGGAGATATTGAGGACTTTCTGAATGGCGAAGATTATGAATATATTCAGGTTGACAGTAGTGCAGAGACGCTCCTTCTTATCAAAAAAGGTGATGGCAGTTCAATGGCTGTGACCTTTGACGGGGGAGAGTTTAAGTCGCTTAAAGCCGGCTACAACAAAGACGGAAAGACGGAATACAGAGATATTATGGATAAGTTCATCAAGGAGGCGATCGCATCCGGCGGATCTACCGAGATTACGAGGCACAAAGGCGGCAAATCAATGTAATATAATAATGCCTAAGGTGAAGTTCTAAGTGAAATGCCGATAAAATCTGCCTTTCGCTGAAAAAATCGAATAGAACGCAGGATAAAAGTAGCCTTGATAGGCTACTTTTATTTAACTCATTATATCTGATATTATCGGATATCCGATATGCTAAAATGCAAGGATGAGGGGATGCTATGAAAGTGTAGCAGAGAGGATATATATGAGTAAAAGAGTTTTTGCGATTTTTGTAGAACTGATCCCCTTGGCAGCGATATTGCTGTATTTCATATTGTTTAAAATTGGTGCGCAGACCGGAAATGCTGATACACTTATAAGCGAAGCTTCGTTTGTACTGGCTTTTCTTGGTTTTGTTTTTGCTTTTATAGGAAAAAAACTTGACGGAAAAAATATAGTTGTCCGGATTTTGGGAAAACTGGATAAGCTGATAACGGTACTTATTATTGTCTTCTTTGTTGGAATTGTCCTAATATGTGGACTATGATTAAGTAGAAAGGTTTATATGTAAGATGAAAAAATTATTAGCGATTATTGTAGAGTTGATCCCAATAGTATCGATATTGGCATTTAGAATATATTGTAAGAGTAAGTGGTGGGAATATAACATATATGATGGGTTTAATATATTTGTGCTTTTAGGTTTTGTAGCTTTTCTTGGCTTTGTTTTTGCTTATATCGGAGAGAAACTTGACAGTGAAGATTCAGCAGTGCGATTTTTCGGAACATTGGATAAAATAGTATCGGCTTATATAATTTTTTCTTTTGCCATTTCAATGGTTACTTCAAGTTTTTGATATTTCACCCGGCGCAAAATGCGTCGGGTTTTTATGTGGTAATCGATAAATAGAATGATATGTATCAAAAAAATGCATCAAAAAATGTTAAAAAAATACTAGATTTTTTGTTAAAAATTTCGTTATTTATCATATTGTATCTGTAGGGCAAAATGGATAGAATAAGAAATGAAATTTTGAATGATTAAGAATAAGATGGTTTGAGTATGAGGAATAGACATAAAATGAAGGGAAGAGTAAGCGTTATAGTTACAGCACTGGTATTGGGGATCAGTGTTGCTTTTTTGAATGGTGATTCATCTTTTTCGGGCGCTATGGCACAGGAACAGGAGATGGGAGATGCAGCTTCCGGTGAAATGTATCAGAGTGCAGGCGGCGATATCGTAAATAACGGTCAGTTTTTTGTAAAAGTAAAAGACAAACTTTATTTCCATGTTCCATCAAGAATAAATTTGGATTATACATCCTGGTTTGGCTCTTTTGCACAGTATGACTACGGTGACAATATGCTTTATTCCTATGATTTTGAGACGGATAAAGTATCAAGAATAGGTCTTAAGGCTTCATACGGATATATATATGTTCTTGAGGACAGGCTTTTTACCAATTTCTTTACGGGAACCGGTATGGACAGAAAGATCAAAGCTATTGCATACGATCTTTCAAGACCTGAAGACGGATATCCGCAGGAACTTGTTAAATCGGATAATATATGTGCTGTAGATAAGGACGGTAAGCTCCTTGTGACAAGTATATACAGTGACAGTGGAATCGGACTTACGGCTTATACAAATACCGGCAAATCATATGACATTGATAATGTAACAGACTGCATCATGTGCGACAGTGAGAGGGTGTTCTATATTACAGAGCCTGATTACTACGGCGTGAGTCAGATCGGATTGTGGGAGTTTAATACAACAGACAAGCAGACCACATTTTTGGGATATCTTCCGGATGGATCAAATGTAGGAGATTATTATAGTTTCAAGCATTTAACAGAGGATCCGGAGCGCGGCAAGCTTTACTTTACCATGAATTACTATTCGGGTACCACAAACGAGCTGTCTGAGGCGTTTTTCCTGTCTGCGGATCTAGGAACGGAGGAATCTCTTGTATGTGAGGATTCCATTCATGACAATCCCGTTGGTGAAGACGGAGATGATCCTACGGCATTCAGAATCGACAAGGACGGTAAGATGCAAAAAGATGCACAGGGAGAGCCATTTACAGCAACCTGTGATTCTTTGGGACGACTTGTATGGTATGATGCAAAGTGCCAGAAGCATGTTGTTGAAGCCAATACAAACAAGCATGGAGCTGTAAGAGATGAAACGGGAGTACTCAAGGAAGATCCCGAGATTATAGAGTATATAGACGGTAAGATCTATGTTATGCGAAATGTTCTTGAGAGAGCCAAGATGGACGATCAGGGCTGGCGTATGGCATATAAGAGAAAAGAAGTCAGAATTTACGCCGTGGATGTAAACACAGGCGAAGAGACGGATCTTTTCACTCTGGTAAGAAAATAACGTGCAGAAATTATTGAAAACGGGAGAATATAAACTGTATAATCAATAGGTGATGAAAACAGAAACTCCTAAAAACAATAAGCACAAACTTAATATAAAAGGAAGTGTTATTTTTACTGCGACGATGATCTTCGTTGTTGTGATCCTTTTTCTTATCGCTTTAAATTTCAGACTGAATCTTAAAGGATTTAAGAGGGCTGATGAGGCGAGAGAGTACGACAAGTACTACGTCATGATAACGGACAACTACAAGTCGGATTTCTGGAAAGCTGTTTATCGCAGTGCTTTTGAGGAGGCACAGAAAGATAACATTTACCTTGAGCTGTTTGGAGAGAGCTTTGCGACCAATTATTCACCTGAAGAGCTGATGAAGATCGCAACTGCATCCAAGGTTGACGGTATCATTGTTTATGCCAACGAGTCGAATCAGATGACAAGGCTTATCAATGACGCATCATCTAAGGGGATTCCTGTTGTAACGCTGTATGGAGATAACACCAAATCTCACAGGCTCAGCTTTGTGGGTGTCGGAAGTTACAATATTGGACGTGAGTATGCAAAGCAGGTCATAAATATAATAAAAGAAAAGAAAAGTAATGAATCCACTGAGGCCGATAATACGGAACAGCAGAAAACTATGAAGGTTACCGTGCTTTTGGATTCAAACGTAGATGATACAGGGCAGAATCTTATCATATCTGCCATGCAGGACAGTATAGCGCAGGAAGAAGAGGTTACGGAAGATCTTAAGCTTTCTTTTTCAAACTATACTGTTGATAATACAAATGCATTTTCAGCTGAAGAGTCAATCAGGGATATTTTTCATGTGGAAGAGATCCCTGATGTTATTGTGTGCTTAAATGAGCTTAATACGGTCTGTACATATCAGGCCGTAGTTGACTTTAACAAAGTTGGTGTGGTTGATATCCTTGGTTATTACGATTCGGAGTCAATCATAAATGCTATAGACAGAGGCGTTGTTTACGCAACTATTGCCATAGATTCAAAGCAGCTCGGAGAATACTGTATAACGGCGCTTTCCGACTATTATGAAACAGGCAATACAAACCAGTATTATACTGCCGACGTAAGGCTTATAGACAAGAACAACGTTTCGGAGTATATGAAGAAGGAGGACAAGGATGAGTAGATTTCTTGATCGCCCCCTTCAATATAAGATCATAAGTATCTGTGTGTTTGCGAACATAATTATTTTTGTCGTAAATATCTTTTTACTTCTTGGTATCAACAGCATGTCAATGGAAATGGAGTTGGTATATCAGGATAACAGGCACCTGAACCGCATTTCCGATGCACTTGATGATGTGCAGGATTCCATGACGGAGTATCTTAGGTCCAAGACATCGGACTCGCTTGAGACTTACTTCATGGCGGATGGGACTTATTCAAAACTTATAGAGCAGCTTGACGGCAGAGTTACCGAGCTTTCTTTCGGACGTATGGAAAGAAATATCAAGTATATGTCGCAGAATTACCTAAGCGAAGTGTCGATGACCGTTGAGGCAAAGCGTGGAAGAAACGTAGAGAAGTATCGTGTATATTATGAAAACGCCACAGAACTTTACAATTATATATCCGAATATATAACAAGTCTGAATCTGGAGTTGCTTGTAAGTAATTCACAGCACTATTCCGAGCTTTCGGAACTGTTTCGAACCTATGAGTTTATCAGCTTTATCGTTATCACAATCGTTATGGGCGGAAACATTATAATAATAACGAGCCTTGTGGGAGCTATCATACAGCCTCTTAAAAAGCTTGCGGACTCTGCCAATGAGGTTGCGGAAGGTAATTTCGACGCACAGCTTATTGAGATCACGTCCAATGACGAAGTCGGAATCGTGAGCAATGCGTTTAACAAGATGCTCATAAGTATCAAGCAGTACATCGAAAGACTTCGCATGAGTATGGAAAAAGAGAGAAACATGCAGGAAAAAGAGCTTATGATGGAATCTCATCTTAAAGATGCTAAGCTTAAATACCTGCAGGCACAGATAAATCCTCACTTTTTGTTTAATACACTGAATGCGGGGGCGCAGCTTGCAATGATGGAAGGTGCGGACAAGACTTACGAATACGTTCAGACAGTTGCGGACTTTTTCAGGTATAATGTAAAGGGAAAGAAAAACGAAGTTACCATAGGCGAAGAAGTAACGCTTGTTGATAATTACATAAGAATTTTGAACGTAAGATTTTCGGGCGATATCGGCTACGAGAAGCAGGTTGACAACAGGCTACTCGGTGTGGCGATGCCCAATATGATACTGCAGCCCATAGTGGAGAATGCCGTTAACCACGGTATCAGAGAGATGGGCAATCAGGGCAAGATAACCCTTAAAGTATACAGGCAGGATAGCTTTATATGCATCAGTATCGGCGATAACGGCAAGGGTATCAGTAAAGATAATATTGAAAAGATATTGAGCGGAAGCTGGAAGAGAAAACAGGATCAGAATGACAACAACGGAATCGGCATGGACAATGTTATCTCGAGACTCAGGCTCTTTACCGAAAATGAAAACGCAGTGGAGATAAAAAGCGAAGGCGAGAATAAGGGCTGCGAAGTCATAATACGTCTGCCTATGGATGAAGCGCAGCAGACGGAAACAGAAATTTGATCGGGGTAAACGGATGTATAGGATAATGATTGCGGACGATGAAGGTATAGTCATCGATTCCATGAAATTCATAATTGAAAAAGAGTTTGGCGATGAGTGTGAAGTTCAGTACGCCAAGACGGGAAGAAGCGTAATAGAGCTTGCGGAGCGCTTCAGGCCGGATATTGCCGTAATGGACATTCATATGCCCGGAATAAACGGTATAGAGGCGATAAAAGAGATCAAGCAGTTCTCGGCAAACACAATTTTTGTCGTAATGTCGGCGTACGACAAATTCGATTACGCCAAAGAGGCGATAAAGCTTGGCGTTCTTGAATATATCAATAAGCCTATGGATAAGCATAAGGTTGTAAACGTCCTTAGAAAGGCAATGGAGCTTATTGACGGCGAGAGAACAAAGAGAAGCAACGAGCTCATGATCAAGGAAAAACTTGAGACCATTGAGCCTATTATCGAGAACGGACTTATTTACGACATACTCCTTCAGGAACACTTTGATGAGGATATAGACAGTTACAAGACAATACTTGGAATAAATCAGGACTACGGTTATATGCTTGCGATAGTATGCGGTGATTCCCAGGAAGGAAACCACATGACTAACGCGATCGGAAGTTCTGTTAAGGTGTCCGGCCGCTATCAGGAGATAAGAGAAGGGGTCAAGGATTATTTTGACTGTAAGATAGGAAATGTAATGGCTAATAAGATTGCCGTTCTTATCCCGGTCGATTCATCCAAGATGGAATATAACGAAAGAACCGAACTTATTGATAAGGCAAGAGAACTTACCAGAGTTTTGAAGAAAAAGACGGACATAAGCTTTAGAATAGGAATCGGCGGAGTTAAGCCTTTAAGGGAGCTCGGAGAGTCCTACAGAGAGGCACTTAATGCTCTTATCGAGACAACGGGATCCGTTGCTCATGTGGACGATCTGTCTCTGGGATGCGATTATGAAGAGGATTATCCTATAGACCTTGAAAAGCCCATGTTTGATGCGGTGTCAAACGGAGATCTCAACGCAACCAAGGTTACTGCCGGTAAGTATGCGGACTGGATGTGCAAAAGGGCAAATGGCGGAGATCTCATGTCCATGAGGATAAAGGTTCTCGAGTTTGCGCTGTATGCCGAGAAGCTTGCATATCTGAGTGGTGGACGAAAATACATATATTCAGGAAGGGATGATTACCTTCCCGAACTCATGCAGCTTAATACCTCTGAAGGGCTTAGGGAGTGGTTTATGGACAAGATCACGACCGCATGCAGAAACGTAATTTCGAAGCGCGAAGAGAAATCAAATGATATAATAAAGACAGCAAGAAAATACATAGACGATAATTTTGCAAAAGACATATCGCTTGATGACGTATCAAGGAAAGTTAATATTTCGCCGTACTATTTCAGTAAGATCTTCAAGGAAGAGATAGGGCTAAACTTTATTGAATATCTTACCAACATCAGAATGGATAAGGCAAAAGAACTCCTTACGGAATCCAATATGTCGATGAAAGAAATTTGCGGTGCGTGTGGATACACGGATCCCAATTACTTTAGCAGAAGCTTTAAAAAGAATGTTGGCGTTACTCCGACTGAATATAAAGAAGGCAAGTAATGCTTAAATGAGAAGGATGACGTGGTTATGGCAAAAGGAAAGAGGTTATTGGCAGGCGCTTTGACGGCTCTTTTACTGGTATCATGCATAAGCGGCTGTGTGAAAGAATCGGGGGACGGAACGGGGAATGATAAGTCCAAAGCCGATAAGATACAGATCGGAATGTGCTTTGACTCCTTCGTTATAGAAAGATGGCAACGGGACAGAGATGTTTTTGTTTCCATGGCAAAAGAACTTGGTGCGGATGTAAACGTTCAGAATGCAAACGGAGACATTGCCGAGCAGAAGAAGCAGATTGACTACTTTATTAAGAAGGGCATGGATGCCATAGTTATTGTTTGCATAGATTCCGCATCACTCAAAGACTCCGTTAAGAAGGCGAAAGAGGCGGGAATCGTTGTCGTAGCATATGACAGACTGATCTTTGATGCTGACGTCGATTTGTATGTTTCGTTTGATAATGAAAAAGTCGGAGAGCTGATGGGGCAGGCAATGGTCGACAACGGACTTGTTGACGGCGATGTACTCATGTTCTGTGGATCTACTTCCGATAATAATGTTCCACTCGTCAAAAAAGGCTTTGAGAGCGTTATGAAAATCAACAGAAACAATATTCTGGACACCGTATATGCCGAGGGCTGGAAAGCGGAAGTTGCAAGTAATTACATATACAACAATATGGAGACTGTAGAAGAAGCGGATGCCATAATGTGCGGAAATGATGATATCGCGAGCAATGTCGTGAGAGCTCTTTCGGAAAAGAGACTTGCGGGAAAAATAATGGTTGCCGGACAGGATGCCGATCTTGAAGCGTGCCAGAGGATAGTTGAGGGAACTCAGCTCATGACGGTTTATAAGCCGATCGAGAAGCTTGCACAGGAAGCGGCTGAATGTACGATCAGTCTTGTGAAAGGAGAGCCTATAAGCGGGCACGTTATGGCGGAGATCGACGACGGCTCCAATAAAGTTCCTTTTCTGAAGGTTGAACCCATAAGCGTTACACAAAAGAATATCGATGAAGTGATAATAAAAAGTGGCTTCCACTTAAAAGAGGATGTTTACTTGAATGTCCCGGAGAAGATGCCGAAATAGTCCATGGATACTGGCATTGAGGGACTAGCACAATTTTGACAAAAACCGATTATGCGCAGCAAAATAATGCTAGCATAATCGGTAATTTTATTTCACTTATAATAAAAATATGCAGAACATCGTAAATTATTCCTAGTCATTCTGTGGTAAATTTGTATCAGTTAATAGCAGAAATACTTCTGCACAATCCAATCCACGAAAAATAGGGAGGAACAATCATTATGAAGAAGAAAATCATTAGCGCATTTCTTTCAGTAGCTATGGTTGCATCAGTTCTCGTAGGCTGTGGCGACAAAGCTGCCGATGGTGGACAGACAGCACCTGCTGAGACACCCGCAGAGGCACCCGCAGAAGACGGTGGTGAGGCAGCAGCACCTGCAGCAGGCGGAGCAGGCGGAAAAGTTGGTGTTTCAATGCCTACTAAGGATCTTCAGAGATGGAACCAGGACGGTGCTAACATGGAGAAGCAGCTCCAGGAAGCAGGATACGAAGTTGATATCCAGTACGCTTCAAACGACGTACCTACACAGGTTTCTCAGATTGAGAACATGATCAACTCAGGAGCAAAGGTTCTCGTTATCGCACCTATCGAGGGTGATTCACTCGGAACAGTTCTTGAGCAGGCTAAGGAAAATGGCGTTGCTGTTATCGCATATGACCGTTTGATCATGAATTCAGACGCTGTAACATATTATGCTACATTCGATAACAAGATGGTAGGAACAAAGCAGGGCGAGTATATCAGAGACAAGCTGGATCTTGATAAGGCAGCAGGTCCTTTCAACCTTGAGATCTTCACAGGTGATCCCGGTGATAACAATGCTCAGTTCTTCTATGGCGGTGCTATGGAAGTTCTTAAGCCTTACATCGACGAGGGCAAGCTTGTAGTTAAGTCAAATCAGGTTGACTTTGATAAGGTTGCTACACCCGGATGGGCTACAGAAGCAGCTCAGGCAAGAATGGATGCTATCATTTCTGCTAACTACGCTGACGGAACAAAGCTTGATGCAGTTCTTTGCTCAAACGACTCAACAGCTCTTGGTGTAGAGAACTCTCTTGCATCTAACTACACTGGTGATTATCCTATCATCACAGGTCAGGACTGTGACGTTGCTAACGTTGTTAACATGATCAAGGGCTTACAGTCAATGTCTATCTTCAAGGATACACGTGAACTTGCAACACAGACTGTAAAGATGGTTGATGCTATCATGAAGGGTAGCGAAGCTCCTGTAAACAATACAGACGACTATGACAACGGAACAGGTAAGATTCCTTCATTCCTTTGCGAGCCTGTATTTGCTGATGCAGACAACTATAAGAAGCTTCTTATCGAATCAGGATACTATACAGAGGATCAGCTTAAGTAATACATTTTAAGTAGTAACAACTGAGGCGGGTGTAATTTGACCCGCCTCTTATAGAGAAAAAATTTTTTGACTAATAATAGAATAGGAGGGGTAAACTTGGCGAAGATATTATTAGAAATGAAAAATATCACCAAAACCTTCCCCGGTGTGAAAGCCTTGGACAATGTAAATCTTCAGGTTGAAGAGGGCGAAATTCACGCGCTGGTAGGTGAAAATGGCGCTGGTAAATCCACACTTATGAATGTACTGAGTGGAATTTATTCGTACGGAACCTATGAAGGTGATATCATTTATAACTCCGAGGTTTGCAAATTTAATGACATAAAGGATAGTGAAAACAAGGGTATTGTAATAATACATCAGGAACTTGCGCTTATTCCTTACATGACTATTGCTGAGAATATGTTCCTTGGTAATGAAAGAGGAGCAAAATTTAAGATTAATTGGACTGAGACGGGCTCACTTGCTCGACATTATTTGGATACAGTAGGACTTAAAGACAGTACACAAACATTGATTAAGGATATTGGCGTTGGTAAACAGCAGCTTGTTGAGATTGCAAAGGCACTTTCTAAGAATGCCAAACTTCTCATTCTCGACGAGCCTACTTCATCACTTAATGAGAGTGATTCGAAGGCACTTCTCGATCTTTTGCTTAGACTTAAGAAAGAGCAGAATCTTACTTCAATCATTATCACACACAAACTTAACGAGGTTTCATACGTTGCTGATAAGATCACGGTTATCCGTGACGGTTCAACAATCGAGACACTTGTTAAGGGCGTAGACGATTTCTCTGAGCCTCGTATTATTAAGGGCATGGTTGGTAGAGAATTGTCAAACCGTTTCCCCGGCAGAGAGCCTCATATTGGGGAAGTTATGATGGAAGTAAAGGATTGGAATGTTTATCATCCTTTATATAGTGATAGAAAAGTTGTAAAAAATGTTAGCATGAATGTCAGAAGAGGCGAAGTTGTAGGTATCTCCGGACTTATGGGTGCCGGAAGAACAGAGCTTGCAATGAGTATCTTCGGAAAGAGCTATGGAGAAAACATCACAGGAACACTTAAGATAAACGGAAAGGCTGTTAATCTTAACACTGTTCAGGATGCTATCAAACATAAGCTTGCATATGTTACAGAGGATCGTAAGGGTAACGGACTTATTCTGACCAATCCCATTAAGATCAATACAACACTTGCAAACCTTGATGCGGTTAGCAAAAATACAGTAATCGACAAAGACAAAGAATATGCTGTTGCAGTTGATTACAAGAACAAATTGAAGACAAAATGTCCTACAGTTGAACAGAACGTAGGAAATTTGAGCGGAGGTAACCAGCAGAAGGTACTTCTCGCAAAGTGGATGTTTGCAGATCCCGATATACTTATCTTGGATGAGCCTACAAGAGGTATCGACGTAGGCGCCAAGTACGAGATTTATTGCATTATCAATCAGTTGGTAGCAGAGGGCAAATCAGTTATCATGATTTCTTCAGAGCTTCCCGAAGTATTGGGTATGTGCGATAGAGTCTACGTAATGAACGAAGGTAGGATGGTTGGTGAACTTGATGGCAAAGAAGCTACTCAGGAAAAAATCATGACATATATTTTACAGTCATCCGGTAATAAGGAGGTATAATAATGAAGAACGATTCCGTACTCGGATTCATAAAGAAAAATACAATGATACTTGTTCTTATATTGGTAGTGGCTTTCTTCTCTTGGCAGACAGGTGGAAAAATCCTCTATCCTATGAACGTAAGTAGTTTGATCTCACAGAACGCATATGTGTTCATCCTTGCAACAGGTATGCTTCTCTGCATCTTAACAGGTGGTAACATCGATCTTTCAGTTGGATCGGTTGTATGTTTTGTTGGTGCTATCGGTGCAATCCTCATGGTTAACGTTGGTTTACCTGCATGGGTTGTTGTTATCATCATGTTTGTTATCGGTACACTTATCGGTGCATTTCAGGGATTCTGGATCGCCTATGTGCGTATCCCTCCCTTCATCGTAACACTTGCAGGAATGCTTGTTTTCAGAGGACTTTCAAACGTTGTATTGAACGGTCTTACAGTTTCCATCAAGGGAAAGACATCATTCGTTAACCTTTTCGGTGGCGGTGCTGACTGCTATATCCACGACATTTTCGGAAACGGCAAGCTTAACCTTACATGTCTCTTCGGTGGACTTCTTGCAGTTACTATCTATGTAGTATTGCAGTTCACAACACGTATTAAGAGAAAGAGCAAAAACTATGATGTTGAGCCTCTTTGGATGTTCCTTGTAAAGACTATCGGAATTGTTGCCGTAGTTATGGGATTTGCTTACAAGCTCGCTCAGCACAAGGGTGTTCCTACAGTTCTTATCTGGGTACTTGTTGTAGTACTTGTTTACGGATACATCACAAACAACACAACAGTTGGACGTTACTTCTACGCAGTAGGTGGTAACGAGAAGGCTACAAAGCTTTCAGGTATTGATACAAACAAAGTTTATTTCATCGCTTATACAAACATGGGATTCCTTGCAGCACTTGCAGGAATGGTTACAATCGCTCGTCTTACATCAGCTCAGCCTACATATGGTCAGAACTATGAGATGGACGCTATCGGATCATGTTTCATCGGTGGAGCATCAGCTTACGGCGGAACAGGTACAGTTCCCGGAGTTATCGTAGGTGCCGTACTTATGGGTGTTATCAACCTTGGTATGTCACTTATGGGTGTAGATGCTAACATGCAGAAGGTTGTAAAAGGTGCAGTTCTTCTTGCAGCCGTTATCTTCGACGTAGTATCAAAGCGTGGCGGAAAGTTTGTTGTTAAGAACTAATCTTAAAAAGAATAATGATTTTCAGAGGGGTGAAGCAGCTCGGCAAATTTTTGCCGAGCTGTTTCTTTATGTCGAATTTCCTTTTTGTGATAGAATAAGGTGTCAGAAAATTATAGAAAGAAGGTTTAATATATTATGAGATTTTCAGAAATACCATATGAACGCTTTGATATCGAAGAAGTAAAAAAAGCATTTGAAGATCTTATCGAGAGCGGCAAGAATGCCAAAAGCGGCGAAGAGCTGTTTGAGATTCATAAAAAGAGTTATGACCTTTTAAGTGATGTGTTAACGACTGTCAGAATCGGCAATTTCAGGCATGATATAGACACAAAAGATGAGTTCTATGCAAAAGAAAAAGAATATCTTGATGAGCAGCTTCCTATAATCGAACAGCTCAGTACCGAATACAGGAAAGTGCTGTTTGATTCACCTTACAGAGCTTATCTTGAGGAGAAGATAGGAAAGGTTGCGTTTAAGAATATTGAACTTGCAAATAAGTCTATAAGGGACGATATCCTTCCTTTGATGCAGGAGGAAAATGTTCTTGTAAGCAGATATGATAAGCTTATTGCTTCAGCAAGGATCAATTTTAACGGAGAGGAATGCAACTTATCGCTCATGAGAAAGTACCTCATGGACAAGGACAGAGAGGTAAGAAAGCGCGCATGGAAAGCGTATTCCGAGTATTTTATGTCCGTTACGGATGAGATAGATGAAATATACGACAAGCTCGTAAAGAACAGAACAGCGCAGGCTAAGACGCTTGGCTATGATTCTTTTGTTGAGCTTGGCTACAATCGTATGGTGAGAAATTCATACAGAAGAAAAGAAGTTGAGAACTTCAGAAAGCAGATCAAAGAGTCTTTTGTTCCTCTTGTGACAAAAGTTAATGAGCAGAGGAGAAAGCAGATCGGTGTAGATAAGCTTAAATACTACGATACCGATGTTTATTTTAAAGATGGAAATCCCAATCCCATTGGAACTCCCGAAGAGATAATGAAAGCGGGACAGAAGATGTACAAAGAGCTCTCACCTGAAACCGAGGAGTTCTTTAATTTCATGATGGAAAATGAATTTTTTGATGTCCTTGGAAAAAAGAACAAGAAGCAGGGCGGATACATGGATTATCTTCCGAAGTACAAGGCGCCCTTTATCTTTGCAAACTTTAATGCTACAAGCGACGACGTCGACGTTATCACACATGAGTGCGGACATGCGTTCCAGGGCTATGTGACAAGAGATGATGAGATACTTGAACATAACGATATAACAATGGAGACCGCTGAGATCCACTCTATGTCGATGGAATATTTTGCATACGGATGGATGAAGGAGTTCTTTGGTGACAGAGCAGAGGACTATCTTAAGATGCATATACAGAGTGGTCTTATTTTCGTTCCTTACGGATGCATGGTGGATGAATTCCAGCACATCGTATATGACAATCCTGACATGACTCCCAAGGAGAGGAAAGAGGTCTGGAAGGAGCTTGAGAAGACCTACAGACCTGAGATGGACTATGAAGATGACGAATTCTTCAGTAACGGAGGATTTTGGCAGAAACAGGGACATCTTTTCAGTGTTCCGTTTTATTATATTGATTATGTGCTTGCAAGTGTCGTTGCGATGCAGTTTGCAGTGTGGATGAAAAAAGATTTCAAGGATGCATGGAAGCATTATCTTGAGTTGTGCAAACTTTCTGCAAAGGATTTCTATGAGGATATGCTTGCGAAAGCAGGTCTTTTGAGTCCTTTTAAAGACGGAACGATAGAAAAGCTCGCAAATGACATGGAAAGAGAGGCTTTTAAGTAATGACGGTTCAAAAAGTAAGTATAGATGATGCGGAAGAACTTTTGAAGATATATGCTCCGTATGTCGAAAAGACAGCAATATCATTCGAGTACGAAGTACCTTCACCCGAGGAATTCAAAGGGAGAATAAGAGATATTTCCGCTAAGTTCCCTTATATCAAAGCTGTGGAAGACGGCGAGATTCTGGGATATGCATATGCTACAAGTTTTAAGGGAAGGCGCGCTTACGACTGGTCCGTGGAGACAACGATCTATGTAAGAGAAGATGCGAAGAGAAAAGGCGTAGGCAAGGTGCTTTACGGCGCTCTTGAAAATTCTTTGAAGGATATGGGCATACTGAACCTCAATGCATGTATCGCATATCTTTCGGGAGACAGAAAAGACGATAATCTTACAAACGACAGCTATAATTTCCACAAGAAGCTCGGATATGAGCTTGTCGGAACATTTCACGATTCGGGATATAAATTCGAAAAGTGGTATGACATGATCTGGATGGAGAAGATGATAGGGGAGCATGACGTGAATCCTCCCAAAGTCAGATTCGGAAACTGGGATATAAAAAATGCATGAGAATATGATATTTGTTGATACTCTTGATGTTCCCGAACTTGATATATACAATGCTTTGTCGGAGAACATGCTTTTTCACGTTTTTGAGCCCGAAGAAGGCCTTTTTATAGCAGAGAGCGCAATTGTTATTGGAAGGGCTCTGGATGCAGGATATGAGCCGTATTCTCTCCTTGTTGCAGAGGAAGAGCTTGAAAGAGAAGCAAGAGATATAATAGCAAGACTTAGAGATTTTCCCTTGGCAAAGATTTACTGCGCCAAGGAGGAAATCCTTAAAAAGATAACGGGATACAACATCACAAGGGGTGTTCTGTGCGCCATGAGGAGAAAAAAGCTGAAAAGCCCTTATGAGATATGCCAAAATTCAAGCAGGATAGCAGTCCTTGAGAATGTATCCAATCCCACCAATGTGGGAGCAATAATGAGAAATGCCGCAGCTCTTAATATGGATGCGGTTCTTTTTACCAAAGGAAGTTCCGATCCTCTTTACAGAAGAGCGATAAGAGTAAGTATGGGAACTGTTTTCCAAATTCCGTGGACTTTCCTTACGCCCGGCAAAGAGATCGAAAAGCTGCATGATATGGGCTACAAAACGGTATCTCTGGCACTTACGGATAACACTGTAAATATTGATGACAAGAGGCTTGCCAAAGAAGAGAAACTTGCAATACTTCTTGGCAGCGAAGGCTATGGACTTAAGCCTGAAACTATCAAGGCTTCGGATTATTGCGTAAAAATCCCGATGGCACATGGGGTGGATTCTCTGAATGTGGCTGCCTGCAGCGCGGTGACGTTCTGGGAATTGCAAAAAAGTTAAAAACAAAATAAATGATATAATGATAATATATAGGCGACTGCCGATAAGAAAACGGAGGAAAAAATATGGATTATAAAACAAGGTTTGATGAGTGGATGTCACATCTTTCTGAGGAAGATCCCCTTAAGGCAGAGCTTTGCAAGATAAAAGATGACGAGAAAGAAAAAGAGGAGAGATTCTATCAGGATCTTGCTTTCGGAACAGCAGGCCTTAGAGGCAAAGTTGGAGCAGGAACCAATATGATGAACTTTCTTACTGTGGGAAAGGCTTCGCAGGGAATAGCAGACTTTATCGTGAGCTGCGGAAAAGAAGCTATGGAGAAGGGAATTGTGATCGCTCACGATCCCAGACATTTTTCAAAGGAGTTTTCACAGCTTGCTGCGGGTATTTTTGCGGCAAACGGAATAAAAGTATATACATTCCCGGATCTCAGACCTACACCGGAACTTGCATTTATGATAAGGAGACTTAAAACTGTTTCGGGAATAAACATAACCGCATCGCACAATCCCAAAGAATACAACGGATATAAGGCATATTGGGACGACGGATGCCAGGTTTCGGCTGAGATTGCCGACAAGATGACGGAGATGATATCAAAAGTTGATATCTGGACGGGAATCAGGAAGTCAGACTTTAATGAGGGTGTGGCATCAGGCAAGATTATTGTTCTGGGCGACGAATACGACAGAGAGTATCTTGATAAGATCGAGAGTATGGCTATTCATGAGCATGACGAGCTTGATCTTTCGATACCGCTTGTCTACACGCCTTTGAACGGCTGCGGATCAATCCCGTTCAGACAGATGCTTAAGGACAGAGGATTTACAAACTGGAAGATAGTTCCCGAGCAGGAACATCCCGATCCTGATTTTACGACGGTCGGATATCCCAATCCTGAGGATCCCAAGGCATTTAAGCTCAGTGAGCAGTATGGAAGAGAGTTTGGAGCTGAGCTTTTGATGGCAACAGATCCGGATGCGGACAGATTTGCCATCGAGATTAGAGATGACAACGGCAATTACGTGCCGCTCAACGGAAACCAGACCGGATACCTTCTTGTTAACTATATTCTTGAAGGTCATAAGACCGCAGGAACGCTTCCTAAGAAGGGAGCTATGGTAAAGAGTATTGTTACGTCGACTCTTTCCACTGTGATGGCAAAAGCTTACGGCGTTGAGATGTTCGAGACGCTTACCGGATTTAAGAATATCTGCGGAAAGATTCCTTACCTTCATGAGAACGGGTACACATATCTCTTTGGATATGAGGAGTCCGTAGGATATGCAGTATGTGAGGATATCCGTGATAAGGACGGAATTTCTGCGGGTATGCTTGTTGCTGAGGCTGCTGCGTACTACAGAAAGCAGGGAAAGACTCTCTTTGACGTATTACAGGAAATCTATGCTAAGTACGGATTTTTTGCGGAGGACGAGCCTAATATCGTACTTGAGGGAATTCCGGGAGCGCAGAGAATCCAGCGAATGATGAAGTGGTTTAGAGGAAATGTTCCTACAGAGGTTGCAGGTGCCAAGGTTAGCAAGGTTATCGATTATATCGACGGATACGAGGATATTCCGCCTCAGAACGCCATAAGACTGTTCCTTGATAACGGTTCATGGTTTGCTATAAGACCCAGCGGAACGGAGCCTAAGATCAAATTCTATTTTTATTCAACCGGAGACTCGAGAGAAAATGCGCTCACTGTCAACAAGAATATCAAGGAAGAAATCTTTGCGCTCATCAATTCGGTTGAGTAAAAAAGAAATGAAAAATTGATAATTATTTAATGTTTAATTATTTCTCACTATGCTATCATTAATAAAAAGCTATGAGGTGCATTGTATGAATAAAAAATACAACAATTCACTTAAGTATAGGATTGTTCTTTTTTGTCTTGCATTTATCCTTATTCTTTGTATGGCGATAAGTACCATCAGTTGCATGATCTTCAGGAAGACAATGCTTGATGAGTACAGGGCAAGGCTTACTTATGTTGCGGATTATACAATGCGAAATATTGATGTGGAGGATCTTGAAGAGAGGATAAGAACCAAGGAGTATTCTGATACATTTAATAAACTCATAGATATAATGGACATGGAGAGAGAAAGCTTTGAGCTTGATTTTATCCTGCTTACAACACCCGTCAAGTTAGAGAACGGTGAGTATGATTGTATGCAGATAACATCGGGACTTACCAGGGAAGAGAGGAACGGTGCTGTGCGCAAAGATATTCCCGTTCCTTACCTTGGAGATATGATAGGTGAGTTTGTCGGAAAAGAATTGTGTGAGACTTCATACTATGTTATGAAGGAGCAGCAGGGAATACGTTATTCTACGGAAAAAACAGACTATGGTGAGGATTTCAGCGCAAGTATGTCCGTCAGAAATGCAGACGGCGAAGGAATAGCTCTTTTCAGCTGTGGTTTCAGCACAAAAGAAGTCAGTGCCAATATTCGGAAATATATCATTACCATGGTTATATGTGCAATAGTTCTTGCGCTTATATTTGTCAGCGGAATGATACTCTGGCTCAATGAGAGAGTTATTATACCTCTTCAGAAGGTTGAAAGCACGGCGCGCAGGTTTAGCGAAGAAAGCCATTCTCAGAAGGATCCGTCACTCCTTCTTATGGATGATCCCGACGTGCATACCGGAGATGAGCTTGAATCGCTTGCGGATACTATCGTAGCAATGTCGCGTGACTTAAGGGATTATGCGTCGGATCTGGTCAGATCCTCTCATAGGATACAGAATATGACTCTTGAGATGACAAGGGTTAACGAGTTTGCCCTCAGAGATGCGCTTACAGGTGTAAAAAATAAGGCTGCTTACGACAAGATAGAGGTGAGACTTAATTCCGATATTATCACTCAGACGGCGCAGTTCGGAATGCTGATGGTGGATCTTAACTATCTCAAGAAAATAAACGATACGTTCGGACATGAGGCCGGAGATCTTTATATCAAGAATATGTGTAATCTCATTTGTAATATATTTGAAAATTCGCCTGTGTTCAGGGTTGGCGGAGATGAGTTTGTTGTGCTTCTTGAGAATAAGGATTATACTCTGAGAGATGAACTTTTGGATTCGCTAAAGAGCAAGATGGAAGAGCTTCAGAACAACAAGAGTCTGCAGCCGTGGGAGAGAGTTTCGGCTGCCATCGGACTTGCTATATATGACGAGAACAAGGACGATGAAGCGGACAGTGTTCTTAAGAGAGCGGACAGGCTTATGTATCAGAACAAAAAGGATATGAAAGCCGTAAGGACTTAAAGAAATATTAGACAGAAAGGCATTATTTTACGGAGTATGAAAATTGTTGTTGCGGATGTAGACAGTGTCGGATCGGACATGGACTACAGTATTTATGATGAACTTGGTGATGTTTCCTACTATGGGGACAAGATCACCGAAGAGAATGCAAAGGAGAGGCTTCAGGGAGCGGAGGTGCTTCTAATAAATAAGAGTGCCATCACTGAAAAGATATTGAACGATGCTCCTGATCTTAAGCTTATATGTGAGTTTGCAACAGGCTATGACAATGCAAATGTGGACGCCTGCAAGAGACATGGCGTTAAGGTTGCCAACGTGGTCAACTATTCGACTGCTTCGGTGGCTCAACACACTTTTGCATTGTTGTTTTATCTCATGGAGAACTCACGTCACTACGATGAATTCGTAAAAAGCGGCGGGTATGCAAATCAGCCGCATTTTTGCTGCCTTGATATCCCTTTTGAGGAGCTTGACGGTAAGGTGTACGGAATTGTCGGAATGGGCAATATCGGAAGAAAAGTGGCAGAGATTGCGACAGCTTTCGGTGCAAAGGTGATTTTCTATTCGGCATCGGGGAACAGTACTTGTACGGATTATGAAAGAGTATCTTTTGACGAGCTACTTGAAAGATCTGATGTAATATCTCTTCATTGTCCTCTGAGCGACAAGACAAGGGAGCTCTTTAACAAGGATGCGTTTAAAAAGATGAAGAAGAGTGCGATCCTTATAAATGTGGCCAGAGGAGCTGTTGTAAATGAGCAGGATCTCTATGATGCTCTTGAAAACGGTGAGATAAAGGCTGCAGGTCTCGATGTTCTGAACCCGGAGCCTATGGCAAAGGATTCTCCTCTTTTGAAAATACAGGACAGCGGCAAGCTTTTTGTGACACCTCACATGGCGTGGGGCAGTACAGAAGCAAGACGCAGATGCTTGGAAGAGGTGAAAAAGAACATTCAGGCATTCGTGGCAGGAACTCCCAGAAACATCGTAAACTGAAAGATATGGGGCTGCCGCATTAAGCTATGACCCGCGGTTCGTTTGCACAGACGCTAAGGTGGACGGTATAAGCCGTATTCGCTTGTGTTCGTCTGTGCGCGGATTTTATTAATTTCAAAAAGCTCGAAAATGCTTCCTTTCGACGTTGCTCAAAGAAGTCAGCATTTTCGAGCTTTTTTCAATTTTAAAATCCAGCTGCTCGTCCGAGAACTGCGCTAATACGGCTTATACCGTCCACCTTAGCGTCTGTGCAAACGAACCGCGGCGGCTTTATGACTTAATGCGGCAGCCCCAATACATGCTTTACATATTGGGAGAAATGCAGCACTGATTTTTGTGTTTTACAGCCTTTTCATAGACAGCCCGGCCCCAAAGGTATATGTTCGGAAAATGCGCAGTATTCGGACGAGGCGATGATTTTCCAAATGAAATAAGCTGCAAATGCCGATTGTTCTGAGCAACGTCGAAATGAGGCATTTGCAGCTTATTGAGTTTGAGAAAATCACAACGCAGACGTACCACAAGCATTTCCGAACATATACTTTGGGGCTTGGTGTAAATAAAAAAGCTGCCACACAAAAATCAGTGCGGCAGCCATAGTATTTTAGTCGTCGTTATTTTCTTCGGATTCTTCGGTGTTTTCGCCTTCGCCGTCCTCACCTTCGTTTTCGCCCTCAACTTCTGTATCTTCAGGTGCTTCTTCGGATTCCTCGGCGGGAGTTTCTTCCGTAGCGTCGGGATTCTCGGCTTCTTCAGCTTCTTCATCGTCTTTTGTCTTTGTGTCGGCTATTGTCTGACCTGTTACCGAACTGTCGAGATCCTGGAAGCCGGTTACGATCCAGCTGTCGGTATCTGCGTTCTTTTCCAAAGTAAGAACAATAGCGTAGGTCATTTCGGGACCTTTTGACATAAGATCTTTGTATGTCTCAATGACAAAGCTGATAGTGTCGTTGTAGACCTGTATCTGATATTCTTTCTTGGCATCTTCTGATTCCCATGTTGTTGCCATGTTCTCTTTGTATGCCTCAGCTTTGACTTTGTTTATTTCATTGGCTTCTTCGCAGCCGATAATATTTATTGGAAATGCGGTATTGATGGTAGCAACTACGCTTGCTATACCTTTCTTGTCAACGGAAACCGAAGTAATCTCGTATCCTGTGACCATATCTGTCAGGTGACTGCAGAAGGCATCAAGTTTCTGTTTGGTTTCGTCGTTGATCTTCTCAGAGTCGACACCTGCCATAACTTGTTCTGCAAGATACGATGCGTCAAACGCCTTCACGGAAGATCCGTTTACAACATCGGAACTGGCATATTGCTCAATATTATCTGTTGAGCCACTCTTAACAATGTCTAGGAAATTTGTTGCGGTTTCTGATATGGCTTCCTTATTTTCTGAAGAACATCCCGTTAGAGAGGAAGCAGCAATTGTCAATGATGATAGAATAAGTATTATATTTTTTTTAATATGCATAGAAGTTAATTCTCCGTACATTTTAATTACATTTTATGTAATACACAAAGAGTAGTATAGCATATTTGGTGAAATAATCAAAGAATATCGTAATTGCATTCTTTTAGTGGTAAAATATAGATTACAAGAGGAAAAGGAGGTATTCCGATGTTAGTTCTTTTTGGTGAAGGTGTTATTAAAGATGTTTGTGCGGTAGAAGTTAAGCCTATGGATGTAGGAGACGGCAAGATTGTCGGAACGCAGATCAATTTTACTTTGACAACAGGTGACAGGCTTGAATATATCTACGGACAAAATATACCGCTCGATCAATCAGGACAGAGAGCGATTGATTTTGTAAAGAAGCTCTATGAAAACGGAAAGGCTGACTTTTCGCATGAACCGGTGGAATTAATGTAAATGTTTTTTATTTGATAGAAATTTCTATCAAATAAAAGAAGTCCTATGCCGCAACAAGCATAGGACTTCTAATTTTCTTTCTGATCGTCCATTATTGATCTCCGTTTAATGGCGAATCATCTCTTGCCGAGACAACCCTGGTTTTTAAGTTCTATGAGCATATCAAAAACTTCCCCTAAAGGTAATCCTGTAATATGAGCTACTTTTTCGGGATCGGGATAATATTCGTTTTCGCAATCCTTTCTAATGCAGTTAATTACTTCGGCTTTTAAGTCTAATGTAGCTGTCATATAAGTAAACTCTCCTTTCGTAAATAGTCAGATAATTATGCGTGAGTCATAATCTGTTATTTATATATTATATCGTAAAAACGTACACAAACTTAATTCTTTTGTGTTAAAAAGTATGAAAATTTCATAAACTTTTACGAACAATATATATTGAGAAAAATTTATTAACATTCTAACATATGATGCTATATTAAATCAAGTTTTTGCAGAAAAATGCCGAATAGAAAGCCCCGTAAATGTTAACATTTACGGGGCGAAAGTTTATATAAAATTATGCTTTTGCGTTTTGAATGTCACGAAGTTTGTTGGCCTGCTTGGAGATGTCTTCAAGGATGGTCTTAAATGCCTTGAACTTGTCGACTGCATCTTCGGCGGATTGAGCGCCTTCGTGGGAGAGGGATGCGACCTCCTGGCTTGTTGCGGAGAGGCTTGAAATACTCTCGTTGATCTCGATTGTTGAAGTTGCGATTGATTTCATACCTTCTTCGATGAGAGCGAAGCGTGAGATCATCTCGGAAACATTGTTGTTTATGCTGGTAAAGCTTTCGCCTACGGATTCGATCATGTCGTTCTGCTCATCGACTGTTGTAACCGTATCGTCGATGCTGACCATTGCCTTTTGAACATCTTCATTGAGCTCGTTTATGATATTTGTGATCTCAGTTGACGCTGTGTTTGTCTCTGCTGCAAGTTCGCGGACGTTGTTTGCAACAACAGCAAACCCTTTTCCGGATTCACCTGCTCTTGCTGCTTCGATGCTGGCGTTGAGGGCGAGGAGATTGGTCTGTGTTGAGATAGACATGATGGAACCTACGATATTCTGAACTTCCTCAACCTTGTTGATAACTGCCTGTGTTGCGTCGACAGTTACCTGACTTGCCTTTGATACGTCCTGAGATTTTACTTTCAATTCTTCGATTATCTTTACGCCGTCGTTTATTGCTGTCTGAGTTACTTCTGAGGCCGATGTCATTTCAATTCTGTGCTGCTCTGTGTTGGATGTTTCATCACGGATGAGCTGGACTTTTTCAGCCTGAGTGATGATAGACTGGGCGGTGTTTTCCATGTTTGTTGCGATGTTTTGCATTCCCTTGTGCTGGGATTCGATTATTTTATGAATTGCAGCGAGATCTTCCTGTGATCTGTTAAAAAGATCGGTGATGGTATTTGCGATTTCAGCCATGTTGTTTCCTGCTGCGAGGGCTTTTTCGGCGTTTGAACTTATAAGCGAGTTGTTCTCGTTATTAAATCTTGTGTTGAGTGAGATTGTTGAAATACATGAGATAAATGAAAGGATAAGAGTTGTCGCACCCGGAAGAAGCACGGGATCGATACCGTTATTAGCAATAAGATTCTTAACAATCGAAACGGTATAGGTGAGTATGATGACAACGATTCCATATACACACATTTTAACGTTCAGATAGATCATGCTGCAGATAAGTATCGGCAGACCGAATGCATAATATAACGGGCTGTCACCTGCGATCATGAGAAATATGTAGAATAGGCTTGCACCTCCCATTATGAGTATTGCGCCTGTTTTAGCTTCGGAAAATTTGGTGTTTCCAAGAATGATAAGGATAGAACTGACTACGGCACTTGCCAATATGACCGCCTTTCCTGTTCCAAAACCTTTAGTCAGTAGAGATAGCAACGTTATGATGAATCCTGTTGCCACAATGATGATACTTACGTAAAAACTGTTTCTGTTAGCGCGCTTGTACTGTTCAGCGTTCATAATTATGCCTCCGTAGATGTGGATATTTAGTTTTAGATAATTATGATACTACCACAAAAGCCACAGTATATCTATATTAAAGAGTTTTTTGGAACGCAAAATTATGATATAATAAGCAACTGAGAGAAATGATCTGTTTGGAGGATTGTGTTTATGCTATCTGTCATAATTCCCGCATACAATGAAGAGGAAATGATCGGCAAGACTTCCGAGGTTATATCAGGAATATTGGCCGGAGAAAATATTGATTACGAGTTGCTTTTCGTCAACGACGGATCCAAGGATAATACTTGGAACGTTATTGAGGAGGCTTCTTCAAAGAACCCTAAAGTAAAGGGAATATGTTTTTCCAGGAATTTCGGCAAAGAATCAGCTGTTTTTGCCGGCATAGCGGAGGCAAAGGGAGACTGCTGCGTCGTTATCGACTGTGATCTTCAGCATCCGCCGGAAAAGATTGTTGATATGTACAGGCTTTGGGAACAGGGCTATGAAATAGTTGAAGGCGTTAAGGCGAGCAGAGGAAGAGAGTCCGCGCTTCATAAGTTTGCGGCAAAGAGTTTTTACAGCATGATGACTGATGCCGTGGGCTTTGATATGTCAAGAGCTTCGGATTATAAGCTTCTCGACAGGAAGGCTATGAATGTTCTTCTGAATATGCGTGAAAAGAATGCGTTTTTCAGAGCTCTTTCTTCATGGGTAGGATTTAAGAGCACGGAAGTCAGCTACGAAGTAAGAGAAAGAGAAGCGGGAGTATCCAAATGGAGCACGAGAGCGCTGTTTAAATACGCCGTTACCAATATAACGTCGTTTACTTCGGCGCCTTTGCAGCTTGTTACCATCGCAGGTGTTGTTGTCGCGGCAATCGGATTTTTGTCTGTGATCGAAGCGCTTTACAGGTTCTTTAGTAAAACTGCGTCGCCCGGATTTACCGAGGTTATTATCCTTATATGCTTCACTTCGTCCATAATCATGTTGGGGCTTGGCGTTATTGGAATCTATATAGCCAAGATCTATGATGAAGTTAAGGGAAGACCCCGTTACATAATTGATAAGACTACATATGAGAAATAACGGAATTTTATAAAAAATCTTGGTTAAATTAACGAAATAATGGTAAAATGTAATTAAGCGGATTATGTCTTTTGGAGGAGAAAGGAGACAGGCAATGTTAGCTACACTAATTCCATTGTTCGACGAAAAAATGTCTGTTTGTGCATATTCTGTGTTTGCGCGTAAAGATAACCACTTCTTGAATCCTGAATTGGAAGGCGGGGCAAGATATGACGGCGCCGGTACGGTTCATGAACTTGAAGTGGTTAGCAGTATGGGGATGGCGATGCTTTCAGGGGGAAAAGAAGTCTTCGTTCCCGTCAATCAGTTTTCCGTTTTCGCCGAAATCTCCCTTCAGTGCACAGTTCCGGCGAATAAAGTCGTTCTCCTCATGGACAACAGTATCACACCCGAACCGCAATACGTTAAAAGGGTAAGAGAACTTAAAATGCAGGGATACAAGCTGGCAATGAGAAAACTTCCCATTTCGAGTTTTGAACCCTACAAAGAGATCCTCAATCAGTGTGATTACATCTTGCTCAATCACTCCAAGATCGATATAGAAAAGGCTAAGATCTATTTCGGTCAGGTTTATCCCAATATCAAATTGTGTGCGGTAAATGTCGACACACAGGAACAGTATGATACTTTGAGATCTCACGGTGGATACGATCTGTATGAAGGCGGATTTTTCAGAATGCCTGTATGTGAGTCTGAGACTGAAGTCAATCCCTTAAAGATCAATTACATAGAACTTTTGAATGTGGTAAATGCTCCGGACTACGATCTTACCGATGCTGCAGATGTTATCGGCAAGGATCCGGCGCTTGTTATCTCTCTTTTGGAGATGGTAAACAGGATCGCAATCAACTCTGAGATCACATCAATCCGTCACGCAGCTGCAATGCTCGGACAGAAAGAACTCAAGAGATGGATAAATACTGCGGTTACCAAGGAACTCTGTGCTGACAAGCCTTCAGAGATCACAAGACTTGTCATGATAAGAGCTAAGTTTGCCGAGAACCTTGCAGAATGCTTTGAGATGGCTATGCAGGCACAAGAATTGTTTATTATGGGGCTTTTCTCTGTAATTGACATCATGCTCGGAATGACTATGGAAGAAGCCCTTGCAATGGTTGTTGTTCCCAAGAAGGTTAAACAGGCACTTTTGGATAACGAAGGAGAATTCGCACCTGTCCTTAACTTTATCAAGAGATATGAGGATGCGGATTGGACGGAAGTATCAAGACTCATGGTTTTGGGTAATTTGAGTATGACAAAGGTTTATGAAGCCTACCTGTCAGCTCTCAGATGGTATAGAGATCTTTTCCCGAAAGAGCGTTAAGCGTTCTGTTATTTCGGGATAATGCTTTATACAACGGGGTGACTTTATGGTCGGTACTGAAGTGATAGGCGCCAGCGCCTTCAATTTATCCGCCCTAGTGATCAGCATCACGTGCATTGTTTATAAACTGATCATCAGAGGTAAGGTAAAGCTTAAGAATTGGCTTTTCATTGCCTTCATAGTAATAATCGCTGTAGATTCTCTTTCGGGTATTTTCGGAGAGTTTCTCAAATATAACATCGAGCTCTCGTATACCGCTGAGCTTGTGGTTAGCCATGCAAATCACATGGTGTACTTCATTACGCATTTCGCGATGGCTCCCATTTTTGCAGATTACATAATAATGGAGTGTGGTGTTCAACACAAATATACGGGAAAGGTGCGTCTGTATTTAGCGTTACCTTTGATTTTTATTGAACTTCTGATTCTTTCCAATCCAATTTTTAAGTGCATTTACAGTATTGACGAGAATCTTGTTTATTCAAGGAGTAAGGGTGTATATATTGCCTATGCGGTCAGCTGTTTCTACGCTATCTTTTCAATGATAGTTCTTTACTTGTACCGCGATGCTCTGAACAGGCTTAAGAAAATAGCAATCATATATTTCTATGTCCTTGTTCTGGGCGGCACGTTTATTCAGATGTCGGTTCCGACTGTAAGATGCGAGCTGATGTGTGAAGCGATAGGCGCTATGGGAATAATGATAATGCTTGAGGACGATGATGACAGAAGAGATTTCTCGACAAAAGCCCTTAACAGAAACGCTTTCGTGAACGATATCGGCAACAATTTTAAATATAGGATTCCTTTTAACTCAATCTGCGTAAAAATATTGAACGGCGATATCCTGAGGAAGATATCAAGCCACGAGGAATATGAGAAAGTCCTCATGCAGGTGGTAGCTTTTCTTATGAATGCCGGGAAAAAGTTTGAAGTCTACCGAGTAGGAATGGAATGCTTTTTTTTGGTGTGTCCCGATATTACCAAGGATCAGGCAAAAGACATCGCGGATGAAATTTACACAAGATTTGAGAACAGTTTTCTGCTCGACGGAAACAACGTAAAGCTGAACACGCTTGTTATTCAGGCTTGCTCACCGGAGAAATTTGAGAGCCTTGATAACCTGCTTCTTTTGTCGGATACACATATTGATAAGAGAATCGGAAGAGCTCTTTACAGCAATGAGCTTGATTTCATCATAAGACGTTCCGATGTCGAGAAGGCGGTTAGAAGAGGACTTGAGAGCTCGAGCTTCAGAGTCTTCTATGAGCCTATTTATACAAAAGACGATATTTCCATATGTGCGGCTGAGGCGGTTCTTAAGTTCAAGGACAAGGAGCTTGGCGAGATATCCGAAGAAGAATTCCTTCCGATAGCCAATCAGACGGGAACAATCGAGAAACTGGGACTTTTCATGATCGAAGAAGTTCTCTATTTTATCGGTGGCGGTATCGTAGAGGAAATGGGGCTTGAATTTATCTGCGTCAAACTCTCGTCGGCGCAGATAATAAAGACGGATTTCATACCGCAGGTAAGAGAACTTTTCTCAAGATACGGAGTTAAACCCGAGAAGATTGTCTTTGGAATAACGGAAAATGCAGCAGTTACCGATAAGAACATTATCTATCAGGTAATATCGGATCTCGGAGATATGGGAATCAGGTTCTATATGGATGAGTACGGAACCAGCTTCTTTGGAATGAAGTCCTCGACATCCTATCTGTTTGAAGGAATAAAGATAAATGCAAGTCTTCTTCACGATACCGATAAGTCATCGCAGAAGAGGATAATTCTTGAAGACCGTCTTTCTACAATGAATCAGACGGGCAAAAAGATAATAATAGGCGGAGTGGATTCCAAGACTTACGCGGATTCTATAAAAGGCGTGAAGGCTGACTTCGTAAAGGGTACATATTACTCGAGAGCTGTCAGCAAAAATGACTTTATTGCTATTCTTAAGGCGACTGAGACAGCCAGAATGGAGGAGAGACGTGCAAAGGCTGCGAATGAGGCAAAGAGTGATTTCCTTGCGAATATGTCTCATGAGATAAGAACGCCTATAAATGCCGTTTTGGGAATGAATGAGGTCATTTTAAGAGAGTGCAAGGATGAAAAGATACTTGAATATTCACGAAAGATAGAGAGTGCCGGAAAAACTCTTTTATCCCTTATAAATGATATCCTGGATTTCTCCAAGATCGAAGCGGGAAACATGGAGATAAACGAGAGCAATTACGAGTTGAGCTCTGTGCTTAACGATGCTTATAATCTTACGGGAATCAAGACTTCGCAAAAGAATCTTGAGCTTGAATTTGAGGTTGACGAAAATCTTCCCGAGGATCTGTGCGGAGATGAAGTAAGACTCAGGCAGATCATCGTTAATATTCTGAATAATGCTGTCAAATACACGATGGAGGGAAGCATAACCCTAAAGATAAGAGGAGAGGACGTCTCCGAGGATAAGGTAAATCTTCTCATAGATATCAGCGATACGGGTATCGGAATCAAACAGGAGAATATCGACGACCTGTTCATGAAATTTAAGAGACTTGATATCGAGAGGAACAAGACTATCGAAGGAACGGGACTGGGACTTGCCATCACAAGCAATCTCCTTCAGCTTATGAACGGTTCGATATCCGTTGAGAGTGAGTATGGCAAAGGCTCGACATTTAAGATTATTCTTCCTCAGAAGAAGGTCGGAACCGATAAGAAGATCGGAGATTTCAGAGCCAAGATCGCGGAACTTAATAAGGTTCGCAAGGAGTACAAAGAGAAGTTTACCGCAAAGGATGCAACAATCCTTGTTGTTGACGATACTCCCGTAAACCACGTTGTAATGCAGGAGTTGTTAAAGACAACGCTTGTTAATATTGAGACCGCATTAAGCGGCGAGGAGTGCCTGAGAAAACAGAGAGAGAAAAAGTACGATACTATTTTCCTTGATTACAGAATGCCTGTAATGGACGGAATCGAAACTCTTCACCGCATAAAGGAAGATGATGAGAGTAAGAACTTTGATACACCTATAATCGTTCTTACGGCAAATGCCATTTCGGGAGCTAAAGATAATTTCTTAAGAGAGGGATTTACGGATTATCTCACAAAGCCCGTTGAGAGCGATAAGCTTGAAGATGCGCTTATAAAGTACCTTCCGAAAGACAAGATCAATTTCACGCAGGAAGCCGGAGTTCAGCCGGTTGAAACTGCAAAGGCAGATATAAGTGAGGCTATGGCGGGATTTGCAGAGACGGATGCTTCACTTGGAATAAAGAACTGCGGAGGTAAAGACGGATACTTTAATATCCTCAAGGTATACTTTGACTCTATCGATATTTCACGGGGAAATATTGAAAAGGCATACGAAGAGGAAAATTGGAAAGATTACACGAGCTATGTGCATTCGCTCAAGAGTACCAGCAGGACGATTGGAGCGGTTGCTCTTTCCGGTCTTGCGGAGAAGCTTGAAGAGGCGGGAATAGCGGATGACATTGACTATATCAGGGAACACAACACAGAGCTCCTTGACAAATATGCTCTTGTAAAAAAGGAACTTTCATCGGTTCCCGGACTTGCGAAAGAGGAGGAGAAAGACAGCGGCAAGCCTGAGATAAAGGCGGATGAGTTAAAAGATGCATACGGAAGTATTGTTGAAGCCTGCAAAGGTCTTAATTATGACATGCTTGAGCTGATCCTTGAGTCTTTGAAGGATTATAAGCTTCCGGACAACGACAAGAAAAAAGTGGGGAATATAGAGCAACTTCTTAAAAAGCTTGATTGGGAGAGTATAGAGAGAATTGCAGCGAATGAACTGTAGACAGGAGTGAATTATGTTTGATAAGAAAATTCTGTTAGTCAGGAAAGACACAACGTTCATGGTTAATGCAATAAAAAAGTGTCTGCTCGATAATCATTTTATAGTTGCGGAGACGTCTTATTCCATTTCCGATATCAGCTCCAACAAAGCTGATGCATGTCTCGCAATCTTATATACCGACTCCGATTTTGCCGATTATCAGGACGCAATTATATACTTTAAGGACTTGTGCATAGAAGAGAATATGATCGTCATAATAATCGGTGACAATGATACCTTTAAGTTTATTCACAGGTTCATTCCTAAAGAGGACATAGCATGTGAGCTTACAAGACCTCTTGATATGGAAGAGCTTCTGAATAAGGTCTACATCGTTACGGATGAAGAATATATTCAGCTTAAAAGAAAATGCATTCTCGTTGTTGATGACGATTTTACCTATCTTCAGATGCTGAGGGAATGGCTCAAGGATGATTTCAGAGTGGGCGTTGCCAATTCCGGAGCGCAGGCGATTGCCTGGCTTACCAATAACAAGGCGGACCTCATTCTGCTCGACTACGATATGCCTGTAATAGATGGACCAAAGGTCATGGAGATGCTAAAAAAAGAGTCTTTTTCAAGCGGCATTCCTGTAATGTTCCTTACAGGTAAAAATGACAAAAAGAGCGTTACGGAAGTAATATCACTTAAGCCCGCGGACTATCTGCTTAAGTCAATTGACAAAGAAAAACTGCTGGATACACTTAGAAACTTTTTTGATTCGAGGGAATAGAACAGTATGGTTGAAGGATACGCGGAAGGCAGTCTCACTTTCAGTGTGGCGTCATTCATAATCAGCTTAACATGTATCTTTTGCGCGATAGTGATCAGGAAAAAGAGAAACATTAAGAATCGCTTGCTGATCACGCTCCTTTTGATTGTCTTCATCGACTCCTGTACAGGAATCGCGTCAAATTATGCTTATAACTACGACCACCCTTATGCATTTAAGTTCGTGGTCTGTTACCTGAGCAAATATATATATTACGCGACTCATTTCCTTATGATGCCGATTCTTTTGTATTACATTATCATCGTCTGCGGAATATATCACATTTTCTCAAGAGATATGAGAATTTTCTTTGCGATTCCGATGGGTATTGTTGAGCTGGTTCTTTTTTCCAATCCCATGACGAGACTTGGCTTTACGGCGGATTCCGATCTTGTATTCCACAGAGGACCGGTAGTGTATGCCGCGTATATATTAAGTGCCTTTTATTTCATTCTTTGCGTACTTTTACTTGCAAGATACTGGAAGTATATAAATCACCTCAAAAAGGGAGCTATGGTCTACTTTTTGTCCCTTGCGATAGTCGGTGTTATTATCCAGCTTCTTTTCCCCACAATCACCTGTGAGATCATGCTCGAGTCCATAGGACTTATGGGAATCATGATCATTCTTGAAAAAGATGACGACAGAATAGATACGGGAACGGGTCTTTTGAACAGAACGGCGCTTCTTCAGGATATAAAGAATTATATTGCCTTAAACAGAAGTTTCAGGACGATATGCGTGCGAATAGAGAATGCGGAAGCATATATTAACATTACGGGATATGCGGGCTTTGACGCGATCATAAAGCAGATATCCAAGTATCTTTTTGAAGTTGCAGAAAAATATGATGTTTATATCAGCGGTGTCGCCTGCTTCTATATTCTTTGCGTTGATGCGACGGAGAATGAGAGCAATAAGCTTGCATATGCCATTAGGGACAGGTTCGATAAGAGCTGGAAACTTGACGACAATATGGTCAATATTAACGCTGTCATGCTTTGTGCGGGCGTTCCGGATATGTTCGTGAGTGAAGAGGATATTCTTATGCTCTCGGAGGCATATATTGAGAATGAGAGCAAAAACATTCTTATCGGACACGACCTTGATTTCCTTTTGAGAAAAATTGATGTTGAAAAAGCTATTGCGAGAGGAATGAACAAGAATTATTTCAATGTCAAATACAGACCGCTTTTTGACAAGACGGGAACAAATATCTGCGGTGCGGAGGCTCTTTTGTACTTGAATGACTCTGTGCTCGGAGAGGTTTCTTTTGATGAGTTCATGAGTGTTGCGGAGAAAGCGGGATTTACGGAAGAGATCGAAAACAGGATGATCGGTTCGATATTTAAGTTTGCAGGTGAGCTTTTTGAGGAAAACAGCGGCTGCATCAACTTTATTCTGGTACATACTGTTTCGTCGGAGATAATAAGCAAGGAATTTGTCGGCGTTATAAGAGAATACGCCAAGCAGTACAATGTAGATCTGTCCAGAATAGCGATAGATATAAATGACAATGTACTTTATGTCGAGACGGATTCTGTCAGCTACATAATAGAAAGACTTCGTGAAGACAGAGTAAAGATATTTATGGGAAGTTACAACAGCGATTCCATGGGCGTGAGGTACGATGTGCTCAGTGGCTTTAACGGTGTTGTTGTAAATATAAAGAATTTTATGGAAAATGCAGGCGGAGCGAAGCGCAGCATAATACTTAAGAACAGGATGGATATGCTTAAGCAGATAAATAAGACTGTGATCGTTACCGATGTGGATTCTTTCGAATACTATGATAAGATAAAAGATATCTATGCAGATTACATACTGGGCGATTATCTATCACCCGCCGTGTCAAAGGCTGAGTTTATGGAAATGGCAAGAACGGGGAAAATATAGAGGAAATATGCCCGGCTGACGGGGTGTGTCTGAAATGAAGAGATGGGGAGTAACACTTATAATAGCAGCTTTGGCAGCAGGCTGTCTTATCGGATGCAAAGATAAAGAGGAAGATACATCTTCCATAGTTGTGGTATCGCCTCACCCAAATGGCTTTATCAAGCCTCTTATTCATGAGTTTGAGAACTCGACTGGGATAGAGGTCAGGATGATAGAGTGCGGAACGGCGGATGCCATTGACAAGGTGGCGGAAGATGATGATGTCGATATAATGTGGGGCGGTTCCGTCCTTACCGTGGGTCCTTTCAGCGACCTTTTTTATCAATATGAAACTCCAAACGAAAAGTATTTTAAAGATGAATATAAGGCTAGTGATATAGCGTGCACGTTCTTTTCCGATGTGCCAAGTGTCATTATCATAAACAACGATATGATCGGCGGCAAAAAGATAAAGGGGTACGCGGATCTTCTTGACAGTGATCTTGTGGGAAAAATAGCGTTTGCCAATCCTGCGAAATCATCGTCTTCTTTTGAGCACCTTGTAAACATGCTCTATGCAATGGGTGGCGGCGATCCCGAAAAAGGCTGGGACTATGTCGGCAAGTTTACAAAGAGCCTTAGCGGCAATCTTCTTGACAGTTCATCAATGGTATATGAAGGCGTTGCAAACGGAAGATACGCTGTTGGGCTTACCTTTGAAGAAGCGGCTGTCACCATGCTAAAAAGCGATAAGCATGTGAGCATCATATATATGGATGAAGGGGTGGTATCGACTCCCGACGGCATATATATAAACAAGAATTCCAAAAAGATCGATAAATGCAAGAAGTTTGTTGACTTTATGACTGACAGGAACACCCAGATATATATAGCGCAGACTCTCGGAAGGCGCTCTGTCAGAATTGACGTTGAAGCTTCAGGTCTTGTACTTCCAAAGAACGATATAAACAACATCACTGTAGATAAAAAGACTGTTACGGAAAATAAGGATAAATGGATAGCAAAGTTTAAGGATATTTATGAGGAGGGAATTGATGGGTAAAGAAGTCAGATCCTTCCATGAGAACATAAAGAGAATATTCATGCGCTTTGCTCTTTTGCCCGTTGCGTCGATAGCGGCGATACTCCTTGTCATGTTTGTCTTTTTGTGGAACATGTTCATGGTTGCGGGAAACAGGAAGGACAATACCGAGATAAGCGAAAAACTGAGCGGCATCATGGACAATTATATAAGTATGGTCGATGAGACTGCGCAGATAGTGGCAAGAGAAGGACTTTCGATAGAGGCGGACGACATATATCCCATTATTTACGAAAAGACCGCCGAATACGGTGATATAGGCAACTATGTGCTTCTGTCTTCGGACGGATCGGTGATTTTTTCAAGTAAGGACTATGCACCTGTTTTCATAACGGGGCAAGAGTACCTGAATTGGGGTGTATGGAGGAAAATTCGTGACAATGAGGGTATAACAAGCGTTGTCCTGTACGAGGGAAATCTGTGCGTTACAAAGGGCATATATCAAAACGATAAGCTCTTTAGGGCAATCGTATATATAATTCCCGGTGAAGTTATAAGCTCGGCTGTAGGAGACAAGGGAAGATATGTATTTGTCACGGATAAGAACGGCTGGATATATGCAAGTAATACGAAGGGATTAAGAGACAGCTTCGGGCAGATTCGCGATGAGCTTTTTGCAAAGACCGGGTATATAAGATCCGGAACAACTACGTATTACAGTTATATGACAGATATTCCGGGGAAGAACCTAAGAGTATATACGGTCAATGATGTTACGGGCAGCATCAGGATAGTAATAATGCTTGCCGCGGTCATAGTGGTCATATTTACGGCGATATCTATCATCACGGTAAAAAGTACGGAGATAAGCTCAGAGAGGCTTACAAAGGATATAAAGAAGATGGCGGATGCCTTTGAAGAAGTTCAGAAGGGGAATCTTGACGTCTCTCTTAATATAAGCAGCAGTAAGGAATTTCAGATAATCGGAAATGACTTTAATGAAATGCTCGGAGGCCTCAAGAACCAGATTGAGCAGAACAAGGAACTTGAGCACAACGCGGCGTTCTTTCAGGTTAAACAGCTGGAGAGTCAGTTCAATCCGCATTTTCTTTTTAATACTCTCGATAATATAAGATTCATGGCAAAGATAGACGAGAAGGCAGCAGATAAGATGATTGTGTCTTTGTCGGGGCTTCTTAGATACAGCATAAGAGAGATAAGGGAAGAAGTTACGGTAAGGGAAGATCTCGATAATCTTCAGTACTATCTGAACATTTTGCAGATAAGGTTCAATAAGAGATTTTCGTACAGCATAGATGTATCGGAAGATATTATGGACTGCCTTATTCCTAAGCTTCTTTTGCAGCCTCTTTTGGAAAATTCGGTGAAATACGGATTTGCAGGAAGAGAGAAGCTCAATGTGAAAATAAAAGGTTATCTGCTTACGGGGCAACTTATATTTATATGTGATGATGACGGAGCGGGAATGGATGAAGCTCTTTTGAATGAGATCAAGGCGAATCTCAATGAGCCTGCAAATAAGTCGTCGCACTACGGATTGTACAATATCAACCGCAGGATAAACCTTATGTATAACGGAAGCGCAAAGCTTGATATTATGGGCAAAAAAGGCGAAGGTACGCTTATCAGGATAACAATTCCTAAGAAAAAGGGGTAAAGATGTACAGGGTAATAATAGTTGAAGATGAAGATATCATAAGAAAAGGTATAGCGTACACCATGGACTGGACTTCTATGGGATGCACCATTGTGGGCGAAGCTGCAAGCGGAGAAGAGGGGATAGCCAAGATAAGTGAGCTGCGCCCTGATATCATCCTTGTGGACATTATGATGCCCGGAATGGACGGCATTGAGATGATAAGGAAGGCAAAAGAGGGAGCGTATTGCGATTTTAAGTCGGTAATACTTACGAGCTATGCGGATTTTGACTATGCAAAAAAGGCGATAGATCTGGATGTGTCAGCCTATCTTATGAAGCCCGCTTCCGAGGAAGAGGTAAAAAAGAGTATAGAGAAGGTTATTTCGGAAATTGAAAAAGAGAAGATGATAAAGCAGTACGAAGAGAAGAAGTCTTTGTTTGACGATATAGACAAGATTTATATAAAGTCGGGCAAGGATAACGAGTATGTACAGCAGATCATTGAAAAGACGAAGAAATTCTATGCGGAAAAGATAAGCATTGAGGGCTTTTCCGAAGAGCTTGGCATATCGGCGAGTTATTTATCGAGGAAGTTCAAAGAAGCTACGGGGCTTACCTATCTTGATTTTCTTAATAAATACAGGGTAAGGCAGGCGGTAAAGCTTCTTGAGACCGGCAAGTACAAGGTATATGAAGTTTCGGATATGACGGGATTTACCGATTATAAGCACTTCAATGCAGTATTTAAGCGGTATACGGACGCTTCGCCATCTGAATTTTTGAAATAAAATTTCTACTAGTTCAGAAATTCGGATAACAAAACAGAAAAATGGGTATTTCAAAAATGTGCAACTAAGTATCATAAAATCAACAAGTACCAACTGAAAGGAGAAGGGATTTATGAGAAATAAAGTTGCATTGGTATTGGCGGGAATTATGACACTTAGTCTTATAGGCTGTGCGTCAAAAACACCCGATACACAGGAAACATCCAAAGAACAGGAAAAAACAGAGGCTCCTGCAGAGGGCGGAAATACAGATAACGCTACAGCAGGTCTCGATGAACTTATTGAAGCAGCTAAGGCAGAAGGCGAGCTTGTAGTTTACGGTTCATGCGAAGAGGAATATCTGGCAGCAGCTTGTGAGAACTTTGAGAAACTTTATGGGGTTAAAGTTCAGTATCAGCGTCTTTCAACAGGTGAGGTTCAGAGTAAGATCGAAGAAGAGAAAGGAAATCCTTCAGGCGATGTTTGGTTCGGCGGAACAACAGACCCTTATAATGTGGCAGCAGGTGAGGGACTTCTTGAAGCTTATGAAGCACAGAACGCAAGCCATCTTATGAGCGATATGTATCGCGATGCCGATGGCTATTGGTATGGAATATATAAAGGAATCCTCGGATTTATGGTAAATGAGGATGAGCTTTCACGTATGGGAGTTGAGGCTCCTAAGGATTGGAAGGATCTTCTTGACCCTAAGTATAAAGGTCTTGTGTGGCTTTCAAACTACAACACAGCAGGAACAGCTAAGCTTGTTATCAATACAATGATCCAGAAGTACGGCCATGACGAAGGTATTCAGTATCTTGTAGATCTCGATAAGAATATCGAAGTATATACAAAGTCAGGTTCAGGCCCTTCTAAGAACGTTGGAACAGGTGAGTGCGTTGTAGGTATCGGATTCCTTCACGATGGAATCACACAGATCGTTGATAACGGATACGGCAATGTTTCTCTTATAATTCCTTCAACAGGAACTTCTTTCGAAGTAGGAGCAACAGCTATTTTCAAGGGATGTAAGCATCCAAACGCAGCTAAGCTTTGGATCGAGTACGCACTCAGCCCTGATTGCGTAGAGCTTGCAGCTCAGAACGGTTCATATCAGTTCCTCGTTATTGACAATGCTAAGCAGCCTGAAGTTGCTGCACAGTTTGGTCTTGATCCCGAGAACGTAATGAAATACGACTTCGAGGATGCCAAGGAAAATACATCCAAGTATATTGAGGAAGTTATGAATGCACTCGGAAGCGCAGCAGACGATCGTTTCCAGACAGAATAATTCAGGAAAGTTCACTTCGGGCGGATGCGCTAGAAATCATCCGCCCGATTTCTATAAGAGGGGACCACATATCAGGCAAGGAGGATTTGGAAAATGGCAAAAAGTCAAAGTGCCAGCCTTGACAGAAAAAAGCTTCTGGCAGATCCGGTAATGGTGACGACCATTGTGCTTTTGATTGTCTTTTTAACGATTTTCATACTGTATCCACTGGCAATATTGCTGGTAGACAGTTTTTTATCGGATTCGGGATTTACTCTTGATACATTCAAGAGAGTTATGGAGCTTGCAAACTTCAGAAGAGCCATAACAAATACATTAAAAGTAGGATTTTTGGTAGGTATAGCTTCGGCGTTCATAGGTCTTTTGTTTGCGTATGTCGAAGTGTATGTTAAGCTCAGAACAAAATTTATGGAGGGGCTTTTTAAGGTCGTTTCGATGCTGCCTGTAGTTTCACCTCCGTTTGTTCTTTCGTTGTCGATGATCATGCTTTTCGGAAAAGCCGGAATCATCACACGTTTTTTGCTTAAGATTTACGACAACAGCGTATATGGCTTCTGGGGAATAGCCATAGTTCAGACGCTCACATTCTTCCCTGTGTGCTATATGATGCTCAAGGGACTTCTTAAGAATATCGATCCCTCTTTGGAAGAGGCGGCAAGAGATATGGGCGCTTCACGTTCCAAAGTATTTATGACTGTGACATTACCATTGATACTTCCCGGTCTCGGAAATGCATTTCTCGTAACATTCATTGAGTCTATCGCAGATTTTGCAAACCCGATGATCATAGGAGGATCATATGATACTCTTGCAACAACCATATATCTCCAGATAACGGGAGCATACGACAAGGAAGGCGCAGCTGCGATGGCGGTTGTTCTTCTTGGAATCACGCTTCTTATGTTTGTAGTACAGAAGTACTATCTGGAGGCTAAGAGTACAGCGACTTTGTCAGGTAAGGCATCGAGAGAGCGTATGCTCATTACCGACAAGAGCGTTACCGTACCTCTTACAATTTTGTGCTCGGCACTGGCAAGCTTTGTTGTACTTATGTATATATGCGTTCCATTCGGAGCTATGTTCCGCACATGGGGCTATGATTTCCATCTTACATTTAAGTGGTTCGGTCAGGTGTTTACCAAGTACAAAGGATTCAAAGCGTTTAAGGACAGTTTTATTCTTTCACTTATTTCGGCGCCTATAACGGCACTTCTTTCGATGATAATTTCTTATCTTGTTGTAAAGAAGAAGTTTAAGGCAAAAGGCTTTATTGAAGCAGTTTCGATGCTTGCCATGGCTGTTCCCGGAACGGTTCTTGGTATCGGATATATCAGAGGTTTCTCGGGCGGTCTCTTTGGAAGCGGCGTGCTTCAGGGACTTTACGGAACAGGAGCAATCCTTGTTATCGTATTTATCGTTCGAAGCCTTCCGACAGGTACACGAAGCGGTATCTCTGCTCTGAGACAGATTGATAAGAGCATTGAGGAATCGGCTTATGACATGGGAGCCGACAGCTTCAAGGTGTTTATGACTGTAACACTGCCTCTTATAAAAGATAGCTTCTTAAGCGGTTTTGTTACATCATTTGTTCGAAGCATTACAGCGATCAGTGCGATCATTCTTCTTGTTACACCGTCGTATCTGCTGATCACGGTTCAGATCAACGAATTTGCGGAGAAGGGTTCCTACGGAATCGCTTGCGCATTCGCATCTATACTGATCCTGATTACATACAGCTCGGTGCTTATCATGAACATATTGATGAAATACTTCGGAACAAGCCGCAAGGTGCAAATTAAGGATTGATGGAGAAAAAACTATGGCAAAAGAGAAAAAGGGTGTTCGTTTGGAACACATTTCAAAAATTTATAAAGATCCCAAGACAGGAAAAGATTTTTATGCTGTAAAGGATGCAAATATAGTAATAGAGCCCGGAAGTTTTGTTACACTTTTGGGACCTTCGGGATGCGGAAAGACAACAACACTTCGTATGATAGCAGGATTTGAGAGCCCTGACGAAGGTGAGATATATCTGGGCGACGAAGCGATCAATGCACTTACGCCCAATAAGAGAGATACGGCTATGGTATTCCAGAGCTATGCGCTTCTTCCTCACTACAATATCTTTGATAATGTGGCATATGGACTTAGGCTCAGAAAGATGCCTGCGGATGTTATCAAGCAGAAAGTTACGGATATTCTCGGACTCGTAGGTCTTGAGGGAATGGAAAACCGTATGACAAACCAGCTTTCAGGTGGTCAGCAGCAGAGAGTTGCTCTTGCAAGAGCACTTGTAATAGAGCCCGGAGTTCTTTTGTTTGATGAACCGCTCTCGAATCTTGACGCCAAGCTCAGAGTGTCAATGAGAACAGAGATCAGAAGAATTCAGCAGGAAGCCGGAATCACAGCGGTATATGTAACACACGATCAGAGTGAGGCTATGGCTATTTCCGATCAGGTTATCATTATGAACGGTGGTATCGTAGAGCAGATCTCAACTCCTCAGGAAGCATATTATTATCCGAACAATAAGTTTGTTGCAGATTTTATCGGTGAGGCAAACTTTCTTAAGGGAAAAGTTTCGGCTCAGGATACGGTTGAAGTTGAAAAAACAGAGATCAAATGCGCAACCGGAAGCATGGACATAGGTGCCGAGTGCAATGTTGTATTAAGACCCGAGGGTGCAACACTCTCAGATTCGGGAGAACTTAAAGGAATCGTTAAATATTCCTGCTTTATGGGCGCATATCAGGACTATCACGTTGCTGTCGGAGATGCCCTTGTTAAGATTCAGGAGTATAATCCTAAGAATAAGAAGATATATAATGTCGGTGACGAAGTTTTCCTTAACTTCGAGAACAACACATTGTATGCACTTTAATATTTGAGAGGGAACAGTGATATGAATATTGAACATGCTATAACTTTTCTGGAAAGTACAAATGATATTGCGGTCTCGATAAGGCTTGTTATCGCGATGCTTTTCGGATGCATTATAGGATGGGAGAGAATACTGAAAAGACATAATGCCGGAATAAAGACATTTGCGCTTGTGAGCCTCGGCTCTGCTGTGGCGACGGCTCTGAATGTATATCTTGCGCAACTTCCGGGTCTCAGCGCCGATGTAAGCCGTATACCCGCAGGCGTAGTCAGCGGTATCGGCTTCCTTGGTGCAGGAACGATACTTGTTACAGGGCGTCAGCAGATTAAAGGTCTTACAACCGCGGCTTCCCTGTGGGTTACTTCCTGTATGGGTATGGCAATCGGCGGAGGATATATTATAATAGGTTTTACATGCTTCTTACTTGTGATGATCGCCAATGTTATACTGATGCATTTCAGTCAGAGAGTAGAGGATAACAGTAAGTTTATGAGCATCTATGTTGAGGTAAATAAGAACAGAGGTGTTTCAAAGCTCACCAAAGCCCTTACCGATGAGCATTGCAAGATAAGCAGTATGACGAAAAGTAAAGAAAAGACGCTCCAGTCGTCGGATGCAGCTATTTTGGTCGACATTGATTTTGAGAAAAAGAGGTCACACAAGGAAGTTCTTGACTTTTTAAACGAGCTTGAATTTGTTAATTATGTTGAAGAAATATAAAGACAAAAAAATCCAGAAAAAAAGTACGAATTTTAGTTGACAAACAGTTGCAAATATAATATCTTTACAGAAATATAAATTTTATTTTAACCTCAAATAATTTTTGGGAGAAGAAGGGGAAATTTAGTTATGGATACTTTATTGGCAATTTTGGCTATATTGCCTGCAGCTGTTTTGCTGACTATTATTTACAAGGCTGACAAGATCGAGAAAGAGCCTATCGGACTTATGGCATTGGTATTCTTTTTGGGAATGGTCTCTACCGCAACCGCAGTTATATTGGAAGGCATCGGAGGATATGTTTTATCGCTGATATTCGGTGTCGATATGGAGTACAATATCATCGCACTTGCACTTGAGTATTTTCTTGTTGTAGCCTGCTCGGAGGAGTTGGGAAAATATGTAATGCTCAAACTCGCTACATGGAAAAACAAAGAATTTAACTTTGCGTTTGACGGAGTTGTATATTCCGTATGTTCAACATTGGGCTTCGCCGCAGTTGAAAATGTTTTGTATGTATTTAATTTCAGAGTTCTTTCCGTTGCGGTTGTAAGAGGAATACTTTCTGTTCCCGGACATTGCATTTTCGGTATCTTCATGGGAATCTATTACGGTATTGCCAAGGGATATGAGCTCAGAGGAAACGTACAGAAGATGAAGGCGAATTTGAGAAAGGCATTCTGGATTCCCGTAGGACTTCACGGAATGTATGATTTCTGCCTTTCAGCAGGTTCTGCACTCACAATAATTCTGTTCATCGCACTTGAAATCTTTATGGTTGTCAATGCGATCAAGCTTGTTAAGAGAATGTCTGCAAATGATATGCCTCTTATGCCCGGTGTTACCGCAGAAGAAGCAATTAATGCAAATAAAGCTCAGCAGCCTTTGTTTACGGGAGCACAGCCTGCATACGGACAGCAGCCTGTATACGGACAGCAGCCTGCATACGGACAGCAGCCTGCATACGGTCAGCCTATGAACGGTCAGTCTGCACAGCCTCAGTACTTCCAGGGACAGCAGACATACGGACAGAATCCATATGCACAGCCTGTTAACAATCAGGCTATGAACGGCCAGTCTGCACAGCCTCAGTACTTCCAGGGACAGCAGACATACGGACAGAATCCATATGCACAGTCTGTTAACAATCAGGCTATGAACAATCAGTCTGCACAGCCTCAGTTTTTCCAGGAGCAGCAGACATACAGACAGGGTGCATACGCACAAACTGTTAATAATCAGCCTGTTAACAACCAGCCCGTAAACAATCAGCCTGCACAGCCTCAGTATTACCAGGAGCAGCAGACATACGGACAGGATTCATATACACAGGATTCGTATGCGCAGGATTCATATACACAGGATTCGTATGCGCAGGATACATATGCACAGGATGCTAATAATGAGCCTGCATATGAGCAGTATGAGGAGCATTCCGTACAGGCATCACCAGTAGAAGAATTGAATCTCGGTCCCGCCACAGAGGAGCTCAGCGATGCTCTTACCAACCGTGCACCTGTTTTTTCAGCCGCAGATTTTGACGGATGGTCTTAATGGAAAAAATGTGCTATTTAATATTAAAAATGTCCGCTTTTTATTAAATGTGGAATAAATTATAATGACATTGTCGAACAGACTATGTCATTATTTTTTTTATTATTAGGGAGGTCATAAATGAAGAAGAAACTTATTTCGACACTTTTAACTGTAGTTACAGTTGTATCAATGACAGCTTGTGGTGTATCAGCACCCGAGGCACCTGCTCAGGCACCTGCAGCACCTGCAACACCTGCAGCTGATGCGTCAGCAGATACAGCAAACGCAACACAGCCTGCAGCTGATGCAATTACTCTTGTAATGGCTGAGGTTAACCCTTTGGACACTATCGTTGGTATGACAGATCAGCGTTTCAAAGAGGAAGTTGAGAAGAGATCAAACAACTCAATCATTATCGATCTTCAGCCCAACCAGGTTCTTGGTGCAGAGAACGACGTACTTGACACAATGATGGGTAAAGGTGGAACAATTCAGCTTGCAAGAATTTCCGCATTCTCACTTACAAGTTACGGCGGAGAGTCATCAAAGCTCCTTTCACTTCCTTACACATTCGTAAGCCGTGAGCATTATTGGAACTTTGCTAAGTCAGATCTTGCACAGGAATTCCTTGTTGAGCCTCAGGCAAGTGGCGTTAGAGGACTTTTCTATGGTGAGGAAGGTTTCCGTCATTTCTTCACAGCAAAAGAGATCAAAGACATTGATTCATTAAAGGGAATGAAGCTTCGTGTTTCTAACGACCCTGTTATGAACGGTCTTGTTGAAGGTCTTGGTGCTTCACCTACAGTTGTAAGCTTCACAGAGCTCTACGGTGCTCTTCAGACCGGTGTGGTAGACGGTGCTGAGCAGCCTATAGCTAACTACAAGTCAAATGCTTTTGATGAAGTTGCTCCTTACATGATCCTTGACGGACATACACTCGGAGCATTCGAAGTTATCATCACAAATGAAGCTTGGGATGGTCTTACACCTGAGCAGCAGCAGATCCTTACAGATGCAGGTAAGGCAGCAGCTGAGTACAACCAGGAGATCTCTCAGCAGAAAGAGGACGAAGTTCTTGCAGAGCTCAAGTCAAGCGGTGCTCACATCATCGATGTTGAGGATATCACACCTTGGCAGGATGCTGTAAAGAAAGTTGTTGAAGAGAATATTAAGGGTAAGGAAGAGCTTTATCAGCAGATTCTTGACATGCAGTAATTTTTGACCCGTAGTAGTAACTTTAAAATAACGCGGCACAGGGAGGGATTCCCTTCCTGTGCCTTATTAGAAGAAAAGAGGAATTATGGAAGGCTTTTTTAAAACGGTGGATAAGTGCAAGCCTTTATATGACATAACATATAAACTCATGCTCTTTATCTGTAAACTTTTGCTTATTGCAGATATCCTTATCACATCAATGGCTGTTGCCGGAAGATATGTATCTTTCATTCCGGATCCGTCATGGAGTGAGGAGGTAGTACTTACACTTATGGTTTACATGGCTGTTATTTCAGCAGCTTTGGCTATAAGACGTGGCGCTCATATAAGAATGACAGCATTGGATTCATATTTGCCAACAGGTCTTATTAAAGTGCTTGATTTATTAAATGACATTTGCGTAACAGTTCTTGCTGTAGTTATGATCGTAGTAGGAATGTCATACGCACAGGGAATCGGCGGCAAGGGATTTTATGTTAGTATGCCTTGGCTTTCAAGATTCTGGTTATATTTCCCTATTCCTGTAGCAGGAATAGCAATGCTCATTTTTGAAATTGAGGCTATCTATAACGATATTAAACGCATGGTATTAAAGGAGGAGAATAAGTAATGGCAGTAAATGGAACAGCTATTGCAGTATTGCTTGTAAGCTTTCTTGTAATGATCATGCTGAGATTTCAGATAGCTTACGCAGTTGCATTATCTTCAATGTTTTGTTTGATGTATCAGGGACTCCCGCTCACAACTATATGCCAGCATATGGTTAAGGGAATCAATTCATTCAGTTTGATGGCGGTACCGTTCTTCATCACAATGGGTTGTATCATGGGATCCGGTGGTATTTCTGAGAAGCTTATCGCTTTGGCCAACGCTTGTGTAGGTTGGATGACAGGTGGTATGGCGATGGTTAACATCGTAGCTTCATATTTCTTTGGTGGAATTTCAGGATCAGCTGCAGCTGATACCGCTTCACTCGGAAGTATTCTTATCCCTATGATGGTAGAAGAGGGATATGATGATGACTTCTCAACAGCGGTAACAATCACATCTTCATGTGAAGGACTCCTTGTTCCTCCCAGTCATAACATGGTAATTTATGCCATGAGTGCAGGTGGAATTTCCGTAGGAAGCTTATTCCTTGCTGGATATATTCCCGGAGCGCTTCTTGCAATCTCACTCATGGTTGGATCATATATCATCTCTAAGAAGAGACATTATCCCAAGGGAGATAAGTTTAGCATTGTAACTTTTGGTAAACAGTTTTTAACATCTTTCTGGGCACTCGCTGCAGTAGTTATTGTAGTATTCGGTGTTGTAGGCGGTGTGTTTACAGCTACTGAGTCAGCTGCTGTGGCTGTTATTTACAGCTTGCTTGTAAGCGTTTTCATTTACAAGGGACTTGATCTTAAGGGCGTTTGGAAGACTCTTGAGAGCTGTATCGATACACTTTCAATCGTGCTTATCCTTATCGCTACATCAAGTGTATTCGGATATTGCCTTACAACACTTCACGTTCCGGATCTTGCTGCAAACTGGATCATCGGTATCACACAGAACCCGATCATCATTGCACTTTTGATCGATTTGATACTTCTTGTACTTGGATGTATCATGGATATGGCTCCTATCATCCTGATAGCAACACCTATCCTTCTTCCTATTGCACAGTCTATAGGAATCAGTCCAATCCAGTTTGGTATCATGATCATCCTCAACTGTGGTATCGGACTTTTGACACCTCCTGTTGGAGCCGTTCTTTTCATCGGTTCTGCTGTTGGTAAGGTTAAGATGGAGAAAGTAGTAAAGGCAACACTTCCTTTCTACCTTTGCATGATCATCGTACTTCTCCTTCTTACATTTGTACCTGAGATTAGTATGTTCTTACCTAATCTTCTTGGAAGTAAATAAGGATGTGTGTTTATGGAGTATCGTTACATATCTGATGTAAAACCTAAGGATTTATGGTTTATTTCAATGCTGCGTACGTACAGATCGTTTTTGGGCGTGATAAATGTAGTATTTTCCGTGGCAATGATCATGATGACAATAAGGTTTTGGGGAACATCAGGTGCTTTTATCAGAACATTGCTTATATTGGCATGTATGCTATTTCCGGTGTTTCAGCCGCTTGCTGTTTATCTTAGAAGTATCAAACAGCTTGAGACTTTGCCTGGAAGAGTCGAGCTCTTGTTCGATGATTCAGGCGTACATGTGAGCAGTGAAGGGAAACAGGAAGACATTAAGTGGAGCAAGATCAACAATGCGATCAAGCAGTCCAACATGATAGTTGTTATGTCGGACAGAACCCACGGATATATGTTGACCAATCGTATTCTCGGTGATGAAAAAGATGAGTTCTATGAATATCTTTGCAAAAAGATACGTAACTAAAAGACAATAGAAATTTAGTGATGGCAGCGCTATAATACTTTCGAAAGTAACTATAACGCTGCTATCTTTATAAAAAATGAGAAATTTAAAAAACTTTTGGTACACGATCACAATTAAAAACAAAATATCACTTTTCACGGGAAGCGTTTTTTTCACGATTTTGGTCGCGGTCTTTTTTGATGCGATTTTGATCAGATTGTTTATGATCGATGTAAATGACATTATGGAAGACAATTCCAGATGCGGTGAGATAATTACTGTCATAGACAAGGAAAAGGAACTGTTTGACCAACTTATAAACAGCGCTACCACGGAAAATGAAGATGCGCTTAAACAGGCGATGTCGCAGACGCAGTCAACCATCTATGCAATTCCGCTTGATTATTCGAGACTTGGTGAGAACAGATATGCACAGCTTTTTTCACTTCAGTCATGCTATGAGGTTTATTGCGGCTACAGAGACGATGTGCTTACGAAGGACCTTCCCAGAAGCGAATACGTAAGCAGGCTTTATGCTGTTTACAATATGCAAAATTATATGCATACATATGCTCAGCGCTTTATAGATCTTACTCTTAAAGACGGTAACGCTAAGTATAATAAACTTATACCAAAAGTTTTTGCGGTTCCGATTGTTGCGGTAATAATGGGGATAGTACTGTTTTCAACGGTTCTGGAAATATCAAGAATGATGAATAAATCTATTACCGAACCTGTGCTTAAGCTTGCAAATGCTTCGAGAAGGATCGCGGCGAATGACTTTTATATAGATGATATCGATTCGAACAGCAAGGATGAGCTCGGTGAACTTATCCAGGCATTTAACAAGATGAAATATGCCACAGGTGAGTACATAGGTGCTTTAGAGGAAAGAAAAGATGCTCTTGATAAGCTTCACGCCAAAGAAGTTGAGACGCTTGAAGCGGAGAAACAGCTTGATGCAATGAATCTTGAGCTTCTTAAGAATCAGATCAACCCGCATTTTCTTTTTAATACGCTTAATGTTATAGGCGGTATGGCAAATCTTGAGGGAGCAACGACTACGGAACAGATGATCGCTGCCCTCAGTTCTTTGTTCAGATACAACTTAAAGCATCAGGAGAAGGAGGTGCTTCTTTCTCAGGAGCTCAAAGTTGCTGCCGATTATATGTATTTGCAGAAGATGCGTTTTGGAGACAGAGTGACGTATACGGTTGATTGTAAGGTCAATGCGGACAACGTAATGGTTCCGACTTTTACGCTGCAGCCTATAATTGAGAACTGTATTATTCACGGTATTTCTCCTAAAGTAGAGGGTGGAGCGGTATCGGTAGAAGTATGTAAAACAGGGGATAGATTACAGATATCCATCAATGACACCGGAATAGGAATCAAGGAAAAAGTTCTTGAAGAGATAAGAGAGAGTTTGGGCGGAAAAAAATCTGATACAGTTGGTATCGGCATGGGTAATATTTTTAGAAGAATAAAGGCTATGTACGCGGATGCCGATATGAAAATCGACAGTTTGGAAAGCGTAGGTACAACAATTACTATTATTCTTCCTTACCGTGCCGGAGATGATTTATATACTCGAGGAGAATGACAAGATGTACAGAGTACTGATTGCTGATGATGAGCCTATAGAGAGACAGGTTATATCAAAAAAATTAAATGTATTTTTTAAAGATCAGATAGAGGTTTTTTTGGCAACAAACGGAGTAGAAGCCGTGGAAGAGTTTAAGAAGAATGATTGTCAGATTGCACTTCTTGATATCTCAATGCCCGGAAAGAGCGGATTGGATGCCGCAGAAGAGATCAGGACTTTTGATGAAAGATGCAGCATCATTTTCCTTACGGCTTTCGATGAGTTTAGTTATGCCAAGAAGGCAATAGAAGTAAAAGCACTGGATTATTTGCTTAAGCCCGGTGCAGATGAAGAGCTTATAAATGTTTTGGAAGAGGCATTTTCTATCGCGGACAAAAACAAAGAAGATGTCAAAGACGTTGAGATTAAAAAACAAAACACGGTTAAATCCGAGTTTGATCTTGAAGATAAGGATCAGTCAAAGTCGGGAGAAATCGTGCGTGAAGCTAAGAAATTTATAGATGAACACTACAAGGAAGATATTTCACTCCAGGATGTTGCGGGAGTTTTGGGATATTCCGATGTGTATTTCTGTAAACTTTTCAAGCAAAATTTCGGAAAAAGTTTTATAGTATATTTAAACGAATTAAGAATCAGTAAGGCAAAAGAATTTTTGGCAAATCCTGCTATCAATATTAAAGATATAAGTTCGGAAGCAGGCTACAGGGATGCCAATTATTTTACGAGAGTTTTTAAACGTATGACGGGGCAGACCCCCAGTGAGTACAGAAACGGAGTCATTGACTGATGAAAAAAAGATGGCCCATTGTGGCGATGATAGTATGCATAGTTTTGATTATGTCTGCTGTCTTATTCTTTTTTAATAACAGAAAAGATAATTCTACGTCTCCCGAATATGTTTTCCTGTATGCAGAGAACCAGACACCCGGATATCCAACTACATTAGGCGGAGAGAGGTTTGCGGATCTTGTCTACGAGAAGACAAACGGAAGAATAAAGATAATCGTAAAATGTAACGCCGAACTCGGAAGCGAAGCCGAAGTCATCAATCAGATGAAGTACGGAGGCATAGCTTTTGCGAGAGTTTCGGTTTCACAGCTTGCTGAGAAAATTCAGCTTATGAACGTTCTTCTTTTACCTTATCTCTACAATGATTCGGATCATATGTGGAGAGTTTTGGAAGGGGAAATAGGAGACGAGTTTTTATTAAAGACAAAAGATTATGATCTTGTCGGTCTTTCCTGGTACGATGCCGGTGCCAGAAATTTCTACAGTACCAAGCCGATCACCTGCGTTGAGGACTGCAAAGGAATGAAAATAAGAGTGCAGGAATCGACGATGATGGCTGATATGGTGTCAGCGCTTGGTGCAACACCTGTTGAGGTAGTTTATTCGGAAGTTTACTCAGCTTTTGAGCAGGGAATTGTCGACGGAGCTGAGAATAACTGGCCTTCATATGAGGCTATGAGGCATTACAGAGTAGCCGGATATTATACAATAGATGAACATGTAAGAGTTCCCGAGATGCAGATCTGTTCCAAAGTTATATGGGATAAACTCAGTGAAGAAGACCAGAAGATAATAACAGAGTGCGCAAAGGAATCTTCAATATATGAGAGACAGCTTTGGAAGCAAAGAGAAGCCAGTTCCAGAAAGATTGCCGTTTCATACGGCACGCAGGTGATTACTCTTTCTCCCGAAGAGAAAAAGAAATTCAGAGAAGCCATGAGTGACGTATATGAGCGGTACAGTGGCAGTTATATGAATATTGTAAGAAGAATACGTGATTATTGATGCGGTTTTATCTGTATGCGATCTTTCCGATGGCTGCGGAGATGCCGAGGAATGCAAATACTATTGCTTCAAGCATGAGATAAGATGTATTTTTTAAGATATAAAGAAGGACAGATATAGCGGTTGCAAATGCGATCGTTATATTTGTTCTTTTTTTAAATGTTGAATTCTCGGATGCATCAACTTCTCTGTTCGGATGATCTACAGGGCCGATAAGAACAATAAAAAGCGCGAAAAAAATAAATATAATAAGTGATGCAGTGAGCGGAAGAGTGAGGTGTTTTATCGCAAGGAGCGATAACGTAAGAACAAGGCATGAGCCTATGTAACAAGCAAAATAGTTTCTGAAATGAAGTCCGCCTCCGAATGAGCGCATCGGGATAAACAACAAAAAGAAGAAGAGACAGGGGAGCAACATCTTAAGGAAAAGAGCTATGAATATACTTGTAACGGTGCTCATGAATACTTCAAGAAAGCACAGAAAACCGTACTTGTATATTTCATATTCTTTTTCTTCGATGACTCCTCTTTTTAAGATGTAATTTGTCAGCTTTGTTGCCATATGATCCATTACATATTCCTGTGCCTTATTCGGTATAATTGTTGTTTCCTACCATTTCGACAAGGCGTTTTCGAACCTCTTTTTGCCTGTTTTCACTGATCTTGAGGCAGAATTCCTTGCCGTCGTAGGTGATTGTCATGCTGCTGTAGTTCATGCGGCATACATATTTGTAATTTACGAGGTATGACTGATGTATCCTGAAGAAACAATGTCTTGAGCACTCGAGCTCTTTTTGTATATCGTTCAGTTTGCCGTAAAAAATATCGCTTGTACCGTCGTTAAAGTGTATCGTGATGACGCGGTTTTTGCTCTCGAAGTAAACGATATTGTTTATGGATGTCTTTTTTACTTTTCTGTTATAGGTGTACTGGAAATACCCTTCGGCCTTATCTATCTTACTGAGCGCCTGGGAGAAGTATTTTTTGAATATTTTTTCATCGATCGGTTTGGAAAGAAATCTGAAAGGCTCAACTTCAAACAACTCTTTCAGATAGCTTTCGTAGCTTGAAACATAGATTATAAGAGAATCTCTGTCTATCGTGCGGATCATACGTGCTGTGGTTATGCCGTCGAGTTCCTTCATCTCTATGTCCATAAAGATTATGCTGTAGCGGTCGCCTTTTATGACGTTGCGGGCAAGCGGGGTCCCGTCGTAATAGACGTCGATCTCGGGACGAATTCCTCTTGCGAGACATTCGCTGTTTAGAAGCGTTTCAAGTTTTCCTGAAAGCTTTATATCATCGTCGCAGATTGCAATTTTTATCATGTCCTACCTCCGAAAAAATCAAGTAAAAAACTAAGCCGGTTAATAAATGCGCAGGGGCGAAATCATGACTGCAAAGGTAGTATAGCACATTTTTTGAAATCATACAGAAAGGAAATAATTACATGAAAATCCGTAAATATTACATATGGCTAACGCACCCGTATTTTTATGCTATTATTTTGAATAGTGGTTATTAAAGGGAAAGAAGGGGCTTATAAGATGGGAGTGTCAATTTTTTCGGGAGTTTTTTTGGCTTTTTTGCAGGTAGTGATCATTCAGAAATTTATGGATGTGTTTCTGGGTGAGAAAAATGAAGGTATCATCCATATCGTTGTATGTGCCATGTACTTTACTTTTTTAGCGGTATCGAATCTTGCAGATATTGTACCGCCGCAGATTCTGATAACGCTGAACATCTTGTCGATATTCGTTTTGGGAATCGTTGACAGAAAGGCTTCGATAAAGAGCAGTTGCTTTTTCTCCATTTTGATCTGTTCCGTATGGATGTTGGTGGAAGTCGGGTCTGTGATAGTGGTTGAAAAAGCCGGCATAGATATTGTGGCATATCAGGATGCCGTAAGCTTTGCTTCAAAGCTGATAATGTTTCTTTTGTTTTTGTTGTCACTTAAGTATTGCAAAGGACCCGGATACGGGAATATTCCTTTAAAATATTTTTTGATGATTCTGGCTATACCGCTCATCAGTATCTTTTTGATGAATCAGATATTCTTGATCGCAACACATCATGGTGAGTATGATAACTTTGCAGTTATATCGAGTATTTTTCTCCTAATGATCAATTTTATAATTTTTGAAGTATATACGTGGATGAGCAGAGATGCGGAGCTACGGTCTCTTAATAAGCTGTACGGGCAGCAACTTGAACTTTGCAGCAGGCAGGCGGCGGAGCAGGAGCAGCTGTATCTTGAGATAAAAAGAACAAGACATGATATGAAGAGCCATTTGTCGAGCCTTTTGGGAATGGTTGAAGCAGGAGAGAGCGAAGAGGCTTCAAACTATATAGGCAGGCTTCTGGCGGACGGCGTAGGGAAATCGGGTGAAGAGATATCGCGCAGCGGAAATATTGTCATTGATTCTCTTATTAATTACAAATATTCCATTGCACAAAAAGAGGGTATAGCCTTTGAGGCATCTGTATTTGTACCTGCTTCCATGCCGTTTAAGAGCGAACATCTGGTAATTATTTTGGGAAATCTTCTGGAAAATGCCTTCGATGCATGTAAGAAAGTCCAGCCAAAGGGCAGATTTATCAAACTTGATATGGGATTTGAAAAGAATATGCTCAATATTTGCATAAAAAACAGTTGTATTTCCGAGAACAGAAGAGATAAACACGGTAATTTTTTCTCCACCAAACATGACGCGGAACATCACGGAATAGGGCTTGCATCGGTCAAACAAGCGGTTGAAGGATATGACGGAGAGATGGTGATCGATGACAAAGGAAATCAGTTCAGTGTTTCTGTTGTAATGTACGGAAACGACATTAATTCCAATACGTAAAAATTACATGAAAATCCGATATTTTTACATGCAATCTTTTTTTATTTCAAATAGACGTATAATACTTATAGCGTTTAAAATAAGGAGGGTATTTGAAATGAAGAAAGAGAGCGTTATTGTGGCGAAAGTTCTGAAAGAAGTTTCGCGCAAGGCAGTTCAGGCAGGAGCGGACAGCAGATGTATGTTTGTTTTGCATCAGCCTAAGATGCCTTCTGGTATTAAGAAAATGAAATAATCATAAGAAAACCCGGCACAGAAACTGTGCCGGGTCGTTTTTTATTATTTCTTCAATAACCAGTCGTATCTTTCGATGTCGATATCAAAAACAGTATTTTTGCTATCGGCAATATCAATTCTGATGCTCTGTCTGTTGGTATAGTCATCTTCATCGGTGCCATTTAAGAAGATTTCATAGTTGTTGTATTTCTCTTCATATTTATAGTCTGTAATCTTCTTGTCCTTAAGTGTTTTATCAAGCTCATCCTTTGACATTCCGCGCTTGATTCCTCCGGGAAGAGTGAAATCAAAGTCATCGCTGAATCCTGAAGCAGATATAGATACAACGATTGAATTTTCAAGTGTAACCGCGCTGTCAAGAGGATTCAATGCTTCAACGAAAATACGATAATTACCGTTTTCAAGAGTTACAAGAGCTGAATGCTTTGAAGGGATAGCATCTATTCTGTCTCTGTTCTTCCAACCGTTTTTAGCCAATTCACTATATGGAACGGGCACATTATATACAACGCCGTTGATAGAAACATTACCTGATAATATATCGTCTCCGAGTTTTGTAGGAGCCTGGTATAAGCTGAGGTATTCGGGAGTCTCGGTGCTTACTTCGGGCTGCTCAAAATCTTCAGGAGCTTTCTTGTTGCGCATAGTAACGCTGGTCAAAATTTCATTTTCAAAAGAATAAACAGTTGAGAGGTTAAACTCATCATCGTCGCTTCCTCTGTATGTGTAGGTTATTGTATTGTCTCTTGTTGATGTTGAGTTGGGTTCTCCGAGTACATCTTTAACTTCGTCGGGAGTGGTTTTCTGCAATGTGAACTGATCGTTGCAGAATTTCACTTCAGCACCTGTTCTTTTTACAAATGAATCGGAAATACTTACATCGGCGATCATACATTCGGAAACGGGTCTTGCATCTATTGAATGATTGATCACAAACATAGATACAGTTGAATCTCCTTTTCCGGAGTATGTCATCGAAATGATCTCAGTCTGATCTTTATTGATCTTTACATCTGCATCTTCGGGATCTCTGTACTTCCATCCGTTGTCAAGGAACTCGTTGATATCAACGGGAAGAGTGTACTGTTTGCCGTCTACGCTGAAATTGGAAATGTTAGTTTCTCCGCTGACAGGAGCAGCTTTCGAGGTTTTATCATCATCTTCCTCGGGTTCTTCTTCCGGCTCTTCCTCGGGTTCTTCTTCGGGCTCTACATCCTCTACGATCTCTTTATCAGGTTCATAATCATCTTTGGAACTCTTTGAACCCATGCCGAATAATACCGCTACAATAGCGATAAGTGCTACAGCAGCAACAACGATGATTATGATCTGTGTTGTGCTGAGACCCTTTTTGGGAGCCTGTCCGGGGAATGTACCGAACTGATTACCTGCAGGCTGACCAAAAGGTGGCTGACCGGGCTGATTTCCCATAGGCTGACCGAAAGGCTGACCGGGCTGATTTCCCATGGGCTGACCGAAAGGCTGACCGGGCTGGTTGCCTGCGGGCTGGCCAAAAGGTGCCTGACCGGGCTGATTTCCTGCGGGTTTACCAAAAGGCTGACCCGGCTGATTTCCTGTGGGCTGACCAAAGGGCTGTCCGGGCTTATTACCTGTAGGCTCTCCAAAAAGATTAGTGTTCTGGTTGCCTATAGGTTGTCCGGGCTGTTTGTTTGCAGGCGGTACAGGCTGGCTGAATGTGTTGCCTGCCGGCTGCTGATTCATATTGTTCTGCCCAACAGGCTGCTGGGGGTTGGGCGCTGACGTCGGGGTATTGTCAGTAATTGGTTGTCCTGTAATAGGATCAAATTTTCTTTCACTCATTTTTTAGTGTCCTCCACACTACAAATTAATATATATGATATTTTATTGTATTGTTATCGAAATGTAAATATTTATTAACAAAAAATAAAAAACTACAATTCGAAAATTTCGCGAAATGTGGTATAGTAATTATATTTGGGAGGAAAAATAAGATGAGAGTTGTTATAACGCGAGTAACATCGGCGTCTGTCACCATTGATGGGACGTGTGTTTCAGAAATAGAGCAGGGGTTTCTTGTACTCCTTGGTGTACATAAAGATGATACGGAGGAAAAAGCTGTAAAGATTGCCGATAAGATATGCGGGCTGCGAATCTTTGAGGATGAGAACGGCAAAATGAACGTCAATCCTAAAGATGCGGGCGCAGAACTTCTTATTGTCAGCCAATTCACGCTTTACGCGGATTGCAGTTCCAGAAGACCGGGATTTTCCGATGCCGGAAGGCCGGAGATGTCGAAACCGCTATATGAAAAGGTGGTTTCTGAATGCAGAAATCGCGGATTTGTCGTTAAAACCGGGGAATTCGGGGCAGATATGAAAGTTGCTTCGATTAACGACGGACCTGTGACGATAGTTATCGATTTATAATAAACGGCAAATGAATTTGCCGTTTATTATAAATCAAGTGATACGCACGGATTTTGTAATGAAAATGCCACTTTCAGTGGCCAAAATCCGGCGCAGCAAACGACAGCCGTTTGCTATTAAAAAGGAGGAATAAAAATGTTTATTATCTATGGAACAAAAGCGTTCAGGAAGGATCTAGGGTATACCAATAAGGTATATCATTGCAACAATTGCAATAATAACAATCAGCAATTGATTCTTCGAAACAGAAAGTTTTTTACATTGTACTGGATCCCGCTTATTCCGTTCTCATCAAAGTATTACGTATCTTGCCCTGTATGCGGCGCCGGTTATGAGATCAGAAAGGCTGACGCTATGAGCAGCATGGCACAGATAGTGGATGTGCAGGCTCAACCGCAGGTACAGGCACAGATACAGGATCGTGCAAATACGACATATCTGAACGGAAGCCCTATTGATACAAGCAACTCCGGCAATATGTAAGGAGATAAATTGATAATATGAGTATGGAACCTAATACAGAATCAAATATGGAAACAAAAGAAGCAATCTATGACTGGGAACATATGAGGACATTCGTAAAGACCAGTGCAAAGAATTTCAAGCTCGAGAATACTTTGAAAGCAATAGATTATGCAATTGCCGCGCATGAGGGACAGACCAGAAAGAAGTCGGATGTTCCTTATATCTATCATCCTCTTAATCTGGCGTGCCATGCGCTTTCGATGGGGATAAAAGATGATGCGATAATTGCGGCGTGCCTGCTTCATGATGTCGTAGAGGATTGCGAAAGAGGCGTAGACGAACTTCCGGTAGATGATGAGACCAAAAAGATCGTAGAACTTCTTACATGTGAAGATACAACAGATGAAAATCGAAAAGAGATTCTTGATGCATATTATGATGCTATTGAAAAGAATCCGAAGGCTGCCCTTATCAAATGTATGGACAGATGCAATAATCTTACCACCATGTCATGGGGGCTTAGACGTGAGCGAATCTTCAGAATGATCAGAGAGACGGAAGAGTATTTCCCGCGACTTATAAAGACAATAAAATGTACCGTTGAATACAACAATGCGGCGTGGCTCCTTAAATATCATATTGAGAGCATGCTGGACATATATAAGAGATTGCTTTGAATCTTAACATATGTCAATGCAAACAATGCGGCATTGTTGTAAAGTTTTTATCGGAAAAAGGAAATCGAATAGAACACAGGAATATTATTGGAGCACAAAAAATGCAACGATAATCTGATACATACAGCATAAGACCCCTATGCATAAATGTTCTTCATCCCATCCATCAAAATAGAAGAGCAGATAACTTTTTTGGTAGAAGATAAGTGTATATGTTGCGGCCCCGTGCGCCAATAATTATCCCGTCTTTTCGATTCGCTTCGGAAGCGGAATGACTTTAAGGCATAGTCAGTATACGATCCGAATAATTTACTGCTTATTTTTGAGTGAGTTCTTGATCCTGCTCAAGGACTCAGGAGTAATGCCAAGATAAGTAGCAAGATGCTTTTGAGGGACTCTATCAACCACATCCGGATAGAGTTCCTTAAAATGCATATATCTTTCTTTGGCTGATTCAATCAGGAATCCGCCTTCTCTGTAATACTTATAAGGAATGGTGCTTTCCAAAAGTGCTATCCAAAGATTCTTGAATTCAACATTTTCATTGATAAAATTTCTTACAGCCTTAACTTCAAAGAAAATAGCAATGGAATCTTCCAAAGCTTCGATGGTCCAGATTCTTTCTTTATATCCAAAAAATCCTTCATCCATGCACATATATCCAGCGGGCATAAACCCTCTTGTTATGTCATTCCCATCTGAATCAATGTAGTAGCTTCGAAGTATTCCCGATAATACGATTCCGGCAGTTTGCGTGTTATCTCCGACAGAAGCTAGGAGAGAGCCCTTTTTGATCTCTTTTATCGTACTTACGCTGAGCAGACATTCCATGAGATCTGCGGATATCGGGGCATTTCGCCTTTTTCCGAATAAAATAAGCTGATCGATAAGTTCTTTCTTGTCCATGTTATTCCTTTTTGAAAAAAATAAATAAGTGTATTGGTAGAATTGAGCGAAATGCTCATATGTGAAGTATAATGGATAGGAAGAGGGGGATTCAAATGTTTTTTGGAAAAAAGATTAAAAAAGAGCAGAAAACATATGACAAAGAGAATCAAAAACCTGTGATCAGAGCCAGCATCTGTACAGGAGAGATGGTCGCGTGTTTTAAAGATCTTCGCACAGGTGAGCTTCAGGAAATCATGCTTGTAAAGGATGAGAGTGATATTGAAGATTTCATGCAGCAGTATGGTATTACGGAGCGACCGGAGAAGATATACTGAAATAGAATATATAAGTGTTACATAATGAAAAAGGCGCAATTACCTTTCGGTAACTGCGTCTTTTCTAGGTATGTATGGAAAAGTTAGTTGTTAACTTTGGTCTGAGGAGCACCATAGCCGCTAAGATCGTCTGAAGTTGAAATTTCAACAGACATCTTATTGGATGAAGCACCCTTGAGCTTGAATGTAGAATTGTCGCTTGCAGACATCTTCTGGTTTGACTTGTTGTCTTTTACTACATTATGCTTACTGTTGTTTCCGCATTCTTCCGAATATGCTTCAGCGGAATCTGTAGCAATAAAGATATTGTTGTGAATCTTGTTTGAGTCATCGTGAGCATTCTGGATACGGAGACATGCTTCTTCTGTATTGTAAACCGTGTTATTGTAAATTTCGTTTTCCTTTGCTTCTCCGTTATCTTTGGGATCCGATCCACCTATGCAGATACCTGCCCATCCGTTGTTTCTTACGAGCACATTGTTATATACTTTTACGCCGGTGACAACTTTTTTCTTACATTCAGCTGATACTTCGATTCCGATATCGGCATCCGAAATATAGTTGTCGTGAATTTCAACATCATATCCGCCGTCGACATAGATTCCACCTGCACTGATATCGCCGCCATATGCGACATTATCTCTGGATGAGATTGTGCATACGGTATTGTTGAAGATTTCTCCGTTGTGAGCTCTGTCATCATCGTTATGCTTATCCTTTTCGTAACCGATAGCATCAATAGCGATGTTGTCGCAGTTGTGGATGTAGTTGTTTTCTATCTTGAAACCATCAACATTTCCGTTTACTACGAGAGCTTCACTCTGTCCAAGTTTAAGGTTATATAATTCGCAACCTGAGATCGTAACATCTTTTATGGGCTCATCCGGTTCAGCGCTGACAAGGATTCCGTGAGCGTTGTAGTCTTCACTATTTTTGGTGTAATTTACGCCCATGTCGTGAATCTTACAATCGGAAATTGTTATATGTTCTGAATTACCGTCAACTTCGATTGCCTTCGGAGATACATCTGATGATGGTCCGCTAAGTACGAAATTTGTAAATTCGAGATTTGATACGGTAATGTTATTACCCTCTATTTGTATAAGAGATTCTTTTCCACTTTTTGGTTTAAGTTTCTCGCTGCCGCTGATAACAGCGCCTTCTTCACCGACTATAGTTAGGCCATCCTTTTTAATGGATATTGTTTCATTATATGTGCCGGGATAAACTTTGATAGTATCATTTTCCGTAGCGTTTTTTACAGCTTCATTGATAGAATTGTATGTTTTTTCTTTGCCGACAATAACTGCGCAATTCTTCAGTCCTTCTTCAGCGTGTGCTTCGATAGAAATTGATGGAATAATGTTAGATGCTGCGAGGGAAATTAACATTCCTGCAACAAAGATACTAGCTTTCTTTTTCATAGGTATATCCTTTCTTTTGTGCCTGATATAGTGTCGTGATACCAAATGTAGATTAGCTAATCTGATAACACTTTATCACACTACAATAAATTTTTAAAGTAATAATTTAAAGAATTGTAACATAAAAATGTGAAAATTTTGTTTCCTCTCTAATTTGTAGAAGCAAATGTGAGAACTATGGTATGATGTGGAAGACAAAAGAGATTTTATGGAGGGATGTATGGAAAAAATAAAGAAGAGCTATTCCACCCTGGGAATGGGGTATCTGGTTCCTTACTTTGGCTACATGCTTATTATGATTATCTATGAGATCATAATAAGTAAAACGGTGGGAGAGGGAGTTGTGTCCGGTGATCTGAGCATAATCATCAATTACGCGATAAGAGTATTGCTTCTTTATCCTGTAATGTATCTTGCTATCAGAAAGGTCCCAAAGTTTGAGATAAAAAAGAATAAGCTTGGTTTCGGCGGTTTTATTGCATGTATCTGCATAACTTATGCAATCATGGTCATATGTAACGGCGTTGGAATCATGATAAACAATGCAATAGGAAGGATCACGGGACTTGGAAATGTTAATCCGCTTCTTCAGACTATTGATGTCATTTCACCCGGAGTACAGGTCGTAGTGGTGGTAATCCTGGCGCCTATCTGCGAAGAGCTGTTGTTTAGGAAATTCATTGTCGACAGAATTGTAAATTACAGTGAAGTTGTTGCAATGCTGCTTTCCGGTGTGATGTTCGGACTTTATCACGGAAACCTTGCCCAGTTCATGTATGCGTTCGGTCTCGGCGTATTTTTTGCATTCATATACATCAGAACCGGAAAAATCATATATACGATAATACTTCACATGATAGTTAACGGCTTCGGCACGTTCTTTACCAAAGTTCTTCTCGGCGGTATCAATATGACTGAATTTATGAACGTATATTCCAGCGGAGATTCCGAAGCAATCACAGAATATGCGATGGAGCACGCTGATACCTTTGCAATGGCCGGACTTGCCATGCTTGTGGTATTTGCGGTGATTTTCGCAGGAGTGATATTGATGATCGCTCTTCACAAGAAGTTTGTTTTCGAGCATCACGAGGAAGAGATTGAAAAGGGAAAAAGATTTCAGGTTGCGATCCTCAATCCCGGAATGCTTACATACATCATCTTCTGGGTGGTTGTGATCGTTACGACGCAGGTCGGAGTTAATATATTTGACAGTATCTATGAGTTGTTCGGATAAAAAAATAATTGGAGTACACAGATCGTTAATATGAGATATCGTTTGTTAGCAGTATTCTTTTTGCTTGTATTCTACGGAATATATTATGCGAAGATGCTGATTCAGAAAAAGAAGGGGATCGTTACCAACCAAATCGCAAAGGGAAGTGAACATGACAAGACCTACTATGTCGAAGTTGTTCTGAAATACGTGTCTTTGCTTGTCCCGATTGCGCAAGTAATTTCTATTATACTTGGAACTATCGGGCTTCCGCTTATCTATCAGGTGTTCGGAATGTACTTTGCATTTCTTGGAGATGCCGTGTTCTTAATTGCTGTTGTTACAATGAAAGACAGCTGGAGAGCGGGCGTTGCCAAGGATGAAAAAAGAGATCTGGTACGCGAGGGAATCTATAAATATTCGAGGAATCCCGCGTTTCTGGGATTTGATATGGTCTATATCGGGATAATGCTTATGTTCTCTAATCCCGTTTTATGTGTCATCACGATATTATTCATAGTCGTTCTTCATTTTCAGATTCTTCAGGAAGAGAAGTACCTTGAAGGTGAGTTTGGAGAAGCATACCTTGATTATAAGGAAAAGACCTGCAGATACGCGGGATATGGCAAGCCTACGTCGTCAAAGATACTGCTTTATGTGTACTTTGTTCTTGGAATATGGTCGTTTTTCTATTTCTTTACATGCATAGCTTACGGTGGCGGACTGCGTCTTTCGTGGTCGTGGCTGTGGCTTATCGTATCGGCTTTTTCTTTTGTAAGAGTATTTTTGATAAAAAGAAAGATAGACGGACGGGAATTTATTAAAGTTCCCCAAGCTCTTGTGTGGGCGTACCGAGTTATATTTGTTGCTTTTCTTAGCTTTTTCGTCATCACGGAAGTGAAGATAATAGGGGCAATGACTGCCGTTCCTGAAAAAGATCTTGATTACATCATAGTTCTCGGAGCGGGACTTCACGGAACCGAGCCGTCCAATCCTTACAGAGCAAGGATTGAAAGAGCCGCAGAGTATCTTAAAGAAAATGAGCGCACGATCGCGGTGGCATCGGGCGGACAGGGCAGATATGAAGCCATAAGCGAGGCTGAGTGCGCAAGAAGAAAACTTACCGAAGTATACGGAGTTTCAAATGACAGGATTCTTCTTGAAGATAAGTCTCTGGATACGGAACAGAACCTTAAGTACAGCCTCGAGGTAATAGGGGATCCGAAGGCAAGAGTCGGAATCGTGACAAACGGGTTCCATGAGCTCAGAGCACTTTCTATTGCAAAGGAAGCGGGCTTTGAGAACGTTTCGTCCGTTCCTGCGATAACGCTTATGCCGGTTGGAATTCACTATATTGTCAGAGAGTTCTTCGGAATGGTGGAATTCTATATAAAATACAGCTTGTAAGAGCTTACTTGACTATAAAACAGGACAGTGTTACTATCTGGATTGTTAGTAGGGGCTAACAAGAAAAAGAGGTGATAGTCTGATGAATAGTGAAATTATAATGGGACTTTTATTTCCTTTTACTGCTTGATTCTGTTATTCCCCATATTCATATGAACGCGGAAAAGGCGGAAGGCCCGAGAGCAAAGCTTAAGAAAACGACGATGATGGTTTTGGCGGTAACACTTCACAATATACCCGAAGGAATGGCTGTCGGAGTGGTATATGCCGGATATATGGCAGGGACTAACACGATAACCGCAGGTGGGGCATTGGCACTTGCGCTGGGAATCGCGATACAGAACTTTCCTGAGGGAGCGATCATTTCGTTGCCGCTTCGAGCTGAGGGAAAGAGCAAATGGAAAGCGTTCCTTGACGGAGTGTGGTCGGGAGCTGTTGAGCCTGTAGGTGCACTTATTACAATATTGGCATCAGGCCTTATCATTCCGGTTATGCCGTACCTTCTCAGTTTTGCGGCAGGAGCAATGATGTATGTTGTAGTCGAGGAGCTTATTCCCGAGATGTCGGCGGGAGAACATTCCAACATAGGAGTTATTATGTTCGCAGTCGGCTTTACACTTATGATGGCGCTTGATGTTGCGCTTGTTTAAAATAATACAGCGGGTTACAGCAAAGTTATCGTTGTGACTCGCTTTTTTATTGGATATAATCATGTATAGTTTAACGCGTTGCTTTGATATCACAAAAAATCAAGGCAATGTATTATTTTTTGACAACGGGAGGAAGGCATGAAAGTATTAAAGAAAGTTCTAAAGGTGTTGCTGATCATAGTTCTTGTGATTGTTGTATTGGCAGCGGTATTGGATGCGGCATGGATATTTGTACCACAGATTCAGGCATCCAAGAAATTGGCGGATATCAAGGATTACGGTCACGAGGGATATCAGATAGAGATTCCTGAAGGAAAGACTGTTATCGCGCTTGGGGAAGCAAGTCATGGAAATGTTGAGTTTCAGGAGCTTAAGCTCTCTGTTTTAAAACATTTGGTTGAAACTACGGGAGTAAGGTCTTTTTCACTGGAAGCAGACTATGCAGAAGGAATCATTGTGAATGAATATATTCACGGAGTCGGCGATATCAAGGATGCGAGAGAGGCTGTAAAAATGCTTACTTATGGCATTTATCAGACGCAGCAGATGGTTGACCTTGTTCAGTGGATGCACGATTATAATCAGGGTGCAGATGAGGCAGACAAACTCTCTTTTTACGGATTTGATATTCGTTGCCCGGAAATTGATGCCAAAGTTATTGCTGATTATTGCGATAAAAACGGCATTACACCAAATAGCGGAAGCACAGCGCTTTTAAAAGAATTTGCGGAAAAAGAGAGCGCGATTGATGATAGTAAAAAGGATGCTTTTTATGCGGATATAAACGGAATAAGAGATAATCTTGATACTTCTGATGCAGAGGCACACAGTATTGCGATTTCCTGCGAATGTGTAATTAAGGCAAAAGAGCATTCAGAGCTGGATCCGACAGATTATATCGCAAGTAGCAACGAAAGAGATAAGGCAATGGCAGAGAACGTGTCAAAGATTGCAGCTCTTGAAAAAGAGCTTGGTCATGACATGATCTTTATTACGGGACATGACGGTCACGTGAGCACGCATCCTCTTTTCTATACTCCGATGGGTATAAATATAAAGAATGAATTTGCAGACGGTTATTACATTATCGGAACCGATTATTTTAAAACAACATGTAATATAGTAAATAGTAAAGGGCGCGGAAATTATAATTTCTGTTCCGCAGATCCAATGGCTTATCAGGCAAAGCAGTTTAACGGTATGTATTGCATCAGATTCCAAGATGTTTTGGATGGAGAGAATAAGGGTGCAACATATGAGCTTATTCAGAAGCCGATGAACGCAGGAAGTCTTGGAGAGTCATATACACCGGTTATGAGTTTTGTACCTATAACCAACAGGGTAAAAAATGTTATGCCTGAGGGGTATGATGCAATGATCTATGTGTACAAAGCAACACCGACCAAGATACTTCCGAGGGATTGATAATAGGAGATTGCTTTGAAAAAGAATGTCGGATGTTTGTACGGAATAGGAGTGGGGCCCGGGGATCCGGAGCTGCTCACGCTTAAGGCTCTTCGAATAATGAACGGATGCGAGGTTATTGCGCATCCGGGGAACGATTGCGGCTGTGGAGTTGCGCTTTCTTTTGTGGAACAAGTTGTTGAGAGGTTTGATGAAAAGAAGATCATTTCCTGTGAAGTTCCCATGACAAAGGATGCAGAGGTACTTAACAGCGCATATGAAAAAAATGTATCGGTGATATGTTCGCATTTGGATGCAGGAGAAGATGTCGCATTCCTTAATTTGGGAGATCCGACGATCTACGGTAGTTACATGGTTATACATGAGAAGGTACGCGAACTTGGATATGAGGCACATATTATCTCAGGCGTGCCTTCTTTTTGCGCCGCAGCGGCAGCGCTTGATGAGGAATTATGCAGAAGATCGGAAGAATTGCATATCATTCCCGCAACTTATGGCATAGAAGAAGCGTTGCAGTTATCGGGAACGAAAGTTTTTATGAAGTCCGGAAAGAATTATCAAGAACTGCGAAAGGTGCTGAAGGATAGAAAACTTCAGGTTTTGGTTGTATGTAATGCGTCCATGGAACAGCAGATGTGTTACAGAGGTGTGGACGAAATGCCTGAAGAAGCAGGTTATCTTACGCTTGTTATTGTGTTTGATCGTTAGAAGTGCAGAAGGATATAATTGCTTCGAAATAACGCGTGCGAAAGAGTTGCAAGCGATTCTTTGTCCTATGTCACTTTGACAGTGAGATCATATCTATGTGTTTCAGGATCCCGATATCTTCAAGGAGTCTGATCACTCTGTAAACAGTAGCGGTGCCGACTGTGTTGTCTCTTGCGATGACTTTGTGGTAGATCTCTTTGCATGAAGCACCGTCAAATATCTGTTAGTATATGCTAACAATATATTGCGCAGAGCACGCAGTCAATACGTGATGATGACAAAATATCTCAAAAGATTATGCAAATATGAAGCATTGGTTTATACTGTCTAAAAGAGATTTAAAGAGGAGAACTTGCAAACAGTAATGGCAACGATCATAAAAACAAAGAAGTTAACTATAAATGATACGGGCAGGAAACTTGCATTGTCCAAAGACGCGGAGAAAAAAATAAACGACTTCTGGGAAGATCTTTTAAAAGTTTATCCGTGGATGTTTAACGGCCCTGTTTATTCGACGGAAAAAATGGAGAACAACGACGGAGAAGTTTATCTCGAAATAGAGCTGTCCGATTACGCCAATTATAAGTGCGGACAGGTAAACGATCTTGGAGATTACGCATGTAAGAACACATATGCAGGCGGTATTCTTAAATCTGCCGACAATAAGTTTTTTGTCTCATTAAATGGAACAGGCTCTGAGAATAAAGGAAAGATACAGTTTATAGGCGGCGTTATCGATCCTGACGACAGAGATGAGGAAGGCAAGCTCGATCCCGTTAAGGCAGCGCTGCGAGAGTTTGAAGAAGAAGCCGGCAAAGCTATCAGGGACAGCATTGTTTCAACGGGCGATACTTATCTTATTACCAATGAAAAGAAATACGGCATTCAGACGGTATTTTATTCAAGCATGAATTCAGAAGAGATCCTTGCGGCATTTGATGCGTTCAAAAACGGATCTGACAATGATGAGATAGCAAGAATAGTTTCTTTTGGAAAAGATAATATAGATGAGCTTAAGGAATATGCAGAAAGGCATGATATAGGAGTTATCGACCTATTGACTGCTCTTATAAAAGATATGTAAGCTTAAGGAAATGAGATAACAGGTCTATTTTGACAGAAAGGAAGAAGTATGAAAAAAGCTGTAGTTATATTGGATGGTCTGTTCGTATATTTGTTTTTGTGCATGATCGCGTGTCTTTTCGCAGAGGCTTCAAGTGATATGGACATAGTTGATTATATGAAGATCGTTTTTCGTTCCGGTGCGGTTTTGGGCGTGATCACAATAATTTGGACGATCGCAAACTGCCTGAAAAGTTGCATGATAGAGCCGAAAGAAGCAGTATCACTTGCAAAATTGCAGATGATACTTCGACTGGTTCAGATTCCGGCATATATAGTTATATTTTTGCTGGGAGTAATCCTGGTGTTCACATTTTTCGGCTTAGTCATGGCTATGATATTGGCAGTTATCGACGGGATCAGTATTGCGCTTACGGGCACAGCATCTATTGCCGTTTATGCACATCTTTTGAAAAATAATCTGATCACCAAAAAGCAGTTTATCGGTTACTCCATCTTGTCATATATATATGTTCTGGATGTTATAGCTTCAATACTTTGCTATACAAACGTAAAGAGGAAAATATCTTCATTATAATAAAAAGAAATTTGCGTAGATTGCGGCTATCGCAAACGTAAGACCAAGAAATATTGCGGTTCCTGCTATAAGATATTGCACTTTGTGAATTTCTTTGGAAAAGATAAGAAGCTTGGGGAAGGATTTACAGATATATACTTCGTATTCTTCCCCTCTTTTTATAGGATCCTTTTTGGGACACAGACTCATAGGATATGTCGTTATTTCTTTGTTGTTTCTTGTAAAAACAAAAGCGCCCGGTGCTTTATCGGGAGAGTAGACCGCTTTAATTTTTTCGTTGCAGATTTTATCTATAAATATCATCAATATTCCAATAATAATAAATCCAAGTCCGAGTGCTATCTGTATAAGTCCCATAATTATTTTCATTTCTGCAATGTCCTTTCCTTAGTTAAAGCGCAATAAATGTTTTTGCTATCATTATAACACTGTACATTTATTCTGAGCTTTTTTAAAATAACATTAGGTATATGTGGCGAGAAAATATTTGCAGAAAGGCGGAAAGATATAATTTGTTGGAGTTAAAGGGCATAAGGAAGAGCTATGACCGAAATGTGATCTTCGAAGATGTGAATATTTCTTTTAAGGAAGGCACAGTTACTTGTTTTGCGGGGCATAACGGTTGCGGGAAAAGTACGATGTTAAAAGTCATCGGAGGGCTGATTCCAAAGGACGCGGGCGAGATAGTCAGTGATCGGAGGATGAAGTTTGCATATGTTCCGGAAAAATTTCCTGCTGTAAATATGAAGGGCAGAGCATATTTAAAGCACATGGCAAAGATTGACGGCATATATTCGGAGAAAGAACAGGATGAGATAATCGGCAGGTTTGCGGAGGATTTCTTTTTGACGGAGATGCTTGATAAACAGATGAAAGATATGTCAAAGGGAACTCTTCAGAAAATCGGTGTTATTCAGGCACTTATGTGTGATCCCGATGTTTTGCTGCTGGATGAACCGCTTTCAGGACAGGATGCGGATTCTCAGGAAGTTTTTATTAAGAAGATACTTGACCTTAAGAAAAAGCAAAAGATCATTTTGCTGTCTGCGCATGAAAAGAATCTTATAGAGGTACTTAGTGACCGCATTTACACTATTGAAAAAGGTAAGGTTATTTTATGCAACGAGGAAACTAAGCAGGAGGGCAGCAGATAGAAAATGGTTATGAAACTTTGTAATAGTATTAACTACAGACTTCACAGGTATTTTGCCGGTTCAAAACCGGTTTTTCCCATGATAATTATTTTGTGCTTTATTGGGAGTATGTACACTTTTAAACCTATGGACGTCATAAGCGGATACATTATTTCCGGTGTATTTGTATTTGGACTTATGACTTTTGTGACATTTAATATAGGTGGCAGTGAGGAAAAGGTAGAAGAGCAGATATTGTTCCTTAGAGGAAATAGTCTGATTGATTATTATATTTCAAGAGAGCTGGGGCTTATTGTGATCTGCGCTCTGTATTCGTTTATAACAGCGATTGCTCCGGTGTTTGTAAATGCGATGAACGGATTTAACTTTTTTACCCGAAGCCTTACCGTACATGATGTCGTGATGGGAATTATATTGCTGTTTGGAAGCGGGCTTGCGGGAACGCTGATCGGAGATTTGCTCAATCTAAGGATAATGAAGAACAGAAAGCTTTCGCTTATGCTGACCGCGATGATAGCATTGCTGACATTCTCAAATGACGGTATTCAGCAGAAGGTAAGTTATCTTGGGATATTGAAATTTCTGCTTCCGCCGATCATGACTCCCGCCAAAATTTTCAGCGGAGCGGATGTGATCAATACCGGGAAGATGCTCATTATTTTTTTACAGATAATAATTAATTATGTTGTATTTACTGCGATAAAAATTGCTGTGATGAACAAAAACAGGTTTAATTAAATAGCGATATATGTTAAATGGCATTCTTTTGGTTGGAAAAACGTTATGATAAAAGAATGCTATTTTTATGCTAATAAAGTTTCTTGATTTTGAATATATGTCCGTGATAATATGTTAAAAATATATTCGCATATTTTATTGTTTATATAGAAGATAAAAGGAGAGAAAAAATGCATTTAATTGGGGTTAAAGAGGAGAATGGATGGGACCTTTCAAGATGGGAACTTACATATCGTGTTAGTTGGGGAATGATCAAAAAGGCCATAGCTTTAGCTTATGAATATTATGACCATGTAGAGATTTTTGTAGATAACAGACCTGTTAATGTTAGTAGCAAAGAGGATATTCTTAGAATTGAAGAGAGCAGAGATATGGTTATCAGAGGAATGTCCAAGATAATCAATGCACCTGTTATGATCGTACTTTACAATCAGCTGACTGCTGTTGATGTTAACGTGGCACAGCTTAACGATGAGTTTAAGGATACTGACTACGAGAAGTTCAATCATTCGATGTGTCAGTTCCTGGATAGCCTGGAAATTGCCATGTACAGATAATATACGATGGCTTGCCGTATTGTCTGCGATTATTGGAGATCGGAGGAAGCAGATATGAAAAAAAGCGTAATTATCATTGATGGACTTTATATGTTGATGCTCGCGATTGTTTCTTTGATAGTATTTGGAAAAGAAACATATATATCAAACAGAGCAGCAGGAAGATCTGTCAAGCTTTTTGCTGCATGCGGACTCATTCTTATAATCGTGACGTTGATGCATACATTAAGTTGCTGCGGCAATGAATATATAGCAGATGCCAAGGAAGCGATAGTACTTGCCAAAGTCCAGATGATAGTACGACTTGTGCAGATTCCGATATGCGGCTTCGTGTTCCTGTTCTGTACAGCAATGACATTTTCATTTGTAAATATCAATTTCGGATTTGCTCTAATGCTTGGGAAATTGATCAATTACATAATTACAGGAATGGCTTCCGTCGGAGTATATACAATGCTATATAAAAGCGGTCTGATCACGAAGAGGCAGCGAACCGAGTATTCGATATTTTCATTTTTTTACATGTTTGACTTATTTATCGCGCTTAAATGTTATAGGGAAGTTAAGAACAGAGCGTGAAAAATTGATTCAGGGACAGAGACAATTATATTGACATTTAGAGATAGAAACAGTTTTTCGTTTTGGGATGAAGAACTGTTTCTTTATTTTTTAAAATTAACATGCAACGTTTTGAAAGTGCCGTTTGTGTATAGAGTGTAATAAGTATTTGGGGGAAATAAATCAGGTTGTAATTGTTTTTTTCACGATAAGAGGAGAGAAAAAAGATGAAAAAGAGAAGTTTAACAACAATATTTTTTGCTGCAGTTATGATGCTTACACTTGTGGGATGCAGTACCAATCCGATGGGACAGGGCTTTGCATTTAACAATGATGACGATTTTGACGATGATTATGATTTAGATACAGATGATGACGATTTTGATGATGATTTTGACGATGATGATATAGATATTGATGATATCGAAGACGACGATGATGAGTACATTGCAGATGTTTCTTCAGGCGGTAATGCTTTATCTGAATATGATCTGTATTTTGAGTATGAAGGAGAAATAGTTTCTATCCACGATGACATCGAGACTATCATTGATACTTTAGGTGCTGCGGATAAAGAGAGCATGCTCAACGGGCAGAAAGTATATACATGGGGAACTTTCCCTTTGATGCTTTCTGTTGTAACGGTTGAAGATGAGATTACCGGTGAAGAGAAGGTATATCAGATCGCAACAACCGATGCTACTGTCAGGACTTTGGAAGATATCGGTTGCGGAGACACCGAGGAAGATGTAATCAAAGCGTATGGTGAGCCTCATGCCAGAAACAGAATCGATGATGAGAGTCACGATATTGCATATTTTGACGGAGATTATGGTATCATCTTCGGATTCTATGACGGATCTGAGACAATCAGCATGGTTGCATATGTTAACTACTTTACCAATATGGATGATGTAAGGATTGGAGATTTCTAATATGAAAAAGACTTTTTCCGTACGTAACTTATTGCTCAGTATTTTTATCGGCGCTATTTTTTCGCTGATCATAAATGGCGCATATTACGCCGTAGAAAGCTTTTGTGCAAAGAATGATAAAGCTTTCCCTATACATAAAATTGAATACGGTAGTGATTGCGAAGTGAACAGTGGGATATATTGGTACGGAATTGTCGGAAATCCTGAAACAGATGGCGAAGAAATCGTGGAGTATTGCTATGAATACTATTTTGATGATAGAAAATTTAAGAAGTATGTATTTAATATGGCACTTATAAGCTCGGCTGTCTGTTTTGTGGTGATGGTCTTAAAAGGAATAAAAAATAAGCAGACCGAATGATCTCGGGGAGACAGGCATGAAAAAGCATTTAAAAAGTATTCTGTTCTACAGCGTTGTTGCGCTGGCAATATATATTTTGTCACAATGCATTCTCGGGATATTTGGTCTGCAATTCAGAGCAAAGATTAATGTTTGGTGGCTTGGGATCACGTTTGGTTTATTTGTGATCGGCGTGGTCCAGCAATGCATTATAAGGAAGAGCAAAAAGTTAGTATTTTCGGTGGTTATCGGTGTTGTTTCTTTTGCAGTACTGTGCCTTAATCCGTTTTTTGGAATTTTTGTTATAGATTCAATTGAACGAATTCCACATAAAGAACATGTTTTGGTGATTGATGGCTACAAGTTTGTCGGATATGAAGACGACTTTTGGGATGTTTTCATAGATTTTTATGATTACAAGAATGGGATTGTATCCGGAACAAAAAAGAGATTTACAGCAATTGGTTATGAAACCGATGACGCCGGGAATAAAGTTTTTTATGATGATCTGCGTTATTATAAACATCTTGATGATATATATGAATTTAAATATGGCGAGTTCGATACAAGCGAATTGACTGTGGCTGAATAAAAGGTAAAGGGAAGAGACGTATAGAAGAGGCACGAAAGAAAGCTACCGAATTGGAAACGAAGATAAATAATATAAATATCAATACAAATTCCTAAAAAGAATTAACATTTTTTCGACAACAGAATAATGATAAAATTAAAGAGGTGTACCTATAAAACTACTTGGAGGAAAAGACATGATGAACATTAACAACTTAGCAATTGCGGTAACACTTCTTTTTAGTTTGGCTCTGCCGCTTGGTCTGGTAATCTGGTGGAAGAAAAAGACAGGTGCGGGGCTATGGCCTTTCATTGCGGGAGCAATCTGTTTTACTGTATTTGCAATGGGGCTTGAGCAGATTCTTCATACATTCTGTCTGGTACAGGATAATTCCGTTTCAAATTTTATAGTGAATCATACTATTGCATACATGTTATACGGATCATTTGCCGCCGGTATATTTGAGGAAACGGCGCGACTTTTCGGATTCAATGTACTTCTGAAAAAATATAAAGATAAGAAAGACGCAATAGCATATGGAATAGGTCATGGTGGTATTGAGGTGATATTTATCATCGGACTTGCATATTTTTTTATTTTCCTTGCTATTTGCGGGGTGACTGTAGGAGATGAGGCAACGACGCAAACGCTGCTGACTACAGCAGAAACCGTTAAAGTGAGCACTTGCTGCATGGGTATGCTTGAGAGAATATCAGCAATGCTGACCCATGTGGGCTTGTCGATGATCGTATTTGTAGCAGCCAGAGAAAAAGGAAAGTTTTGGTTATATCCGATTGCGATATTGCTTCATGCTGTTTTGGATGCGCCGGCAGCTCTTTTCCAGATAGGTGTACCGATACCTATGTGGGTGTTGGAAGCTGAGATGTTAGTGATGAGTGTTGTGGTTTTCATGATAGGAAAGAAGATCCTGAAGGATCATAAGGTAGAGAATGGATGAAAAGATAAAAAGTAAAAATTACAGATGGATGTCGCTTAGGCTTATTGTGGTGATTGTTGCTTCCGTGGTATTTGCGTTAAATATCAAATCTTTTGTCAGGGCAGGAGGAATTCTGCCCGGAGGAGCAACAGGTTTGACCTTGCTGATACAGGAAGTTGCGGCAAGATTTTTAGGGGTAAATATTCCGTATACCCCTATTAACGTTGCCATAAATGTTATTCCCGTCTACATAGGATTTAAGTTTATCGGGAAGAAGTTCACATCACTTTCGTGTATTGTTATCGTACTGACGGGTATTCTGGCAGACCTTATTCCGGGCTTCGCAATAACCGACGACGTTATGCTGATAAGCTTATTCGGAGGCATTATAAACGGTGTGGCTGTCAGCATGTGCCTTCTGATGGACGCTACAAGCGGAGGATTGGATTTCATAGCTATTTACCTATACAAGAAGAATGGTACGGATGGATTTAATGTGACGCTATATATAAATGCTTGCATTCTCATTGTTGCAGGTGCTTTGTTTGGATGGGAGAGAGCACTTTATTCCATCGTATTCCAATATGCATCTACGACAGTGATCCATGTCCTTTATCGCAAATATCAGCAGACTACGCTGTTCATAGTGACGCAGTATCCCGATGAGATCAGTGCTCTTATATACAACATGTCAAATCATGGCTCTACGATAATCTACGGCAGGGGCTCTCATGAAGAGGGCAAAGGAAAATCTGTGGTATATTCTGTCGTCACTGCAACTCAGGTAAATCAGATAATCAATGCTATAAAGGGAATTGATCCCGGTGCATTTGTAAACGCCTTCAAGTCAGAGAGAATCTCCGGCAGGTTCTATCGCATTCCGGAAGATTAGTGAAGTATATAGAAAAAGAAACGCCGGTTTTGTCAGCGGTTTCGGAGGATAACCAAGGAGGACGGTATGGATAAAAAAGCGATGGTTTCAGCGATTAACGAAAAATATGAGGCATTGAAAGCAGCACTTGAGGGTGATGATCTTACAAAGATTCGAGAGCTGACTTTGGAACTGCACGCGATGGTTCATCCTGCGGAAATTTCGGGAAGAGAAGAAAAGACAATTGCGGATTACGTTTTGGATTATATGATGCAAGGACATCAAAATGAGTTTGTTCAGAGAGAGCCTTGGGATACGGATCTTAAGTATGCCGGTTCGAAAACAGTTCCTATCTGTTGGCAATTGTGGCATACATATAGAATCGAGGATCTGGTCAGCAACATACTTATGGAGAATGGCACGCAGGTCTTTAATGCGGATTGGCAGAAAAGAATCGGCTCTTCCATAACAGATACGGGCAATGCTCTTGAACCTGATGAGCTGGCATTATGGGCAGAAGCAATCAACGCGGAAGAGCTGCGAAATTATATGATCGCGGTCGGAAAGAATACGCGGCGTATTTTATCGGGATTGAAGCTAGAGCAGATTAAATCCATGGTACCGGAAGAATGGGTTATGAGGATCCTGGAAGAGGGCGGCGTTACGACTGATTTCCGCTCGGTCTGGCTCCTTGTTTTCTGGGGCAGGCTTACGATTGGCGGGATGATCCTGACTCCGATGACTTCGCATCATATGATGCATCTTCCGACATGTATAGATAGGATAGAAGCTATCGGTATATAATGGGAGAATTGTCAAATGTGACACTTTCATGGTTATATTGGGGGAATCAGGCGAGTTTGAATGCTATAGTTAGTGAAATTTTTAGAAAAACACTCGATATAGCAAAGGGTTACAGTAGGAGTGTCTAAATTAGGTGGCGTGAACACTTGTAAATCAATTAGATAGCTTGACGAGTGTTGAATTTACTAAAATCAATGGGATTTGGGCCGAAAAAGACACTTGTATTGGAAGCAAAGCTTAATACAAGTGTCGTGGTTTAAAAGTTTGTATGAAAGGGGAAGTGGGAGCATAATGATTGGTGGAAAAAAGGTAATAAAGTGCCTGGTCGCGACATCACTGATAACAGGTCTTATATTTACAGGATGCGGGAAGGCGGAGCGACAGACTTCTGATGATAACATTGAAGAGTCGGATGCAAACATTGAGGAGCCTGATGCAAATACTGAAGAGCCGACTATAGAATCGAGTGAACAGAGCGAGGGTGTAGAAAAAACGGAGGAAAATAGCATGGCAGCGACATTACTTTATCAGGGACATGGTAGTGTAAGAATCGTTACAGGCGAAGGCAAAGTGATCTATATCGATCCGTTCATGGGAAACGGCTACGACCTTCCGGCAGACCTTATCCTCATGACACATGGGCATTACGATCACACTCAGGAGGATCTGATTGCCAATAAGAATGAAGGCTGCACTGTTATTAAATGGTCGGACGCTCTCAAAGATGGCGAGTATCAGACTTATGATCTTGGTTTTGTATCCATTGAGACTGTGGAAGCCGGATATAACAAGAATCATGATGTTTCGGAATGTGTTGGATTTATACTTACATTTTCAGATGGAGTGAAGGCTTATTTCTCCGGCGATACATCAACAACACCCTCAATGGCAGGATTTGCAGATAAGAAACTTGATTACGCTTTCCTGTGCTGCGACGGAGTCTATAACATGGATGCTGCGGAAGCATCAGAATGTGCAAAGGCTATAAGCGCTAAGCATACAATACCTTACCACATGGAGCCTGCAAAAGATAAAAGCGGTTTCGATATGAGCGTGGCTAAGAGCTTTGATGCGCCAGGGAAGATAATTCTTCAGCCCGGAGAAGAACTTGTTTTGGAGTGAAATGTGGGCAGGATCTATTTAGGAATTTATAATATGAAAATTGGAGGTTGTTATGAATAAAGTGTATTGCTATTCAAGGTGTTCAACATGTAAGAAGGCACTTAAGTGGCTTGATGACAATGATGTTCAATATGAGCAGATTGATATAAAGGAAAAACATCCTAATGAATCGGCTCTCAGAGAATTCCATAAGAAAAGCGGGCTTCCGCTTAAGAAGTTTTTCAATACAAGTGGATTGATATACAAGGAAATGGAGCTTTCCAAAAAGCTTCCGGACATGAGTGAAGACGAGCAGTTTAAGCTACTTGCATCTAACGGAATGCTTGTAAAACGTCCACTATTAGTTACAGAAGATACGGTTTTGATCGGGTTTAAAGAAAATGAGTGGAAGGAAAGACTATGACTGGAATTCCAAGGAACCACATAAGTGTAAATGCGGGTATTGGGTGTCCAAGTGTTTCTGCAGAACGCGCGGAATTTATCCACAAAAGGTCCAGACCTGCGGCAAGAAAAAATGTGACTACGAGCCCTATGGCTATTCCCATAATAATTTTTAAAATTTTACTTATTACGTTCATAATGATCAATCCTCAAAAAGTTATCAATATCTTATACTAACAATATAAGTATATATGAATAAAAAAATATCTTGAAAACAATTTTTAATCATATTAGCCTTTTCTTAGGACGTCCGAATCTTACCTAAGAGGAGGCTTTTATAATGAATAAAGAACAACTTCACAGATACATTTCTGAGAGCACCGGAAATGAGAGCAACATCTGCCAGATATATGCGATAAAAGATGGTGATGTTGCCTACGAATATTGCCGGAATGGATTTAAGACTTTAGACGCAATGAATGTCAATTCCGTGACCAAGGGAATTATGGCGTTGCTGGCGGGGATTGCTTTGGACAAAGGCTGTATTGGGAGTGTGGATCAGAAGGTGATGGATTTTTTTCCTGATTACTCTGTAAAACGTGGGGAGAAGACTATATATGATGTTACGATCAGGCATCTGCTTACGATGACGGCTCCGTATAAGGGGAAGTCAGAGCCTTGGAAAAAAGTGTGCACTTCTGAAGATTGGACTTTGGCGATACTCGATCATCTCGGAGGGCGCAAGGGAATAACAGGTGAATTCAGGTATGCTACGCTTGGTATTCAGATCTTGGCGGGAATAATTGAGAGAGCAACAGGAGAGAAATGCATTGATTTTGCCAATAAGAACTTGTTTGAGCCGCTGGGGCTTCCGAAGCGCATATTGCACGGCGACAGTTCCAAGGAAGATCAGTTTGATTTCTTTATGAATAAGAATCCCAGAAAATATGAGTGGTACTCTGACCCTCAGGGAAGCGTTACCGCCGGTTGGGGATTATGCATGTCGGCAAAAGATATGGCGGTGATTGGTGCGCTGGTGCTTGATGACGGTCTTTGCAACGGTAAAAGAATACTCTCAAAAGAGTACCTGAAAGAAATGCTTGGGCCGCATCTTAAGCTCGGAGAGCGGTTTGGCTTTATGAATTATGGCTATTTATGGTACAAGCCTTATGATGACAGAGAGGTTTATGCTGCAATCGGTGACAGCGGGAATATCATCTACGCAAACAAAGAGGAAAAGATATCTGTAGGAATTACAGGCACATTCAAGCCGCGAATCTTTGACAGAGTGGAGTTCATAGAGCAAAAGGTATTGCCGGCTATATAAAGATAAAGTCTCCGCAAATTTGCGGAGACGTTTTGCCATCCTTCCGAATGGTATTGCTAACCTTCCGAATGGCGTTGCTATCCTTCCGAATGATATTGCTATCCTTCCGAATAACACGTATAATTATTTCGTAAAAGATTAGGAAGGAGGCTTGCTCATGAAAACTTGTAAAGAAATGGCAGAAATATGGGGAATTTCCGAGCGCAGGGTTACTGAGTTTTGTAAAAACGGAAAGATTCAGGGCGCTAAAAAGGTTGGCAAACAGTGGCAAATACCGGATAATTCTGAAAAGCCAATCGATGGTCGCAGTATTTCGGTAAAAAGCAGTGAGTATAAAGAAAAAAGATCTTTGCCTATCGGGATATCTGATTATGTGCGAGCCCAATCTGAGTATTATTATGTTGATAAGACACTTCTGATAAAGGAATTTCTTGATAATAAGCCGTTAGTATCCTTGTTTACCAGACCGAGAAGATTCGGGAAAACCTTAAATATGGATATGCTAAGAGTCTTCTTCGAAATGTCGGATAAGGATACAAGTGTATATTTTAGGGATAAAGCCATTTGGGAATATGGAGAAAAATATACTGTTCACCAAGGGAAGTATCCGGTTATCTTTCTGACGTTTAAGGATGTCAAATTTGATTCTTGGAAAGCAACGTTTGCGAAGATTACTGAACTTGTGCAGGAAGAGTTCGGCCGACATTCTGAGTTGAAAGGCAGTAATGCGCTTGAACAGTATGAGAAAGACTATTATGACAAGGTTATGACCGGGGGCATCAATGAAGTCGAACTTTCTGCCGCTCTTCAAAAACTTTCAAAGATGCTTGCGTCGCATCATGGGAAGGCGCCTATAATTATCATTGATGAGTATGATACTCCAATACAGGAAGGCTATTCAAAGGATTTCTATGATGAGATTACCGGATTTATGAGAAATTTCTTTTCCGGTGGATTTAAGGATAACAAGAATCTGTCATATGGATTTCTTACAGGCATCCTGAGAATCGCGCAGGAGAGTATCTTTAGTGGTTTAAATAATCTTTATGTAAATACAATTCTAAATGAAAAATATGACAGTTTCTTTGGATTTACTTATTCGGAAGTAAAACAATTATTAGCGTATTATGGTGTTTCAGATAAGGAGGAAGAGTTAAAAGAATGGTATGACGGATATCATTTTGGCAATGAAGAAATATATAATCCCTGGTCGGTAATCAATTATATTGCAAATGAATGCTTGCCGCAGGCTTATTGGGTTAATACCAGAAGAAATGAATTTATTGCAGATGTAATGAGAATTGCATCGGATGATATTGTCGAAAAGTTATATTCTCTTTTACAGGGAAAAAAAGTTGTTGCTAAAATTGAGCAGAACACAGTATATCGTGTTCTTACCGATGATCCGGCGAATATATATAGTCTTCTTATGGTAGCAGGCTATCTGAAAGCGAATAAGAAGACATTGCAGGATGACGGCAGTTTTCTTTGTGAAGTTGCCATTCCTAACAAGGAAATAGCTGCTGTATACAAGAACGAGATTCTGTCATATTTGATGGGGGTAGGAGCTTTAACCAAGGCGACTGCCAATAAAATAGCAGAAAGTTTATATTCTAACGACACGGAGAAACTTCAAAAAGCAATCTGCGAATATATGATGAAGTCTATGAGTTTTTACGATGCAGGTGCGGAAGGCTTCTATCACGGTTTGTTTCTTGGGCTTATTGCATTAATGGACAACCAATATAAGATAAGATCCAATCGTGAATCAGGAGATGGAAGATATGATGTAAGTATGTTCCCTAAAGAGAATAGTCTTCCGGGAATTATTATTGAGGTCAAATGGGATAAAGACCTTGATGACAAAGCGCTGGAAAAGCTTGCAACTGGGGCATTGAAGCAGATAGACGATAAAAGCTATGAGACCGAAATGCGTGATGATGGAATAACTGACATTATGAAGTTTGGAATGGCTTTTTCAGGGAAGCACGTTTTGATAAAGACGAGATAGCTATCATAGATGAGGAATATGTACGAGAATCTATTTGTTTATGCACTTTTATATGCCGTTGGGTATGATACAGTACAGAAGTATCGGGATTCACTGGATTCTATAGTTCTGGCTGATTTGGAAGATTATGAAGCAATGGAACTTCAAGATATGTCTGACAAAGAGGCGATTCTACATACTCTGGTTATGATGGAGTCTGTTAATTTTGATAAGAATTCTTTTGGCCAAAAACTTATGGTGGCGCTCAAAGAAATATATGAGGGGATGTCTGATATAACGGTGTTTGGAAATCGCATGTATGAACTGTGGAGGCTTCTTCCGGGTAGATTTAATATGGAGGAGCCGTTTCATACACTGAGTTATGCTGATGATTGTTTGTCTTATGGAGATGAGAAGCAGTGCCACGAATTGTATGAGGAGGCTTTTGGATTTTACGGAGATTGTGTTTAGGTGTTTACAACAATGATGGGAGGGCGATGCGATGTTAGGAAATTTCAGTTATAAGAATGCGACAAAACTTTATTTTGGTGAGGAATCGTTGAAGTTTCTAAATGAAGAACTTCCAAAGTATGGAAAAAATGTTCAGCTCATATACGGAGGCGGTTCCGTAAAGAAGAACGGAATCTATGATGAGGTTGTAAGAATCTTAAAGGAGAGTCTGTAAAGGAAAACGCGGCGGTGCTCAGAGTGGCAGGGTGTCACTCTTGAGCATGGTGAAGGTGTTGGATGAGAGTTGCTTACAATAGTGGAGTGAATTGTTATGAACAAAATCAGAAGCATTTTGGCTGTGACATTAGCATCAATATTTTCTCTGACTCTTATTGCATGTGGAAACCGGACTACCGAAAGCTCGGAGGCACAGAATACAGAGGAGGTTACATCTGAAGCTACAGATGCCAGGACTGCAGAGCAGGTAAGTTCAGAAGACAACAGTACGGCATCGGGAACTATTGTAGTATATTTTTCCGCAACGGGAACAACAAAGGGTGTAGCAGAGACGATAGCTTCTGTAACCAATGCGGACATTTACGAGATTGTTCCTGCCAAGCCTTATACAGATGAGGATCTTGACTATGGTGACAGCAACAGCCGTACATCTTTGGAGATGAATGATGAATCCGCACGCCCGGAAATTGCCGGTGAAACGATCTCGCTTGACGGGTATTCAACAGTTTATATCGGATATCCTATCTGGTGGGGCGATGCACCAAGGATTATGAGCACTTTTGTTGAAGCATACAACTTTGATGGAAAAACAGTTATTCCTTTTTGTACGTCAGGCAGAAGCGAAATCGGACAGAGTGGCAAGCATCTTGCATCTCAGGCAGGAAGCGGCAACTGGCTTGACGGCGCTCGTTTAAACGGAGGTGCTTCAGAAGCAGATATTCAGAGCTGGATTGAAGGGATACTAAAGAGGTGAAAATGAAATCTATTTTGATTAAAGACACTACAAGAGAAGAAAGAGAGCGCATCGTTGCTGAATCAATTGGCAATATTGATGGAAGTTGCGATGGCTGTAGTGCAGGATTGATAGAGATGTATCAGCCATACATTGATGGCGTTAAGGAAATTCGTGAGATTAATATGGAGTTCAGGGCGCATTACGAATCAGGAGTTGACGGACCTGTGAAAGCGGACTGCGGATATAAGATGTGAACTAGTCCTCTTAATGTAAAATTGCATGTGATGTCTAATATAGGTAAATTTGTGATCAACTTTACAATACTGCGTTGAAGCATAACTATATACCAATAGATTATTTATTGTGAGGTGCCTATGAAAAATATTGGAAGAATATTATTATCTGCAGTTGTTATGTTGGCTTTGTTGCATAATTATCAGAGTAGTACCTACATTAAATCTATAGATGACTTTAAGAACAGTATAGACAAAACCTTCCTAAGAAAAGGTGATACATATAATTTTGACAAAGAAAAAACACCGGATTTTCTTGAATATAATGACAGGCTCGCGCCTTGGCCACCTATTGATTTTTAATTCGTAGTGAAGTTATGCTTCAGCGCGTATTTCCTAAATAGAAAATGCAGTGGATTTCATGGTGATATCTGAGAGAAAATCTCATATATCATTTTCAAACCTCCAATTCAGCCTGAGTATATCAAGTTTTTGAACAGTAAGTTCTCGGAGCTAAATCTTGACAAATATGCAAAGAACATGGAAAACATATTTGATATATTGCTGGAACATGGGAATCCAAGGCTTGCAATCAGATATGTTAAGAGGATCATCAACGAACATCAAGGAATGACGCCAACAATGATTGCGCCGGGAACAAAGGTATATGAATTGGTGGAAGAACTGGTAAAGTATCTACCGGAAGATATAAAGAAGGTTTTCATTGAATAGAATAATAGATAAACTATAAATATAGAGGTTTTACGATGGTAAAGAATATTGTTAGAGATCTTTTTTTTCTCAGGCAGAAGTCTGAACCTGCGACTGAGGCAGACTCGCAGGTGATTGAGGATCTTATTGATACGCTTGATGCCAACAGGGAGAGATGCGTTGGCATGGCGGCGAATATGATCGGGGTGAAGAAGAGAATAATAGTAGTGGCTATGGGACCTTTTCTTTTTCCAATGATCAATCCTGTTATTACTAAGAAGAGCGGAGCGTATCAGACGCAGGAGAGCTGTCTGTCGCTGGAAGGTGTCAGACCGTGCACGAGGTATAAGGAGATTGAGGTTGATTATCTGGATCGTAACTTTAAGCCACAGCATGGGAAGTATGAGGATTTTGTCGCGCAGATCATCCAGCATGAGATTGACCATTTTGAAGGGATATTGATCTGAATAATAAACATTTTCGAGGGAGAGATATATGCTAGACAATATTGAGGTTTTTACCCAAAACAGCATAAGGATCAGGAGCGAACACGGCACGATCTATGTGGATCCGTTTCGCATGAAGGAGGAGCCGCATGATGCGGATTATGTTCTGATCACGCATTCGCACGCTGATCATTTTTCGATTGAGGATATCAGGAAGGTGATTAAGGCGGAGTCGATTCTTGTTGTTCCTGCGAGGATGGAGGATGACGCCGGGGAACTTGGAGCTGAGGTAAAAGATATTGTGACGGTTAAGCCGGGCATTTCCAAGGAGATAAACGGTCTTGCGGTGGAGACGGTTCCTGCATACAACACGATCAAACCGTTTCATCCAAGGCGTGCTGAGTGGGTCGGTTATATCCTGACGGTTAACGGTAAGCGCATTTACATTGCGGGAGACACGGGAGCCACGAAGGAGGCAAAGCAGGTGAAGTGTGATATAGCTCTTTTGCCCATTGGAGGGACGTTAACTTTGGATGCCAGGAGAGCTGCGGATCTTACGAATTTGATAAAGCCGGAATATGCTATCCCCGTCCACTATGGCGGGTCTGTCGGAAAAAAGAGTGATGGGAAGACTTTTGCTTCGCTTGTTAAGGAGCCTGTGAAGGTTGTGGAGAAGATACAGTATTTTGAGTGAGAGTTATTGGGGTGCGATGCCTCAATCTATGTACTTTCTATAGTTGAGTAATCCCTCGGTTAATGTAAAACCGAGGGATTATTTTTATGTGAGGAACATACTAACTCACGGGCAAATCTCTGATCAGATTATTGCATTCAGAAACAAATTCCTGAAGATCGTCATACATTGACTTGATTATTGCAGGGTTTTCTGAGCTGTTTTCCTCCCAGCAAGAATGTATAATATTCTCGTAGAAATTAGCATTATTCTTTCCATTGGAGTTGTAGTAGTCCTTCAGCATATAATAAGTTTCATACATGGTAGCAAAATCGTTGCTGAAATTATTAGATACATCTGTTCCAAACCAGAACTCGTTTCCGGCTCCAATGTGCTGAGCTTTTTCTTTGAGTGACTCAGGCATGTTGTCTTTTCCGATTGTCTTCATGACCCATTTTCCAAGTATATAACTTTCTTCATAAACTGAAGATTCATTTCTTACAGGCCGCGAAGCACGGAATTTTTCGAGAATATCATCTGCAACCAAATCTTTCAAAGGATCGGAGTCGGCGTCCGAAAGGTCGCCCGCAGCCTCTTTATCTGATACTACTTCAATTTTAGTTGCTTTAACGCGGTTAATGGGCGGTTTCATATCTTTTTCAAAGGTATATGTTATCTTAAATTCATCATAGAAATGGTCTATTATATATTGTCTTTGCTTTTCAGTGATCTCGACAGTAAGGTCATAGGAATACTCAAGGTTATCGGCAGATCTGTCTATATCGAGCCATATCGTAAGCGAGTATTCGCTCTTAAGGAAGTATTCGTCACTGTACCATCCGTAGATGGAGTGTTCTGAACCCGGTTCAGCGTATACTGTTGTATCTGTTGCGTTAAGTGAAATAATGTTGTATCCGCCAAAGCAACTCTCGGGATTCTCCTTTAAGTAGACAATCAGGTTATAAGTATATACTTCGTCGCTGTTTGCAAAACCGGTTTCAAATTCTGCGTTCATATAGGTGGTATTTTCACCGAATGTTTTGTCTTTTTTTGTTTCATAATTTGTGATTTTACCGTATTGGTTATTTGTGGCATTTACACTATTTTTCATATCAATAGTTTCACCATCTTTTATGGAATCAAAGGAAATATCGATTCCGGTCAGTGATCTCTGGATATATTCAACATCTTCCTTTGTAGCGATGCAGTCATTATCATTTTCAAGCTGTTTTTTATAAGAATATCCATCCCAATTTCCGCGGATAAAATGATCTATGAATGTTTGTTGCCAATTACTATCTTTGGTTTCCCTTTCCGAATCGAATTCTTTATAGGAAATCGCAAGCTGTTCTATTGCACCAAGCAGATCATCATTAATTTCCGGCTTATTATTTATTTGAGGGCTTGTCTGAATGTCATCAGGCATGGACACATAAGCAGAAGCGTTTTCTGTGCTGGCCTCGGTACTTGTTTCTTTATTGTTTTCAGTACTGGTTTGAGTGTTGGAATTGCTACAGGCGCATGTTGTAGCTATCATTGAAACTATCATCAAATAAGTTGCTATTTTCTTTTTCATAATATTTCATGTTCCTTATATTAAAAATAAATCAAAATGTATATGTAGTTTGATGTTTTATTCAGGGGGAGTATAGCATAGAAAAAAACGCAATGTCAATTTTTATGTAACGATTAATGGGGCGTTTTTAAACGTTGGGAGTATATTAAGAAAAGCCTTTTATATCGCAATTCTCCACTTGCAGTTGTGAGGCTCAAAGTACAATCGTACTTTCTTTTTATAATCCAGTACAACAACGACGCATTCAAAAATATAAGTAGAACTGGACACATGAAGCCCATCCGGAGTTGTATACGGCCCCGGATGCGAGATGTTTCTGTATCCTTTTATTGTGTAATTTTCATATTGGCCATCTTCGTTCATCAGCCGGAAGCGGAGGGGGATTACTTCGCCATTCGACTTGTGCTGGCAGATGACGTCTACAGTTTCAATCACTCTACTCATAACTTATAACCTCAACAAAAAGAACTTATGTTCGGGTACAAATATAATACACCTTTGTATGTGATGTTTCAATCAGCAGATTTTTGGTAAAATGTGATATGATATTAGGAAGTTAACAAAAAGTTTTAGCTTGGCGAAAAGATTTTTTTGCATGACTTATGATTGAAGAAATAATGGAGTAAATGATAATGAAGAGAAAAATAGTGGGAGCAATTGTTTTTTGCATGCTTACAATGTCAGCGTGCGCTGCTCCAAATTCAATGGGACAAGATAATGGCGATTCAATAGTGATCGTTTCTGATGAAGAAGGAAGTTCCTCTGAAAGTTCTACAGAAGCGATCCGCGAGGAAGCGGACACGGTAGAAGTAGACACGGTCGAAGCAGATTCGGCAGAATCGGACTCGGTCGAATTAGACACATCACTGATTATTGAAGAGCAGTCGTTTGATGTTCAGCTCAATGACTGGGGAAAGGTAAGATTTTTATCATGCTCACCTGACAGTAGTGATCCGTTGGCCGATGCTACGTTTTATCTTATGGACGGTAAAAAAGTGGTTTATAAATTCCCCGCCGTTTTCAAAGATGATATCAGGGAATGGGGACTCTTTGAAGGCATTTCTTTTGTTGCATTCAAGGATATAAATGATGATAAAAAGGATGAAGTGATCGTTGGAGTGCAATATAGTACCGGAGCCGGTCCGCAGGGAATGATTCCTCGCACTGAGGTAAGGATATTCGAGGATAAAGGAGATTCATTTGAGTATTCAAAGGATCTTAGCGAACATATCACTGATTCAATGCCTGAAGACGGAAGAATAGAGGATGTTTACAGTATAATTGAGGGATAGAGTGTTCTACGCAAAACAGCAGCATTTGTTACTTATATCTTGCATATTTCTTAACTATTTGATAATATCTTTTCGTTATATTAATGAGTTATATTCTATAGTAAACGACATTAACTTATGCTGATTAACACCCAAAATCAAACGAGCACAATGACTTTAAATATTCGTTAGGCTCAGAATAAATACTGTAGTAATCATCTAATGCTACCTCGAGTTCAACAGCACTTGAGAA
>JAGAAO010000018.1 GCA_017615275.1 Butyrivibrio sp.
TGAAATGGCGAGAGCTCTTTTCAAAGAATTCGCAGAAAAAGAAGTTAAGCCACATGCAATAGACGTTGATGAGACAGAGGAATTCCCTATCGAGACTGTAAAGAAAATGCAGAAATTCGGTTTCATGGGTATTCCGATTCCTAAGGAGTATGGCGGACAGGGATGTGACCCTCTTACATACGCTATGTGTGTAGAGGAGCTTGCTAAGGTATGCGGAACAACTGCAGTTATCGTATCAGCTCACACATCACTTTGCTGCGATCCTATCATGACATATGGTACAGAAGAGCAGAAGCAGAAGTACCTCGTTCCCCTTGCAAAGGGTGAGAAGCTTGGTGCTTTCGGTCTTACTGAGCCCATGGCAGGAACAGACGCTCAGGGTGTTCAGACTAAGGCTGTTCTTACAGAAGACGGTAAAGAGTGGATCCTTAACGGTTCTAAGTGCTTTATCACAAATGGTGAGGTTGCTGATGTTTACATCATCATCGCTTACACAGATATCGTAGAAGATAAGAAGGGAAGAAAGCAGAAGAAGTTCTCAGCATTCATCGTTGAGAAGGGAACTCCCGGCTTCACTTTCGGAACAAAAGAAAATAAGATGGGTATCCGTGGATCATCCACATACGAGCTCATTTTCCAGGATTGCCACATTCCTGCTGAGAACCTTCTCGGTGCTCGCGGAAAAGGATTTCCTATCGCAATGCACACTCTTGACGGCGGACGTATCGGTATCGCTGCTCAGGCTCTTGGTATTGCTGAAGGCGCACTTGACAGAACTGTTGAGTATGTTAAAGAGAGAAAGCAGTTCGGCAGACCTATCAGTGCTTGCCAGAACACACAGTTCCAGCTTGCAAACATGGCTACACAGTGCGAAGCTGCAAGACTCCTTGTATATCAGGCTGCTGATGCAAAGAAGAATAAGTCTTACTACGGCGTAGAAGCTGCTAAGGCTAAGCTTTATGCTGCTGAAGTTGCTATGGATGTTACAACAAAGGCTGTACAGCTTCACGGTGGTTACGGATACATCAGAGAGTACGAAGTTGAGCGCATGATGCGTGATGCTAAGATCACTGAGATCTACGAAGGAACATCAGAAGTTCAGAGAATGGTTATCTCTGGTGATTTACTTAAGTAATCACCTGGCGGCTGTGAGAACCTGACGAAGTATTTTTGAGTCTGGTTCGAACGTGTTATACCGAGTGAAGCGAGGTATAACTTCCTTAACAGATATTTCGCAGAAAAATATAAGGAGAATACAAAATGAAAATTGTAGTTTGCATTAAGCAGGTTCCCGATACAAAGGGCGGCGTTAAATTCAAACCCGATGGAACATTGGATAGAGGTGCAATGCTTGCTATCATGAATCCTGATGACAAAGCAGGTCTTGAGGCAGCACTTAGATTAAAAGATCAGTACGGCGCAGAGGTTACAGTTCTTACAATGGGACTTCCCAAGGCTGAAGCTGTACTTAGAGAGGCATTTGCGATGGGCGCAGACAAGGGAATCCTTGTAACTGACAGAGTACTCGGCGGTGCTGACACATGGGCAACATCTTCAACTATCGCAGGTGCAATCAGAAATCTTGAGTATGATCTTATCATCACAGGCCGTCAGGCTATCGATGGAGATACAGCTCAGGTTGGACCTCAGATTTCAGAGCATCTTGGTCTTCCTGTTATCTCTTACGCAGAAGAGATCAAGGTTGATGAGAAGGCTAAGACTGTAGAGGTTAAGAGACAGTTCGAAGACAGATATCACATTGTAAAGGCTAAGATGCCTTGCCTTATCACAGCTCTTTCAGAGCTTAACGAGCCCAGATACATGACTCCCGGTGGAATCTTTGATGCTTTCGAGAAGGAAGTTACAGTTTGGGGCAGAGCAGATCTTAAGGATGTTGATGATTCTAACCTTGGACTTAAGGGATCACCTACACAGATCGCAAAGGCTTCTGACAAGGTTAAGAAGGGTCAGGGAGAGAAGGTTGCTCTCGACTCAGCTGAGGAAGCAGTTGAATATCTGATGGGTAAGCTTGTAGAGAAGCACATCGTTTAATATACATAGGAAAAGGAGAAGCGTCATGTCTTTAGAAGAATATAAGGGTGTATTTATATTTGCTCAGCAGGTAGACAATGAACTTTCAAACATTGCACTTGAGCTTCTGGGCAAAGCAAAGAATCTTGCAGAAGATCTTGATGAGAAAAAAGTTACTGCAGTATTACTTGGAAGCGGAGTAAAGGGTCTTGCTGACAAGCTTGCCGAGTATGGTGCAGACAGAGTAATATTGGTTGATGATCCTGCTCTTAAGGATTACAGAACAGAGCCTTACACACATGCTCTTGCATCTGTTATCGATGAGTTTAAGCCTGAGATCCTCCTTGTTGGTGCTACAGCAATCGGTAGAGATCTTGGCCCCAGAGTATCATCAAGAGTACATACAGGACTTACAGCTGACTGTACAAGTCTTGATATCGGTGATTTCCCGCTTAATCCGGCTCCCGGACAGGAACAGAAGCACAAACAGCTTCTTATGACACGTCCTGCATTCGGCGGAAACACAATAGCAACAATTGCATGCCCTGACTTCCGTCCTCAGATGGCTACGGTACGTCCCGGTGTTATGCAGAAGATCGATCCTATCAAGGGTGCAAAGGCAGAGGTTGTAGAATTCAATCCCGGATTCGTAGAGAACAACTGCTATACAGAGATCGTAAAGATCGTAAAGGAAGCATCAAGCGTAGCTGATATCCAGGCTGCTAAGATCCTTGTATCAGGTGGTCGTGGAGTTGGTTCTGCAGAGAACTTCAAGCTTCTTGATGACCTTGCAGAGGCTCTTAACGGAACAGTTTCATGCTCACGTGCCGTTGTAGATTCAGGCTGGAAGCCCAAGGATCTTCAGGTTGGACAGACTGGTAAGACAGTTCGTCCCGCTCTTTACTTTGCTATCGGTATTTCAGGTGCTATCCAGCACGTAGCAGGTATGGAAGAGTCAGACATCATCATCGCTATCAACAAAGATGAGAATGCTCCTATCTTTGATGTAGCTGATTACGGTGTAGTAGGAGATCTTAACAAGATCCTTCCTGTACTTACAAAGCAGATCAAGGAAGCTTTAGCTGAAAAGTAAGCGGAACTTCCTTAGATGAATATTGTGTAAAAAGGGGTGCTTATCTAACCATAAGCACTCCTGATTTTTTTCATAAAAATATCCCCCTGGGGGGCTTGTGAAGCGCTTTATTTCTGACATATACTTTTTGTGAAAAATATATCAGTATTGGAGGATAAAGCTATGCATATGGCAGATGCGCTGATTGCACCCGCGGTTGCAGGTACAATGTATGTGTTGTCAACAGGAGCGGCAGGTGTTTCTGTAAAAAAAGTAAGAGAAGAAAGTGATGAATCCAAGATACCTGTGATGGGTGTAATGGGAGCGTTTGTATTTGCGACTCAGATGCTCAACTTCACTATTCCGGGAACGGGATCGTCGGGACATCTTTGCGGAGGCATGATGCTTTCTGCAATGCTCGGACCCTTTGCGGGATTCCTTACTATGATAGGAGTGCTTCTCGTACAGTGCTTACTGTTTGCAGACGGCGGTCTGATGGCACTTGGATGTAATATATGGAATATGGCATTTTACGGGTGCTTTGTAGGAGCTTTACTTATATGGCGTCCGATAATGAAGAAAGGGGCAACAAGAGCAAAGATAATCGCAGCGTCGATCATCGGATGCGTTCTTACGTTGCAGATGGGAGCTTTCTCTGTTACTATCGAAACACTGATCTCCGGTATTTCAGAGCTTCCTTTTTCAACATTCCTTGCTACGATGCAGCCTATACATCTTGCAATCGGATTTGTTGAAGGACTCATTACTTCAGCGGTTCTTATCTTTGTAAATGAGGCTAGACCTGAGATGCTTTGGGGTGTTGGCGAAGAGACCAAGAAAGAAGGCAAGCTTAAGTTTAAGACAACGATTATTGTTATCGCTGTGGCAGCAGCAATCTGCGGAGGCTTCGTATCACTTTATGCTTCTGCATTCCCTGACGGACTTGAGTGGTCCATGGAGCAGGTTGCCGGAACAACCGAGCTTGAGGCAGAAGGAACTGTATATGAGACTGCAGAGTCTATACAGGAGACAACATCTCTTTTGCCTGATTATGCATTTAAAGACAGTGAGTCAGCTGCAGGAACAAGCTTTTCCGGAATTGTAGGTGCATTTATCGTTGCAGCTCTTTCAGCTGTTTTCTGCTATGCTTTCAAATTCTTTAGGAGAAATACAGAGACCAAAACTGCTTAATGAATTCTATAGAAAAAAAGCTTTTGGAACTGAATAAGATAGAAGATATTCAGCAGCGTTCCCATTGGATGAATTCGCTTCATCCTCTGGGGAAGCTGCTTATTAGCGTTATATACATATTGTGTGTGACGTCGTTTGATAAGTATGATATCGTACATCTTATACTGATGTCCGTGTATATCATCTTCACCTTTGCGATTGGAGAACTCTCTTTTAAAGAGGGAATATATCGCATGAGATTGATTCTTCCGCTGCTTATTTTTGTCGGGATATTCAATCCTTTTTTGGACAAAAATATAGTACTCATTGCGGGATATGAAGTCAGAGGCGGAATAGTGTCGATGCTGACGCTTGTTGTAAAAGGTGTGTACACTGTTCTTGCAGTCTATGCGCTTATAGCAACGACGCCTATAGATGATATCTGTTATGCGCTCAGAATAATTAAGATCCCAAAGATAATAGTGATAGTCATCATGCTGATATACAGATATATAGACGTGATGTCGAAAGAGGCAGACAGGATATTCACATCTTACAGGCTGAGAGCTCCGGGACAAAAAGGAATTGCTTATAAATATTGGGGAGCACTTGTCGGACAGTGGCTTCTTCGAAGCATGGACAGAGCACAGATTGTCTATGAGAGCATGACGCTCCGAGGATTTAGGGGGGATTTTATTCCTTCGAAAAAAAGTGTGAGAGCATTGGATGTAATCTATCCTATTGTATGGATCGCTATTTTTATGATCATAAGATTTGCAGTTACAGGTTGATGAAAAAGAGGTTTTTATGAAAACAGGTGTTAGCGGCGAGCTTCTGAATATTTCGGGACTTAGTTTTTCATATGAAAAAGACAAAGAAGTGCTAAAAGATATTGATCTTAAGGCGGTTGACGGAGAGAGCATCGCCCTTGTCGGAGCAAACGGAATAGGAAAGTCCACACTCATGAAACTCATGGTTGGATTATATCTTGATTTTTCGGGAGATATTACGGTCGCAGGACATAAGATGTGCGCGGCTAATCTTGATCACATACGAGAGCATATCGGTTATGTTTTTCAGGATTCCGACAGTCAGCTCTTTTTATCGACAGTTGAAGATGATGTGGCATTTGGACCGCGCAACTACGGGCTTTCTGAAGAGGAAGTGGAACAAAGAGTTGCAAAAGCACTTGGACAGGTTGGCATAGAGAATCTCAGAAAGAGTAAGACTTACAAGCTTTCGGGCGGGGAAAAGAAACTTGCGTCGATCGCAACTATTCTTTCGATGGAGCCTGATATAGTGATCATGGATGAGCCCTCGGTTGCACTTGATCCCAGAAACAGACGCAATCTGATAATGGTTCTCAAAGACATAAGAGGTCTTAAGATAATAGCATCCCACGATCTTGATTTTGTGATGAATACATGTGAGAGAACGATACTTTTGGATGATGCGACAATAGTGGCAGACGGTGCAACAAAAGATATTCTTGGAAATGAAGCGCTGTTGCAGGCACACGGACTATGATACAAATATGAAGTAAACATAAATACGTTGAGTGCTAAACATTAAAGTGATAAAATAATAATTGGTACAGTAGTAATTTTGGAGGTGTGTATGTTGAGAAAAGTAGTATTGGCAGGTGCATGCAGAACTGCCATCGGAACAATGGGAGGAGCGCTCAGTACAACTCCTGCTCCTGCTCTTGGAACAGTTGTAATTAAGGAAGCGTTGAACCGCGCAGGTGTTAAGCCTGAGCAGGTTGATGAAGTGTATATGGGCTGCGTTATTCAGGCGGGACTCGGACAGAATCCTGCAAGACAGGCAGCTATCAATGCGGGGATACCGGTTGAAGTTCCTGCAACAACAATAAATGTTCTTTGTGGATCAGGACTTCATTGTGTAAATCTTGCGGCAAAGCTTATTTCAATGGGAGATGCCGATATCATAGTGGCAGGTGGTATGGAGAATATGTCCATGGCGCCTTACCTTATGCAGCAGGGACGTTACGGATATCGCATGGGCTCCGGAGAGCTTCAGGATGCAATGATAAAGGATGCCCTTACCGATGCATTCGGCGGATATCACATGGGAATAACCGCTGAGAATATTGCAGAGCAGTGGCACCTTACAAGAGAGCAGCTCGACGAGTTTGCCGCATGGTCACAGAACAAGGCTGAGAAAGCCATTGCAGAAGGAAAGTTCAAGGAAGAGATCGTTCCTGTTGAGATAAAGAAAAAGAAAGAGACAATTCTTTTTGACACAGACGAAGGACCGAGAGCCGGAGTAACAGCTGCGGGTATCGCACACTTAAAGCCTGCGTTCAAGAAGGATGGCGGTGTTGTAACGGCAGCAAATTCATCCGGAATCAACGATGCCGCTTCTGCAATAATCGTAATGAGTGAAGAGAAGGCAAAAGAGCTTGGTGTTAAGCCTCTCGGAACGTGGATTGCCGGAGAACTTGCAGGCGTAGAGCCCAGCATAATGGGAATTGGACCTGTTGCCGCAACACAGAAAGTTATGAAAAAAGCCGGATATTCAATCGGTGATTTTGATCTTATCGAAGCAAACGAAGCTTTTGCCGCACAGTCGGTAGCGGTTCAGCATGATCTTGGATTCAGCAATGACGTGCTCAACGTAAACGGTGGAGCTATTGCTTTGGGACATCCCGTTGGATGTTCGGGAAACAGAATTCTCGTAACTCTTCTTTATGAGATGCAGAGAAGAGATGTACATAAGGGACTTGCCACATTGTGTGTAGGTGGCGGAATGGGATGTGCTGCTATTGTAGAGCGATAAATGACTTAACTCATGGAGGCTTTTGATGGCTGATCGTTCAATTTTGCTGGTAGATGATAACGACATAAACAGAGGTATCCTTGCAGAAATATTCAAAGATAAATACGACATTATTGAGGCAAGTGATGGAATGGAGGCTGTGCAGCTTATTGTTGAGCAGACTTCAAAAATTGCCGCGGTTTTGTTGGATGTGATCATGCCGGGGATGGACGGATATGCCGTGCTTGAGGCAATGGTCAAAAAAGACAACCTCAATGAAAAAATTCCTGTGCTTATGATAACTGCGGATACGTCAACGGAGGCTGAGAGAACCAGCTACGAGAAAGGCGCGGCTGACGTCATACATAAGCCGTTTGATCCTGTGATCGTAGACAGGCGTGTGTCAAAGGCAATCGAGCTGTATGACCACAAGAATAATCTTGAGACGAAGGTAGACGATCAGACAAGAGTTCTGAAAAAGCAGTTTATTTATCTCAAGAAGCAGGAAGAAAAGCTTCGCTACAGCAACGAGAAAGTTATTGATACGATAGCTACAATCATCGAGTTCAGAAACATGGAGTCGGGTTATCATCTTAAGAGGATCAAGGGCTTTGTAAGAATACTCGCCCTAACCGCAATGAACAATTATCCTGAGCTGGGGCTCACTCCTCATATGATAGAGATAATAACTCAGGCTTCAGCCATGCATGATGTCGGAAAGATATCCGTTCCCGATTCGATACTTCTTAAACCGGGAAGACTTACTTCTGAAGAATTTGAAGTGATGAAATCTCACACTACAAGAGGTTGTGAGATAATAGAAAAACTCAAGGACATTCAGGACAAAGAGTATTATGAGGCTTGTCTTGATATATGCAGACATCACCACGAGAGGTATGACGGAAGGGGATATCCCGACGGCTTAAAGGGCGAAGAGAACTCAATGGGAGCTCAGCTTACAGCCCTTGCGGACGTATATGATGCTCTTGTAAGTGACAGAGTATATAAATCCGCATATCCTGTGGATAAAGCCTATGAAATGATCAAGAACGGCGAATGCGGTGTGTTCTCGCCTAAGCTTCTTGCATGTTTTGAATTTGCAAGACCTGACATGGAGAAGCTCGTAGCCCAGACCAAAGCTGCGGAAGCAGCCGAGAAGGGCATGTATTCACCATATTAAAAATATTATTGACAAAGACGCCTGCGGTACATATAATATAGTTTGTTGCCGCAGGCGGCATTTATGTGTGAGTGTAGCTCAGCTGGATAGAGCGTCTGGCTACGGACCAGAAGGTCGCGAGTTCGAATCTTGTCACTCACATTATTATAGAAGCTTTGAAAACCGAACGTTTTCAGAGCTTTTTTCATTTTTTAAGTAATCACTAGGTTCGGTTTTTATGAACCCTAACTTATGGTATACTGATTTACATGAGAAAATTTGAACTGATAGCCCCATGTCATTTTGGCTTGGAGGCAGTACTTAAAAAAGAGATAATAGATCTCGGGTATGACATAACCGAGGTTTCGGATGGAAGAATCTCTTTTGCCGGGGACGCGGATGCGGTGTGCCGCGCCAACATAGGACTTAGAACGGCAGAGAGAATACTTATCAAAGTCGGAAGTTTTCACGCAGAAAGCTTTGAGGATCTGTACCAGGGAACTAAAGCTCTTCCGTGGGATGAATTTATCCCGGAGAGAGGCAAGTTCTGGGTTAAAAAAGCATCAAGTGTCAAGAGTAAGCTTTTTAGCCCCTCCGATATTCAATCAATAGTTAAAAAAGCAATAGTGGAAAAACTTAAACTCAGCTATCATACAGACTGGTTCAAAGAAGATGCTGAGAGCTATCCAATAAGAGTGTTCCTTATGAAAGACGAAGTGACGATCGCACTTGATACTACGGGAGATTCACTTCATAAAAGAGGATACAGAAAGCTTGAGTCCAAGGCACCTATAGCAGAGAATCTTGCTGCGGCGCTGATCATGCTGACTCCGTGGAACGGCAGCAGAATACTTGTAGATCCTTTTTGCGGCAGCGGAACGATTCCTATAGAAGCTGCAATGATGGCTGCAAATATCGCTCCCGGAATGAACAGAAACTTTACTGCGGAGAGCTGGACACATCTTATACCTCCTCAGAACTGGGAAGATGTAAGAGAAGAAGCAAGAGAAGAGATAAACACCGATATAGAAGTGGATATCCAAGGCTACGATCTTGATCCCGATATGGTGGAAATTGCAAGAATAAATGCCAAGAAAGCCGGAGTGGATCATCTGATACACTTCCAGACGAGGGATATTGCGGATCTTAGCCACAGGAAGAAATACGGCTTTATAATAACGAACCCGCCCTACGGTGAGCGAATCGGAGATAAAGACATTCTTCCTTCACTTTATAAGACAATCGGAAACAGGTATAAGAGCCTGGATGCCTGGTCGATGTATCTGATAACGGGATATGAGCAGGCAGAGAAATTTATCGGAAGAAAAGCCGATAAGAACAGAAAAATCTATAATGGAATGATCAAGACCTATTTTTACCAGTTTATGGGACCAAAGCCTCCAAGAAGAAGCGAGTGAGCCATTGCCATGAATAAAGAGGAAATGAGAAGAGTAGCGGTCAAAGCAGGTGTATTCGGGGTTCTTTCTATAGCACTTATGCTTCACAGATCCGCAACGAAACACATACTTATATCGGATGCTGCAGAAACGCGCGTGATCGGGAATAATCGGGGAGATTCGTTCAATCTTTTGATCAAAAAAAGTGATACAGCAGATCAAAAGGGAAAGCTCATTATTCCTCTTGCCAAAAGCGTGAGCTCAGATAATATCATGCTGGAAGACAGGTACGCCGATCATGAGCTTCTTATCTATATTGACGGTAGAGAAGCGGGCTTTTATTATGACAACGAGGTTATCTCCGGCACTGATGTTGTGGACAGCGCGGTGTGTTACACGGAGAATGACTCGGGAAGCGTATGCCTTTCTTTTAAGCTCAATGACTTCTATGTAAATGAGAGTTCTCTTACGGAGAACAGCACCATTGAGGTTGAGTTTGCAAAGCCGAAGGACATGTACGACAAGATTGTTGTGATCGATCCGGAGACCGACGGCTCATCCGGCAATGATTCAGTGGTGTCTGAAAAAGACGTCACTCTTGATGTGGCGCTCAGACTCAGAAAACTTGCTGAAAAAGACGATGAGAATAAGATCAAATTCTTTTTTACACATATGACGGATGCTGATGTTTCGGATGAAGAGAAGGAAACTGTAATAAAAGAATCATGCGCTGACATGATGATAAAGATTGCGGCGTCTCAATCTTCGGATGAAAGTAGAAGCGGAATAGAAACATATTATAACGGAACATTTTTTATCAGAGATCTTAGCAATGTGAGATTTGCCGATATTGTGGAGCGTAACTGTTCATACAAGACGGGAAACACAGCGCTTGGAATATATGAGTGTGATGAAAACGACACTCTTTTACAAAACTCTGGTGTACCTTCCGCAAGAATCTGCGTGGGGTATCTCACCGGAAAAGAGGATGCCGATAAGCTGGCAAACGGCTCTTACAGGCAGAAAGCCGCTGAGGGTATCTATCAGGCTATTTTAGACGGTTTTAAGGAGATGGAATGAGAATAGTATTTGCAACGGGTAATAAGGGTAAAATGAAAGAAATCCGCGAGATTTTAGGCACTCTGGATGCGGAGATCCTCTCGATGAAGGAAGCGGGTGTGTTTGATGATGTTGAAGAAGACGGTGAGACTTTTGCCGAAAATTCGATGATAAAGGCAACAGCCATTGCGGATATCATTAAGGAGAAGTTTCCTGAGGAGGCGAAGGAGACGATAGTTCTCGCTGATGATTCGGGACTTGAAATAGATTATCTGGGTGGAGAACCCGGCGTTTATTCTGCAAGATATATGGGAAAAGACACATCATATACCGAGAAGAACAACAACCTTATCGAAAGATTAAACGGAGTACCCGACAGCGAGCGTACAGCAAGATTCGTTTGCGCCATTTCTGCGGTTCTCCCTGACGGAAAAAAGCTTTCTACCATTGGAAAAATGGAAGGAATAATAGGCTATGAAATAGCCGGAGAAAACGGTTTTGGATACGATCCTATCTTTTATCTTCCCGAATACAAGAAGACTAGCGCTGAGATATCGCCTGAAGAAAAAAATGCTATAAGCCACAGAGGAAAGGCACTCAGGGAAATGGCTAAACTTCTTAAGGAGGAGCTTTGATCACCTTGCGGGGGCGGAGAAACTGATCTATGCATAGATATCTGGTTGTGAGTGATACTCACGGGAGAGATGACAATTTTTATATGGTTCTTGACATAGAAGAAAACATCGACGGTATCATACATTGCGGGGATTTCGAAGGCTCAGAGGGTAAATTTGCCATTGCAGCCGATTGTCCGGTGTATTTCGTCGCAGGAAACAATGATTTCTTCTCACAGCTTGGAAGAGAACTTGTATTTAATCTGGACGGCCACAGAGCTTTCCTGACACACGGGCATCAATATCTTGTTAATATGGGACTTGAGAACTTAAGGAGCGAAGGTATTTCAAGAGGAGCGGAGATCATATTTTACGGTCACACTCATAAGCCTGTAGCCAAGACTATGGGCGGTGTTTATATCTTCAATCCCGGAAGTCTTTCCTATCCCAGACAGGAGGGAAGAAAGCCGAGTTATATGATTTTGACTATTGACGGAGATGATGTGCAAGCCAAAATAAAATACCTGTAAATACGGTATTTCGCGATATGAAAATTATTGGAAAATTGTGTTGACAACTTCTGAAAAACTATTATATAATAAATCTCGCGTTACGGCTTAGACCTTAATGCGAACAAGACGGGGTGTGGCTCAGCTTGGCTAGAGCACCTGCTTTGGGAGCAGGGGGTCGCAGGTTCGAATCCTGTCACCCCGATCAGGGGTAAGCTAATAACAAGATATATAATTTAATATGTGCGGGTGTAGTTCAATGGTAGAACACTAGCCTTCCAAGCTAGATACGTGGGTTCGATTCCCATCACCCGCTTGAGCAGAGCACTTGCTGGCTGAGAGAACTTGCCGAGTTTTTTCGAGGTTAGTTCGAACGTCTTCCGTCGAGCAAAGCGAGAGCGGAAGTACCTTTTTCAGTCCGAGGCTAGTGCGAGCCATGGGTGAACACTTAACGAGGCTTGCCGAGTTTAGTGAGAATCCCAGAGCAGAGCACTTGCTGGCTGAGAGAACTTGCCGAGTTTTTTTCGAGGTTAGTTCGAACGTCTTCCGTCGAGCAAAGCGAGAGCGGAAGTACCTTTTCAGTCCGAAGCTAGTGCGAGCCATGGGAAATACTTAACGAGCAGATTTTTTGAGCGAGTCTAGTGAGAATTCCAAGTAGCAGGGTACTTTAAGTTTTCGGATTTTGGTGCGTTTGCATTTGGCTCATATCTGCCACTAACATGTGTCCGTAGCTCAGCTGGATAGAGCAACGGCCTTCTAAGCCGTGGGTCGGGGGTTCGAATCCCTTCGGGCACATTTTTATATGGTGGCTATAGCGTAGTTGGTTAACGCGCCAGATTGTGGTTCTGGAGACCGAGGGTTCGAGTCCCTCTAGCCACCCTTTGTAATTGCTACAGCGGAGTATAGCGTTAAGCTCTTACAATCTTGGGCTATCGCCAAGCGGTAAGGCACAGCACTTTGACTGCTGCATACGACGGTTCGAATCCGGCTAGCCCAGTTAGCGGTGAGATGTTTCGTCGCAAGATTACAATTTAATACATGGGATATTAGCTCAGGTGGTAGAGCACTTGACTTTTAATCAAGTTGTCGGGGGTTCGAATCCCCCATGTCTCATTACTAAAGCTAAAGGCTGAAACATAATGTTTCAGCCTTTCTTTTTTTAATTGCTTTGCAATACCGCTCGCGCGCGAAAGAATCGCTTGCGACTCTTTGTTCTGTTTGCGACTCTTTGTTCGAGTCTAGGCTTCCGTGTCTTTTATGAGTTTTCGTCTGATTCAGGCATAATCTTGATTGCCTTTGTTTTTAGGAAGTACAGGTAATACATCAGGAATAGGAAGGAAGTTATTATCCATGTGATAGGATAACTTGCTTCGATGGTCTCAAACCTGTGAATGATAGGAAATACTTCATATATCCATGTAACTCTCAGGACGCATATGCCGCACAGAGTAATGATCATTGGTATGATCGCTGTTCCCATTCCGCGAAGTGTTCCGGAGAAGATCTCGACGCCGATATATGTCACATAGAAGGGCGCGAGGAAGTGCATCATCTGAACACCTATCTCTATAGTCTCGGGGCTGTTTGGCGTAAAGAATGCAAGCAGCTGATAAGCCCATATATAGAATATTATGCTGATCGGTATTGTAAATGAAAATGCAATTCCAAAAGCGCATTTTGTACTCTTTTTTACCCTGTCAAGCTGCCCTGCACCGTAGTTCTGGCCTGAGAAAGTAGTTACGGCAATTCCGAGTGAGCTTACTGCCATCCAGAATATTGAATCAAGCTTACCGTAAGCAGCCCATGCGGCTATATAATTGAGTCCGAAACTGTTGACTGAAGTCTGTATGAGCATGTTTGAAAAGGTGTACATTGTTGTTTGTACTGCGGCGGGAAGACCGATTCGTATCATCTTAGACAGGATGCGCATATCGAACCGTATATTTTTTATAATAAGTTTATAGGAGTTGTTTGTCTGAGTGAGCAGATACAGGACAATAACGGCGCTTATGAACTGACACATTATTGTAGCGATTGCTGCTCCTGCAACACCCATTTTAAACCGTATTACAAAAAGAATATCGAGAAAGATATTTATAAAGCAGCTTGCCATCAGAACGTAGAGCGGTCTTTTTGAATCGCCAACAGCTCTGAGTATTCCTGCGCCTACATTGTAGACAAAGTTAAAGACCATTCCCATAAAGAATATGCGAAGGTATGTAACCGAAGAATCCACAATGCCGGGATCGGTGTCCATAAAGACAACGATGTTCTTTGAAAATGTATAGCCCAAATACGTAATAATAAGCCCTCCTACGATCGCAAGAGCGATTGCGGTATGAACGGCTTTGGAAACTTCTTCGTGGCGTTTTGCGCCGTAAAATTGCGCTATAACGACAGTTGCACCCGAAGACAGTCCCATAAAGATTCCCACAAAGATATTTACGATTACTGCTGATGAACCGCCTACCGATGCAAGACCTTCGGGACCGAGCACATTGCCGACGATCAGGGTGTCGGATATGTTATATAATTGCTGGAAAAAAGAACCCAAAAGAAGAGTGAGGAAGTATATAAGCATGCTTCCGAGAATCGGGCCTTTTGTGATATTGTTTTCTGTTGCTTTATTCATTGATGGAACCCTCTGAGAAAATAAATATTTGCTGTAATAGAATTATTGTAAACGAAAAGAATATTGCTTGCAAAATTCTCGCGCGAGGCGCGGTTGCATTTTTGCAACACTTTCTTTTCGCGCCGATGCGCATCCATAGCGGAGCGCTTTTTTGTTTAATAGGGAATTTCAGAGAAATTCCCTATTAAACAAAAAAGTGGAAAGCTGTACATAAAGCTTTCCACTGCCTGCGGATGACAGGACTTGAACCTGCACGTCGGGGACACTAGAACCTAAATCTAGCGCGTCTGCCAATTCCGCCACATCCGCATGTGTCAAAAGACAACAAAATGATTATACATATGTTGCAAAGTCTTTGCAAGAGATAAAAGTGGGTATATGAAAAATCGCAGTCCAAACGGACTGCGATTCTTATATCAATTTATCATCCGCCTTGAGCTTGTTCGCCACCGCCTTGATCGGCAGGAGCAGGCTGCGCTTGTTGTTCGGGCTGGGCAGGCTGAGCTTGTTGCTCAGGTTGAGCCGGTTGTTCCGGCTGCGCTTGCTGTTCGGGTTGAGCAGGTTGCGTTTGCTGAGCCGGTTGAGCGGGCTGAGTCTGCTGGTTATTCTGACCGCTTTGATCGGCATTGCCCTGAGGCTGGCTCTCAGCCTGATGTGTACTTAGCTTTTGCTTGTATTGCTCAATCTCTGCTTGTGCACCGGGGCTATTGAGCCACTCCTCTGTGTGAGAACATTGCAGTCCCGAAGAGGATACACGGTATCCGTTTTCATCTGTGGTTGCCGAAACTTGGGCTCCCGCTTTTCTGAAGCCGTTTACAAGCTGCGGAGGTATAGGATATGATGCGCCTGAACCTGCAACTTTGAACGGACAAGCCGGTGCTGCGGGTAAGTTCTCAACCGCACATCTGACTCCACTTCCTACATGTACGTTGCAAGAATCCAAGCGGGCATTGTCTGTTGCAAAGATTTCCTGCTTTGTCGGGCATCCCGGGAACGGAAGTCTTCCGGATAGTATACAAACATTTTCTGTAACGATTCCGTCAGGTTTGGTGAAATCACGTGGTTCCAGATCTTTGTGTATTTCTTCCATTACTTTACGCCACATAGTCTTTGCAAGACTTGTCTCACCTGAAACCAAATGTGTGTTATCGTCATATCCGCACCATGTTGTGGCTGTGTAATAGTCAGTATATCCTGCAAACCAAACATCGACGTTGCTGGTTGTTGTACCTGTTTTACCTGCAATGGGAGTTGTCTTAAAGTTAACTACTTTAGCGGTACCGTTTGGACCTACAACGCCTTTCATTGCATCTGTAAGAAGGTATGCACTGGTTGCCTTAAGAACCTGATCGTAGCGGCCTTCTGCGTCGGGATCGCTGTGGTCGATGATTACTTCATCGTTTGGTCCTGTTATTTTTTTATAAAGTGTCGGTTTAACACGTTTTCCGCCGTTTGCTATTGTGGCATATGCGGCGTTAAGTTCAAAGTTTGTTACTCCGACTGTAAGTCCGCCAAGGCATGTCGGCTGCTGAATATCTGTCATTCCTTTTGCCTTGTATTTGGGTTCTGTTCCGTCTACAAGTGTTGTAAAGCCGAATTTCTTGAGGTATTCAAAACCAAGTTCGGGCGTTATGTAAGTAAATGCCTGAACAGTGATAACGTTCATTGATTGTTCGATAGCTTCTCTTACTGATTTTATTCCTCTGTAAGAGTCGGCACCATACCAGTTTTTAACCGGCTTTCCGTTGTTATAGCAGAATGGAGCATCGTTAAATGTTGTTGCAAGAGTAAGCTTTCCTGAGTCTATTCCGGGAGCGAAGGCTGCGAGAACCTTGAAGGTTGATCCCGGCTGTCTCTTGGAACCTGTTGCTCTGTTAAAAGTACGGTTGGCTGTCTTGTCACCGCGTCCTCCCACAAGTGCAACAATATATCCTGTGTGCTGATCCTCGACAACTATTGAAACCTGCGGCTGAGGAATAAAGAACGGTTGCGCGCTGGACGGCATAATGATGTCGCCGGGCTGTTTCTCAGCTTCGAGTTTTTCTCTGAATTCATCAATTATCGCAAGTGCACCTTCCTGAGAATAGAACAGGGTGCTGCCTCTTTTGTATGAAACGAGACCGCTTGTGTGCTTTCCGGTTTTTCTGGCTTCTGCGACCATATTCTCGATACTGTAGTTGTCGGCTGGACTTCCGTCAGCATGTAAAACAGAGAGAGAGTAGTCTACCAGATACTTTACGTTTCTGGGATAAATGCTTTCATCTCCGTAAACTTCATCGCATATTGCCTGAATTTTGGAATCCTGCGTCGTATAAATCTTAAGACCGCCACTGTAGAGAAGAGTATAAGCCTCTTGCTCGGTTTTGCCGGCTTCCTCAACAAGATCGTGCATGACCTGTTCGGCAAGCGCATCGTTAAACCAGGTATTGATCTGGCGCTTACCTGTCACTTCGTCTGTTGTCTTTATGCGGTCATAAACATTGTCGTTTATGGCTGTATCGTATTCGGACTGGTCAATATATCCCTGTTCGAGCATTTTATCCAATACGATCTTTCTTTTGCCCTTATTATTGTTGGGATACTTGATGGGATCATATCTTGAGGGATTCTGCGTGATTCCTGCAATTACCGCACACTCCGAAAGAGTAAGATCCTTTGCGTCCTTATTAAAATATCTTTTAGAAGCAGCCTGAACACCGAGGGTACCTTGTCCCAAATTAATGGTGTTCATGTAGGTTGTAAGAATATCTTCCTTGCTTGCTGTTTTTTCGAGCTGTACGGCAAGATACTGCTCCTGAATTTTTCGTTTTACACTTTGAAGTTTGGTCTCGTTTGTCCATCCTTCAAAGACGTTATTTTTAATGAGCTGCTGAGTTATTGTACTTGCGCCCTGTGACAGATCGCGGGATGATACAACAATGGTTGCGGCACGGATAATACCGTGTATATCAATACCGTTGTGCTCATAGAATCTTTCGTCTTCAAGAGCCACAAATGCATCGGCGAGATCATCTGCGATCATATTTCTCGGAACGGGGAATCTGTTGGAATCACCGTTTATAAGTTTTGCCACTAATTCTCCGTCGGAATCGATGATCTGGGTCGCAAGACCTTTTGGCATGGCGTCTGTCAGATCGTTACACGGAGGTGAAGAATCGATGATGCCTTTAAAGACACCGAAAACAATGCTTGCGCTTGATATAATGACAGCAAATATTAAGGAAACAAAGCAGAAGAATCCGAAGACACGTGCTTTATTTTCCCATCTGTTGGTACCGTGGCTCAGGTTCTTACCTTGAACGATGATACCGTGTACTCCATAGTTCATATATAAATTCTCTCCTATATACCCATGTTCTCTGTAATTTGCAATTTGAACCGTGTCAAATATGCAAATGGGAGATGCATTCTGATTTAAACGGATAAAAGGTTATGTAAGTTAAAAACACTTTTTCGTTTAAAGCTATTATAAATGATTGTAGAAGTAAAAGAAACCCCACACCCTTTCTGAAAGGGTGCGGGGAATGCGCTATTATCAAGTAATCGCAAATTTATCTTATTTTATCTGATATTATTCAGTACTTTTTTGAGTGAAACGATGGTAAAAGTGTTTCCTTTAGTCGTCTCCGTGATCTTCATCACCATGATCGCCGTTGTCGCCGCCGTGATCACCATTGTCTCCGCCTTGGTCACCATGGTCTTGATTGTCACCCTGATCGGGTTGTCCGAAACCGAAAGGCCAGCCTTGTCCGTCACCGTGATCTTCATCACCGTGGTCACCCCATTGACCGCCCAATTGACCTAATTGCTCAGCAAACTGGCTGTAGAAGTTTTGCATCAGCTGGTTAACTTCATTGGGATCTGCGCTTTGTCTCCATTCCCAGGTGTGAGAACAATGAACACCGCTGGCTGCCCCTTCTATAGGATTGCCTTCCTCATCGACATTTGCTCCGTTAGCATATCCCGATAATTTGAATCCCTTCTCAAGCTGAGGAGGAATAGGGAAGTTTGCATTTCCCGGAATCTGGAACGGACATTCAGGTGATGCGGAAACGTGTTCAAACGCACACATCATACCGCTTCCACCTATATGTACATTACAATTCTGTGTGGGAACGGAATCAGAAGCAAATATTTCGCTTGTATGAGTTCCGTCGCAATATCCCGGAATCGGAAGTCTTCCCGACTGTGAACATACAGTCTGATTTACAATTCCGTCAGGCTTTGTGAAATCACGTGCTTCGTTAAAACCATCCAATTTGTGGACTTCTTCCATTACCTTACGCCACATCTTCTTGGCAAGACCGGTTTCTCCGTCGCCTTTCATATGTGTGTTGTCATCGTAGCCTACCCAGGTTGTTGCCGTAACATAGTCTGTATATCCTGCAAACCAAACATCGACGTTGCTGGTTGTTGTACCGGTCTTACCTGCGATAGGTGTGGTTCCGAAGTTAACGGCTTTAGCGGTACCGCCTGATCCTACAACGCCTTTCATGGCGTCTGTAATAAGATAAGCAGTTGTCGGCTTAATTACCTGATCGTATCTTCCCTCTGCATCGGGATCGGAATGATCAATGATGACATTGCCTTCATAATCAGTGATCTTTTTATAAAGAGTTGGTTTAACACGTCTTCCGCCGTTTGCGATAGTAGCATAGGCTGCGTTAAGTTCAAGGTTAGTTACTCCGACTGTAAGTCCGCCAAGACATGTTGGCTGTTGTATATCTGAATGTCCTTTATATTTTGGATTTGTTCCATCTATAAGTGATGTAAATCCGAATTTCTTAAGGTATTCAAACTGGCTCTGGTATGTGGGATCAATATAAGTAAATGCTTGAACAGTAATGACGTTCATTGACTGCTCGATTGCTCTTCTTACTGTATTTATTCCTCTGTAAGAGTCGGCACCGTACCAGTTTTTAACGGGCTTTCCGTTGTCATAACAGAACGGAGCATCATTAAAGGTTGATGCAAGCGTGATCTTTCCCATATCTACTCCGGGAGCAAATGCTGCAAGAATCTTAAATGTTGAACCGGGCTGTCTGGTTGCCTTAGTTGCTCTGTTAAAAGTAAGGTTCGCCTTCTTTTCTCCACGTCCTCCGATAAGTGCAAGGATGTAACCTGTTCTCTGATCTTCTATGGTTATTGATGCCTGAGGCTGAGGGATTAGCTCAAGATCAGCCTCCTGCATTACGTCGTCGTCTTTTAATTCAAGAGTTGCCTTGAATTCATCAATAGCTGCCTGAGCCTCTTCTTCAGAAGAAAACATATCGCTGATATTTTTCTTTTTTTCTTTTAATTTGGCAATTATCTGCTCAACACTGTAGTTGGTAGGGTCACTTCCGTCTGCGTGATAAATTGTCAGCGCATATTTAAGCTGGAATTTTGTTCCCTTGGGATAAATGCTTTCATCACCGTAAACTTCATCACATATACTCTGAATTGCGGGATTCTGTGTTGTATATATTCTAAGACCGCCACTGTAGAGAAGAGTGTATGCTTCACTTTGTGTTTTGCCGGCTTCTTCCTGAAGATCCTTCATGACCTGTTCAGCCAGCGCGTCATTGAACCAGGAATTAATCTGTACTTTACCTGTAGTCTCGTCTGTTTCCTTGATACGATCGTATACATTGTCATTTATGGCTTCGTCGTAAGCTGCCTGATCGATATATCCCTGTTTCAACATCTTATCTAAGACAATTCTTCTTTTCTCATCATTATTCTCAGGCTTTTTTACGGGATCATATTTGGTAGGATTCTGTGTGATTCCCGCAATTACAGCACATTCTGAGAGAGTAAGGTCAGCTGCGTTTTTGTTGAAATATCTTTTTGAAGCAGCCTGAACACCCAAGGTACCTCTACCCAGGTTGATGGTATTCATATACTCTGTGAGTATGGCTTCTTTGTCGGCTGTCTTCTCCAGCTGTATGGCAAGATACTGCTCCTGAATCTTACGTTTAACACTCTGCAGTTTGGTTTCGTGCGTCCATCCTTCGAACATATTGTTCTTGATGAGCTGCTGAGTTATCGTACTGGCACCCTGTGAGAGATCGCGAGTTGCAAGTACCTGAAATGCGGCACGGATAATACCGTGAACATCGATACCGTTGTGTTCATAGAATCTTTCATCCTCAAGTGCCACAAAGGCATGAGCGAGATCGTCTGCAATCTGATTTCTTGCGACAGGAAATCTGTTTGACTGACCGTCCAAGTATAGCTTTGCAATCGGGTCACCGTTCGCATCTAAAATCTCAGATGCCAGACCTTTGGGAGTTGCGTCTGCAATGTCGTTACAAGGAGGAGCATCGTCGATTATACCTTTAAATATACCGAAAATTGCACAAGAGCCTATTATAATTGATCCAAATATCGCGGAGATAAAGCAGTAGAAACCAAAAACTCCTGCTTTCTTTCCCCATTTATCAGTACCAGAACTAAGCGCACGGGCTTGGTTCACGATACCGCGTCTTCCGTAATTCATATATAAACCTCTCTTTAAAATACCTTTTTATCTCTATAATTTAGTAAGTATATCACGAAACATACTTTTTATAAAGGAATTATGATATCATGACTCTATGAGCGAAATAAGATCTTACAGAGTTGTAACTAAAGAAGGAACAGGCGAGATTGTCGAGAAAAAGTCCAGATTTATCGGAAGTGCATTTCCGGTTGAATCTGTTGAGGAAGCGGAAAAGAAGATTGCCGAGATATCCAAAAAGTATTGGGATGCGCGTCACAACTGCTACGCCTATGTTATAGGAAAGAACAGTGAGAATACCAGGTGCAGTGATAACGGCGAACCTTCGGGAACGGCGGGAAAGCCTATACTGGAGGTTATAACGGGAGCGGGGCTTACGAATACACTCCTGATAGTGACAAGGTATTTCGGAGGTGTGCTGCTTGGAACGGGAGGGCTTGTAAGAGCATATACACAGGCCGCGCAGGCTGCCATTGCCGCATCCGAAACGGGAGAGATGATATACGCGCGGCAGCTGACTCTGGAAGTTGCCTATAATATGATAAATAATGTTCAGTATTACCTTGGACAGAATGATATATCAATAAGCGATCCGAGGTACGCAGAGAGCGTTATGTACGACATTTGTGTAAAAGAAGATGATGTAAAAAAAGTCACGGAAGGGCTCATTCAGAAGTGCGAAGGACAGATAAAAATCACCGAAGGAAATAGCGGATATTATCTAATGTAATTTGCAAAATAGCAGAAATAAAGCATTGCTTTTCTATAAGATGAAAAGCAATGCTTCTTTATTAATATGATATTTAATGTTTTATTTTTTGAATGAAGCTCTCTTACGAAGAGTGGGATCGAGTATTCTCTTGCGGACACGAAGACTTGTGGGTGTAACTTCCAGAAGCTCATCGTTATCGATAAACTCGATTGCCTGCTCAAGTGACATGATCTTAGGTGGAACGAGCCTGAGAGCTTCGTCTGAAGAAGATGTTCTTGTATTGGTAAGGTGCTTGGTCTTACATACATTAACTTCTACATCTTCACTCTTTCCGCTGGTTCCGATAACCATACCTGAGTAAACCTTATCACCTGTCTTAATGAAGAGCTGACCTCTGTCCTGAGCATTGAAGAGACCGTAAGCTGTAGCTTCGCCTGTCTCGAATGCGATGACAGATCCTGTCTTTCTGTAGTTCATATCTCCCTTATAAGGAGCATAGCCGTCAAAGATTGTATTGATGATTCCGTTACCCTTTGTATCTGTCATGAACTCGCCTCTGTAACCGATAAGTCCACGTGAAGGAATGTTGAACTCAATACGTGTATATCCGCCGTTTCCGGCACCCATGTTTACAAGTTCGCCTTTTCTTTCGCCAAGTTTTTGAATAACGCTTCCTGAGAATTCGTCGGGAACGTCGATGTAGCATTTTTCCATAGGCTCAAGTTTCTGGCCGTTTTCATCTGTATGATAGATAACTTCAGCCTTACTTACAGCGAATTCGAATCCTTCACGGCGCATTGTCTCGATAAGAACTGAAAGGTGAAGCTCGCCTCGACCTGAAACCTTGAATGTCTCTGTTGTATCTGTATCTTCTACACGAAGAGAAACGTCTGTGTTGAGCTCTTTGTAAAGTCTGTCTCTGAGGTGACGGGAAGTAACATACTTTCCTTCCTGACCTGCGAGTGGAGAGTCGTTTACAATGAAGTTCATTGAGATAGTAGGCTCTGAGATTTTCTGGAAAGGAATTGCAACCTGCTCGTCAACTGAACAGATTGTATCACCGATCTTGAGATCTTCGATACCGGAGATGGCAACGATAGAACCGATCTTTGCCTCCTGAACCTCAACTCTTCCAAGTCCGTCGTACTCATAGAGCTTGCTGATCTTGGTCTTAACTCGTCTTTCAGGCTCGTGGTGGTTAACTACGATAACTTCCTGGTTTACTTTGACAACACCGTTATCAACCTTACCTACACCGATACGTCCTACATACTCGTTGTAGTCGATAGTGCTGATAAGAACCTGTGTGCTCGAATCGGGATCGCCGACGGGAGCGGGTATATAATTAATGATTGTATCAAGAAGAGGCTTCATATCCTTGCCTGCTTCATCAAGTGAAAGAGATGATGTTCCTGCTTTTGCGGAAGCGAATACGAACGGACAGTCAAGCTGGTTGTCATCTGCGCCAAGGTCGATGAGAAGTTCAAGAACTTCATCGATAACTTCGTTAGGTCTTGCTTCGGGTCTGTCAATCTTGTTGACACATACGATAACGGGAAGGCCGAGAGCCATAGCTTTTCCAAGAACGAACTTGGTCTGAGGCATGGGACCTTCGAAAGCGTCAACAACAAGGATAACGCCGTTAACCATCTTAAGAACACGCTCAACCTCACCACCGAAATCAGCGTGACCGGGAGTGTCAATGATATTGATCTTGATATCTTTATAAGTAATAGCTGTATTCTTGGACATGATCGTGATTCCACGCTCTTTTTCGATATCGCCGGAATCCATTACGCGCTCTACAACTTCCTGACCTTCACGGAAAACACCGCTCTGTCTCAAAAGTCCGTCAACCAAAGTGGTCTTACCGTGGTCAACGTGTGCAATTATCGCAACGTTTCTAACATCATTTCTTGTCTGCTTCATAAATCTTTTGTCTCCTTAAAAAACACATCCATTTCAAACTAAGGAATTATAGCACGCACATTTTTATTGTTCAACCATAAAATTTCACAGAAAAAAAGCCTTTTTGTGTTAAAATAGAGCGTGGTTGCGCAGATATGACCAAAATAAAGTATTGAAAGAGGAGAAGATGAAAGCTAAATTTTCAAAATATTTAAACGATATAGCGTTGAATTTGAAAGAAATGATAGCAGAACTTGCAAAAAACTATGACTATGTCAGCGTTCTTTCAACAGACTCTGTAGGCTTCAATGTCAGAGTGTCTCAGCGCGTTAAGACTATTGACGGATCAAATCTTACAACAGAGAGAGGAAATGTTATAAGGGTTTACAAAGACGGCCTGTACAGCGAGTATTCTTTTAACAGATTTGAGGGTGATGCTGCAGCTATGGCAGCGAAGGCAAAGGGAGTTCTTGATCGTCAGCTTGCAGTGTTAAAAGAAACAAATTCTGAAATCTACAACACACCAAAGCTCGAGGATGAGAAGCAGGAGCTTTTTGTGGAGATGGAAACAGGTTTACTTCCCGAGGAAACAGATCTTTCAGCACTTGTTGATAAGCTTCAGAAGTTAAGTGACGAGGGTGTAGCGCTTTCTGATGAAGTCATCGACTGTATTTGTGCCGGCCAGTCAACCCACATCTGCAAGATGTTCCTTACACCAAATAAGGACCTTCGCCAGAGCTATGTAATTTCAGAAGGTTTCGTTTACATGATCGGTGACCGTGATGGCAATAGCAATCAGGCTATCAACGGAATTTCAGACAGAGAAGGTCCGGAAATCTTTGACAGACTCGGAGATCTTGTCGAGAAGAGCTTCAAGGAACTTCAGGACAACCTTGGTTCTGATCATGTAATTCCAGGAGAGTATGAGATTATCACGGCTCCCGACGTTTCGGGACTTATCGCTCACGAGGCATTTGGTCACGGCGTTGAGATGGATATGTTCGTTAAGAAAAGAGCTCTCGGAGCAGACTACATTGATAAGAGAGTTGGATCGGATCTTGTTACCATGCATGAAGGCGCAACCTGCGTGAAAGATGTATCCAGCTTTGCATTTGATGATGAAGGAACTCTGGCAGGTGATGTTATCGAGATTGACAAGGGTATCCTTAAGACAGGTATATGCGATGCTCTGGCAGCTCTCAGACTTGGAACAAAGCCAACCGGTAACGGCAAGAGAGAGAATTTCGAGCACAAGGCTTACACAAGAATGACAAACACAATGTTTGATAAGGGGACATCCACCAAAGAAGAGTTGATCGCTTCGGTTAAGAAGGGATATCTTTTATCCGGAATTGAGTCCGGAATGGAGGATCCCAAGCACTGGGGAATTCAGTGCATCATAGCAAGGGGATACGAGATCATCGACGGAAAGCTCACCGGAAAGGTGGTTTCTCCTGTTGTTCTCACAGGCTATGTGCCTGATCTTCTTGGTTCTATTTCCATGGCAAGCAATGACTACATGTCCTTCGGAGAAGGAGCCTGCGGAAAAGGCCACAAGGAATGGGTTAAGGTTTCAGACGGCGGCCCATATCTTAAGGCAGTGGCAAGACTAGGATAAAGAGGATGAGAAGATGACAGATAAAATAATTGAACTTTTGAAAAGCTCAGGCGCAGATGCCTGGGAAGTTACAGATACATGTACAGAGGGCTGGGAGTTCTATTTCATTAGACACAGGCTTGATCAGAACAGAGTCCGCGACGTTGAGCATATAGAGGTGATTGTTCACAGAAAGCTGGATGACGGCAAGTTCCTTGGAAGTGCATCACAGGAGATCGCGCCAACAGCAACAGAAGCCGAGGCTAAAAAGATCATCGACGATCTTTACCAGAGAGCTTCTTATGTTAAGAATCCATATTACGAGCTCAACAAGAAGTCTGTTGAGGGTGTGGATGAGAACTTTGATCCACAGAAGATGGCAAAGGATTTTATCGAAGTTATGCAGCAGATTCCTGAGACTTCGGGCGAGGACATCAACTCCTATGAGATCTTTGCTGAGAATTGCAAGAGAAGATACGTTAACTCTGAGGGCATCGATGTTACGGTTTCTTACCCGAGTTCAACCGTAGAAGTTGTTGTCAATGCAAGAAACGATGAGCAAGAAATTGAGCTCTACCGCATGTATACTGCAGGAACCTGTGACAGAGAGAATCTGGTAAAAGAGATTTCAGATACTCTTAAGTATGGTAAGGACAGACTTGTGGCAAAAACGACACCTTCTGTTGGTAAGGCAGCAGTTCTTTTTTCTACACAGGACAGCGTTCAGATCTACAAATGGATCGCTGACAAGATGATGGCATCCATGAAGTACCAGGGACTGTCTGACTGGGAAATTGGTAAGGCAATCTGTGATGATGTTAAGGGCGATACTTTTACGGTCAGTGCGGTAAAAGAGCTCACCAATTCCTCTAAGAACTTCCCTGTTGATGCTGAAGGCGCAGAGGTCAGGGATATGGATATCATTAAGGACAATGTTCCCGTAAGCTATTGGGGCAGCGTTCAGTTCCGCAATTATCTCGGAGTTGAGGATTCCTTTATTGCAACAAACTTTAAGGCTGAGGGAGGTAAACTTTCAGAGAGCGAGATCAGAACAGGTACATACCTTGAGCCTGTTGAGTTTTCGGACTTCAGTGTGGATATCGTCACCGGAGAGATTGCAGGAGAGATCAGACTTGCTTACTGGCATGAGGGAGATAAGGTTACCCCTGTGTGCGGAGGATCAGTTACAGGAACTCTTACTGAACTCATCAGTGATGTTAAGCTTTCAAAGGAACTCCGTCAGTATGATACATGTCTTGTACCAAGCGTTATAAAGATTGAAAACGTTACAATAGCAGGGGCTTAAGGAGTTGCAAAGCAACTCTTTGTTACAATTCTTTGTTTGATAATGCTTTGTTTATGGTAAAAAATGCTTGTGTGTTGACAGCCTATTGACGCTGGTGTAGTATCTGTATAAGAAACAGTTGGATAGAGGTTGCGTATTTAATAAGTAATGTCGTTGATGTGACAGGCACAGAAGATGCGACATGAAAGGGAAATATGCCGAAAGGGTTGATTACCTGTATATCAATTACTTGGGCATACGGTTAAGAACCGTATGACTGTCATCTGAGGATGGGGCGCTATCAACATTAGTATTTTTATTATAATGAAAAGACTATGTTACCGGCCCTTACCAAGGAGCCGGTTTTTTATTTGATAGTTCCTATCAAATAAAAAAGCTCCGCAAGGATGCGCACCTCGCGGATAGGAAAATAATTGCTTCGCAATTCCGCTCGGGCGCGAAAGAGTCGCAAGCGACTCTTTATTGAAAGTTCCTATCAAATAAAAAAAGACCGGCGAGCTGATTAAGGAGGAAGAAATGGCAATATTCAAAGGAGCAGGAGTTGCAATCGCAACACCATTTAAGGAAAACGGAGAGATCAACTACGATGAGTTTGGTCGTCTTATTGAGTTCCAGATTGAGAACGGAACTGATGCGATCATAGTATGCGGAACAACCGGTGAAGCAGCTACCATGACAGAAGAAGAACACATGGATGTTGTGAAGTACTGTATTGATAAGGTTGCAAAGAGAGTGCCCGTCATCGCAGGAACAGGCTCTAACTGCACAGAAACCGCGATCAAGCTTTCGAAACTTGCGCAGGATTATGGCGCAGATGCGCTTTTGTGCGTGACTCCATATTACAACAAGGCAACACAGGGCGGACTTGTTGCACACTTTTCAGCAATTGCAAATGCGGTAAATATTCCTATTATTCTTTACAACGTGCCCAGCAGAACAGGATGCAATATCCTTCCTGAGACAGCTGTTAAGCTCTGCAAAGAGAATAAGAATATCGTGGCTATCAAGGATGCTACCGGAAATATTTCACAGACTATCAAGATGATGCAGCTCGCAGAAGGATGTATTGATCTGTATTCGGGAGAAGACGATCAGATCGTGCCTCTTATGTCAATCGGAGGTCTCGGCGTAATTTCAGTTCTTTCAAATGTTGCACCTGCTCAGACACATGAGATCTGCCAGAAGTGCCTGGATGGAGATTATGAGACCGCAAGACAGCTTCAGTTCAAGGCAGTTCCTCTTGTAAAAGCTCTTTTCTCGGAGGTAAATCCTATTCCTGTAAAGAGCGCACTTAAGATGATCGGATTCGAAGCAGGCCCGCTTCGCCTTCCTCTTACAGAGATGGAGCCCGAGAACTGTGCTAAGCTCAAGGAAGAAATGAAGAAGTTTGGTCTTATCTGATAACTTGATAGTATCCGGAAAGGAAAAAAGATGACAAAAATGATCATGCACGGCTGTAACGGCCGTATGGGCAAGGTAATAATCGACCTTGTCAAGGAAGATGCAGATATAGAAGTGGTAGCGGGAGTAGATGCGTTCGGTGAGAACAATTACGATTTTCCCGTGTACAAGAGTCTTGATGAATGCGTGACAGACGCTGACGTTATCGTTGACTTCTCAAACGCATCTGCGACAGAGGGACTCCTTAACTATTGCACAAGTAAGAATGTTCCGGTTGTTCTTTGTTCAACGGGACTTTCAGAGGAACAGATAAACAAGGTAAAAGAAGCTTCGACAAAGGTTGCGGTTCTTAAGTCAGCCAACATGTCAGTTGGAGTGAACGCACTTATCAAGGTGTTAAAAGAAGTATCTCCGATGTTTGCGGCTGCAGGCTTTGATATTGAGATAGTTGAGAAACACCACAATCAGAAGCTTGATTCACCAAGCGGTACAGCCATCGCGCTTGCGGACAGCATAAATGAATCGCTGAACAACGAGATGGATTATGTATATGACAGAAGTACCAGAAGAGAGAAGAGACCACAGAAGGAAATTGGTATCTCAGCTGTAAGAGGAGGAACTATTGTCGGGGATCACGATGTTATTTTTGCAGGCCACGACGAGGTCGTAACTCTTTCTCACAGAGCATATTCCAGAGCTATCTTTGGAAAAGGCGCGATTGAGGCTGCTAAGTTCCTTGCAAACAAGCCGGCAGGAATGTATGACATGTCTGACGTGCTCGCTTGAGGAGATAAGCATATGAGATTCAGACCTTGTATTGATATTCATAACGGTAAAGTTAAGCAGATTGTAGGCAGCAGTCTTCGCGATAAAAACGATGAGGCAAAAGAAAATTATGTCGCATCCAACGATGCTGTTTTCTACGCTAGAATGTACCGCGAAATGGGGCTTCCCGGCGGTCATATAATACTGCTTAATCCTGTGGGCAGTCCCTTTTATGAAAAAACAAAGAGACAGGCGATTGAGGCTCTAAGCGCTTGTCCGGGACTTATGCAGGTAGGTGGAGGCATAACTGCCGCAAATGCCGCGGAATTTATCGATGCAGGGGCATCTCACGTGATAGTTACTTCTTATGTATTTAAAGACGGAAAGATCAACTATGACAACCTCAGAGAACTTGCGAGGGTTGTCGGAAAAGATAAAGTGGTACTGGATCTTTCCTGTAAGAATGTAGATGGAAAGTATTACATAGTAACGGATAGGTGGCAGAAGCTCACAGATGTTGAGCTTTGTGCGGAAACACTGGATTCCCTTTCGGAATACTGCGATGAATTTCTTGTTCACGCTGCTGATGTAGAAGGAAAGCAGAAAGGTATTGAAAAGAATGTAGCGCAGATTCTTGGGGATTGGGGTAAAATTCCCGTGACTTATGCCGGAGGAGCCGGAAGTCTTGATGACGTCAGGGAACTTAAGGCTATAGGAACAGGGAAAGTTGACGTGACGATAGGAAGCGCCTTGGAAATATTTGGCGGTACTATGAAGATTAAGGATATAGTTGAGATTTGTAAATGATATTTCGTACTATTTATGTGCGCAAAAGAGCCATCCAACATTCATTGGATGGCTCTGATGATTAATCATTGTTACAATGCGAATTCAAAATATAAACTAATCTATATATGAATAGGGCACCTTGTAGCTGATTAATTAGCTTTCACTTTGTAATTAAATTAAAGCTTGTTTACGTTTACGGCCTGAGGTCCCTTTTCGCCCTGGATTACATCGTACTCAACTGAAACGCCTTCTTCAAGAGACTTGAATCCTTCCATGTTGAGTCCTGAGTAATGCACAAATACGTCATTTCCTGCTTCGTCTGAGATGAAGCCATAACCCTTCTGGTTGTTGAACCACTTAACAGTACCTTTGTTCATTGTAATACCTCCACTAAAAAATAAAAAAATAATCGTTCAGTTGTCTATGACAACAAACTAACAATATCATAGATATAGGGAAAAGTAAAGTAAATTATGTAAATGTTCCTATTTACTTTAAAAGTTTAGAGTGATAAAATATTTAAGCACGAGATATTTTTTATTAACAAGATATAGTTTACTTTCGTGCTAAAAAATCGGAGGGATGGCGACATGAACAAAAAGATTAGAACAGATGCAGTGGATCACCTGTTTGACGCAATTCTATGCCTTCAGAATAAAGATGAATGTTATAGTTTTTTCGATGATCTTTGTACCGTAAATGAGCTTTTATCTCTTTCTCAGAGATTTGAAGTGGCTTCTATGCTTAAGGAGCACAAGACTTATCTCGAGATCGCAGAGAAGACAGGAGCTTCGACAGCCACTATCAGTAGAGTGAATCGTTCACTTAACTATGGCGACGATGGTTACGAATTAGTGTTCAACAGATTACAAGAGTAATCTGAGCGTTAAAAATGGGGAAAAAATTAAGCACAACGACGTATGTCGATGTGCTTAATTTTTTGTTGCCAGTTAAATTAATTATTATTTTCTTCTTCAGTTTCGTTAGTTTCGTTTTCAGTGTCTTTTGCTTCGGCCTCAGCCTCAGCTTCTTTTCCGGCTGTGACTCTTTCCTTAGCGATTTCCGCTGAGTTTTTGTCATGACCGGTCATTTCACATCTTCCCTGGAATACCGCATACTCGTCGATAATAATGCCTTTACAAGAGATGTCTCCGTATACTTTTCCGGTATCGCTGATCTCAATTTTGCCCTGTGGTGCGGAGAGGTTTCCATTTACTTCGCCGGCTACATAGATGTTTACGCCTGACGCGGTTCCGAAAATTTTTCCTTCCTGCCCAATGATAAGAGCTCCGCTGATAGTAACGTTACCTTTGACCGTTCCATCGATTCTGGTAGAATCTTTTGTGGTAAGCGGGCCATCCAGAACGGCACCAGGACCTATAATGGTCCCTACCTGCTCGAGAACTTCAGTCTCTGTTACGCCGGTAGAATCTTTTTTTGCGTTTCCAAACATAATGAATCCTCCCATTATCCTACGATTTCGATCTTTTCTTCAGGATTTATATAAACCTCATTTTCTTGGATTTGATATCCAAGCGTTTTATTTTTATCACCGACTACGTATAAAATGGTTCCTCGATCGACTTTGTCACCTTCTGATACCAACGGTTTACCTGAATTGCGGTACATTGATATCATTCCGTTACCGTGGTCGATAGCAACGATGTTACCAAATTTTACATCTGTAGTTACAGTCATAACAGTTCCTGCACCGGAAGCTATTACGTTGCTTCCCGGAACTGCAGTAAATAATACGAGAGGATTACCTTTGGCAGTATCTTTGTTCTTATCAGTAATTTTAGTAATTTCAGTAGAATTCGGGTCATCCACAGCCTGTTGTGGAAGCGGTGCGGTTCCTGTTAAAGGGAAACCGGTAGGTTTAGCCAATTCCGCGGCTTCTTCGGCAGAACGTTCCTCGTTGTCAAGCTTAGCCTGCAACGTGTCTTCCATCATTTCAGTTTTAGATGCTAAGTTGTCATTGGTAGCTGCAAGACTACTGTTTTCTTCTTCAAGTGCAGCGATTTGCTCTTTCTGTTCCTTACTTATTCGACTTAAGTTTCCAATAGTGATTATTGAATAGAGAATAAAACAACATAGAGCTAACGCGACAGCAAAAAGACAGTATGCAAGCATCTGAGTCTGGGAATGATTTAAGTGGAGACGTTTCGTTGTGCCATCTGAGTCTCCGGAAATGATCATAAAAGTATAATTTCTTTTATGTCGGTGCTTTCGATGTGTTCCGTAAGTTTTGTGTTTCTTGTGCTTATTTTCAGTGCCCATATTCACCTCCGACTTGCAACACCGTATTTTAACATAAAATAGTCAACTCGCGCAACTTTGATGGTAAAAGGGACCCCGACAGCACAATGGGCTTGCACTGTCGGGGCATTCCAAAAAAAGTAGGAGTATATTTATGCTTACTCAGAGTAAGCAGTGGAACACAAATTTACTTGAATCATCCCATTACAGCTTCGACTGTATATTCTTTTACGCCTTCTTCGTAAGGAATGATATTTCCGCTGATTTCTTTGCCGTTAACGACAAGTTTCTTGATTCCCTTCTGAGCACCGTTCTGCTTAACGCTGATGTTATAAGTAGCGCCGCGATATTTTCTGGTGAGAGTGAAATCGCCGAAATCCGCAGGTACACAAGGATCGATTGAAAGACCGTTGTGTGTTGGATAAACACCCAGAATGTACTGGGAGATATTTACAAATGTCCATGCAGCTGTTCCTGTAAGCCAGCTGTTCTTGCCCTGTCCGAAGAACTTAGCGTCTCTTCCTGCAACCATCTGTGAATATACATAAGGCTCTGTGCAGTGAACTTCGCTGATCTCTTCTATATAAGCAGGACATGTCTTCTTGTAGATCTCGAAGGCTCTGTCGCCGTGTCCGAGAACTGTCTCAGCAATTGAAACCCAAGGATTGTTGTGGCAGAAGATACCGCCGTTCTCCTTGTATCCCGGTGGATATGAACTAACTTCACCGAGTTCTAAGTGATACTTGGTATAAGCAGGCTGTAAGATCATTACGCCGTACTTTGTATCAAGTCTTTCCTCAACGCTCTTAAGAGCTTTCTCTGCAAGACCTTCCTTAACACCGATTCCTGCAAGAACGCAGAAGCCCTGAGGCTCGATGAAGATCTGACCTTCTTCACATTCTTTTGAACCGACCTTATTTGAGTTGGCGTCATAAGCTCTTACGAACCATTCGCCGTCCCAACCTGCTGTGCAAGCAGCATCGTAAACTTTCTTGATCTCGTCTCTGGCTCTCTTTGCTTCGGCATCGTCACCGAGAAGCTCAGCGAGCTGTGCGTATTCTTCGCCGTATTTTACGAACATACCTGCGATGAATACAGATTCTGCAACAGGGCCTTCAGAAGGACCGAATGTCTGGAATGATTCACCGGGATGCTCTGAGAAGCAGTTGAGGTTAAGGCAGTCGTTCCAGTCAGCACGTCCGATAAGAGGAAGACCGTGAGGACCCTTGTGTGTAGCAGTAAAGTTGAATGAGCACTTAAGGTGATCCATAAGTGTCTTTGCAACGCTCATATCATTATCGAAAGGAACCATTTCTTTCAATATAGAAAGGTCACCTGTTTCTCTTACATATGCGCTTGTACCTGCGATGAGCCAAAGCGGATCGTCATTGAATCCGGATCCGATATCTGAGTTACCCTTCTTTGTAAGGGGCTGGTACTGGTGATAAGCGCTTCCGTCCTGGAACTGGGTAGAAGCGATATCAATGATACGCTGTCTTGCTCTGTCGGGAATAAGGTGTACGAATCCGAGAAGATCCTGACATGAATCTCTGAATCCCATTCCACGTCCGATACCTGACTCATAATAAGAAGCAGATCTGGACATGTTGAATGTAACCATACACTGATACTGATTCCAGATATTTACCATGCGGTCAACTTTCTCATTTGAAGAAGATACGTGGTAAATTCCGAGAAGGTTCTTCCAGTAATCGCCGAGCTCAGCAAGAGCCTTGTCAAAAGCTTCCTCTGTCTTGTAAGCATCAAGCATTGCGTAAGCAGGTTTCTTGTTGATAACGCCGTATGATTCCCATTTGTCATTTTCGGGATTCTTGATGTAACCGAGAGTGAAGATGAATGTCTTTGACTCGCCGGGCTTAAGATCGATGTTAATCTGGTGAGCTGCGATAGGTGACCATCCGCTTGCAACAGATCCTGTACATTTTCCTGCTGCTACAACATCAGGGCTGTCGGGGCCGTTATATGCTCCGAGGAATGCATCTCTGCTTGTATCGAATCCGTCAACAGCAGTGTTCACACCATATACTGCATAGTGGTTTCTGCGTTCTCTGTACTCAGTCTTGTGGAAGATTGCAGCGCCGCCGTTTGTAACTTCAACTTCACCTGTGCTCAGGTTACGCTGGAAGTTCTTCATGTCGTCGTCTGCATTCCACAGGCACCATTCTACATATGAGAAAAGAACAAGCTTAGCGTCTGTATTCTTGTTGTTTGTAACAGTGATCTTAGAAACTTCGCAGTTATCATTCATAGGAACGAAAGTAATCAGATCGGCTTTGATATCGGCTTTGGATGATGAGAATTTACTGTATCCCAATCCGTGGCGACATTCGTAACTGTCGAGTGCTGTTTTAACAGGCTGCCATCCGGGATTCCAGATGATGCTGTTTGCCTTGTCCGTTTCATCCTTAATATAGAAGTACTTACCGTTGTTATCATAAGGAACATTGTTGTAACGATATCTGGTAAGTCTTAAAAGTTTTGCGTCCTTAAAAAATGTATATCCTCCACAAGTGTTAGATATCAGTGAAAAGAATTCCTTGTTTCCCAGATAGTTGATCCAGGGAAGAGGAGTCTTGGGCGTAGTGATGACGTACTCACACGCATTGTCGTCAAAATAGCCGAATTTCATAAATGTAACCTCCGTTCACTTAAACGTTTAAGATAATTTCTAGTGACATTATATATGGGTGTCCTCCATATTGCAATACAAATATTAAGTGCCAAAATCACGTGCAAACATGCATGTTTTATGACTATTGCAGATGAGTTTCCGTGAAACATGCTTGAGTGCTGAAACGACAAGGCATTTTCGAAAACGTTTTCCTAAAATATTAATAAAACATGAAGAAAATATAAACAAAATCGGAATTATACATGAAAACGGGGGCTTGAATTTGTAAAAAACAAACAAAGATATGAAAAGTGCACAAAAGAAACGAAAAGATTGTTGATTTCAAAGTCACTATGATGTATATTTATCGTGCGAAAACGATTAAGTTCTAAGTGTAAAAGGTATTTGTGAATATGGCTGAGCGGAACGTTTCATTAAAAGATATATCCGTTGCCTGCGGGGTGTCGATTGCTACAGTATCCAAGGCACTTAATAATCACAGCGACATAGGCCAGGAAACCAAGGAACACGTAAGAGAAGTTGCTGCGAAGTTGGGATATCGCCCAAATGCGGCAGCACAAGCTTTGAAGACCAACAGGACTAACAATATAGGAGTCTTGTTTGTAGATGAAGCAAACAGTGGTCTTACGCATGACTATTTCAATCATGTGTTGAACAGTTTCAAGAAAACTGCGGAAGAGAATGGTTTTGACATTACCTTCATTAATGGAGGTAAGGCGAGAATAAATAATATGTCGTACTTGTCACATGCCATATACAGAGGCTTTGACGGAGTGGTTATCGCATGTGTTGATTTTTCGGATCCCGAAGTTGAGGAACTGGTTAAGAGCAATATTCCCGTAGTAACCATCGACCATATTTTTTATAACAGAACATCGGTCGTATCTGACAATGTCAATGGAATGAAAGAGCTTGTACAGTATGTATATGATCAGGGGCACAGAAGAGTTGCTTATGTTCACGGCGCAGGATCATCCGTTACACAGAACAGACTGACAAGTTTTTACAAGACACTTCAGGAATTGGGAGTGGAGATTCCGGATGAATATGTGGTTGTTTCTCCTTACAGAGATACGGATGCCGCATTTGAAGCAACCAACAAGCTTCTTGATCTGAAGGAACCGCCGACATGTATTTTTTATCCCGATGACTTTGCCGCACTCGGCGGAATAAATGCAATAAGACAGCGTAATCTCAGAATACCGGAAGATATTTCGATAGCGGGTTACGACGGACTCGAGATAGCTAAGCGCCTTGCGCCCAGGCTTACGACCGTGGTACAGAATTCTGAGAAGATTGGTGAGATAGCTGCTACAAAGCTTATCGACCTTATAAATAATCCTAAGGGAACGCTCGTTGAGCAGATTGTTGTTGAAGGAACGCTTGAACCGGGGGAATCTGTAAAGAAAATCATATGAGATTTAAGATGGCGGCGCCATTTTAAACAACATAACTATCATTACATAAAAGAATGGGAGGTATATTTATGAAGAAAAGAGTACTTGGCGTACTTCTTTCTGCAACAATGATTGCAGGAATGCTTTCAGCATGTGGTGCACCTAAGGCAGATGCCCCTGCCACAACAGACGCTACTGCAACAGAGGCTGGCGCAGAAGGCGCAGCACCAGATGCAGCTCAGACAGTTGTAGCAGATGACGGAAAGGTTCTCAACGTTTATTGTTGGAACGACGAATTCCAGAGAAGAGTAAAGGATCATTATCCTGGATACACTGAGGTAGACGCTACTACAGGAACAATCGGTGATGTTACTGTAAAGTGGTTCATCACTCCCAGTGATAACAACGCATATCAGAACAACCTTGATGAGACTCTTTTGAAGCAGGCTGATGCAGCAGCAGATGACAAGATTGATATTTTCCTTGTTGAGGCTGACTATGCACTTAAGTATGTAGATGAAGACGTAACTCTTCCGGTTTCAGATCTTGGTATCGCAGATGCAGATCTTGCTAACCAGTATAAGTACACACAGGATGTTATGACATCTCAGGATGGAAAGCTTAAGGGCCTTTCATGGCAGGGATGCCCCGGTGTTCTTATTTACAACCGTGAGGCTGCAAAGGAAGTTCTCGGATCAGACGATCCTGCAGAAGTTCAGAAGGCTGTTGCTGATTGGGATACATTCTCTAAGACAGCTGAGCAGATGAAGGCTAAGGGATACAGCATGACAGCAACAACCAACGATGCTTACCGTGTATTCTCTAACAACGTTTCAGGCAAGTGGGTACAGGACGGCAAGGTTGTTATCGACGACAACATCATGAAGTGGGTTGAGATGTCAAAGGCTATGGTTGATGCAGGACAGGTTAGATCAACAGCTGACCTTTGGGGCGATGACTGGAAGAAGGGATTCTTCCCTGACGGAAAGGTATTCTGCTACTTTGGACCAGCTTGGCTCATCAACTTCTGTATGGCTGCTGATGAAGCAGGATCAATCGCTAATGCAGGCGGTTGGGGTGCAACAGAGGGACCTCAGGGATTCTTCTGGGGCGGAACATGGATCTGCGCAGCTAACGGAACAGACAATGCCGGACTTATCGCAGATATCATGAAACAGCTCACAACAAACAAGGATATCATGCTTGATATCGTTGCTAAGGACAGTGACTTCGTAAACAACAAGCCTGCAATGGAAGAGGCTGCTGCTAAGGATGAGTATGCATTCGATGTATTCGGTGGACAGAATCCTCTTGCTATGTTCTGCAAGGGTGCTGAGAACTGCGACCTTTCAAACCAGAGCCCTTACGATCAGGGATGTAACGAAGAGTTCCAGAAGGCTATGAAGAACTACTTCGACGGAAACGCTACACTTGACGATGCTCTTGCAATGTTCAAGAAGGCTATCGTTGAGAAGTATCCTGAATTAAAGGCTGAGTAATACAGCAATAAAAAAGTTTTAAGATCATTGTGGGGCGTGTTGTTCACAATGCGCCCCATAAATATATTTTAGAAAAGGGTAAGGGGTATGAAAAAGAAAAGTAAAGTGGTCAGCTATAATAAGTGGGGCTACATTTTCCTTATTCCGTTCGTGGTAATTTATTTGTTATTCCAGATGATTCCACTTGTATCAACAATTTATAATTCGTTTTTTGAAAACTACCGTTCAGGTTTGAAACAGATTGGTCCTAATTTTGTTGGGATAGAGAATTATATAACGATAATTACAAACGGAGATCTTCCTACATATTTAAAAAACACTTTGATAATGTGGATTATGGGCTTTGTTCCTCAGATTGTTCTTTCACTTTTGCTTGGAGCATGGTTTACAGATCCTTCACTGAGATTAAAGGCACAGGGATTTTTTAAGACAATTATTTATCTTCCCAATTTGATCATGGCGTCAGCTTTTGCAATGCTGTTCTTTACGTTGTTTTCAATCTCTGGACCTATCAATTCTATGATGGTTCAGGCGGAAATTTTTAAAGAAGCTTATGATTTTATGTCACATGTATGGTCAGTGCGTAGCTTGGTTGCATTTATGAACTGCCTTATGTGGTTTGGAAATACGACAATTCTTTTGATGGCCGGAATGCTCGGCATCGATCCTGCGCTTTTTGAAGCAGCTCAGGTTGATGGTGCTACGGCTACTCAAATTTTTTATAAAATTACATTGCCTTTGTTAAAGCCGATTCTTATATATGTAATGATCACATCATTGATCGGCGGACTCCAGATGTTCGATGTACCTCAGATTCTTACAAATGGTACCGGTGACCCGATGAGATCTTCTATGACTTTGATCATGTATCTTAATAAGCACTTGTATAGTAAGAACTATGGTCTTGGCGGAGCTCTTTCGGTATTTATGTTTATTATTACCGGTATACTCAGCTTGCTTGTATTCAAGTTTACTGCAAGTGAAGAGAAGAATTGATTTGGAGGCAGACAATGGAAGAAAATAGAATTGCGATGGCCGGACAGAGCGATACCGGCGCATCGGTTCACGTTAGACGTGTGATAGCTTATTTAGTGCTGATTTTGATATCATTTATCTGCCTTTTCTGGTTCTATGTATTGTTTATAAATTCAACCAGATCAAATGCAGAACTTACAAGAGGTTTTACACCGTTCCCAAGTGGCAACCTGCTGATAAACTGGAAAAACCTTGTAGCGGGAACATTGCCTATATTTAACGGTTTGTTCAACTCACTTTTTGTAGCAACACTTACTGCAGTTATGGCGACATATTTCTCAACTATGACTGCATATGCGATACATGCTTATGATTTTAAGTTCAAGAAGCAGATCTTTACCTTTATCCTGATGGTAATGATGATTCCCACACAGGTAACTGCTCTTGGTTTCTTACAGCTTATAGGAAAAATGAAATTGGATGACAGTTTTATTCCGCTGATTGTTCCTGCTGTTGCTTCACCTGCGGTATTTTTCTATATGAAGCAATACATGGATTCAACACTTCCTCTTTCACTTGTAGAGGCTGCAAGAATTGACGGTTCAACAGAATGGGGCACATTCAACAAGATCGTTGTTCCCCTTATGAAACCCGCTATTGCGGTTCAGGCGATCTTTAGTTTTGTACAGAGCTGGAATAACTACTTTGTTCCTGCACTTGTGCTTCATACTGACACGAAGAAGACACTTCCCATTCTTATAGCTCAGCTTCGTAGTGCTGACTGGCTTAAGTTTGATATGGGACAGGTTTATATAATGATCACATACTCTATTTTCCCTGTTATCATTGTATATCTTCTTCTTTCCAGATACATTGTCGGCGGAGTTACGCTCGGCGGTGTAAAAGGATAACTGACTTAGTTAATTACCTTTCTTCATCTTGCTTGTCCGCGAGGTGAAGATACTCTTTCCTTTTATAAGCGTTATGAAAAGTCATGGTATTCCCCATACCATGGCTTTTCGACTGCCAGAGAGATAGCCCGTAGTGCCAGCTGCGGGCTATTTCGCATGTCTGGGGGATTCAGCCGCAGATGAATCACACCGTCACAAGTCACTTCAAGCTTTCGGCTGTATTCCTTAACTGTGGTCTAGGGATAAGCTTGCATGCGATATAAGTGTCTTATCAAATTTTTGTGGAACAGGCCCTGCAGAGGATTTGTTCTGGTCTGAATGGGATGGAAATGAGATAAATATAAACAATATAGAAAAAACAGCTAAATGAGTCATTTAGCTGTTTTTGATATTTAGCGAAGTGCGACGTAGACGAACACAAACTTTTTCAGATATATGCCCATCAACGCCCTGAATGCGAATTATACGCTATATCAGAAGTTTAACCCTACGAGAGCCTTTGTGGTCAGGACGTGCAGTGAATCGATATTTACAAAGGTGAAGATACCGAATACTACTATTATGATAAGCACAAGAAACATTAGATGCTTCTCTTTGAAGAGCTTCTCAGGTCTCTGCACCGCCGAATCCGGATCAAGTGCCATTCCTATGTAGTAAGAGAAGAGAAGGAATAACAAAGGCATGCACAGAAGATATTCTATACGGTACTTAATAAGGAATACGCCCAAACAAAATGTTGATATAAGAGCGTAGAACAATGCTGATGTAAGGAGAGTTTTCTCTGTGTAATTCTTAAATGAACGTCTGTAAAGACCTGCAACTTCGGGATCACCGATCATTCTGTACTCAGCAAAACGCTTTGTCGCCATGAGGAAAGCACCTGCCATCCAATAACCTATGAGAATACTTGAAGGCGGTACGGATGCATCTGTTATGACGAACCAGCCCATCATAAGACGGAGCATATTGTTTACTGACTCGGATATAACATCGAAATAAGCTATATCTTTTGTTCTGATGGGTTTAACGTTGTACAGGACGCCCATGATAAGAAGAACAAGTGAAGTCAGAAGGAACGGTATGTTCACAAGAAGAGACAATAATACTCCGGCGGCGATAAGTCCAACATACTCTGCCATAACAATCGAGAATTTCATATTTGCCGTTACGACGGGTCTGTTCTTTTTGGTGGGGTGAAATTTGTCGAACGGTGCATCTAACCACTCATTTATTACATAATTGGCGCTCGCAATCATACATGTTGCAAAGAAAGCGATTATAAGTTTAATGATGTTTATGTCATCAAGTTCAAATTCAGTTAGCAGAAGAGCGATTGCAACTCCCGGCATGATGAAAAGGTTTTTGATCCAGTGATCGGGTCTTGCGATTTTTACGTAATTTTTCATGAATGGTCCATCTCCGTGTTGATTATTTTGTGTAAAGCCATATGGTATAGGGTGAGTTATCGTCTGTATACTTGCCTACAAGCTTGAGGTCGAGCTCGTTACTGTTGGAAATCTCTACTCGTGAGAAGATATATTTTCCGTTTAGCTGTGAAAAGGCATCAGTGTCAATAAGAAGCCTTTTGTCTTCGACTTCAAGAGTTCTTGCGGGATTCCAGATTCCGTAATCACTTCCTGAGAATATATAAGCCCTTGCGCCCCAGTCATCATAGTAGGACTGAGCTTCGGCAGACTCTGAAAGCGAGGGGGCTATAACCTTTCTAAAAGAGTCTTTGTAGGATTGATAGTAGTAGCTTAAACATCCGTCAAGCGTTGAGATGCCGTTGTAAGAAAGAACGGCGGGATGGAAGCCGTAGGCTACACTGTACTCTCCTTTGTAATCTATATCTTTTTTTATGTCCTCGAAGAGATCCTTTGAGAAGAATTCGCCGTAGGACAATGTCTCTGACTTGGTTTTCTTGAGCGCCTGCCAGGTGTTTACATAGCATGTGTTGAAAAAGTCATTGTACAGAGACTGCGTTCCCATAACAGATAAGAGAATGAGAAGCGAGATTGCTGCAGGTGCGAAACTTAGAAGCCCTGCGAATTTCGCATTTTCGTTTTTTCTTTTATCCGCATAATCTGCGAGACGAATCATCGCGATCAAGCACTCTGTATACCAGAGTAATGGGTTAAAAAATATAGTTCTGTTAAATTGCCATCCCTTTAAGGGAGGAACTAACCTTTCAAATACAGTTCTTACGAACTCGCTGTTGTAGAGCCCGTAAATAACGCAATTTGCGACTATAAATAAGAAGATGAGATTGAAAGGATCTGTCACAAGCTTCTTATACTCTTTATTTCTGATGTGAAAGAAATTGATCAGTACAAAAGAAATCGCAAAGATCGGAAGTACGGCAATACGGTGAAGATCCTCACAGTGGAAGATATTGTTGACGAAAACGTTTAAGATGCTTTCACAAATCTGAGCTGCTGAGAAATTCTCAATCACCATTGTGTCACGGATTGTAGGCTGTCCTGAAGCGAATATAAGCGCAAAAAGCCTGTATTCTATAAGAACGTAACCTATACCGATCAGTATCATTGCAGTGAATATTCTTAAGTTTAACTTTTTTTCTTTTACCCAAAGATATATGAAGTAGACAAAGATATATCCCAAAATGAATGGACCGAAAAATGTAAAATAAGATAATGTGGGATATAAAAATGCCAACAAATAATATATCTTTTTGCCGTCGTTCTTGACTTTTCGCAGTATCCATATGAGAAGCGGAAGTGAAGCAAAAGAGAACGAAAACGCCGGATAAAGCGGCAAGAGTCCGTAAATAAAGCTGAATAAAACAACAGCCCACTCATACTTTTCATATTTATCTTTTAAGATATCTTTACACAGAAGGATTCCGGAAAAGAGAGCGATAAGTATTTTTATAAAATATCCCGCCACATAAGAAATAAAGTTAGGAAGTACCATGTACAGTAAGGAATAAGCGTAAAATTCCGAAAGTAGGAAATTCCTGTCTATTCCTCCCAGAAGTGGAATGGTCTTACCATGAGAAAAAAAGGCATTATTATCCTTCAGGAGCTTATAGTCTGTTATGTGAATGTCCAGATTGTCATGTACTCCGATGTAGGTATGTGATTCGCCTGCGATAATCACTGTGATAAGCTGTATGAGCAATATACCCCCTATAATTGCCCAATACCAATTTCTTGAAAAACTTTTTTTCATTATTACTCCGTGCATCATTATAAAGCAGTTCGCGCGCAAGCATCCCTGCGGAGCGCTTTTATTGATAGGAATTTTAAAGAAATTCCTCAATAAAAAAACAGAACATAAAAAAGTTGACATCAATGATGCCTCTTTTTCATATTCTGCTGCATATTACCATTTCTTTTCACATAGATCATGCATCCCACATATAAAAAGGGGATTACATGTTCTAATTAAAAGCATTAACCCTATGGCTGATAAAAGCTGCAAATTCAACCAAACAGATTATAGCATAACATTATTTATTAATACAAGGATAAATGGGCGTTGCATGGTTCTTTCCCATATACTTTTTTCAAGAGCTTTTTTTATCTGAACAGAAAATCTTTCATCGAAAACCCCCTGACTTATGAGTCTTGAAATTTCAAGGTACAAAACTTCTTCAGATTTTTCGATGAAGTCCTTTGATTTTTGCTCATCCCAGAAGCCTTTTGTGACAATGTTTGGAGGTGCAACCAGGCGCTTCGAGCGAACATCGATACATATGGATGCAATGACGATACCTTCTTTTGCAAGCTTTTTTCTCTCAGCCAAAACAGATCTGCCGACTTTGCCGATTCCGAGTCCGTCGATAAGTATTTCTTTTAATTTAATGTGATCTGTCACTTTAGTTGCTTCATCGGATATTTCAAGAACATCACCGTTATTTATAAGGAAGATATTCTCTCTGGGGATGCCGATACTTTCTGCAATATTGGCTGAAGCCTTTCTGTATCTGTATTCGCCGTGCGCGGGAATAACGTATTTGGGTGATGTGAGTGTGTAGATGAGTTTTAGCTCCTCTGAACATGCATGTCCCGTCGCGTGCAGATCCTGAAAAACAATATTGGCACCCTGCTCCTCCAAGAGGTTCATAGTTTTGGAAAAAATGTGTTCACTTCCGTGTATTGCAATCGAACTAAACAGGATAGTGTCACCGCGGCAGAGCTTAATATGCTCATGCATGCCTTCTGCGATCTCATTGAGACAGTTGATAGGTTCGCCGTGGTTTCCTGTGGTCAAAAAGATAAGATCTTCGTTGTTGTAATTTGAAATTTCCGAAACGTCAATAAGGACGCCTTCGAGAAGATTTAAGTAGTCAAGTTTCTTGGCAGCTTCAAAGATGCCTAGCATTGTTTCTCCAAGAAGGACTACTTTCTTTTTGTGCTTTTTCGCAAGCTTGATAATCTGCTGAACTCTGTCCATATTGGAAGCAAAAGTCGCGATAATAAGTCTGTTTTCCCTGTATTTGTTTATAAGATTGTCCAAAGACGTGCTTACTTCCGATTCGGAAGGAGAAGAGCCGTCTACAAGAGCGTTTGTGCTGTCTGCAAGAACTGCAAGAACGCCCTTTGAACCAAGTGCTGCAAGTCTTTTTAAGTCGATAGAATCGCCTGTTATCGGCGTGTAGTCAATCTTAAAGTCACCTGTGTGGATGATCATTCCCTGCGGAGTATATATGGCAAGCATGACCGCGTCAGGTATGCTATGATTAGCCTTGATAAATTCTATTCTGAAATCTCCGAGAATAAAGGAAGAACCCTGACGGATAACCTTGGTGCGGTATTTCTTAATCTTGTGTTCTTCGAGCTTTTTTTCAACAAGCGCGATTGTAAGAGGAGTACCGTACACAGGAACTGCAAGATTTTCTATTAAATAAGGTATGGCGCCGATATGATCCTCATGGCCGTGTGTAAGGACAATGCCCTTAAGTTTATCTTTATTCTTTATAATATAGCCGGTGTCCGGAATTGCTGTATCTACTCCGGGCATATTGTGAGGAGGAAAAGACGTTCCGCAGTCAACTATTATCATGCTGCCACCGTATTCAATTACAAGCATGTTCATTCCAATCTTATCGAAACCGCCAAGTGGAATGATCTTTATGCTGTCTGACATGAATTTACCTCCGTGAGTTTTTATGCACTAATTACGCTTTATTCATTATGTATGTCAGCATTATAACGTGATGGAATGGCGTCTGCAACCGCTTATCTTTGGCATGATTACCAAAGAGACGGGGGAAGGCGGAGTTTTTTTTATAAAAAATAATCATTGTCCACTTTACTTTAGTATGCTAAACTCTTTACAGTGCACACAAATGTCCGTAGTAGGAAAACAAATTGAAATAAATGCGGAGGATAGGCATGCAGGAAGATACAGGCTATTACGTTATCAGAAAACAAGCGGTTCCTGAGGTACTGCTTAAAGTTGTCGAGGCTAAGAAATTATTGGAGTCAGGCAAGGTTAAGACAGTAAACGAAGCGTCCGCAATGCTCGGGATAAGCCGCAGTTCATTTTATAAATACAAAGAGGATATATACGAATTCCATGACTCTCTTCAGGGGACAACATTCACTCTGACTTTCCAGATGAATGACGAAGTAGGTCTTTTGTCGTATGTACTTAATCTTATTGCGGATTTTGGGGCTAACATTTTGACTATACACCAGTCAATCCCACTTAACGGTGTGGCATCGATTTCCATTACAATTCAGGTGCTTGAAGCAACCAAGGATATTATGGAGATGATCTCTATTATGGAAGGCAAAGAAGGAATTCATAAGGTGCATATAACGGGTAGAAGTGCAACTTATTAAAATAAACATTGGAGGATGAGATGGCAAAAGTAGCGGTTTTAGGATACGGAACAGTTGGAAGCGGAGTTGTTGAAGTTCTTGATACAAATGCGGCTGAAGTTGCAAAGAGCGCAGGCGAAGCGGTAGAAGTAAAGTACATTCTGGATCTCAGGGATTTCCCCGGCGATAAGCATGAGAAGCAGGTTGTACATGATTACGATATTATATTAAACGACCCTGAAGTGGATGTTATCTGCGAGACTATGGGTGGTCTTGAACCCGCTTTTACATTTGAGAAAAAAGCGCTTGAAAGCGGAAAGAGCGTTTGTACATCAAATAAAGAGCTTGTTGCGGCACATGGCCCTGAGCTCGTTGAGATTGCAAAAAAGAACGGTGTAAGCTACCTCTTCGAAGCGAGTGTTGGCGGCGGTATTCCCGTTCTTAGAAGCATCAACGATTCTCTCAAGCATGAGAAGATCGATTCCATTACAGGTATTTTGAACGGCACAACAAACTACATCCTCACCAAGATGGATAAAGAGGGAGTCGACTTTGCAACAGTTCTTAAGAAGGCACAGGACAAGGGCTATGCAGAGAGAAATCCCGAGGCAGATATCGAAGGTTATGACGCATGCCGTAAGATCGCTATTCTTTCAAGTCTTATGTGCGGCGAGCATGTAAATTACGAAGATATTTATACAGAAGGAATTACCAAGATCAGTATCGAGGATTTTGCTTATGCAAGCAGCCTTAACATGGCAATCAAGCTCCTTGGAATGTGCAAAAAGAATGAGAGCGGATTCTTTACAATCGTTGCTCCTTTCATGATTCCTTTGGAGAACCCGCTTGCAAACGTAAACGGTGTATTTAATGCCATCAACATTCATGGCAATATGCTCGGCGATGTTATGTTCTACGGTAAGGGCGCAGGAAAGTGCGCGACAGCAAGTGCTGTAGTTGCTGATGTTGTTGATATATTAAAGCACAAGGACAAGCACGTCGAAGTAAATATGAATTCCAAGAAGGCTGAGCTTACTTCCAAGGACAACGCGGTTCGCAAGTTCTTCGTAAGACTTCCCGAGAGTGCCGAAGATCAGGCAAAAGAGCTCTTTGGAAATAACATTGATGTGATAAAGTGCGATGAAGTTCACGGCGAGTTTGCTTTTGTTTCGGATCTTATTTCTGAGAGAGATTTTGAAGAAAAGCTTGGAAAATTCGACAGCGTTAAAGGATATATCAGACTTTATTGATAATAAAAAATATAGATAAAGAGGATTGATCATCATGAAAAAAGTGGTTAAATTTGGCGGAAGTTCACTTGCGAGCGCAGAGCAGTTCAAGAAGGTCGGAGAAATAATTAAAGCAGATCCCGACCGCGTATATGTTGTTCCTTCTGCACCCGGAAAGAGAAACTCCAAAGATACCAAGGTAACTGATATGCTCTACAAGACATATGCTCTTGCAGAGGCAAAGAAAGATTTTTCCAAACAGCTTTCGGATATCAAAGCAAGATACGATGAGATCATCAAAGGTCTTAGCTTAAAGCTTGATCTTACAGATGAGTTCAAGACTATCGAGAAAAACTTCAAGGCTCTTGCAGGAAATGATTATGCTGCAAGCCGCGGTGAGTACTTGAACGGAATAATAATGGCGAACTATCTCGGATATGAGTTTATCGATTCGGCTACTGTTGTAGTATTTGATAAAAACGGTGAGTTCGACGGAGAGAAGACCAACAAGCTCATGGCAAAGAAGCTTGAGAAGACTCCTAAGGCAGTTATTCCCGGATTCTACGGCGCATATCCCGATGGAAGCATCAAGACATTCTCAAGAGGCGGTTCGGATATCACAGGTTCAATCGTATCAAGAGCTATCAAGGCAGATGTTTACGAGAACTGGACAGACGTATCGGGATTCCTTGTTGCAGATCCCAGGATCATCGACAGACCACCTCACATTGAGACAATCACATATACAGAGCTTCGAGAGCTTGCATATATGGGCGCTTCGGTTCTTCATGAGGACGCTATTTTCCCTGTAAGAAAAGAGGGAATACCGATCAACATCAGGAACACAAATAAGCCCGAGGATCCCGGAACATGGATTGTTGAGTCAACAGCAAAGAAGTCTAAATTCGTTATCACCGGTATCGCCGGAAAGAAGGGATTCTGCTGCGTAAATATCTCAAAAGATCAGATGAATTCGGAAGTTGGATTTGTAAGAAAAGTACTTCAGGCTTTTGAAGATCAGAATATCTCGATCGAGCACGTACCTTCAGGAATTGATACCATGACGGTATTCGTTCAGCAGGATGAGTTTATTGAGAAGGAGCAGTCGGTAGTTTCAGAGATTCATAGACTTGCACATCCCGACATGCTTGAGATTGAATCAGATCTTGCCCTCATCGCAGTCGTTGGACGCGGAATGAAGTCCACAAGAGGAACAGCCGGAAGAATATTCTCGGCACTTGCTCATGCAAGCGTAAATGTAAGAATGATCGACCAGGGTTCTTCTGAGCTAAACATCATCATAGGTGTTGAGACACGCGACTTTGAGAAGGCAATCCGTTCAATATATGATATTTTTGTAACTACTCAGTTTTAATAAAATCAATGAATTGTTTGGCGGCATCGGTACGTTTGGAATTGGAAATGATTCCGATAACCGATGATTTGCCCGGATATAATCCGGCCTCTGTATAAGCTTTGGAATTATTTATGATTATTCCTACAGGGACCGGATTTTTCATTTCTTCTTTAGAAAGATTGGTATAAGTTCCGGTCTTGTCTGCATCTGCGCGCATAACGGCGTACTTATTGTTCTCGTCATATGTTCCCGAATTCAGATACTCCTGATATTCATCGGATGCAATGTATTCCATATATCCTTGATCCACATAAAGAACATTGTCGCCCATGTTTTGCAATTCCTCTGCGGAATAGACGGTTGAAAGATCGAGGAAAATATTCTGTCCCGCGTACTGGAAGAAATTGGTGTGATCTGCGGAAAGAACATCGAGTTCTGCTGCAGATATGTTTGCCATTACCTTCTGGGAGGTGGCAACTGTCATTTCGTCTATGTTATTCATATCTATAACTGCATTGGTGTCGATGATGCAGTCGTTTTTTGTGGGATCGATGCCCGCAAAAGCAATGAAGTCATCGGGTAAAGTCTCTTCAAGGGAAGTGGGGGTCGCATTGATCAGAACCGCACTGACGTAGACGGGATTTGTCATTATAATATTTTTTACTGCGGAAATAATTGAAAATATCGCAAATGCCGCTACCAGCACGTGGAATTTGTAGTAGTACCAGAAATACTCCCATTTTGACTTGAAGTCTTTGTCTTTCATTTTTTCCTGTTGTTCTTTAACATCCTCACGAATGGACATTTCGTCACCTCTCATTTTTTATATTAATAAAATAATGCTATTTTTTTTCAAAACATATATAATGATACTATGGTCTTGAACATTTTATAAATGATATAAACTTAAATCAAGTTTATGTCAATCTATTGATTAAAAAAAACTTGAAAGAGTATTGGAAATAATATAAGATAGTCGATAAAATGGCAGGCAGCCAAGACTGTAGGAGGTATAATTCTGGCATGGTCGGTAATGACAACAGTTATGTAGAATGTCTTGTAGCCAGTAAAGCGTCGCCGGTTATTGTTTTTCTCAAGTATTTATGCTTTGCTTTGGCTATATTTTTCTTGTGTTCAATCATCTTGGTTGGAACAGGTATCATTGGTATAATTTTCTTTATACCGGCAGCAGCCGGATACTATTTTGCAAAGCTCAATTCGAGCATCGAATTCGAATATCAGTATTGTGATAAGGAAATATCCATAGACAAAATTCTTGATAAGAGTTCACGTAAACATGTGGGAACTTATGAGGTTGAGAAGGTGACAATTTTGGCGCCTTCAGTTTCGCATAGGCTTTCGGAATACAACAATCAGACTTTTAAAGTGCTTGATTTTTCATCGAGAGACAAGAGCGTGCAGCCCGATCCTACATATACATTTATATATGACGGCAAGCAGAAGATTGTGTTTGAGCCGAGCAGTGAACTTGTTGCTGCCGTTAAAACAGTCGCACCCAGAAAGGTTTTCAACGACTGATAAAGCGGCTTTTTGCCGTGTGTTACAGCTAATTTGGAGTGAGTTTTTTCGCCCCATGATCATAATTAATTTTTTATACAGATTGGAGTAAGTAAGATGGGACAGATTATAGGTGAAGGAATAACATTTGACGACGTGCTTTTGGTACCTGCGTATTCACAGGTTATACCCGGACAGGTAGATGTGAGTACATGGCTTACCAAGAAGATACGACTCAATATTCCCATGATGAGTGCCGGAATGGACACAGTAACAGAGCACAGAATGGCTATCGCAATGGCGAGACAGGGTGGTATCGGTATTATACACAAGAACATGTCAATCGAAGCTCAGGCAGAAGAAGTAGACAAAGTTAAGAGATCTGAGAACGGTGTTATTACAGATCCTTTTTCACTTTCACCGGAACATACACTTGCAGATGCAGATTCACTTATGGCTAAGTTTCGTATTTCAGGTGTTCCCATTACAGAAGGAAGAAAACTTGTAGGTATTATCACAAACCGCGATCTTAAGTTTGAGAAAGACTTCACACAGAAGATCAAGGACGTAATGACAAGTGAGAATCTTGTTACAGCTAAGGCAGGAATCACACTTGAAGAAGCAAAGAGCATTCTTGCAAAATCCAAGAAAGAGAAGCTTCCTCTTGTAGATGATGACTATAATCTCGTAGGACTTATTACAATCAAGGATATTGAGAAAACCATCAAATATCCTCTTGCTGCCAAGGATGACCAGGGCAGACTTCTTTGCGGTGCAGGCGTAGGTATTTCTGCTAACTGCCTCGATCGTGTATCCGCACTTGTTGATGCTAAAGTAGACGTTATCGTGCTTGATTCAGCGCACGGACATTCTGAGAATGTTCTTAAGTGTCTCAGAATGATAAAAGAAAAATTCCCGGATCTCCAAGTTGTTGCAGGAAACTGTGCAACAGGTGCTGCTACAAAGGCTCTTATCGAAGCCGGTGCAGACGCCGTTAAGGTAGGTATCGGCCCCGGATCTATCTGTACAACACGTGTTGTTGCAGGTATCGGTGTTCCTCAGGTTACAGCTGTTATGGACTGCTATGCTGTTGCTAAGGAGTACGGTGTTCCGATCATCGCAGACGGTGGTATCAAGTACTCAGGAGATATTACAAAGGCTATCGCCGCAGGCGGAAACCTTGTAATGATGGGTTCAATCTTTGCAGGATGTGATGAGGCTCCCGGCGACTTTGAACTCTTTCAGGGAAGAAAATATAAAGTTTATCGCGGAATGGGATCTATCTCTGCTATGGAGAACGGATCTAAAGACCGCTACTTCCAGGAGAATGCCAAGAAGCTTGTCCCTGAAGGTGTAGAGGGACGTGTAGCTTACAAGGGAACAGTAGAAGATACTGTATTCCAGCTTATGGGTGGTCTTCGCTCTGGTATGGGTTACTGCGGATGTAATAACATTGAGGAACTCAAGGAGAACGGAAGATTTATCAAGATGACTTCAGCCGCACTTCGTGAGTCACATCCTCATGATATTCAGATTACAAAAGAAGCACCTAACTATAGTGTAGATGACCATTAATAATTTCTCTTGAAGAGAGGGGATAGCTTGCAAGAGACACTAAATGAAATGGACACTATGTATACTGCCAATAAGGGCTCTTCTTCATCGGCAAGCGGAGCTCCTAGTGGTTTTGCGCTAAAAAATGCCGATGAAATGCAGTCGTGGCAGGATAAATTCTGTGAGATGGCAGGAGTGTACGCCCTATGCCTTGATGCACAAGGCTTGCCTCTGAGCCGTTTCTCGGGAAATTCCCATGAAGTTGAGATCATAAGAAAATACGTGACGGATCAAAGGATCAGGAATATCTTTAAACGCGTGTCTGAAAGCGATCTTGAAGATCAGGCGGTTGAGATAACCGAGATCCCAAACCTCAGACTTGCTGCTGTAGCTGTTAAGAATGGAAACGCAACAGCAGCGGTTTGGATAGTCTGCGGTGTGTTTACGAACTTCGAATACGATTCCGAGTATTTTCATCTTCAGCCTATAGATTCTTTTGGCTATAAAACATCAGAAACCAAATTTTATAATACCCTTGATCTCTTGAGAGAGTCTCTCAATACGCTGATCAAAATTGAAACCTCCAGGTCTAAGGCGGTTGCTGTCAGTGAAGAGAGTAAGCTTCAGGAAATTGAGATGACCAATTCTTTCAGACGCGCTGAGACTATGACGGAGGTAGTGTCTCTTCTTGACAGTGATGACACCATAGAAGAGATAATGGTCGAGATTCTGAGCAAACTCTGTAATTATCTGCAGATAAGCAACGGATTCACCTGCAAAGTCCATCATAATACCCTTATGGATATTGTGGTTCAGTGGACGGCAACAGGGGTTAGCAAGATATTCTCCGAGTCTACCGACAGGGAATTGTGCTGGTTCCTTGGAAGCGACAAGGCAGTAGTTATTTCAAGCGACACTCCCATGAATGCGGGAGAGAGGGAGCAGATAGAGAACCTCGGCATAAAGGCTCTTATTTCCATGCCTGTTATCGTTAACGGTTCGGCTCTTTTCTATGCCTGTCTTACAGAAAACAGAGAGAACAGGATCTGGTCTATAGACGACGTTAAGTTCATAAACGATGCTATCCGCGTTCTTCAGACCATTATTACCAAGAGATTACAGAAGAATTCCCTCGCAAGCTCTTTTGCTTCGCTGGAAGCCGTGCTTGATAACGTGGGAAGTGCCATCTATGTAAGAGATATAGGTACGGGAGTGCTTCTTTTTGCCAACAGAAGCTTTAAGAAGAACTTCAGCAAAGAACTTACGGAGAATTCGCTTGCAGAGCTCTTTGAATCTAACATCCCCGCAAGGAGCAGAAGCGGTAACTACGAAGTTCATCACAGAAACAGAGAGAAGTGGTACGACGTTTACTACACAAGGATCAAGTGGGTGGACGGACGTCCCGTATCACTTTGCGCAATATATGACATAACAGAGAAGAAACTCTATCAAAAGAGAATAGAACAGCAGGCGTACACTGACTTCCTTACAGGTCTGTATAACAGAATGTGCTGTGAGAAGGATCTTGCAAAATACATTGATGAGGCGAGAACGAAGAAAACTCACGGTGCGCTTATGTACCTTGATCTCGATGACTTTAAACATATCAATGACAGCCTGGGACATCAGTACGGAGACGTGCTCCTAAGAGATATCTCTAAGGCAATAAGCAGGATAGAGGGAATAACAAACTCCTGTTACAGAATGGGCGGTGACGAGTTCGTCATCATCGTTCCTCCGGAGAGCTACGGAAGGCTCGACAGGATAATTGAGGAGATAAAAAATACTTTTGCAACGCCGTGGTACTTAAAAGACAGCGATTACTACTGCACAATGAGTATGGGTGTTGTTAAATATCCCGATCACGGCGACAACGTTCCGGAACTTATCAGAAAATCCGACGTTGCCATGTACGAAGCCAAGAAATCAGGTAAGAACAGGATCGCGGAGTACTCGGACAACATTGATTCGTCATCGGTACACAGGCTCGATCTCGAGAAGAACATGTACGATGCCATCACCAAGAGTTGCAGCGAGTTTGAGGTCTTTTTCCAACCTGTAATAAGCGAGCCTATAGACACCACAAGCGGAACCAAGCAGTATAAGCATATTGGTGCGGAGGCGCTTGTAAGATGGAACAGTTCTAAGCTCGGCTTCCTGAGTCCCGATGAATTCGTTCCTCTTGCTGAATATCTGGGACTTATCACACCTATCGGCAACTACGTTCTTAAGAGAGCTTGTGAGTGCTGCAGGCAGTGGAATGAGTCAGGCACAGGAGAATATGCGGTATCCGTAAACCTCTCCGTTGTGCAGATCATGCAGAACGACATAGTCGATATTATTAAAAAGAATATTGAAGAAAATCACATAAATCCTCATAATCTGGTGCTTGAGCTCACCGAGAGACTTGCGATAAACGATCTTGCAAGGACGAAACAGACGCTCCTTGATATCAAAGCGCTCGGTGTAAGACTTGCTCTGGATGATTTCGGAACGGGATATTCGGCACTCAGCAGTATCAGAGCACTTCCGTTCGATATAATCAAGGTTGATCAGAACTTTGCCAAGGATCTTGCTGAGGATGACTATTCACAGGCGTTCATCCGCATGATGGCACAGCTTGGAAAAGCGATAAATGCGGAGATATGCGTAGAGGGAATAGAGACGAAGGCACAGCTCGACGCCATAAAGGGTATGGGAGTTAAGTACGTACAGGGCTATTATTACGATAAACCCATGCGCAGAGAGGCTTTCGAGGAAAAGTACGTTTATAATTAAAAATATGGTATTATATGATATGTAGCCCAAAAAGCGGCTGAAGAAAACGGTGAATAATTCATCTTTTTCGCAATTATATAAATGTAAAGGTTAGGACTGAGTAAATGGCAGAAGAAGTTATTAAAAGCACAAGCGAAAATGCAGAGGCGGACAATACCCCTTCAAGGCATTTTATAGAGCAGGCTATCGACAAAGATCTTAAAGAGGGAGTGTACGATCACGTATGTACAAGATTTCCTCCCGAGCCTAACGGATTCCTGCATATAGGACATGCCAAGAGTATTCTTCTTAATTACGGAATGGCAAAAGAGTACAACGGCAAGTTCAACATGAGATTTGACGATACCAATCCTACAAAGGAAAAATCGGAGTTCATGGACTCTATAATTGAGGACGTTAAGTGGCTCGGAGCGGACTATGAAGACCGTCTTTTCCACGCATCCGATTACTTTGATGAGATGTATGACAAAGCAGTTGAGCTCATTAAGAAGGGAAAGGCGTATGTCTCAGAACTTACAGCCGAGGAAATGCGTGAGTACAGAGGAACTCTCACAGAACCTGGCAAAGACGATCCTAACAGAAACAGAAGTGTTGAAGACAATTTAAGACTTTTCGAGGATATGAAGAACGGAAAGGTCGAGGACGGAGCAATGACTCTCAGAGCCAAGATCGATATGTCTTCACCTAATATAAATATGAGAGATCCCATTATCTACAGGGTTGCTCACATGACACATGCCCGTACCAAGGATAAGTGGTGCATTTATCCTATGTACGACTATGCTCATCCCATTGAGGATGCAATTGAGGGCATAACACATTCTCTTTGCACATTGGAATTTGAGGATCACAGACCTCTTTATGACTGGGTAAAAGAAGAGTGCGGCTACAAGAATCCCCCGCGTCAGATCGAGTTTGCAAAGCTCTATCTCAACAACGTGGTTACGGGAAAAAGATATATCAAGAGACTTGTTGAAGACGGAATAGTGGACGGATGGGACGATCCCAGACTTGTTACTATCGCTGCCTTAAGAAGAAGAGGATTTACTCCCGAGTCTATCAAGATGTTCGTTGATATGTGCGGAATCAGTAAGGCACAGTCAACAGCAGAGTACGCAATGCTTGAGTATTGCATAAGAGAAGACCTTAAGCTCAAGGCTAAGAGAATGCTTGCAATCCTTAACCCTGTTAAGCTTATAATAGACAACTATCCCGAAAACGAGACTGAGTACCTCGAGATCGAGAATAACAAGGAAGTTCCCGAGATGGGAACAAGACAGATTCCGTTTGGAAAAGAACTCTATATTGAGAGAGATGACTTCATGGAGGAACCTCCTAAGAAGTACTTCCGTCTTTTCCCCGGAAACGAAGTAAGACTTATGAATGCTTACTTTGTAACTTGCACAGGATGCGATAAGGACGAGAACGGCAATGTTATCGCCGTACACTGTACTTACGATCCCGAGACTAAGTCCGGAAGCGGATTTAACGCAAGAAAAGTTAAGGGAACAATTCACTGGGTTTCTGCTAAAGAGGCGGTAAATGCAGAAGTTCGCCTTTACGAGAATATAATCGATGAGGAGAAGGGTGTTTACAATGAGGACGGTTCGCTCAACCTCAATCCCAACTCCATTACAGTTATCAAAGATGCAAAGCTGGAGCCTGAACTTGCAAATGCGGTAAGCTATGATAAATTCCAGTTTGTAAGAAACGGATTCTTTAGTGTTGACAGCAAGGATTCTAAGCCGGGAGCACCTGTATTTAACAGGATTGTTTCGCTTAAGAGTTCATTCGTTTTACCTAAAAAGTGATATAAGTAGGGAAACGCTGATAATGTCAGTGTTTCCCTAGAGAATTTCAGAAAAGAGGTATAGAAATGGCGGATATTTTTTCAGGACTTGAAAAGCTTGGACTTGGAAACATTGATGGAGGAAATCTTTTTGAAGATCCCAACAAGAAGGAATCCAATGTCAAGAAGGAAGAACCCAAGAAGAAGCTGACACTGATCAATGAGGAAGATTATCTTTTTGATAAAAAATATAAGTGTCCTATCTGTGATTCTGATTTTACGGTAAAGACCGTTCGTACGGGAAAAGTAAGAATGAAGTCTGTGGATGTGGATCTTCGTCCCGATTACTCAGAAGTTGATCTTACAAAGTATGACATAATTGCTTGTCCTGAGTGCGGATATGCAGCACTGGGAAGATATTTCACAACACTTACCAAGTATCAGATCGATGATATCAGAGCCAAGATCTGCATGAATTATAAGAAGCAGGAGTTTAAGGATCCTATCTATTCTTATGATCATGCGAAGAGTCTGTATCAGCTTGCACTTGCAAATGCAGTGGTTAAGAAGGCTAAGAACAGTGAGAAGGCTTACATCTGCCTGAAGACAGCCTGGGTTATCAGAGGTGAGACTCAGAGGCTTGATCAGAGCGAAGCGGATTACGAGAAGAAGAAAAAAGAGAACGATGCTCAGGAAGTTGAGCTTTTAAAGAATGCGCTGAACGGTTTTGTTATGGCAAGGCAGTCTGAGGATTTCCCTATCGCGGGAATGGATTCGACAACTCTTGATTATCTGATCGCAGCGCTCGCATACGAGACTGATCAGTTTGATATTGCGACCAAGATGATCTCAGAGCTTCTTACATCACGTACAGCAAACAGTCGTATCAAGGATAAGGCACGTGCCCTCAAGGATCTCGTTGCCGCAAAGAAGCAAGGGTAACGTCGTAGAAAGGTCGCATAAGACCGGTTGGCTGCAAACGCCTATAAGACTGATTTTCTTGCGATTTCGTATTTTGACATTCATGGTATAAAAAATATTAGGGTTATTCATTTCTCGCTCCAAACTCGCCCGCAAAAGCGGGCTCAGACAAATGGAGCGAAAACGAAATGAATAACCCTTCTTTTTTATACTCATGAATGTAACAAAATACTCAAACGCTGCGAAAAATCAGTCTTATAGGTGTTCTGCGGCCATTCCGGTCTTATGGGATTTCTACTTCTCGGTTATATGCGCTCACGCGCAGGGATTTGTTTTGGGGGCAGCATGTTTCTTGGCTTGATTGACTCAATATTCATATTTTTCAAATGGGTCAACGATTTTAGGGGGCTGAGATGACTCAAAACAAAATATTTCCGAAGTGAGTCAATTCTTTTAGAGAATTTCTATGACTTTATTTCTATAGTAAACGACATTAACTTATGCTGATTAACACCCAAAATCAAACGAGCACAATGACTTTAAATATTCGTTAGGCTCAGAATAAATACTGTAGTAATCATCTAATGCTACCTCGAGTTCAACAGCACTTGAGAAA
>JAGAAO010000019.1 GCA_017615275.1 Butyrivibrio sp.
GGACTAATCTCTATGTTAGATTACTACACCGAAAGGTGTGTTACTTGTTAAGTTGATTGAACCGCCGTGTACCGAACGGTACGCACGGTGGTGAGAGAGGTCGGAATTTCTCAATTAAGAGAAATTCCTCCTACTCGATTTTCCATTAGTTCTTAATTTCGTTAAAGAGAAGTGTGGCTTGGTAATATTGGACATGTAAGGAGATACGAAAGGTAATTCTTGATCGGAAGGGTTGGTATAAGGGCATGAATGAAATGATAAAAAGAGCAAGAACCATTCAGGAAAAACGTAATGCTTATTCAGGACATGAAAAGGTCGATTTCAGCTACTTAAAGGACTGGAGAAATGTCAGGACATTACTTAAAGATAAATATTTTGAAGAAATGCTTAAAGAAAACAATATGACAGAGAAAGAGTTTGCTTACACGCTTCAGCCTGAGTCTGATGCCGACAGGCTGGAAGGCGATGAGTGGTACGACACCTACGAAGAGATCATGAGCGGATTTGATGATGAATTGATCGATACAGGTGCGGGAGTAGGTCTTGTAGGACTACCTTTTACTTTCTTCCTTAAGAGAAAGATAAATAAAGTTATAGAAAATCTTGAGAATATCAAAGTAGAAGAAAAAGTACTCGAAGCTTTTTTGCAGAGCCATGTAACAGAGATGTTTGGTATCTTTGGCAAGCTTATAGCTTTAAGACTGGCAGTATACAAGGAACACCACAAATTCAGAGCCAAAGATGAAAAGAAGCAGTTTGCTGAGTTTTTAAAGAAATCTTTGGGGACGAAGGAAGATCTGGTTTCGTTTTATGAGAGCTATCCGGTAGCTACAAGAGTAGCTACCGTAAGAACTCTTTTTATGATAAAGAACTATTCCGATATTCTTAAACACCTTGATAAAGATTATAAGGAGATCGAGAAGTTCCTTGGAAAAGAAACACTTGCGCTTACGGATATTTCGCTTTCAACAGGAGATTCACACGCACAGGGCAATTCAGTTTCAATTCTTAAGTTTGAGGATAAGAAGCTTGTATATAAGCCCAAGGATCTTAGTATAAATAAAGCATTTGAAGGATTTGTGGACTGGTACGTAAAAAAATCCGGTATGCCTGCGGTTAAGATTCCGGAGGGAATATATAAAGATACTTATGCATACAACGAATTTGTTGAAAAGGGCTTTTGCAGATCTGATGAGGAGGTTGAGCGTTTTTATACAAGGTACGGATACTTGGTTGCCATTTGTTACCTGCTCAATATCAACGATCTTCACTTGGAGAATATTGTGGCAAACGGCGAACATCCCGTGATCATTGATATGGAGACTCTTTTCCAAATGCCTGCGCAGATAGCGGAAGAATCTGCACACTTTGATATGGTAAGACGCTTGGAGACTCAGTCTGTCGCAGCTTCTATGCTTCTTCCCAAGCAGATGCAGTTCGGCGGAAAAGATAAGGTTAACTTAAGTGCGTTTAACGGTACGGGCGGAGAATTATCGCAGGAGCTTCTTACACCTCAGAATGTGGATACGGCTAATTTTCATTATGAAAATAAAAAAGGACGTTTCCTTGGCGGAAACAATATTCCGCAGTATAGCGAGGATAAGGATGTAGACGGTACCAAATACAGCCTGATTATCATTGAAGCATTTGAGCAATTTATGAGATTTATTCTGGATAACAAAGAGGAAGCGCTTAATGCGCTTGAATTATTTAAAGGCAAGAAAGTAAGGGCACTTCTTAAGTCGACGGAACGTTACGCTTCTATGATACGTTATGCGGATCATCCGAATTACAACAGCGATATGAAGTACAGAGAGCGCCTCATGATGAATATTTGGGCATATCCGTACAGAGATAAGCGTGTAATTAAAAGTGAAATGAATGATCTGCTGTTCAATGATATACCGATCTTTTTTACATATACCGATTCTGCAGATGTTATAGACAGCCGCGGAAATGAATATACAGGTTTTTATAAGGAATCAGGGTATGAGGTTTCTCGAAGAAAACTGCAAAATCTTTCAAAAGAAGAGATTGAACTTCAGAAGACAATCATGATGCTCTCACTTGGCATAATGGATCCGTTTCTTAACAAGAGGATTGGAAGAACCGGAATGGTGCAGGAAGCAAAAGAAGTGCATTACATAGTTCAGGCGAAGAATATCGCTGATGAGCTTATGAAGAAAGCCTATGTAAAGGAAGATAAGTGTTCTTTTATAAATCTTGATTGCAATAAAAATGAGCATTGGGGACTTAGCGCATGTTCGCTTGATCTGTACGGAGGACTAAGCGGGATTGCAGTAGTTTACCTGGAGCTTTACAGAGCGACTAATGAAAAACGTTATTTGGATTTTTATCACATGCTGATTAGATCTGCAATAAGTCAGATAAAGATATCGGGGATGACCTGCGCGTTTACGGGAAGACTTTCTCCTATTTATCCAATGATATTGGAAAAGAAATATTTAAATACTGTTTGCGATATTGATTACATCAAAGAAACAGTCAAACTCCTAAATGATCTTAAAGATGAACGTATGGAGAAGTACGAGCAGCATGACTACTTGGCGGGAACAGCAGGAATCATAAGAATTCTTACGCTTGTCGGAGAGTACTTCCCTGAAGCAGAACTTGCTGATGAAACCATCGATAAATATACAGCTCATGCGCTTAAGAGAATTGAAAAAGAGCATGAAGAGGGAAAGACAAAAGCAGGAATGGCGCATGGTATTAGCGGTATGATGTACGGACTTGTTTCAGGCGGTAAATATGATGCAAGTAAAGTGAAAAGTCTGCTTGATTATGAGTATCATGTCGGAATTAAACCGGAAAATGATTACAAGTGGTGCTGGGGATATCCCGGTATGATCCAGGCAAGAATAGCAATAGGAAGGATAGACGAAAGTTGTATCAATAAGAAACAGCTAAGCAGTCTTATAAAGAAGTTCGAAGCTATGCTTGACAATGCGGTTGGATCGGATACTCTCTGCCACGGAACAGGCAGCATAGTGGTCACGCTTAAGATGCTTTATGAATACAGCGGTGATGAAAAGTGGCTAGACTATCTTAAGAAGTGGGTGGCTGATATGAATGTGCATGCGCTTTATGACGGATACAAAACCACTAAAGTGCGCGGTATAGAGAGTAAAGGCGTGTTTGACGGTATCTGTGGAGTTGCCTGGCTGTATCTGTATGCGGCACTTGATATAAACAACATATTACTATTGGAAATCGATAAATAATCGAAACGAGGGAAAATCAGTGAAAAAGATATTTGTTTTGATCGGCAGCAGGCAAAAGTCAGGGAATACATCAGGATTTGCCAAAAGCATCACGGAAAAACTCGATGAAGATAAATTCACTGTAGAGTTTGCATATCCGCAGGATTATAATATTTCACCCTGCGCAGGTTGTGCTAAATGTTTTATTCGGGCGAAATGCGTATGTAGCGATGATCTTGAAAAATTACACGCTAAGATTCTTGAATCGGATATCTTTATTATCGCATCTCCCGTATACCTGCATTATTTTACGGCAGATCTAAAGCGGATACTGGATAGATCCGCATGGTGGGCACATACACTGCGTCTTCAGGGGAAGCCGGTTGTGGTTCTGAGTACCTGTGATACAAATGGGCATAAGACTGTTACTAAGCCGCTTAGCAAAATAATGACATTTATGGGCGGAAATGTAATTGCGTGTGCTAATGCAGCTATGTTTCCAAGTCAGCTTGATAATGAAGAGTGGATGGAAGAGGTATCGGGAGAGATTGCAAGGCGTATTGAAAAATATGCTGATATTCCTCATGAATCCAATGCGGATATAGAAAAGTTGTTTACAAATATGAAGACAGCCGTGTCCATGCAGAATGTCAGACGTGAAAAATACAATCTTGATATTAAACTTGGCGAATATGATTTCTGGTGCGACATGGGAATGATCGAGTATGAAAGCTTTGAAGATTATTTAAAAGAAAAATACAAAAGTGAGGAGGTAGTGGTTTGAGAGTTCGATTCCAACAACAGTGTGAACACTCAGAATGTGGATTGGCTTGTGCCTCAATGATGATTGATTACTTTGTTGACAGTACAAAACTGACAGGTCTGCGTGAGCGATATGGTGTTCCGAACGGAGGGTACAACTTATTGCAGCTACAGGAATTGCTTAAGGAGAACGGAGTAATATCAAGAGCAATCAAGATAGGCATAGAATCACTTAAAAAAGTTCCAAAGCCTTTTATAGCATTTTGGGATCGCAAACATTTTGTAGTAGTGGAAAAAGTATCGTCAAACTCGGTGTCACTTGTTGATCCGGCTTCGGGAAAAAGGAAACTTACAAGTGAAGAGTTCGAAGAACATTTTTCGAAAATAATACTGTATTCAACCAATGAGAGTAAGCGGCATTTCCAGATGCCAAAGCTCCATCCGGTTCTTGTGGATAATGCAAAGAAGAACAGGAAACTTTTGCTGATTACACTTCTTTTTTCCATGATAATGCAATTTATGAGCCTCTTGGTGCCGTACTCTATTCAATACATTGTGGATGGATTTGATAATCAGTGTTATCTGAATATAAGAATTTTGATGGCGACGTTGCTGGGGCTTTCGGCGAATTACTTTATCTTTAATCTGGTGAGGACCAGAGTGATAACGCGGTTGCAGACGACTTTTGATAAGGGATTTTTGGGAGATACTATAAAACAGCTTCTTGATTTGCCATATTCGTACTTTGTAAACAGAAGTAAGGGAGAGTTGATCTATAGGATCAATTCCAATACTTATATCAGGCAGGTTATTATCGACAAGATGATAGAGCTGGTGATCGATTTCATTTTCTTTTTCCTGTATCTGATTGCTATGGTGTGCTATAGCCCAAGACTTGCGCTGTTTACTTTGTTCATAGCTGCACTTTTGTGCTTTATCTCATATATGAATACGAAGGCGAACAGGAAAATATCTCAGAATGAGATGGTAGTTATGACCAAGTCGCAGGACATGATAAATGAGATGGTAAACAACATATTTACCATTAAGTCCACCAATTCGCAAAAGAATCTTTTTAATAAATGGAGAGATAATTTTGACGACCAGATCGGATTGGAGAAAAGAAGAGCAAGGTTTTCATCGATATTATGCAATGCAACCCAGACTATTCAGAGCTTTTACCCACTTTGGATATTCCTCGGCGGATACCTTCTTGTTTTAAATCACAAGATGACTATCGGTGGAATAGTTGCGTTCAGTTCGATAGGAACAGCTTTTTTGGGACCTATTATCTCAATAATGAGTTCATACGGACAGATTGTGATGGTCAAGATTTATCTTGAGAGACTGCTTGACATAATGGATACACCGAATGAGACGGAGACGGAGGGTAAGGAGTCACCTGCGGATCAGTGCAGAGAAATCGGTATGGAAAATGTGTCTTATAAATACAGTCATTTTTCCGATTACTCCATAACGGATGTCTCTTTGAAGATAAAACCGTTTGAAAAGGTTGCAATCGTGGGAAGCAGTGGCTCGGGCAAGTCGACGCTTATGAAGGTAATGGCAAGTCTTTATCCTGTAACGACAGGTCGTGTTATGTATGAAAACAAAGATGTAAGGGATCTGAACATACATAAGCTTAGAGAAAAAGTCGGAATAGTCCTTCAGGAGAATATGCTGTTCAGCGGAAGTATCCGTGAGAATATCACAATGGGAAGAGACTTTACCGATGAAGAGATCAATCGCGTTATAGAAGCTACAAATCTAAAAGGATTGGTGGACAGCTTCCCGCTTGGACTTGAGACCAGAATATCCGAGAGCGGACAGAATCTGTCGGGTGGACAGAGACAGAAGATTGCAATAGCAAGAACTATAATATCCAATCCGCAGATTGTATTTTTGGATGAGCCTACAAGCGCACTTGATAACGGTTCCGAAAAGATCGTTATGGACTATCTGTTCAACATGCAAGCTACATTGGTGGTAGTGGCGCACAGGCTTGCAACAATTCGTGACTTTGACAGGATCATTGTTATGGAAAAAGGAAAGATGGTTGAAGAGGGAAATCATGAAGAGCTTATGGCGCTGAACGGATATTATGCAAATTTGTACAGGATGCAACCACAGTGTAGCTGAGTGTACATGAAAAAGAGGAACGGAAATGAAAAAAAGTAGATACAGAAACCTTTTGTTTTTTATCTTTCTTGCATTTCTAGGACCTGTGTTCTTTTGCAGCTTTTCTGTAACAGCTGAAGCTTCAAAGGAACAGACCTTCGACATACTGCTCAAAGAAGATTCCGATATAGAACAGGTATGTGAGGATATTTTAGAGAAAGATGAAAAGATCAAGATACAGAAATATGAAGATATTAATTTACTGCATATTATCTATCCGGAAACTTTGCAGTTGGAAGATATCATACAGGATAAATGTATTGGGGATGAGATAGCTGTAGCTGGCGAGATGCCTAAGCTTGAAGAACCTGAGCCTGTTATGGATGAAAGTATGCTTTCCGGGATAACTCCGGAAAGCGAAGAACTATCAGGAGAAAGAGATTCGGGTGACGATCTGTTTGACAGGCTTGCATGGCATGTTGATGAAGTTACGGATGACAGAAAGTCTATGAAACTTTCTACGGGAAAGGGCGTAAGAGTTGCGCTTATTGATAGCGGAGTGGATGCAGATCACCCTGCTTTGGCGGGAAAAATCAATACTGCAGCCGGAAAATCCTATGTTGAAGGCGATGATTCGCTTAAGGATTTTAATACTCACGGAACAGCAACAGCGGGAATTATAGCTCAGATTGCTCCCGATGCGGTGATAACACCATACAAAGTTATGGGGGCAAAAGACGGAGAATCTATCTGGACAATCGCTGCAATACTTGATGCGGTCAAAGACGGAAATGATGTGATAAATCTAAGCCTCGGTACATATAAGTGTATGGATGTGGACGACGAACGAATCATTACAAATACATTCAAGCGAGCGATTAAATATGCAGAGAACAACAATGTTGCGATATTTGCATCATCAGGAAATAAAGGAATGGATCTTGATGAGAACTATGCAGCAAATAAGGTATTACATCTTCCGGGGGAGATAAGAGGAGTAAATACGATAGCTGCAACGTGGAACGGATCGGAAGCGTCATACAGTAACTACGGTTCATGTGTTGATTTCTGCGCACCCGGAGGAGAACTGGTATATCTGGACGGATTGGTAGATCTTAGCGCATTTATTTATATCGCTTATCCGACATATATCGATAACGGGTTAGAAGCGATTGGGATTCCGCAGGGATATTCATTCTCTTACGGAACCAGCTTATCTTCCGCAGTGGCAACGGCTTGCTATGCAGACATATATTCTTACGGAAAAGAAAAATATCCGTATTTTCAAGAAGATGATGCCATAGAGCTTATGTCGGCGGGAAGCACTGATCTTGGTGATGAAGGTAAGGACAAGCATTATGGCAGTGGGGAGATAGATATATACAGAGCAATTTCCGGATCTGAGCCTATATATGAAGGCGAAGTTATTAAGGAAAATGAAAAGACGCAAACTTACCGAACAGGTAAGCTGACAACGGATTACGCGGTCGCAGAAGAATATGGAGATAAGTACCATGTGAATGTGACACTTACGAATAATACATCGGCGACTATCCATAAATGGGAGATAGCTCTTAATTGTGAGGATGAGATAGAAAAGATCTGGGATGCCAAAGCTCGCAGAGACGATGAATATATTATTGTTTCGAGCGCAGGGTACAACCAGGATATAGCGGCAGGAGGATCGGTGAGTTTTGGATTCATTGCCGTTAAAGCATCAAGCGAAGATGAAGTGAAGTTTCCAAGTGAGGTTATTTTGACAAATCGGAAATATATGATCGGTCCGGAAGATTACGAGATTGATTATAAGATTTCATCGCAGTGGGATGAGGGATTCATCGCCAATGTGACGATAACGAATATTTCAGATCGCGAGATATCCGATTGGAAGATGGAATTTACTTATGACGCAACTATCGAAAATATTTGGAATGCGAGCGTACAAGATAAGGATGATGAGTTCTATTCAATCTTAAATGATGGAAGTAATCAGAATATTGCTTCCGGCGAATCGGTCACTTTTGGTTTTGCGGCAGCAGGATCGGGAGAAGAACAGATAGAAAACATATCGCTTATAAGCATAACCAAATAAAGAGCGAATAAAAAATGCAGTTGGTTCCGATTTTTATACCGTTGATTCCAAAATAATAAAAATCAATGCACCGGCTGATAATATAAAAAATGTCAAGGGACATTAAGAAAAAGCGAAAATAAAAAACATTCAGATACAGCGAAAACAGAGTAAAGGAGAATAAAAAATGGGAAAAGACAAGTTTATAGGAGATGCATTTGAAGAGCTGACTATTGATGAGATGAAGATGGTTCAAGGATCGGGAAATGCTGATGCTGAAAGCGTTTGTCAGATGGTGGCAAGTCCTACCGCTGCGGTGCAGTTACCTTGGATGCTCTCATTGATCCAGAAGTAATAAGTTTAAAGTGGTATCACCCGTTTTGTAATACTGTCGGAAATGGGTTAAGCAAAACGGTTGAGGATATATAGCTAGCTAAAAACAAAACACATCAAACAAAGAAAAGGAGAACAAAAACATGGCACAGGAAAAGATTAACAATGTAGTTGGTGATTCATTTGAAGATCTTAAGATCGATGAAATGACAGAAATTCAGGGGGCAGGCGATGTAGACGCAGAGACAACTCCTGTACTTATCGCAGCAAGCGCAGCTCTTACAAGCGCTGCAGCATCATACGCTTTTACTAAAGACGTAGCAAATGATATCAAGAACTGATAAAACAGATAATTTCTGAATAAGAAAAGGAGAATAATATCATGGAAAAGAGAATCGAAGATGTTGTTGGCGGAACATTTGAGGATATGAATCCTGATGAGATGGAGCTTACTCAGGGCGCAGGTGATGTTGAGGCAGAGACAACTCCCGCAGCAGTTTCAGCTATTGTTTCAGCAGTTTCCGGTGCGATTGTATCAGCAGCAAAGTGCTGATAGACCATTTTAAACAGTTAAAAAACAAATAAAAACAGAAAAGGAGAAGAATATTATGGGAAACAACAAAAAATATGATGAGATCGTTGGTGGATCATTTGAGAATCTTGATACAGAGGAAATGGAGAACGTTCAGGGAGCAGGCGACGTTGATGTAGAGACAACACCTGCAATTCTCACAGCAGTAGCAACTATTGCAAGCGCAGCTGTATCACTCAAGAAATGCTAATAAGAATAATATGAGAAATGCGAAGGGAGTGATATATTCACTCCCGGCATTTCTATTTTTTAATTAAGGAGGATGAAAGATGAATAACCATATTTTACTTGTAGGAGCACTTATAATAGCGACAATCAGCTTTTTGACCTTGATGGTAGGAAATGCTGTAAAGTCCACAAAATATAAGAATAATGAGGAATGGAAGACTGTTAAGACTAAAGCGCTTTCTGTTTCTGCGTTTGTTTTGGGAGCTGTGTTCCTTTGCTGGGAAGTATTAACCTTTTTTATCGATCCGAGTACAACCTACACGCTTGACAATATGCATAGCTTTGTGATGATCCTTATCGGGGTTCAGTGCATAGTAGCTATTGTTTCCGCTATGTACTACGAGAAGAAAATGTAAGGAAAATATATGAATAATGCTGAACTGTATATGGAGTTCAGAGAGGAATGTACTGAAAAGGTTACCGTAGATAAGACTGAACTCTGTAAAAAACTTAGAAAATTGCAGAATGGCGTGATCATAGAGCTGGATCACGGTAAATATCAGCTATATTATTCAAAAGAGAAAGACGGGGAACAAGATTGTATACAGGATATGGCATATCGTTTGAATATTGATCCGGCTGCAAGGGTTCGCTTTGAAGGCAGTTTTGAGGAGTATGAGGAGCTGCTTAGGAAAATAGATAAGGACAAGGTTTACAGTAAATTGCGTGAAGGCAATGTTGACAGTGATTTCTTTATTATGGATGTTTACTATCGAATGTAGAGTTGTAATATCAGCTTAATTTAGATACGAAAATCAGATAACAGTGGTTTTGAACATACAAAAGGGGACTGCGATATATAATATTATCGCTGTCCCTTTTTTATGGTATAGTTAAATAGGCAGAGTTTGAAATATGCGAGGTTTGTATGGATATAGTTACCAGACATGAGACGAATAGTGCCCGGGAGACGTTTGAGATCGGTAAGAGGATCGGAGAGAGCGCGATGCCGGGAATGGTATATACGCTTGTTGGCGACCTGGGCGTAGGGAAGACGGTGCTTACTCAGGGAGTCGCCGCAGGACTTGGAATAACGGGACCTGTAAGCAGTCCTACTTTTACCGTTTTGCAGGTATATGATGAGGGAAGGATTCCTTTTTACCACTTTGATGTGTATCGCATCGGTGATGTGAGTGAAATGGATGAGATCGGATATGAAGACTATTTCTACGGAGACGGGATCTGCTTCATAGAATGGGCGAACCTCATCGAAGAGATATTGCCTGAGCATTATACGGAGATAGTTATCGAGAAGAACCTTGAAAAAGGCTTTGACTATCGCCTTATTACAATGACAAAGAAATAAACGAAAAGTGAACGGATATGAAGATTCTTTCTATTGATACATCGGGACTTGTGGGAGCTGTTGCGATTTCTGACGCAGATACTCTTATCTCACAGTTTTCGGTGCAATACAAAACTACACATTCAGAGATTTTGATGCCTATGCTTGATGACATATGCAAAAAGATAAATCTCGATCTATCAACTATCGATGCCATAGCAGTGGCTGAAGGCCCCGGTTCTTTTACGGGACTGAGGATAGGAAGCGCTACAGCAAAGGGATTGGCTCTTGCTCTTGATAAGCCGATTATTCCCGTTCCTACTGTAGACGGAATCGCTTATAATCTCTACGGAGTTGAAAAAATAATATGCCCGATGATGGATGCCAGAAGAAGCCAGGTTTATACAGGCTTGTACACGTTTGTACCCAAGACTTTCGAAGGAAAGAGTCTTGAGAGATCTTTTGACATGCAGGTTATTCATGAACAGTTTGCGACATCGGTTGAGGATATTGCGAACAGGATCAACGAGATAGGAAAGCCAGTGGTGCTGCTTGGCGACGGTGTTCCTGTTTATCATGACAAGCTCGAGGAACTTATAAAGGTTCCTTACTCTATAGCTCCTTTTTTCCAAAACAGGCAGAACGCGGCGGCAGTTGCTGCACTTGCGAGCGTATATGCATCTGAAGGACGCATGGTCTCGGCAGATGATTTTGCGCCCGAGTACCTGAGGCTTTCTCAGGCTGAGCGCGAAGCTAAGGAAAAGGAAAAAGCGGGATCTGCGGCGGCTGATAAGAGAAATGACAATAAGACTGTCGGAAGGAACAATCCGGGGCTTATTCGTATCAGGGAGATGAGTGCCGAAGATATCGAGGATGCTTATAACCTTGAGAAGACCAACTTGGGAAAAGAAGCCTGGACCAAGAAGCAGCTTATTGACGCGCTTACAAGGGATGATACGATCTACCTTGTTGCGGAAAAAGCAGGCAGAGTCGTAGGTTTATGCGGAGTGCAGAATATTTCCGGCGACGGTGAAGTTACCAACGTGTCGGTGGCAGGAGACTGCAGAAGAGAGGGTGTTGCTTACAAGATGCTTAAGCAGCTCCTTGAACGAGGCCGCGGTATAGGAATAAATGATTACACTCTTGAGGTGCGGGCAGCGAATGCACCTGCGATAGGATTGTATGAGAGACTTGGCTTTGTAAGCGAGGGGGTAAGACCCGGATTTTACGATGAGCCCAAGGACGACGCGGTTATTTATTGGAAAAGGAAATGATTTATGATAGATGTTTGTTTGCTGGGAACAGGCGGAATGATGCCGCTTCCCAACCGTTTACTCACGGCTTTGTACGTCAGGTACAACGGAAAATGTATACTTATTGATTCGGGCGAGGCCACACAGATCGCACTTAAAAAGAAGGGAATCAGTTCAAAGCCCATCGATGTGATCTGTTTTACACATTACCATGCAGACCATATAAGCGGTCTTCCGGGACTTCTCCTTACAATGGGAAATGCCGAGAGAACAGAACCTCTTTTGATGGTAGGCCCCAAAGGACTTGAGAAGGTTGTTAATTCTCTGAGAGTAATAGCTCCGGAGCTTCCTTTTGAGATCAAGTTTAAAGAGCTTACTGAGAGCGAAGTGTCTTTTGAACCCGAAGGAATGCCGGGATTCACGATCACAGCATTTAAGGTTAATCACAATATTACCTGCTACGGATACAGCATGAGTCTAAGAAGGCAGGGCAAATTTAATGTTGAGGCGGCGGTTGCAGCAGGAATAGACAGGAAGTACTGGAACAGCCTTCAGAAAGGTGAAGAGGTTGTTCTTGAAGACGGAACGGTGTACACGCCAAACATGGTGCTCGGAGAGGAACGAAAGGGCATAAAGCTTACTTACGTGACCGACACGAGACCTACTGACAGCATTGTGTACAACGCAAAGGATTCGGATCTTTTTATATGCGAGGGTATGTACGGAGAGCCCGATAAGCTTGTTAAGGCAAAAGAGCATAAGCATATGACTTTTTACGAGGCAGCAAAGCTTGCCAAGAATGCGGAGGTAAAAGAGATGTGGCTTACACACTACAGTCCTTCGCTTGTTAACCCACAGGATTTCATAGGGGATACCAGAAAGATTTTTGCAAATTCGGTTGCAGCCAAAGATGGTCGCAGTCTTACACTCAAATTTGAGGAATAAAAATATTTTTTGCAAAACGGAGGGGACATGAGTAACAACAGCACAAAGTCATCGGTTATGAAGTCAGTCGTATTACTGTTTCTGGCAGGAGTTGTTATTGTGGGATTGTATTTTATGTTCATCGGCTCAAAAAAGAGTCCGCAGGAAGAACAGTACGATCTTACGGCGGTTGATGAAATAACTACCACTAATCTTGAGAAGAACTACCCGGCAAGCCCCAGAATGGTAGTCGATCTTTACGCAAAGACAATGAAAGTTCTTTATAAAGAGGAGTACACTGACGATCAGCAGAATAAGATGTTCGGAGTTTTGCAGGGAATAATGGACGATGAGCTGCTGGCAAATCAGGCGAACTTTACTCAGTCCATGAAAAAAGAGATAGCGGATAAAAAGGAAGGGGATTATTCGATATCAAATTATATAGTCCAGAACAAGGATCCGGAGGCGGTAAATGTGTCCGGTAAGAAGATGTGTAATGTTGAATGCCTGTTTTCACTCAGAAAAGGCAGTTCAGGCACTGTTGCAAATTATTATCAGTTTACCCTTCGTCAGGACGATGAGGGCAAGTGGAAGATCCTGGGCTGGCAGATAAAGCAACAGGAGTAAGTTGAAATTTTGGAGGATGTTTTTTTGATAGAGTATCATGCAGACGACTACGGTCTTTTTCCCGAACAGAGTCGTCATATTATGGAATGTTATCACAAGGGCGCACTTAACGGCATCAGCATAATGCCCAACAGCCCTTATTTAAAGGAATGCATGGATGAGATAAGTGATGTGAGAGAAAATCTCTTTGTCACTGTTCATCTTAATTTTGTTGAAGGAAAGCCGATAAGCGGAAGTAAGGCAAATAAGCTTACAGATGCAAACGGCAATTTTAACTGTGGTTTTGCCAAGCTGCTTGCGGTTAGCTACAACCCTTTTTTACGAAGGGTTTATTACAAACAGATAAGAAGAGAAGTCGAGACGCAGCTCAGAGCCTGTGAGGAATATATGAACGGCGGAGTGTTCAGGATTGACGGACATGTGCACTATCATATGATCCCGATTGTTTTTGACGCGCTCATGGATGTCATAAAGAGCTGTGGTTTCAGGGTTTCGTATATCAGATTTCCTTATGAGGAAGTGTCTGTTTATGCGAAGAATATCGGAAAGCTTAAGGGACTTACCGCGATAAACTTCGTCAAGGTAATGATCCTCAATGCTCTTGTAAAAAGAAATAAGAGGAAATATTCAAGTCAGCTGGCTGATCTTGGCGTGGAAGATAAGTTGTTCATGGGAGTAATGCTCTCGGGACATATGTTTTATGAGAACGTCAAGCCGTGCCTCAAAGATGCAGGGGATCTTCTTGCGAAGAGAGGAAAGGATGATGCAGAGATTCTTTTCCATCCCGGCGATGTGAGCGTTCCTGCAGATATCGAGAGGCTTACAAGTAAGGATGACTACGAGTTCCTTACAAGCTCAAACAGAATGAAGGAAGCGGAAGCGCTTAAAATGTTTGGAAGTAATCTTAGCAGGTAAAAAGGTAAGTTATGGAGATCAACAAAAACGTTGAGGATGACGGCGTCATCTTTATGTCAATAAAAGGAAATGAAGAGTCCGCAGAGACAAAAGACAAGGATGTTACCATTCTTGCCATAGAAAGTTCCTGCGATGAGACCGCTGCGGCAGTTGTGAGAAACGGAAGGGAAGTTTTGTCCAATATCATTTCGTCCCAGATCGCACTTCACACGGTTTACGGCGGAGTTGTGCCCGAAATAGCTTCGAGAAAGCATGTTGAGAAGATAAACGGATGCGTTCGCGCCGCTCTTTCGGAGGCAAAGCTGACTCTTAAGGATATAGATGCTGTTGCGGTCACCTACGGTCCCGGGCTCGTGGGAGCTCTTTTGGTAGGTGTTTCCGAAGCTAAAGCTATCGCATATGCAACTAAAAAGCCCCTTATAGGCGTTCATCATATAGAAGGGCATATTAGTGCCAACTATATCGAAAACAAGGATTTAAAGCCTCCTTTTGCGTGTCTCGTGGTATCAGGCGGTCACTCACATCTTGTTATCGTAAGAGACTACGGCAAATACGAGATTATCGGACAGACGAGGGACGATGCGGCGGGAGAAGCGTTTGACAAGGTGGCAAGAGCCATTGGGCTGGGCTATCCCGGAGGCCCCAAGATTGATAAGGCGGCAAAAGAGGGAAATCCCGATGCATTTACGTTCCCGCAGGCTAAGATCGCGGGCGCGGAGTATGATTTTTCTTTCAGCGGACTTAAGTCTTCGGTATTAAATTACATAAATCAGGCAAAGATGCAGGGACAGGAGCTTAACCAAAACGATGTTGCGGCTTCTTTTCAAAAGGCAGTCGTGCAGGTGCTCTGCGATCATGCCATACGTGCATGCAAGGAGTACGGCATGGATTCTCTTGCCATAGCGGGAGGAGTTGCCTCGAATACCGCGCTCAGAGAACTTATGGAAAAAGAGTGCGCGGCTAACAATATCAGGTTCTATAGACCGTCACCTGTTCTGTGCACAGATAATGCGGCGATGATAGGCGCTGCGGCTTATTATGAGTATCTAAAGGGCAATGTGTGCGGACTTGACTTAAACGCGGTTCCAAATCTTCCGCTTGGTGACAGGGAGAGAAGATACCACGCAAACGAAAAAAGATAAGGATGGGTATGCCATGAAAACTGTGGCTGTTGTGCTTGCTGCCGGAAGCGGAAGCAGGATGAAAAGCGATGTTAAAAAGCAGTATCTCGATATAGGCGGAAAGCCGCTTATCTATTATTCATTGAAGGCTTTTGAAGAGAGCATTGTGGATGATATTGTTCTTGTGGTATCACGCGGGGATATTGACTTTGTTCGCAGTGAAATAGTTGAAAAATATGGATTTGATAAGGTTAAAGCTATCGTCGAGGGCGGACTGTACAGGTATCACAGTGTTCGTCTGGGACTCCTTGCCGCAGATGACGACTATGATTACGCATTTATCCATGATGGGGCGAGACCTTTTTTGACCAAAGAAATAATACTAAGGGCTTTGGACGGAGCAAGAAATTATGGCGCATGTGTAGTCGGTATGCCCGTAAAAGACACTGTAAAGATTTCGGATGAGGACGGATTTGCGATCTCTACACCGAACAGAGACAGAACATGGATTGTTCAGACGCCTCAGACTTTTTCTTATAAGCTTATAAAAGATCTGTATATAAGGCTCGACCGCGAGGAGGAAGAGCTCATCGCAAAGGGCGTCAATATAACAGATGACGCTATGGTTGTCGAGTATTTTACCGACAAGAAGGTAAAGCTCGTCGAGGGATCGTATACCAATATAAAGATAACTACACCGGAGGATATTCCTACGGCGGAGGCAATTCTTGGAGTAAGAAAAAGTGGCTGAGAATAAAAAGAGCAGAATATGTATGATCGTGCAGCAACCTGACGTTAAGGGCGGAATTGCTGCGGTTACGAGCGGCTATTACGGCAGCAGGCTCGAGGAAGATTTTGATATACGTTATGTTGAGTCTTATTGCGACAAGGGATTTGTGAGGATGGTCCTGAAGGCGTTTAAGGCTTATGTGAGATTTTTTTTCCTTATAAGGAGTTTCAAACCACAGCTTATACATATGCACACTTCGTTTGGAGGAAGCTTTTACAGGATGCAGCCTTTTTTGTATATGGCTAAAAAACGCGGCATTCCCGTCGTGGATCATTTGCACGGAGCGGATTTTGAGAGTTTCTATGTAAACGCATCCGATAAAAAGAAGGCGAAGATCAGGAAGGTATACGGGCTTTGTTCAAAGATGATCGTTCTTTCCGATGAGTGGAAGGCGAATATGTTGCAGGTTTATGACAGCGACAGGATAGAGGTTGTGGAGAACTACTGTAAGCCTCAGGATGAGGGTAAGATAGAAGCTCTTATGGAAAAAAGATTTGCGGGAAAGCAGGTTCTTTTCCTGGGAGAACTCGGAAAGAGAAAAGGCGGGTACGACTTTGCCAAGATTGCGGAGGGTGTGCTCGGTAAAGATAAGGATGTCCGATTTGTCTTTTGCGGAAGCGGAAGCGAAGCGGATGAAAAGGCAATTAAGGACAGCGTGGCTCTTGCGGCAAAGGACAGAGCGGTATTTCCCGGATGGGTCAGAGGCAAGGATAAAGAAAAACTGCTTGAAGAATCGGCGGTTTTCTTGCTTCCGTCATATAATGAAGGACTTCCGATGTCTGTTCTCGATGCCATGGCATACGGGCTTCCTGTTGTTTCTACAACTGTCGGAGGAATACCTCAGATCGTAAGAAACGGGGAGAACGGATACGTGAATAAGCCCGGAGACTGCGCGGCTATGGCTGATAGCATTAACAGGATACTCGCAGAAAGAGCGGGATATATCGACATGTCAAAAAAGAGCCTTGCGATTGCGAAGGGATCTTACAGTTTTGACGTGCATGTAAAAAAGATAGAAGAAATATACGGAAGTGTTATAGGGGAAAACTGATCGAATCAGCTTTTCATAAATTTATACATTCAGGAGAGTGATTATGCGTGCACCGACGAGGTATATTAAGAATGCCGTTTGGGTGATCTTAAAAAAAATTCGCTTCGGAAGCAGGTTTTCTGCGGGAATGATACAGACTTTTGACAAGCCCCATGTTGAGATATACAAAAGCGGCAGGATAGAGCTTGGAAACTATAATCAGAACAGGGGAAATCTGTATCTGGTTGCCGACGGCGGACATATCAAAATCGGGGATCATTGCTTTTTTAATACGGGTAGCAGTGTCACCTCGGTTGAATCGGTTGTGATCGGGAATAATTGTAAGTTTGGAAACAATGTTGTCATAGTGGATCACGATCATAATTTCAAGGGTGAATCCGAAAAAGAATTTATCAGTTCAAAAGTTGAGATCGGAGACAACGTTTGGATAGGTGCAAACGTAACTGTCCTGAGAGGGACGAAAATAGGCGCAAATGCTGTTATTGGAGCGGGTTGCGTCATAAAAGGCGAGATAGCAAAAAGTGCCAAAATTGTACAAAAAAGATAGAAAAATTTGTGCAGTAACAAAAAATAAAAAAATATTGAAAAACATGCTTGACATGCGGGGTACACTTTGTTAATATAATTCTTGCGCTGCGCGAGATGCGACAGCGACTTAAACAAAGCGTTATCTCATCTGAGATGATACAGTTTTTACTCGGAGCGATATCGAAGCGGTCATAACGAGGCGGTCTTGAAAACCGTTTGGCGGCAACGCCACAAGGGTTCGAATCCCTTTCGCTCCGCTTTAATTATGAACACGCTGTTAATAACATACTTGTTGTTAATCAACTATTTTGCAGAAGTACTCAAGTGGTTGAAGAGACACCCCTGGAAAGGGTGCAGGTCGTTAATAGCGGCGCGAGGGTTCAAATCCCTCCTTCTGCGTTGCCTTACGCAATCAGTAAGGATCATAATTACAACAGAACCTTGAAAAATAAACAGTAATGCAACCCTGAAAAATTCCAAAAAGCAATGAGCAGGGCGAAAGATGAAATAAGCAGGTCGAGCAAGCTTGCTTGCGTAGAACTGATTGTTTCAGATTTCATTTTGCGAATGCAAAA
>JAGAAO010000020.1 GCA_017615275.1 Butyrivibrio sp.
ACTCTTTTACGCTAATGCCATCAGGAGTATCAGGCCATAGTCCTTGTCTAAACAATTCAACAGCCTTTCTTTTGTAGTCATAACTGTAGCGCATAAAAATACCCTCCTTACTGGTTTGTCCAGTAAAGAGGGTACATATCATCCTGAAGGCTGAAATAAAATTTTTATATCATCTCACACTTATTCATCCAGCATTATTTCGATAGGCGAACCTTCTGCTCCGTATCCCGAGCGAAAATATGTTAACCCTTTTTCTTTTGTCCATTTGTACGTAGAATAAAAACCACTTTCAATAAGCGTATTATCATATGAAAAACAACAGTTGTCTCCATTGTTTTCGATTTTTTGATGCAATCCATCATTATTCTCATCAATATCCGTTTCTGAACAAACTAACATTCCCTCTGAAATAAATGTCTCTTCATCCGGAATATCCTCGCATTGGAGCAAAAGATATATACTGTCATTCGTAACATAAAAAGTTCCAATATCAAATCTATCCAACACGTCATAATAATATCTTTCAGTACAATCTTCATGCTGAATTGAAAGAGAATATACATCTCCGTTCTCAAAACTTTTTATATATGCCACCTTTACCGGAACTTCTTTGATATCCTCAGAAAAGAAAAGCTTTACAGAATAAATATACTCTTTTTCAATATCTTCAAAAAAATAAGGATTATTCGCGATTGGCTCAATTTCCCTGATGGGCTCATTTAACTGATCATCACTTGTTTTTTCTCCACCGCCATCACTTACATCTTTTTCAGCAACTACACTTGAATCTGTGGTTGCTACTTTTTCTTCTAAATTCTTATCTAAACTTGCGCATGATACACACCCAAAAAATATCAATAAACAAATCAAAATCCTATTTATTTTACTTACGCTTTTATAAAAGTTCATATTTATTTACCTACTCTTCCAACGCCTGCATTACACAATATATTCCCACTTGTTTATCAACAGCATTCGGATCAAAATTATGATCGCTTACATACTTACCACTCGTATAAGCACTTGTGCCACTATACAAATAAGGAGAAATATGGCCATTATTAGAATAACCATATCCATTAAATGATTCTGCAAATGCCAAGCAAGTTGCATCATCAACTCTTCCCTCAAATGATATTCCCGTTTTTTCTTTATTATTCATAAGCGCATCAACAGCTGCATCTTCAAAGTTATCAAAACATACGCTTTTGGGGACAATTGTAGTTGGCTTTCCCAAAGGTTGCCCATTATGTAAATGCGTGTTAAAATCACATGCTGACTCTCTAAAATGAATAGCACAAATCAATTCTGGCGGCACACCCGTTTTTTGTGAAATAGCAACGTAAATATCTTTATTTTCATCATATATCTTCTTGACACATTTCAATTCTGCATCAAATTTACCATTATTTGTTGTTTCCATATCATTTATTATTCCAGCGTTTCGAATATAACTAGCCTTAGATGTACTTGTCATATTCACAGTTGGATCCAGTATTTGATTGATCTGTTGACATATCTCTTTCGCATCACTGGAACCGTTTTTACTATTTTCATATAACGAAAATAGTAAATCCTTATGATTAGCTTTTAAATAATTCATTTCATCAGCAGAATAGCCATATGTCTTTTGTATATATGCGTATATTTTTTGTTCCTCTTGCTTTTCCATTTTCTTTAATGTAATCTTCTCGTCTTGCAATTCCTTCAATTCATCAGAAGTAGATTTTTCCTTATCTTTTTTAAAGAAATTAGTGATTTTCCTTATGATATTTATTGGATTCTTTGCCATACACGGCGTATAAACCGTCATACTATCAAGACCTGCGGCAACGTTAATAATCTTACTCTGAAGAGCCTGCGCATTACCTTTAAAATCATTCCGAGATAATAGCGCACACGCATCATTGTCAAAATTTTCAAGCCTTGTTAAGCACTCTTCAATATGACCTTTGCTTCCGACTAAATCGTCAATTACCATAAGCATTCTTCCACAGGTCGGCTGCGTATATAATCCCCATTTGCCATGCCTCTCTATAAGCCGCTTTATGCGACATTCAATCTCATAACCGATAGTATCGATTGAATTTTCAATTGCTTTCTGATCTTTCTTAATCATCAACAGCGCAGTTTCACTAATTCTGGCTTTCGGTGATGGATCCACTCCTTCTTTGAACTTGCCTTCTATATCATAGCAGGTATGCAGAAATTCCGATATAAACTCAAGATTATGAAAATGCAAATCTTCAGTCTGTCTTCTGTTAATAAATTCCTTTGATGCATCTGCCATTTTTCCAACAAACGTTTCATTCGTTCGATATCTTCCATAACCCTCTTCAAGAACCTTTGCCTCTTCATTATACCGATTAAAATCGCTGTGAAGAGTATCCGTAAACTCATTCATGTCCTCAGCGTCATATCTTCTTCCGGCGCCTAAAACATTTCCTCTTTTAGCTTCATAAAACAACATACTTTTCCTCTTACATTACATCTTGTCTTGAAGCTTGTGCTGCCAGCTCCGCTTCAAGCTCTTCAATCCTTCTCTCCAAATCTTTGATATGATCACGGATATTTGCTTTTGCCTGTTCAGCTTCTTCAAGAAATTGTGAAACAAGATTTTGAAAAGAGCTTATTTCATAATACGTTGAAAGCCTTAAATCCTCTGCTTTATTCTGAAGAACGCCCCTAAATTCGTCTCCTGCAGTCATATCGTAATTTTTTTCAGGTTCCTCCGCCCCATCTCTTAGTTCAGATTGTAATCTTCTAATATTTTCACTTTCAGTATCCAGCTCCGAAATCTCCTCTTCACATTCAGAAATCTCGTGCTTGAGATCCTCTATTTCCGACATAATACTCATTGCTTATTTGCTCCTCCAATTCCCCCGCCATCTACCGTCAAGCTTTCACTGGCTTCTTTATCTATAGCAATCATGCTATCTCGCATAGTAAGAAACCCTTGCGGAAGAGATTCAGAAACTTCATGCCTGTAAAATTCAGTTGTTTTATGGATTTCCTCCAATATTGCATGCATTTCCTTACCTGCATCAAATGTATCCAAACTACTTGCTTTGCTTATTGAATTATCTGGAAATACACAAGCATTCGCAGCTCCTTGAATATCATCTACTATTTCAGTGAACACATTTGTGTCCATAAAGACTTTATCTTCAGTCGCCAATACTTTTTCTCCTCTGATTTCATATAAATATTTTGTTAACATATTATCACAAAAAATTATCTTCCTTCAAGTGCTTATATTTCCTGGCTTTGCAATTATACAAATGGTAATTTTTCTGAATTAAAATGTACCAAATGGTAAATCGTAATAAAAAAACAGCCTCGGAATGAGCTTAATTCCCTGCCCACGCCAAAAGGCTGCCTATTTGGTGCATTATGAAATTATTGGAGCTGCTAAAATGAGGCAATACACAAGCCTCTAACTCTTATAGTTTAACTCTTTGGCCAAACCACTTTGGAACACTATGCCCGCCCTTAGAAACTCTATGTGCCACTCTTTCTTGGGCAAGTTCTGCACTATCAAGCCCTATATAATGAAGCTCTATCAAAAATCCTTTTTCTTTTGCCTGCTTAATAGCCTTAATAACTGCTTTGCCGCATAATGTAGTTTCCTGGTTAAAGCTGATTCCTTCATTTATGTAAGTATTAAGTCTTTTAACAGCTTCTTTTCCAGCCATAAGAACACTTGAAAAATCCCGCCAATCGAGCTTCATTTCCCTAAGAATTTCATCTGCATTAACTCTATGTTCATTCCTTAATCGAGGATTAAGCTGGTATAAAGTAGACTTCCCTGCCCCATTTACGCCAGCCACAATAGTATATTTCTTCATCAAAAAAGATTCCCTTCAATCACTTCTTTTTGGTGTTTCTGTAACAGATAATCACCAATCATTTCATAGAAATCTTTTTCTTCCTCATTCTCACTTTCAAGGACAAGTTGAAGTGTATCATCAGGATTAAGCTTTGATATCTCTTTATATATTTCACTGTATTTTTTTACATCACACATATATGTATCCTCGTATGTATATAAACAACAATTTCAACTGTATTTTACCATATTCCCACGAATACTAACAATGATAGCAAATATCATTATTAAATTCCATTTTACCAATTTCTCCCATTATAAAATTTCCATCATAAAAATTGCAATATAAAAGCAGCCTCGGAATGAGCTTAATTCCCTGCCCACGCCAAAAGGCTGTTAATTTACTACATATCTTTAATATAAAAATTCTTCACAATAATTCTGCAACAACATCAGAGATTGCTACCAATGTAGCCTCTCCGCTTATACTTATTCTCCCATTTCCAAGAAGTTCGCAGTACAGATGTCCGCCTCTTTTTGATGCCTGATACGCATGAATTGTATTTTTACCAAGCTCCCCGGACCAATAATCCGCTATCTGGCAATGAGCAGAACCACAAACAGGATCTTCGGGAACCATAAGTTCAGGAAAGAAACTTCTGGATACACAATCTACATCCGTTCCTTTTGCTGTAACATTCTGACCACGTCCCGGAAGAAGCGCTAACTTATTCTGAATGGGATTCATTTCCCGAATCTGATCCTCGGATTCAAATACACAGACCAAATCGATCCCGAGAATAGCTTTCACAGGTCTTATACCAAAAGCACTCTCCATATCATTTGTCACCGGAACTTCATGCTGCTCACATATTGGAAAATTCATCTCATATAAATTATCTTTTCTTACGACTGTCAGTTTCCCGCTTCGCGTATCAAACTCTATTACATCCTTATCTTTTTCAAAGTAATTGAATAGCACAAATGACGAGGCCAAAGTAGCATGACCGCACAGATCAACCTCAGAAACAGGTGTAAACCATCTGAGATGATATCCTTGTTCTTCCTTAACTATGAAAGCTGTCTCGCTTAGATTATTCTCCATCGCAATCTTCATCATGGATTCTTCTTCCGGCCACTTTTCCATCACACAAACTGCTGCCGGATTTCCCGAAAACGGCTTATCCGTGAATGCATCAACAATATATTGCTTCATCTTATTATGCTCCTATTCAAAGTTATTTTTTTCCATATAAACAAATATCAATTCGTCAGAAACCGTCTCCCGCTTATATTCCTTATATCCATTCTTACGATAAAGCCTGATATTATCGATGCTTCTCGTGCTTGTAAAAAGTTCATATCTTCTTTGCGGAAAATATGTTTCTATTTCATGCAACAACATAGATCCATAGCCCTTGCATCTGTAATCCGGATGAACCATGAGTTTCCCAATGTATAATGTCCCATCACTTTCCTTTGCGCGAACTGATCCAACAATCTCATTGTCTTCATCCACCATTTTCAAGATTATTCCATTATCATATTCCCCGGCAACTTCATCCAATGTCTGCTTTAAGGGTGGTATATCCTGATTTCCAAACAGTTCTGCTTCCGACTGATATGCCAAATATTGCAGTTTTATAATAGTATCGAGATCTTCACGTTTTGCTTTTTCTACCTTCATTTTCTACTCCAATATTTTTAATATAATAATCTCAACAACGTCGATTTAAATATTCAGAAATCTTCATTGCTAATTCCAATGTGGGATCGTATTTATTATTTTCTATCGCAATAATAGTCTGTCTGGTAACACTTTCAACTACATTCTATTAGTGACACTTTCCATGTCCGCAAGAATGGCCCTCGCCATGCTCATGATGATTACAATTTGCTGCACCAATCGCATCAAGCGTTCCTGCAACCAGAGCCTCAACAGCAGCATCGGTGCTTCCGCTTACTCCTGCGTAAAGCTTGATACCGGCCTCTTCAATAGCATTCACCGCTCCGCCTCCGATACCACCACAGATCAGTGTATCTACATCAGCAATGTTCAGGATACCGGCAAGTGCTCCACACCCTTCTCCGTTGGTGCCTAAAATCTGAGAATTTACAATCTTTCCATCCTCAATATCATAAACCTTAAACTGTTCGGTTCTTCCAAAATGTCCGAATACATTTCCATTGTCGTAAGTTACGGCTACTCTCATTGTTTTATCTCCTTTACTTTTCAAGTTTACACTTAGCCCACTTCTTTCCTGGTCAATTTCGATATTTCCACCTGATATGCGAAGTCGTTTACCTTCAACAACAGCACCCACAAGTTTCTTTCTGGCACTCTCATACATCGCAGTGACCGTTGTCCTGGCAACGCCCATTCTCAATGCACACTCTTCCTGGTTAAGGCCTTCATAATCCAGAAGCCTCATGGTCTCATACTCGTCCAACGACATCATCACAGTCGGGATTTTTCCCACCTCCGCTTCTTCAGGCACAAAACTGTAGAAATCCGGAAAACTGCAAATTTTTCTGCACTTTGTAGTCCTTGCCATAGTTTCCTCCAAATATCAAAATCGACATATGTCAGAATAAGTATATTGTTTTTCTGACATATGTCAATATCATAAATCATATAGCTTTAACAATTGGTTAGATTCTTTGCAATAAAAAGTAGCCTTCCGGAATGAGCTTAATTCCCTGCCCACTCCAAAAGGCTGTCTATTTGGTGCATAGTCTATATTTACGCATTCATAAACGACTCTTTTTCAATGCGTTCCAATTCTTGATTAAACCTTAATTATTCCATAGTATCATTTTCTGACAATATCTGCTGTAAGTTCTACCAAAAGCCCATGCTTAATTGTCCGTACTTTAACGTATAAAAACAGCAACAAGGCAATTGCATATCTTTACTATTTTTCCAATATACTTTTTTATTGTAGTTTTATCATATACACTTATAAAATGAAAAAGCCGCTATCGCCGCTTTAACATTGTTTCTCCTTTTTGAAAGCATCATATACAATCTTGTACAAATACTCTTTTTTTCTGAAATCGCTTCCGTCAGCAAAATATGCATTATATGCCACCAATGCAGTACGAACATATCCCGCATTACCTTCAAAAAGCTTTCTGTTTATAGTCATTCCTTGCTCATCAATAAACTGACAGCAGAATGTAACCGTTGTTCGGGTATTTCCTTCTCTAAAAGGATGAATTTTCCATAATGCAGCCAACGACTCGCAAAACTGATTTGCAAGCTCTGACGTGTCCATAGATTTCCAATCCTTTTCTCTCATATCCCTCAAAACATGATGGATATCCGAAACTATATCAAAAGGATCAGAATATTCTACCGACTGACCGCCTAATACATCTTCCTCTTTGTAGATTGCAATCGTTCTTGGGCATCCTCATATAAATAAGGATCACGCATTAGTCGTCTCCTTCAACACCATTATCATATAATGAATCACCATAATATTCCATTACTATAATTCCAGAATGCAAAGCTTGGTTCCAAGTGTTATCCACAACTTCCAAGTCTTTCGACAACCGTCTCCTTGGAAATATATTTGCAGATAACAGCGGGAATTGATATCGACAACAAGATAACAACAGGAACCGCAAGCACTATCGGAAGAATTGTATAGCTATGACTGTAGAACCACATTTCTTCTCCCATGACACGAATAGGACCGGCTGCAAAAAGGACACTGATAATAACTCCGAAGATAAGGGCCAAAACACCGTATATTGCCCCCTCAAGGCATATACTTTTTCTGCATGTCCTCTTCGTCATCCCAACAGCTTCGAGCATTGTAAGCTCACGCTTTCTGGAAAGCACTGATGTTGCAAGTGTATTGATAAGATTGAGTATTCCTATAAGCGCAAGTATTGTCGTCAGGAGAATTCCCACTACATTGAACATACCTGTAAGTTCGCGGAATTCTCTTTTGTAAACGGCTCTTGATGAATATGTAAGATCCGGCTCCACATTCTCCGTATAATCTTTCATCCACTTCTCGACTATTGGCTCCGCTTCATCCGTAGTATCTATCAATGTTCTCATAGGCGTGCGCTCTCCAAAGAAGTCCAAGAACTCATCGGAAGGAAGAACATATCCCGCATCCAAATCCACATAAGAATGAATTCGTATCGAATACGGTATATCAACAGTCGCCATAACCTCGTATTCCCGCACTTCTCCGTCATTATTATTGACCGCCATTGTCTCACCCGGAAGAAAGTAAGCGTATGATCTCTCATTTTCGGAATCATGCTCGTTTACGATTATGTATTTCCCGGTCTTAAATTTATCGGCGTCATAATTCCCTTTTAATATCTTGAGATTGCGGATCGCATAATCATCCATACCATAAACTTTGGTAAGCATTTTTGTATTGTTTTCACCAAATTCACTCAAATGTTCGACATACATATTGCGGAGCATGGTATCGACTCCATCATTATCAACAAGTCTCTCCCTATACCTTGCATAATCTCTTTCATTTAATTTCTGAAATACTTCTCCAACGGAGTAAACATTTCCAATCTCCGTTACTCCTTCTATCTTCTTGATCTCTTGCAAAAAAGACTCCGTGACGCCGTCATAAGCATTTGTCATAAGCATTGCAACATTATCGGTTCCCGCATCCGAAACCGAAAAATCAGTTTTTACAAATTGTTCTATATATTTGTTCTCATCAAATCCGCTTACCAATATATATGTACTGTTAAGAACAACCAATGAAAGCGACAGTGAAAGTACAACCATAACAAGCCTCTTTGGTACCCTGAGAACATTCCTTATTGCAAAAGAGATTGGTGTAAACTTACCTGCTTTGCCGCTTTTTCTTTTCCAAGAATTATCCGTCTCCGTGTATCTGAGTGCCTCCATTGGCATAACACGTGAAGCAAGTTTCATCGCCTTTCCGATTGATATCCTGACAGTAATATAAGAAAACAGCGCAGAAAACAGATATATCCATATATCGAAATGAATCTTTGTATCCACGCTTTCCGCAAAAACTCCATTTCTCATGATCACGGGAAAAATCATGTTTCCTACAACAGAACCGCCTATAATCCCCGCGCAGATTCCGGGAATCGAATGATACACAGCCTGTTTCTTTACTATCTTTCTAAGCTGAGCACTGCTTGTTCCAACAGTCTTAAGAAGCCCATAGCTTCTGGTATCAGAATAGACATTTATGCGATACACATTACTTATGATCAGGTATCCGGAAAGGAATATAGTCATGAGTAAAAAAACTATTATGCCAATTCCGGTAAGATCAAAACTTCCTCCGACCTTCCCCCAATTTATTCCTGTATATACATCATCCGGAAGATTGTTTCTTTCAATAACCCTGTCAAGCTGGGCACTTACATCTAAAGGGATATAGAAATCAATATCCGCATTGATCCTTCCGAAATAATCATCAACTCCCCTTCCAGACTCTGTGCTGTAAAAAGAATATTCAGGCGTAGGCGCATTTTTTTCCTGAAACACTTTGGAAACAAGCACCGTCTGCGCCATAGAAACTTTGTCTCCCGTGAAAATTCCCGATATGACAAATTCGTGCTCGTATTCACCGCCCCTTCCGTTAATCTTAAGAAAAAACTTCCCTCCCAGAAGTTTCTTGTAATCATCTTTAGTATCAGCTTTAAATCCCAACGCTTTAAGCACTATGCTGCTTACAACCGCCTCGTTTTCTTCCTTCGGAAGATTGCCGACTTCGGGGTAACAAAAGCTCTCTTTGGCGCTCTTCTCATCGCAATAATTTATTTCGGTAGGCGTTTTTATAAGTTCGTGATTCATGGCTTCTCCAACCATAATCCGCGCATACACTTCTTTTAACTTCTTATCCGATGTAAGCTTTTCGTATTCTTCCTCGTTCAGATATTTCAAACCTGCATCTGCAGTTCCTCCCGCTTGTCTTGCGTTGGATTCACCTATTTTCGAAACAAGACCTACTGTCACCTCAAAAAAAGCCGTAAACATAAATGCACACAGGAAAATAGAAATAGCCGCAACTATACTGATTCCTCTGTTTGCCTTAACGGTTCTATAAGCAATGTTTCGGATTACTTTCTTGTTATTTACTTTGGGCCCGGGGATTCTTTTGTTCTCTCTCATCGCTGCACCCCTTTCGCTACCACAAGACCGTCTTCTATGCGGATGATACGATCAGCGGCTTGTGCAAGTTCCTCATTGTGCGTGATCATGACTATAGTCTGTCCGTAGCGCTCTCCCACAACTTTAAGAAGCCCCAATACATCCTGACTCGTTTTGGAATCAAGATTCCCCGTAGGCTCATCTGCAAGTATCACCTGAGGCGTTGCAACAAGCGCTCTTGCTATTGCCACTCTTTGCTGCTGACCGCCAGAAAGCTGATTGGGATAAGCATTTCTTTTTTCCGAAAGCCCCAGAGTCTCGATTATGCTGTCCACAAACTCACTGTCAGGCTCATTTCCGTCCAGCTCCACAGGAAGAACAATATTCTCATATACGGACAAAACGGGAACAAGGTTAAAAGCCTGAAAGACAAAGCCTATTTTCCTTCTCCTGAAAATCGTAAGCTCCTCATCCTTTAATTCAAAGATTTCCTTTCCGTCTATGAAAACCTTGCCGGATGTAGGTCTGTCCAAGCCTCCCACCATATGAAGAAGCGTTGACTTGCCGCTTCCGGACGTACCGACGATTGCGACAAACTCTCCCTTTTCAACAGAGATATTTACGCCGCGTAAAGCTTCCACTTTGGCGTCGCCATCTCCGTATGTCTTCTTTAAATCCTCTACCCTCAAAATCTCCATTTCATTCCTCCAATAAAATAGATCTGTAAAAAACATTTCGCTCTTTACAGATCATTATCACACACAATTCTTTCGAGAATCTTTCAAACGCAAGATTAGATTCTTACACTTTTGACATATTTCAGTTCCTTGGAAGGAAAACAGAGAATGTCGTTCCCTTTCCCATCTCGGAACAAAGCTTTATATAGCCTCCCTCACCGGAAACTATCTCTCTTGCAAGGTGAAGTCCTATTCCGACTCCCTCTTCGTTCTTAACCGCCTTGCCTCTATAGAAACGCTTAAACACTTCCGTGTGCTCTTCCTCAGGAATTCCTATCCCGGTGTCTGTAACATCAATGCGGGTAAACATCTCATATTCTGAAGCTCTTACTGTAACACTGCCCTCATAGGTATATTTTATGGCATTGTCGATAATATTTACGAGCGCTTCAGAAGTCCACTTCTCATCTATGACAGCTTCGGATAAGGTATCTTCATACTTAAGATCAATTTCCTTTTTCTCTGCCTTTTCCCTCAGCTGCTTACATACGTTCGCGATAAGAGGTCCAATCTTTGTATTTACAGGCGTAAGCTCCAAAATCCCGTTTTCAAGCCTTGATAGTTTTACCAGACTGTCTATGAGAAACCTCAACTTCTCTGCCTGAGAATGAATCGCCTTAACGTTTACCTCCGCATCCTCAGAAATTTCCATACCTTCCAACAGCTCACTGTATAGAATAAGATTTGCGATCGGCGTCTTGGTCTGATGAGAAATATCGGAAATCAGAGATTTTATCTTATCCCTCTCATCCTTAACATTTTGTGCCGATATGGCGGATCTTGATATGAAATCCCCAAGCTCCGATTCAAGTTTGGACAATCGTCCCTCGTCAAAATGCTCCGCTGTGATGCCGTCTTTCATCGTCATCGCAAGCATTTTTTCAATATTGTTCAAAATCTCTTTTACCTTAAGTCTGTCATAGATAACTACCGCAGTCGCTGACAGTATCGCAATAACACCTAACCCCAAAAAGATCTTATCCATTTTGTTTTACCCAGCTGTAACCAAGTCCATATACAGTCTTTATCTTATCCTGCGCAGAGAGCTTGTCTCTAAGCCTTTTTACAGTAACTGACAATGCATTCTCATCAACGTATTCCGCTCCGTCCGACCATAGTCTGTCTATAAGTTTCTCTCTTTTAACGGTTATTCCCGCATTGTCTGTAAGCACATTCAAAAGCTTCTGCTCGGTTTTGGACAGTTCAACATTTATTCCGCCTGCAGAAAAAGTCATATTCCTAAAATCAAAAACAAAATCGCCGTCCTTAAACTCACTACCACCGTTATAAACTTGAAGTTTTCTAAGCTGCGTGTTTACTCTTGCCCTAAGAACCGCAAGTGAAAAGGGCTTGGTAATATAATCGTCGGCTCCCTGTTCAAGCCCCAAAACAATATCTGTATCCGTGTCATTTGCGGTAAGCAAAATAACAGGCATCTTAGAATCTTTATCCTTTATCTCTTTTAACAGATTAAGTCCGCTTCCATCCGGAAGATTAATATCAAGAAGGACAAAAGAAACGCTTCCAAGCTCAAGCTGCTGCCTCGCTTCAAAAATACTTTCGCAGGAAACAATCTGTCTGCTCTCTTCTTTAAGCGCCTTGCAAAGTCCCATGTTTAATGTTGTATCATCCTCTACGATCAAAATCTGTTCCATGTCAGTCGTCCTCAACAAGTCCTTTCCAGTATGCTTCAACTTCTTTTATCTCACATCCAGTGATCTTGGCTCCATCAAATGAGTGGGAGATGGTTAGCACCGCCTCTGCTCCCGTGCGGGTTTCGGCGCGCTGTCCCTGATCTGCGCGGAAATTCCCGAGGGAGTAAAAGACATTCATAACGCCGCCGTCAGGTCTTTGCACCGTTTCTAAAGACTGCACTACATGCGGATGTGTCCCTATAACAGCGTCTACTCCGCCCTGTGCCATAAGTTCAGCCATGTGCCTTTGATACTCGTTTGGCTCAGTCTCGTACTCGTTGCCCCAGTGCACAAATACTATCGATATATCCGCTTCATCGCGGCAACTCTTAAGTTCTTCCACAAAGGCGTCCTCTTCGTCCTGTCCTTCCGGAAGAAAGTGAATCATGTTCGGATACTTGTCCCTAGGATCGCCGTTATTGGTTCCGTAAGTATAGTTAAAAAGCGCTATACTGATGCCGTTCTTATTTACGATCTCGTACGGTTTGTATGATGTGTCGCTGCTCTTTTGGATACCAACGCATGTTATTCCTGCGCCGTTATAGAAATCAAGTGTAGTATCTATTCCTTTCGTTCCTCTGTCAAGAGCGTGATTGCCCGCGCAGGATACAACGTCAAAGCCTGCGTCTGCTATAGCCTCACCGACTGCAACAGGCGTTCCGAATGAAGGATATCCTCCATACATAGCCTTGTCACCGACAAGAAGCGACTCCTGCTGAAGCGCCGCGATGTCCGCTTGTTGTATTTCTTTTTTTACATCATTATACAGAAAATCATAGCTTCCGTTCTCATGCGCATCCGCGTATTCCATAATCGCGTCGTGAATTATATTGTCACCGAAAGCAATGAACTCCACTTCCGACTTAACCTCCGCAAGTCCAAACCCCTGCCACGACCAGATCTTACAGCCGCCTTCCAAGTCTTCGGTAAGAAGGAATTTCGGATTATCCTCCATGATCTTCATTCTTCCTAGCTCGTAGCCGATATCCGACGCGCACCACTTCTGGCGCATCTTGCCGTCCTTACCGATGTTGTAGATGAAGATATGCTGACTTAGGTCCGTCTCTTCCTCGGATACCCAGAAAGGCTTGCTCCTGCCGTATCTGCCTTTTTTCCAGAGTAAAAAAATAATATCCTGCCTGCCGTCACTGTCAAGATCCGCAGTTGTCACATCCTGAACATAATAGTCCTTTTCAGTCTCAAACAGGATTTCTCCGTCGTTTTGTTTTACGGAGACGTGCTTATTTTTTAGCTCTAAAAGTTCTCCTCCCGAAAGCGTTATCTCTTTTTCATTCCAGATAAGCCCAGCGGGAAGCGTCTTTACAGACATCGGAATGCAACAAAAGACCACTGCTGCCATAATAAGCAGCAGTAGTCCCATAATTTCAAAAAAAGATTTAAGTGCATCAAAAATCTTTGTCATTATCAGTCGTCCACGCGATAGTCCATAGTCCAGTCAGGTTTCTCGGGCGAACCCTTTACCTCAACCCAGTCCCAACTGTCATTGATGTATCCGCCCATAATAAGATTGTTCCATTCACTGTCCGTAAGCCTTTCGGAAATTGGCTGTTCAAACTGATAGAAGCTGAAGACGCTTCCTCTTCCTACATGCAACTCTCCGTCTATCGGGAATACCACATAGATCGTATCCGCTCCACCTGTACCAATTTCAAGAACAGAACCGTTCGGATCTGAGGCAATATCGGTAATGATCCTGCAAGGATCATCGCTTGACAGTGTTGCGTCCGGTGAATCGGAATGAACTTCTATCCAGAAATGCTCGAGATCTCCGCCGTAATTTCTTATAAACTCATACTCTTCATCAGAGAGTGTCTCATTTTTCAGTTCTTTTTCCGACATTGTAAGGAACTTCTTGGCGATCATAGTAAGGCGCTCAAGATTCTCCTTGTCGGAATCCTTGATCATTCCGAGTTTATCAAGTCCGTCCTTGGTCCTCTCGGAAAGATTTATAAATCTGCTGTATATAACAGGCTCAGGCTGAACGTATCCTCTGTCGTCAACTTTCTCATCGGTTCCGCCGCCCATCTCAGCCATGGTCTGCTTAGCATAAAGAACGGTGTCATGCTTAAGCTCTGCATAAGAACCGGCAAATGATTCAAGGTCTTTTCTAACCCAGGCATCATTCTGCATAAAGGAAGGATATCCCTCGCCCTTTACCGTAAGAAGCGGACGAAGTGTATTGAGCCAGCTCGAATAAAGACTTGCATTCCATAATGCCGGCTCCATATTGTTAAAGTGCTCCGAAACTTTGTCCAGATTCTCGCCGTATTTATCATATGCCATAGCACCCTTCTGCTCAAGGAGCTCTTTGGCCTTTTCTGAACCGAGAGCTGCCGGAGTATCAAGTACATCGGGAAGATATCTTCTTTCTCCCTCTTCATTTTCTTCTACGGCGCTGTATACGAGGTTCTGCATGATCGCAGCATCTATAGTAAATCTCTGTCCCATAAATCTAAAGGATGGAATAACGGAATCTTCACCCTCATTTACAGGAATCGAATTCACCTGAGGTTTATCAAGAGTTTTTAAACTACTCATAAGTTTGTCAAAAGAAGCTTTATCAGAAGCCATTGTCTTGGCATCAGGCATACTTCCATAGCTTTGCTTTATGGCTTCCGCCATCTGCTCGTAAGTTATATCATCGGCAGATCCTGCAAAGAAAGAAGTTACGCTGTATATCTTCTGCCAGAGTTCGGGGCTATCGGAAAGCGCTATTGTCATAAGAGCGGCACTCTTAACAAGCTCCGGATCGTCAAACTCAAATGCCATCCTTCCGTACCACATCATAGCGCGGAAATACTGCTCAAGCTGCTCGTCGCCTTCATAATAACCTCTTGCTTTGTACTGGGTATAGTCTTCCTTGATTCCGGTAATAAGACTGTCATCAATATTTTCTGCCGCTGTAACCTTTTCAGTCTCGGCAAGTATGGTATTTTTTGCCTCGGAATCCGGAAGATTGGTCGTTACTTTCTCATTCAAAAGTTCACTTCCCACACCGAAGAACTCTATGTTTCTGAGCGCAGCCTTCTCCCATTCCGTACCCTTAAGAGCACTGTACTGTGAAAAAGCAACATCTACCATATCTTTGCTGAGTTTTTTGAGGCTCTCATCAAGATAGTCTTTTTCCGTGTGCTTAAGAAGATATGCAAAATACAGATGGTATGTATGCATAAGTGAATCCACGGTAACAAAATGCGGAATAAGACCGTATCTGTTAGACTCATAGATCCAGTAGAACTCACTGGCATTCGAATTGACAACTGCAAAACCATTCTGCGCGAGTGCATTTCTCAATTTTGAAACCCTGTGTGTCTCTTCATCTTCATACTGCATATTCAGCATGCCTTCGAGATCGGGTACATATTTTACATTCGACAGATCGGACGCAACAGCATACGCCGGAATTGAAGGCACAAGATCTTTGTCGTAATAAATCTCCTCTTCCTCTCCCATAAATGAGATCGGTCCTTCGCTCCCCGCTACTGCATTATCCTCTATTCTGGGCGCACCTAAATTACTTGATGCACTGCCTGATTCATCCCCCACAATTATTTCAGTTGATCCGCATGAAACAGTAAGCATCGAAAGTGCGATAATAGCAGAAACCACCCTTTTCTTCATAGCACATTCTCCTTAATAAAAACCAAACAATCTGTGTAATGCATTACCGCCACACATAAGAAAATATTTTAACCGGTTCTTAACCTTTTATAACCATTATATCCATAGTCCCCTAAGTATTCAATTTCCATTATTGTTATTCTTTTCTTTAACCGATTTTTCCGATCCAGAATCTGTCACGGCATATCAGAAAGAGCCTCTGCGTAGCATTCTTCAGGAATCTTGGGCCAATTGCATTCTCCGTTTTTTTCAAAACATATGTCCATTGCGCGGGTAAGAAATCCGCCGTGAGTGTACTTTCCGCAGGCTCCCATCACCATAAGTTCCGTGAACTTCGTCCAATACGGTGCGATCTCATAGAGCTCCGACTCCTTCATTTCCGTAAGGATCTTATCAACATCGGGATCAAGTGAAACAAATTCAGGCTTCCACTCTCCGTTATCGGAATGAATGATCATAAATCTATAGCTGTAAGGAAGCTCAACAGATGCACCTACAGCGCCGGGATTCCAAATATAGGTATCCTCATATTTTTTTTCCATAATTCTGTGTGTATGTCCGCAGACGATGTACTTCGCCTCCGCCGCTTCAACAACCTCTTTAAGAGCCTTCTCGTCACGTGCAAATTTCTCGCTGACTTTTCTCGGAGAACCGTGACAGATAATGATATCGGGCATTCCCTCATTTTTTAATGTCGTTGTAATTGGAAGGCTGTTGAAGAATTCCAGATCTTTATTGGTAAGATGCTTATTTGCATAGCGCATGATTCCGACGGTGCTCGGGTACTCATCCCACTCAGGATACTCTTTTCCAAGGTCGGAAAGAAGATAGTTTTCTTTGTTTCCCCTTATAAAAACACAGTTATTATTTTCCTTCAGCTCATAGAGCATCTGCATGGACTGCTCTATTCCGGGGAATTCTCCGGTATAATCACCAAGAAAACAATAAGTGTCTATCTCTTTATCTTTGAGATAATCGAGACAGGTTTTAAGTGCTACATGGTTTCCGTGAATGTCTGATAATACCGCAATATTCATCTTTTCCCCCTTTACAAAAGCATTTTCATACAAACAGTTCCATTAACTAAATCAGTTTCCTTAATATTCATCCAAGAAGTTATGGCGAACATTGCCCTTCTTGTATTCTATAACAGTGTCAAGATTAACGTTTTCCATACTGCGGAAAATATTTGATTCTATGAACGGATTGGTCTTCTTAAGCTCCGCGATAAGCTTCTTGATCTCAAGACGCTTTGATGCAGAAGTTCCGTCGTCGCGGCATGATGAACATGTATCGGTAAAGTGACATGCACACTGGAGGAAATGAAGATTGTTGTAATCTCTCCATGCACATATATCGCTCTCTCTTACAAAATACATAGGTCTTATAAGTTCCATGCCTTCAAAATTGGTGCTGTGCAGTTTGGGCATCATTGTTTGAATCTGCGCACCGTAAAGCATGCCCATAAGTGTAGTCTCGATGACATCATCGTAGTGATGACCGAGTGCTATCTTGTTGCAGCCGAGTTCTTTTGCTTTGCTGTAAAGATAGCCGCGTCTCATCCTCGCGCACAGATAACATGGGCTTTTATCTACTGTATCTACAGTGTCAAAAATAGTACTCTCAAATATAGTAATAGGTATTCCGAGCGCTTTTGCATTGCTCTCTATAAGTGCTCTGTTCTCCTTGTTGTATCCGGGATCCATAACAAGGAATGTCAGGTCAAACTGCACCTGTCTGTGCGTCTGAATCTCCTGAAAAAGTTTTGCCATAAGCATGGAGTCTTTGCCGCCCGATATGCAAACAGCAATGTGATCTCCCTGATTGATGAGTTTGTAAGTCTTACAAGCCTTTGCAAATGCTGAAAAAAGCTGCTTATGGTATTTTTTCCTGATGCTCGCTTCTGCTCTTTTCCTAGTCTCTTCTGTATCGGCATTTTCTTCCATACAGGCTTTTACATAGCCGACATAGCCTTCCGCAAGGCTGTAACAGTCTCTTCCAACAAGATACTCTGCGGTGTCATCTATATCCTTGGACATGCGTCCCACTTCACAGTAAAAGATCAGTTTTTTGTCACTTGGGATTGCAGCAAGTTCCGCACTGCTTGCAAGGTTATCCATAACGATGTTGACCGCTCCCCTGATCATTCCGTATTCCGCAAGGCTTTCACGTCTTATATCTATAAGCGCATAAGAGCCCTCGGGAAGTTCTTTAAGTTCATTATATGTTATTTCTTTCATTGTTACCAAAATTCCTTATACAATTACTCTACACTTATTTCTGCAGAAAATGCAACAACCGCATCTCCGGTGATCTGAACAAGCACAGGTTTGCCGCTTTCTTTTTCAACATGCACATGCATTGTTCCGTCTCTCTTGATTGCCTCTCCCTGCATGATATTAAAGTCGAAGTGATCTTCTTTTGGATCCTGCAGAATATTGTAATGCGCAAGATAAGCTCCCAGAGGGCCGTTTGCATTTCCGGTAACAGGATCTTCTGCAATACCTATCGCGGGCGCAAACATTCTTCCATGTACAAGCACATCCTCACCGGGGTTCAAGGTGAAAACGTAATAGCCGTTACAACCGATATCCGCACTGATATCAGAAAGTTTCTGCAGATCGGGTTTCAAGTCATGAAGCAGCTCATTTGAATAGATGGGAACCATGACTTTGGAATGTCCCGTCGAGGAAATTGCAACGGGATATTCTTTACAGACATCATCATTTGAAATGCCGAGTGCATCTGCAATCCTTCTCCTTACGTCCGCCCCAAGATCAGCTGATACATCAGGAGTTCCCTGCGTCATAATAATAGAATAGTCATCGTCTTTTTTTATTATATCAACAGGCAGTATGCCTGCCTTTGTCTTCTGCACTACACGCCTGCTGTCAAAGCTGTTTTCCAGCGCGTAAACATAATGTGCCGCAACTGTAGCATGTCCGCAGATCGGAACTTCCGTTGTCGGTGTAAAAAACCGAACCTCAACATCATAATCAGGCGAATCCGATTTGAAAATAAACGCCGTTTCTGAGTTGTTAAGCTCTCTCGCTATTCTCTGCATCTGTTCATCCGAAAGCCCGTCAGCCTCGGGAACAACCCCCGCAGGATTTCCGTGAAAGCAGTTCCTTGTAAAAGAATCAACCTGATATATTCTGTATTTTTTCATAATTCCGGCCTCCGCAAAGTTGTCTTCAACGCAAAAGAAATGCTGAATAATTCAGCATTTCTTTTTGTAGAATTATATCACACTATCATATTTATTTCCCTAAAACAATGCCTTATTCGGCAGACTGACATCTACAAACTTGGGATATATGCTCTTATATTTGTAGATACTAAGAATAATTCCGATGAGTGCATAAGTAATGAGAATATTGCTTGATCCGGAAGAAAACAATGGCAAAAAAGTGCTTGTATCCGGAAATAAACCTATAGCCACAAGTATATTCAACACCGTATTGATCATAAGCACCGTACCTACTCCGACCCCCATCATCATTCCAAGCTGGTTCTTTTGCTTTAATGAAATGCCCAGAATACTTACAACCAGAAATACCAGTAGGCTTAACACAAGTATTCCCACGAGCAATCCATATGTAGAAGAAATGTAAGCAAAAATATAATCTGAGTTATAGCCAGAAAGTTTTTCTACCAGATTCATCTCGCTGCTGCCTATTGCCCTAGTCGAACGTATAGCTTCTCTTAATATAGTTGTATTGTTATATCCAATATATTGTCCGGGAAACAACCAATATAACAACCTCGCTTGAATATATGCAGGTGTTATCCCACTCCATAGCCTAATAGCCGCCACAACAATCGGAATTCCAACAATCACTCCCCAAAGAGCTACAATTGTTGTTCGCTTGGGAACAGTGAACCAGCCTTTAATGATTGCAAACGTTATTAAACTCAGCATTGAAACAGCCATGATAACTCCAAAGCTTAAGGCCGGTACATAACGAATTATATACAATGAAGGAATCACCATCCATATTACCGATTTTATAATTCCTCCTATTCCCGTATTTCTATACTTGTACAAAACACCTGCAAACACAGGAATATATAAAAGCATGATAGATTTAATGGAAATCATTACTCCAAATACACGAATCCAGCCTACAATTCCATTAATTGACAAGCCAAACAATCTGCAATACACACACATAAACATCAATAATACCGCAATATGCTTAGCATATCTTGCCACAACCGTATAATCAACAAAATAGCATATAAGCATTATTACAAACCCAAACAAATATTGTATTAAAACGCCACGCAATATGTAAGGCGTACTTGCAAGCGACAACTGAAGGCTCATTGCTGCTATCGTAATAACAGCCATCAGAGCAATTACTCCCCATGCGGGTTTAGGTCTGTGAATCCTGTCAAGTGATATGCCCGTTTCTACGGGATCGCCCATCTCTCTTACTGCCGCTTTTACAGCCTCTTCATGCTCCATTCCCTTTGAAATATTATATTCGACCTGATCTTCTATATGATCTCGGAGTTCTTTTTCAACATACGGTCTTGCAATTTTACAACGTATCTGCTCTGCAACCGCTGACAAATATTTTTCCATTCCTTATACCCCCAACGCAAGAACTTCGCATACAGCTCTGCTGTATGTGTTCCATTCCTCTGTTTTTTCATTAAGCTTCTTTTTGCCCTGTGCCGTAAGGCTGTAATACTTTCTGGTCTTACCAAGAGTCTCCTGCTCATAGACAGTCACAAGGTTATTCTCCTCAAGGCTGTGCAGAAGCGGATACAAAGTTCCCGCCTTCAGTTCAAAAACATTCTGAGACCTCTGACGAAGAGTGTCGATCATTTCATATCCATACATATCTTTTTCCGATAACAGCTTCAATATCAGCATTGTCATGCTTCCCGATACCAACGATTTATCAATACCCATATTTACCTCCAAAATTTTTATCCTCTATCTTAATATTAAACTCAAATGCAACTTTCGGCAGATCACAGCTCACATATGCCGGTTAAATACTCTTCCATCTCATAACCCCCACATAATAAATTCACACATAGTTTTCTGAAGTTTATTAAATCTATCAGGCTTTTTGTACAGCTTCTTTTTCCCCTGCCTTGTTAGTTTGTAATATTTTCTGATCTTACTTTGCGTCTCCTGTTCATAACCTTTAACAAGATTCTCATCCTCAATGCTGTGAAGAAGCGGATACAAGGTTCCCGCTTTGTGTTCAAAAACGTTCTGCGATCTCTTCCTCAGAGTATCGATCATCTCGTAACCGTGCATGTCTTTCTCTGATAACAGCTTAAGTATCAGCATTGTCATACCTCCCGATGCCAAAGACTTTTCATTATCCATAGCGCCCTCCGTGTTTTTTGTTATATAGGCTACCAATATATAATGTAGATTACCTATATATTATATTGGCAGCCTATATATGTCAATGGGGGATTTTGTTTTTTTCGATAAAAAAACAGCAGACCTCAATTTTAGTCTACTGTTTTGAATTCATGCCATCGATATGAATAGCACTAAGGAAATAATGATTATATCAGTATTTCCTTAATAGTCAAATATTCCTTGTACCGCAATCTTCGCATCATTAAAGCATAAGCTTATGTATTCGTCCTTTTATGATCAGCATGATAAGCGCCAGAATGCCGGCGTAGAAAAGCGTAAGTGCTATAGCCTCAACATACGGTCCTATATGAGCAGGATCGGACATTGTCCTCATAAGTATCACCGTTCCCATGATGCTTGCCATGAAGCCACCGATAACTGTTCCTCTGATGCCTATATCAAGCGCATACTCCGACTTCTGAGCAAGTTTGGATATTTCTTCATCGGTAAGGTTTTTGTGCCGAAGCAGCAATCCAAAGCTTCTGAAAAAGCCTGCAAACTGCCCCGATATTCCAAGGACAGCCAGATATATTCCTATAATAGCAAGTAATGAAGACAGATTAAGAAACCACGACAATATGTATGCGCTTCCCGAAAGGTTTATCATAACCACCGCGAAAACTATCAAAAGACATACACCGGCAACTATACCAATGATCACACCTCTGTAGTCTTTTTTTATATCTTCGGAATTTCTCAGAAGATCGACTATATTGTCGTCAGCCTTTTGATTATAATTTTCACCTGTAAGGCGTTCACCCGCAAGCAGCTCATTTACGCTGACATCAAGTATCCTGCACAATTCAGGCATTATCATAGTATCGGGTATACCTTTTCCGGTCTCCCAATTAGCTATCACCTTATCGCTTACTCCGACACTGCTCGCAAGTTGCTGTTGCGTCAGCCCAAGCTCTTCTCTGATGCTCACTATAAATTCACCCATTCTTGATCGATCCAGCATATGTGCTCCTATCCGCATGATCCAAATCACACATTCACTCTAAAGCCACTTTTGCTACCAATATGCCACGCCCCAAGTAATAATTCACATGTCGTCATCACGTATAATTTTATTTTAAATACAGTTTTTCGTCAAAGTTTTTTCAAAAAGATGTTATCTTCCATTCCGTTCCTATTTTGAAAAATCATAAGTTACCGCCTCTACTCCGAGTATATCGCAGGGAAACTCGTATATGTTGTAATTTCCGTCCGCAAATGCGGTTCCGTTCTCTATTTTCAGTGATTCCTCATAATCTTTTGGTAAATACTCTTTGGGAATCTTTTTCAAATCTGAGCGATTGGTCTTAAATGCGGTATAGATATAGGCAATGGTGTTATCACCAAGATCCATGGCGTATTCGTACGACATGTCGCTGTGATCTATCACCATATAAACAGGATGCGAGAATCTGTCCGAGTCATCGTAGATCACCTCATGATGCTGTCCTTCGTAATCTTTCGAGATATTTTTTAACCTGGAAATCTCAGAATTGTAATCCGCCTCAGAATAAGCACATCTTAAGTATGTTTCGCACGTGGGCTCATCCCAGGTATCCTGATACCAGAAATAGAACTCCGGCTGCCCGCCTTGTTCAAACGCACTCGCGGGAACAGTCTTAGGAAAAGTGAAAAAACCCGTTTTTACACTTCCATGCTCAAGAGTCATATATTTCTGCATGGTCTCTTCATATTTTGCAACATCCTTGGTCACCTTAGGCGGTCCTCCAAAAAATAACATCATTATAAAGATAAATATCACTGCTATAACAGTGATCGAGCCAACAATCAGACCACCGATTATTCCAATCACGATCTTACTTTTCTTTTTCATTTTTGCCCCCTTACCCGTTTATATGTGCCATCACAACAACATAGAGAATAAATCCTAAGAACAAAAGAATCGGTATTGCCGCTCCTATAGCCATTCCGATGAAATAATGCTTGGCACTTTTAAGCCGCTTAATGAACTGTTCTCCTTTTTTCCCAGAACTTAGTTCTTCATCTATATTCTGCTGCCGATGCTCTTCCAGCTTTTTGCGGCATGAAGCACATTCTTCAAGATGAATTTTCACCGCTTCGTTAACGGACTCTGATAATATGCCGTCGATATATGACGGGAGCAAATCTTTAATTATTCCGCATGGTATCTTATTCATAGCATAACTCCATTGATCATAATATACGCATAGATGATTAGTGCCACTACCACGAACGCCCAATATGCCAATACAACAAGCGCCATCTTGGAAACAGGACTGAGCCTTAGTTTTTTCTTTTTCTGTGAAGATTCTACAGTAGGTATTTCCCGCGCCATAGCATCATACATTTCTCTGCACTCATCGCAGGACTTGATATGATCTTCCACAAACTTTCTGGTATCGTCACAGCATTTTTTATCCATATATATTGGAAGAAGATCCGCTATAAGGTCACATTCAAATTTATTCATAGCCGTTCATCTCCTTTCCTATCTTTACTTTTCCACGATAAAAAGTGACTCTCGCCCAGTTCTCCGTTTTGTTCATGAGCTCGCCTATTTCCTTGAAGGACAGCTCGCCTCGTATCCTATAGAGCACGACTTCTTTGGTGACATCGTCCAAAGCTTCTATGCTTTTATACAATGTCTCATTAGCTTCTTTCTTAAGATATGCTTCCTCCATCAGCTCGATGGAAGGTATGTCCATTGCATCATCAAAAGGTATCTGCTTGAACTTATTATTTTTTTCCAGATACTGCCAAAAAGTGTACTTGGCTATCTTGCAAAGCCAGGTAGAAACTTTCGCTTCGCCTTTGAAGGTCTTTATGTTCCTAATTGCTCTTAAAAACGTTTCCTGTGTCAGATCTTCAGCGAGGTCTCTGTTTCTGTTTGTAAGTGTGAGAAGGTAGCCCATAACAAGTGGATAGTACTCTTCGCATATTTTCTTTATGTTCAAGCCGGGGCAACCTCCTTTCCACTTTTTCGATTCTACTGTATTAGTCCGAGTTCTCTTTGATTCGTTACATGATTTTGGAAAAATATTAGGATAATTTTGCAAAAGACCTATGACTTTAGCAATTATGCTTGCGAAAATCATAGGTCTTTTATTTTGTAATCTGCATAAATCATTGTGCAGACAAACAGCTCTTCGGAACGATTACCGAGAAAATGCCGTATTCGTATTCTTCAAACAAAGCATGATCAAACAACTTCGCATCTTCGTGATTAACAACATATACCGCGTTCTCATTTGCATTTATCTCAAATTTGTCCGCGCTTGTATAGATGTACTTATCACGGTAAGGTATTGAATTCTCTTTTTCATCATATTCATAATCTTTGGTTCCGTTGAAATACTGCGGATCGACTCTGTGAGCCACAAGCGTGATGATTTCCGATACCGCGGCAGTATCAGGACCGTATACATCATCAGTGATATAGTACTTATCCGCATCAAACTCTTTGGCTTTTGCCAATGCATTTGGTAGCGTTCCGGTAATGGACATCGAATTGCCAAGATCGTCCAGATATGAATGATGATAAGAATATAAAAGTAGCATACCCAAAGGCAATATCATAACAATCATGCCCAAGTAGATTTTTCTTTTTCCAGCCAAGGAATTGATTGTAAGGCATATCAGGATCATTCCCAGATAATAAAAGATATTCAGACGCCTGATTTCCGTTACATCCGCCGTTATTATACCTATCCACGCAGACATTACCAAGTACGAAAGCAGTATCCACATGTAATCTGTATTTTGCTTCTTTTTCAAAGACACGATCAATATGATAATTCCGACGAACATCACCGATGCCATGCAATGAAACATTGTTCCGTAATGCTCAACTGTGTCCCACGGCCATGCGTCAACCTGCATGAAAACATTTTGAAAAAGAGCTGACACATTGAGGCAGAACTGACCAAATATATTTTCGGACAAAAACAGCACATCCTGCATTCTATGCGATCCGCTCAAAGAAGGTATTGTTAAAGCACCAATCTTGATATTCTCTGTAACTCCCATCAAGTTCATCATAACCAAGATGATCATGGGAAGAACCGCCACAATGAAGACGATCACATTAAAGATAAATGTATTTATATCGATTTTCTTTTTGCACAAAAAATATAAAAAAAGCATCAGCATAAAGATCTGAACCGAGTACACCGCAACCATATAAGAATAGAGCGTGATTGCCATTATCAAAGTTCCTATATAGAGAAAGCGTTTTTTCTCAGTTTTTATAAAATGGACAAAAAAGGAGGTTCCGACAATAAACAAATGCGGAAATACATTACAGTCAATTCCGTATCTGCTCTGAACAAAGTGCCATGGATTGAAAGCACATACTATCAATGCTACAATCGCCATTCTGTCACCGAGTATATCCCTGACTGTGAGCGCCAAAAAGGCTGCACCTATTACCGAAAGTATCAGCAACGGCAATCTGATCGCATACATGCTGTACCCGAGAATTTTCATAAATGGAACTATCGAATATGTGAAAAAAGCGCTTTGGTGAGTATATCCCCAGGCATACATGTGTGTAGGTAAACTGTTTCCCCAATGATCTGTTCCGTACAACATAAGGCTGTATGCATCATATGAACTCATCGCTTCATCGATGTAGTACCATACCGGCTGAATTCCGAAATGGTACAGCCTTATAACCACAAGTCCAAGCATTATCGCTGTGAACAGAATGATAAACTCATTCTTTTTCTTATAAGGTTCCTGTAGAGTTAAAGACAAACGATTCTTAAATGCCAAGAATAATACATATATAGCTATAATTCCAGTTATAAGACTCGTTATGAAATTTACATAGATCATACCACACGCCCCTCAACTCACTTTTTCATACACTACGCTGTACCATAAGCGGTATCGCGGTAGCCAAGAGACATTATATCATGCCGCTTCAAACTCCCAAAGCGGTTTTTAATAATGAAAGTGCATATTTGAAGGGCGCTTGGAAAATCCCCTGTCAGTCTGCTTTCTCCAGATCTTCAAGCCACATCGCCACAGACGCATCGCTTGGCATACGCCAGTCTCCTCTTGGCGACAATGTAACCGATCCGACTTTTGGACCATCCGGAAGACAACTTCTCTTAAACTGCTGTGAGAAGAATCGTTTAAAAAAGTTCTTGGCTGAAGCAACCACTTCGTCATAACCAAGCTCAGGATATGCTTTTAAAACATACGCGACCGACCGCGCAGGTTCAAATCCGTATCTTAATGTATAGTAAAGGAAAAAGTCGTTAAGGTCGTATTTTCCTATCTTTTCCTCAGTCATCTGATTGATCTTGCCATCTTTGGTAGGTGTGAGTTCAGGCGTAATTGGCGTTTCACAGATTGATAAAAGCACGTCTTTTAACTCATCATTACCACACATGTATGCGTAAGAACTACATATGAATTTGACCAAGGTCTTGGGAACCGAAGCATTAACCGCATACATGGACATGTGATCTCCGTTGTAAGTACACCATCCAAGAGCAAGCTCCGAAAGATCCCCTGTTCCTACCACAAGTCCGTTTTTCATATTTGCGGCATCCATCAGGATATAGGTTCTCATTCTTGCCTGTGCGTTCTCATAAGTAACATCACCTTCACCCTGATAAGCATCTCCGTGCCCAAGCTGATTCAGATGAAGCTTAACGCCCTCTTCTATCGGAACTTCATGGATTTCGTCCGCCATAAGTTCCATCATTTTAGTTGCATTGCCATATGTCACTTCCGACGTATTTCCGCGACTTGGCATGGTATAAGCAATGATCTTTATTTCGGGAATTATCTTTTTTGCCTCATAACAAACGATGAGCGCAAGCGTAGAATCAAGTCCTCCCGATACACCAATTACAAGATTGTTTATTCCTGTAGAGCGAACCCTTGTAGCAAGCCCGTTTGCCTGAATCTGAAGTATCCTGCTGCATCTGGCGTTCCTTGTAGCGTCATCTGCGGGGACAAAGGGATTTCTCGCAATCGGATAGTCATATTGCTTAAGAATCTCCGCCATTTGGGCAATACTAGCTTCACCCGAGCAAATAGCATTTATATGGACAAAGAGCCTGCGATACTCCGAGGCACCGCTGTTACTGAAGGTGTTTTGGCGCCTTCTGTCATGCATGATACTTCCGACATCAACAAATGCTTTTTCCACATGAGGATATTCGGGGAAAATCGATTCTTTGAATATGCTACCGCTCTGAGCGATGATTGAATGTCCCGAAAAAACCATATCTGTACTGCTCTCACAAGTTCCGGAAGCAGCATAGATATACGCACAGTAGCAGGCACCGCTCTGCTGCGCCACCAGCTGTTTGCGGTACTCTTGTTTCCCTATAAGTTCATCCGAAGCAGAAAGATTGGCAATTATATTCGCTCCCGCCAAAGCCGCATGTGTACTTGGCTTATCGGGAATCCAGAGATCCTCACAGATTTCTACACCGAGAACTGCCCCTGAATATGGATCTTCTGCCAATATATCGGTTCCAAATGGGATTTCTTTGCCGTTTATTGTGACAGTCTCACCTTTTATATCGCGTCCTGCTGCAAACCAACGTCCCTCGTAAAACTCTGAATAATTCGGAATGTATGTTTTCGGGATAAGCCCCACTACGCTTCCGCCCGAAATGACAGCCGCACAGTTATACAGATTGTTTCCAAAGCGTATCGGAAGCCCCACAGTTACTGCATTGGCTGATTTCTCAGTTTCTTTTGCTATGCGTAAAAGAGCTTCTTCCGACTTCTGCAACAACAGATCGCTTAGAAAGAGATCTGCGCATGTATATCCTGTTAAAGAAAGCTCCGGGAATACGATGACCCCGCAGTCCGAAAGCTCTCCTATTGCCGCAATAATTTCATTTGTATTGTAGGTCACATCGCCCACCTTGAGCTTGGGTACCACTGCTGCGATCTGAATAATATTGTTCTTCATGATAATACTCCTATAAAAAACTCATAAAACAAAATAGGCAAAGATGCCTCGAAGTCTAGCACCTTTGCCTTATCTTCATATATATTATCACATTACAAAAAAATCTCAAACATACCGCATCACTTAAGCCCAACCTGCTCCCACATTCCTTTTTTCGGATTATGGCTAAGACACATAACATGGTCATATCCCAGAGACAAAAGAATCTCTTCCGCCTGACCGTAAGCCGCATCAAGAAATCTTGCATCGTGGCAATCCGAGTTAATGATCACTTCTCCGCCCCAGTTCTTCCACTCTTTTAACAGGAACGCCGAAGGATATGGATCTGACATATATCCTCGCGCTATGCCACCTGTGTTAACTTCAAGCAAAGCTCCCGTTTCACACATATCCCGCAAAGCATCAAGTGCTGCTGTGCGATACTCAGAATTCTCTTCATCATACATATGAAGTCTACTGTTGTTGTACCTGACAAGATCGTAATGCCCTATTATATCCGCCTTTATTTCAAGTACATAATCACGAACCAGAGAAAAATACTGCTTTGCCATTTTTATCCCATCACCATCGCAATATTTTTCAACATAATTCTTCATCTTTTCGGCTGAACCATCTATAGGAATGTAGTCCTCATCAGGTGTATTAAAATAGTGCACAGATGCAATATAATACTCGTAATCTATCATCTCGGCACAGCTCAGCATATCTCTCTCAGTTCCCAGATAGATTGCCATCCTGTCTGCGTATTCTTCCTTTATACGGAGCACTTCTTTTTTATATTCATTCTCACGTTCCGGAGCTATGCAACATCTCGGGTCAAATGTCTGCGGTGCGTGGGAAGAAAAACCAAGTGAAACAAATCCCTTTTCATACGCTGCACGTGCCATATCAAGTACTGTATTTTTTCCGTCGCAAAATGTGCTATGCACATGTGCAGAAGATAATGTATGTATCATATAATTCCTTTCACTCTCCCAATTCCTCCAAGTCCTCTTCAGAAATTTCAATCGTTTCGACTTGAGTAGTGGAAGTAGTAGTTATATTGTTAAATACATAAAATGAAACTACCATCAGCAATATGTAAATACCCAAAATCACTGCTACACTTATTCCCAGTATTTTCCAGATTTTTTTACTGCGTCTGTTCTTAATTGCAAGTTGCTCGCTGATCTTTGCAAGCTGTTCTGCGACAGCATTCTTAGAACTCTCATCTTCGATTTTTTCGCCAAGCAACGCGCTCACATCAGTATCCAATATTTCCGCGATCACACAGAGAATGTCTGCATCCGGCACCGACAATCCTTTTTCCCATTTGCTGACAGTCTGCCTTACAACATTTAATTTAATCGCGAGTTCTTCCTGAGTATATCCTTTTTCTTTTCTAAGTGCCTTTAAGTTTTCACTGAACATATTTATATCCTCCCATTGTTTACCTATCTACTGATTTTAAGCCTTACATAAATATGCCTGTTGCATCAAGCAACGCAAACTAACATTGCGGCCGGCACGCTCTGTCTGCCACTTCCGGTAACTTATCAATACTTGATATTGAATACTTACATTCCCCAACATCGCCGAACCCATATTCTGCATAAACAAATTCTATTCCTGCTTGACCGGCTGCATTCAAGTCTCCCATCGTATCGCCGATGTACATCGCCTCATCAAGAGCATTCCTGTCGAAGACCATTCGGATATTTTCGCCTTTGCTTTTCTTCGTTCTGCCCGACATCTCTACATCGTCGAAAAACTCACGCATATCATGGTAATCGAGAAAAGCATTCAGATATCCTTCCTGACAATTACTTACAATGTACAGATGATAGTTCTTTTTAAGAGCTGCCAGCGTTTCCCGAAGATTAGGATATAGCGTTCCTCCGTTTGCTCTCAGATACACCTGCTCTTCATCGCAACATTCTTCAACAATACTGAGGCGCTTTGCTTTTTCAACATCGGGAAGTAACAGCGCCGCTATCTCATCAATATTTTTTCCGAAAAAAGAGTTCATCTCTTTGGTCGTTATCTGCTTCCCAAGTTCCGCATGTCTTGCAAGCGCTATATTCCACGCAGGAACCACCTGCTCTGACGAATCCCACAATGTACCGTCCAAGTCAAAAATGATAGCTCTTTTAGTCAAGATTTTTTGTCCCCCTTTTCAAGTTTGCGAATACTTCCGATGCAAAGAATTAATACCGATGTCATGGCAAGGCACACTCCTGAGATCCGTATCACAATGGCAGATCCTCTTCCGACTCCAAGCCCGGTTGTAATTCCTACTGTATCTGCAGCAAAACCGGATACAGCGTACGCTACAATATATCCAATCTGTGACAGAAAGCCGATAAGTCCCCAGGCGTGTCCCTGTGCCTCATCTGCAATGTTTGTCCGAAGCAGATAGTCAATGCAGTTGTTCGCAACAGGAAGCATCGCAAAAAACATAAATCCCAAACAACATATTATGCCAATACTTTCATTCATTCCAAATGCGAACATAAATATCCCAGCCAACATCAGCGATATACCAAGTGCAGCCGCGAAATGTCTTTTGATCCCTCTTATACCAAGTATCATGCCGCTTGTCAACATTCCACAAGCGCAGACAGTCTCGGCAATACCGAGGGTCTTAGCATCAGCAAAAGATAGAATGAGTGGCTCTGCAAGTATCTGGAAGACGCCCATAAAAAGTGTCACTACCGAAGATATCGCAATGACCGGCGCGAAAAGGTATCTCGCACTTCCCGCAAGCGAGACAAGTCCGCTTGCTTTCGAATACTCTTTTTCCGTAAGAAGGTCAGTTATAGTTGCGCGAAATGCGGGCTCGAGAAGTGCTGAAAATACAGCGCTCACAAAAACTCCGACATATATCTGTCAAAGAGATGTCAAGAATTTTTCGACTTATAGTCGATTTTATTTCGAAGCAAAAGAAAAGCCTCAGAAACTGTAGGTTTCTAAGACTTTTTATTATCAAATGTCATTTTAAATTTCGGTATTGAGATCAAAATGCATCCTGTATCTCTCCAGATTCACTTTGTCCTCTATAACCTCAACTCCCTCACTTTCCAATATCTTTGCCTGCTTCCATGCTCCTCCAAAGGCATATTCACCGGCAAGTTCGCCTTTGGAATTCACAACGCGGTGGCATGGTATCGTACTCGGATCGGGATTTTTGTGAAGAGCATTTCCAACTGCTCTCGCCATCTTCCGATCTCCTGCCATCTCTGCAACGTCGGCATACGTGGCAACTTTGCCCTTCGGAATTCTCTTTACCGCTTCATATATTCTTTTTGTAGGAGAATCCGTAACAAGATCATAGCTTTCAGCAATCATCCTCTTTATGACATCATCAGGAATTGAGCCATCCAGAACAACCGTGTTCCAATGCTCTTTATTCTGATGATAAGCAGGAAGTACCGATTTATATGTCTTTCGCCAAAGGTCCCGCCAGCTCGGATCGACCTTCAGATTCAAATTTATAAAACCGTCTTTTTCATATGTCCACAAAAAGGCTTTCTTCGACTTTTTTACCCGAATCAGCTGCCAGTTAGGATCACGAAACGGTGCCTCCTTATAGGTGTCCGGAAATGAAAGACCATACTTAAGTGCTTCTTCTCTTGTTTTCATTTGAGTTTCCTTTTCTTAAAATAAAACAGTCGGTGTAGTTTGCGAACTATTTGGTTTAAACAATGTAAAACTTCCTGCTAACCGTAATCATCTTTTTCTGTTATTTTCAATCCACTCCACAGCAAAGTCCACTAATTCACGCTGTTTCATTAGCTTTATTTCAGCCTCTCCCAGTTTTAACGAGTTCACAGCATATGCTTTTTCAAAAGCAGACCCTATATCAATAAAATCCTCTCCGTCCACAAAAAGTGTCTCATATTCCTTCCAAACTCGCTCACCGTTTTCCATGATTGCACTATGCTCAATGCAGTTATGCTTGCCCGGATACTCAGCACGAACATCTGCCAAGTGAATGGAAGTATTCTTATCATAATCCACACCGATCATTAGAACTTTCCCGTCAAGTTCGTAAAGTTTTCCAAGCGGAGATGTGTTCCCGAATATATCCGAAAGAACATGATCTGCAGTCAGATATTCTGCGTTTTTTCCCCAGGCTGCAACAGACCTGGCCGGATGGTCGCTTCTTATTGCTCCGGGCCATGAACGAAACATCTCAGCAACTGCTCCCATTGTGTTAGTCGGAGTAATCGACTTATCATACGCAGGCCAGTTTTTTCGTATTATATCCCAGTCAGCCTCATCAGCATCCCAATGCACTCCTGTTTCCGGATCAAGATTTTTCCACGACTGCGTAGGCATAATGATAGTTCCATTTTGCCCCACCACTTCAATCAAAGCTTCTATGACAGTCTGGGCGCCGCCGCATACATAGCCAATCTTTCCAAGTGAAGTGTGCACCATTACAGAATCTCCACTCTGAAGACCAACCTCCTTTAACGCATCTACTATATTGGACTTGATTACAGTCTTCATAATTATCAACTATCCCCTCTCAAATTATATTGGTTAAAATCAGGGAAATTCCTGAAATGATCAGCATTACAACTACAATCATTTTTACTGTTCTGTCATCTATCTTCTTGGCGCTGATCATTCCTGCTCCAAGTCCCGCCAGCATAAACGGCGCAAGGATGAGAGCTCGCTTAAGTGCGGCTATCGTCATAATTCCATAAATACTGTACAGAATAATTCTAAAAGAATTCTCTATTATGAATACCGTGCAAATATTTGCCTTGAAAGCTTTTGAATCATTCGCGGTTCTTCCTACATATGCTCCAAGTAAAGCTCCTACGCCATACAATCCACACAAAAAACCTGACAGCACACCTATTACCGTTAACAGAATCTTCGACTGTTCTCTTTTTTTAGCGGATATCTCCCGAACGATCATCTCCAATCCAACAAATATGATTAAAACGCCAAACATCACTTTGACAACCGTAATATCCGCATTTTTTAGAAAAAGAACTCCTGCCAGACTTCCAACAATCACCATCCCCGCCAGTGGAAGGCATATTCTCCAGTCTATGGATTTCCTTTCTTTCCAGCTTATTATCAAATTGGTTGGATCTCCAAGAATCAGCTCAACCGGCGAGATATTAATATTAGCTGTGCCAAAGCTCAGAATTGACGTAAAGACTAAAGTATTGGCAAAGCCACACAAGCCTTTCACATAAAAAGCACACAAGGTCGCAATTATCCAAGTTATCATCATTTTCGTTCCTTCAAATACCTGTGGAAGATACTGTTTTTCCCATTACTGTGCATAGCATTATAAGAACTCCTCTCTGTGCTGCTCAAAAAATTCAAAATATGTCCTGACGCCATCAAGTTCCGTCCACTTCTTGATATCAACCGGGGTTGCATCAAGATCATAAATTCTTGCTCCTTTTAGAGTAAGGAGAAATGGCGAATGAGTCGCGATTATAAACTGACACCCAAAAAATCGCGCTGAATTTTGAATAAACTGAAGTAATTCAATCTGTCTCTGTGGTGAAAGAGAATTTTCCGGCTCATCAAGTAAGTACAAACCATTGTCTTTTATCTTCTCGGAAAAATACTGCAGTGCACTTTCTCCATTACTGTGTTCAATAATATTACTTCCGATTGCCTCCCTGACATATCTTGACTGAGTCTTGGATCGAGCCTCTACAATTTTTTTCAGTTGCTCATAATCATCAAGTGATTTCATCTGAAATTTCGAATTCCTATTTTCAATCCACTCGTCAAAAACCTGCTCTCTCTTGCGATCGACTCCATCATTCAAAGCTCTCAGATTAAGCATAAAATCAAACACATCATCACTGGTGATCATTCTGATTTCTTCAGGTCTTTCCCCCGGAGTCATCTCAAACTTACACATTCCGATATAATCCCCAAAGAAGCTGCTGCGATTATACAATGTATCCCTCTCAGCCTTAAGCATTTCAGCTATCAAATTAAGCGCTGTACTTTTCCCTGAGCCATTATTTCCATACAGAATTGTTATCTCGGAAAATTCTAAAGCCTGCAGCTGATTGGTCGCAAATACTCCAAACGGATAAAAGGATGTATAGCATGTTCTTCTTATGTAATTAACAAACTGTTCCTCCGCATTCACTCCCGGAAATCGAAATGAGTCGATGTACATCATCGCCTAATTATCCTTCCCTTTTTTAATGGTCATTTCATTTTTATCTTTGGATTCAAACAATACTATTTCATTCTTCTCCATCAACTTCCCCTCTATATAAACTGTATCATCTATAAAACCTGATAAAATTATATCTTCTTCAAATAAAAGTATTTGCTAAGCTTTGGATCATTGTCCTTGCGGACAAATTCCAATTCATATCCAAGTTTTTTATAAAATTCCGGTGCCTGAAATCCAAAAGTTGTAAGTGCTATTTTTTCATAGCCTTTCCCTTTGTATGCATTTTCGACAGCCGCAACAAGTTTACTGCCAACACCATCTCTTCTATAACCCTTGCCAACAATCAGATTTTTTATATAAGTTCATGAAGAGTATAATGCTTTAATGCATGCGTTGTTTGTTTCGCATCCAAGCACATCCCAAGTCTCTTTTTTACTCAAATCAAGCCACTTGCCATTGATCAGGACAAAAGACTGACCTTGCTCGCTTGTTACCTCAGTGTAAATTGCCTTGGAAAGCTCTGTGGCTTCACCTTCTACCGGAGCGCCATCCGAATAAGTAACAGCAATCGCGTATTCCTCTACATTCATAGGTGTTTCCAGCTCAAACACATGATAACCTTTTCTTTCCGCGTGACATTTCTGGGAATACAGGCATTCCGTAAGGTCAGGAGTCATGATCTGTATTGTCAGCTCTGTATCATCTGAAGTAGTATAGGTTCCTACTGCTGAAAGTGTGCCTTTTTCCTTAAAGATATTAGCTGTTGTGGTATCTCCACCGGTACTGACAGGCGCTGTGCCCCACTGTCCACAGTCATAAGACGCTACTTTAGAATACCCGTCCGTAACTGACAAAAATAGTGGAGTATCATAGAGCTGGTCAAAGGGTGTATCATAAGAAACATAGTAAAATCCGAGCGGATAGATGCTGTTGAAGGTGATCCATGCACCGTCTTGGGAAGCCTCCTCATAAAAATAATCTTTTGGAAAAGAATCATCCCATCCAACCACTGCTATGGAGTGATCAAATTCACTATCGTTGGGGTTAGGGCAATTCAAGGTGTAAAAATTGTCATAAGTTCCTTTTTTACTCGAAGGATCCGGAATTCCAATATATAGAGCTCCGTATTTTTTTATACCTTCTTTAACTTCGTCTATAGACCAATTCTGAGCGCTAATTGCATGATCCAGTACCAATCCGTCTCCAAATCCATTTGCCAGTTCATTCGTTACGAAGAATCCTGAACCTCCAATATCACCCTTGTATACGCCCTTAGCAACAAAAACTCCTTCTTTCTTATCATCGTTGTAAATCTCATTTAGAAGGTCCATTTGGTCAAGCTCAATCTTTCCGGCATGCTTCATCTGATAAGAGGTCATCATGGCGCAGGCTGAAGCACAGATCCAGCATGTTCCGCTAAGCTGCGAATTCAATTCAAATTCCACACCATTTTCCAGAAGATTGTAATATCCATCCTCACCATGTTTATATGCGTGTTCTGTGGAGTGATGCTTTATTAGGCTGTTGTTTTTGGTGGAAGGCGTAACCTGAGACTCAACAGATGTACCTTCAGAAGCAACTTGTACTTCAGGTGTTGCAGGTTCTGCCAAAGCAACAGATTCTGTCTGTGATGTCTCGGACACAACTACGTCTGTACATCCTGCCAGAAGTAATGTTGATGTAAAGATTGAAACTACGAGCAATGCTACTACTTTGATGTTTTTCATACCAGTCCCCCATGTAATACCGCAATATAATATGTTGTTAAACCACCATTTTTTATTCTATCCAACGCACAAACAGAAAACAAGGGCGTTTTCACGCCCCTGCCTACTTCCATCATATTATTCTTTTTCTTCTCTAATCAAACTTGTCGAGATCTTAATGGACCACTAACCCCGTCCCCAGGTTGGTTTACGATTTCTTTTTTGAAAAATTCATATATCCTTCTGTTAAAATCCCCGGATTCACTATATGCTTCGTGTCCCAGTTCTTCGTAAATGTAATAGTCGCATCCCAGCTTTTCGGCTATCTCTATCGATGCTGCCCTTGATGCTATCTTATCCTGTCCTCCGGCAAGCACCAGAACCGGGCATTTGATCTCATCCAGTCTGTCATAGGTATCAACTGTAAGGACTGCCTTCGCAAGAGTTATGAATCTGTCCTTATCCATAAACTTCTGAGTCTTTAATGACAGTGGGATAAACATCTTATTCTTCTTCAGATAGCTTTCCGAAAATCCCCTATAGGTATAATCCTCAGCTACTGCGCTTAACCCCTTATTCTTTGCCATATCTACCCAAAGATTGATACTCTTTTCCACTGTGGGATTCGGTCTGCTGAGTGTAACGCCCAGAACCATTTTCTTTACCAGCTCAGGATGATGTATGGCAAGATCCTGTGCTATAGAACCTCCCTGGGAAGCCCCGAAAATATAGGCATCCTTTATCCCGAGTGCTTTCATCGCTTCTGCAGTATCCACAGCCAGATCATGAATGGTAACGGAATCTTTAATGTTATCCTTTCTGTCGAACATATAAACCTTATAATCCTTTGCAAACATCCTGTAGAACCAGGCAACCGGTTTTGAACCGCCTTCTATATTTGAAAGTCTGAGTCCCGGTATCATAACAAGAGGCCTATTGCCTTTACCGAAGGTTATATAGTGTACATTCCCCGTACTTATCTTTAAATCATCTTCTTTTGCGTTATAAAACATTTAACGCCCTCCCATCATAAATATCATGGACTCTGCCAGACACGAAAACATTTCATCCGATTTGTAACTTCCTCTTAAGAGTTCTGCTCTATAGTTCTCCCTCAGTACATACCCTGTTTCTATGCCGTGATATGAAGCAACAAAGAATTCCATTATCTCCTTTATACTTTTAACCGGTTTGAGTTTATTCTTCTTCATAACTTCCGTAAGATACTCACTCAGTCTGTTTGTGAGATAAAGCATCGGACTCTGCGCATTATTCCCAAGTTTCTCTGCCATCTTCAGAACTCTCTCAGGATCACTCATTGCAAGTACATCACAGTAGATTGAAACCTTAAGAATATCAATCCCGACCTTCTGTAAGTAATCTGAAAGACCGCTGCAGATATTTCTTACTCCCGTCTCCCAGTTTTCTGTTCCTGCTTCGGAAAGAATCTTCTCTACCTTTCCGTCCAATCTGTTTTCGGTATTGATCCTGATTACCATATCGCTGAGAATCTCATCCAGGTCCTTGTAGTATCTGTATATAGCGCCATGTGAATAGCCTGCCTCAGCTATCACATCCTTCATCTCTATCGCAGTTATAGGCTTCTTAAGACACACACGATAAGCCGCATCGATAATCTCCTTCTTCTTTATTTCATAGTATTCTTCAGTTACTCTTGGCATAACTAACTCCCACTGCTTCAGCTTATTATGGACTACAATAAATCAAGCGTTTACATAAAATGACGCCAAGTCATCTATAAGTGACTTGGCGTCATTTTAATTCATGTACTATCTTCTGTCAACAAAAAACATCATCAATTAAATCGGAATTCAATCATCAAACTTGTCGAGATCTTAATGGACCACTACCCCCGTCCCCTAGATTGTTTCCGATTCGTATTTATCCAAAATCGTTTCATCCTGCAGCCGTCTACTTCTATGATTTTTTCAAAATGTCCGCTGTTTGCAAGTATTGTCTTTTCGCTGGCAATATTATCCTCATCGCATACCACAAGCATCCTCTCAATGCCAATTTTATCGGCGTTAAGCACATTCTGTCTGAGCATTTCCGTGGCGTATCCCTTTCCTCTTTCAGAAGGTCTGACAGAGTATCCACAGTGACCGCCCCATGTCCCGAGAATTGGATGATCTATATGATGACGCAGATCTATTACTCCTACTAGTGTGCTGGCACGTTGATATTTAATCAAATTATCTCTATTAATCCGAGCCATTTCTTGATAAAATAAAAGAAAAAGCTCGGAGGCATAACAATGGCAGGCAGACCAAAAAAATATCACATAAATCTCACTGATGAAG
>JAGAAO010000021.1 GCA_017615275.1 Butyrivibrio sp.
ACTGTAACCTTCGTGGTTGAATCCATAAAACCTCATTGCCTTTCTCCTTTCGTAAAAGATAGAGGACTTATCCCCTTCAACCTCCTAAGGGAAATGGCAAAACAAAAATCCGGCATTTTTAGAAAAAAGTCTCAAAAAAATTTTTTTAAATATTTTTCAAAAAAACCGGATTTTTACTTTTGGGGTTCCCTTAGGAAATTAGAAAGGCAAAAAAGCCAATCGGAAAGCGAGGTTAAAAAGATGGGTAACAAAAAGAAATCTGCCTGCCCAGAGCGTGGCGCTGATGAAGAGCTTATAGATACTCTTATCGCGATCAGCGTCGTAGCAAAGAAACTGGCAAACAAAGTAAGACAATCTAATGAAAGAAGGGAAAAAGAAAATGGATAAGGACACAGAATTATTAAAAGCAATGGACGCAGCACTCTATGAAATGGTAACTGCAGCAAAGAACTTGGCTACCGCTGCAAATGAGCTTAAAAAGAGCATTGCTGATGATGAAAAGAAAGCTGTAAAAAAAGCTCCTACTAAGAAAACAAAGGAAGCTAAGGAAGCCGCTCCATCAATAACTGAAGAAGTAAAACCAGAGCCTACGGAGAAAACATATACCTTCCAAGAAGTACGTGGAGTCATGGCAACACTTGCAGGTAACGGGAAGAAAGCTGAAGCAAAAGCACTCCTTACAGAGTTTGGCGTAAACCGCCTTAGCGAAGTTAAGGAAGAGGACTTTCCTGCTTTAGTAAAAAGAGCGGAGGAAATGCTTAATGCCTAATCACGCATTTTTATCAGCATCAGCTTCACACAGATGGCTTAACTGCCCTCCTTCAGCAAAGCTCTGCGCAGGAATAAGTGATGAATCATCAGCCTTTGCCCAGGAAGGCACAGATTGCCATGAGCTGTGCGCATTCCTTGTAGAAAACGCTCTAGGAAAAAAGGTATCTGACCCGCGAGAGAATCTAACCTACTACAATACAGAGATGCAGTTCTGCGCAGAAAGCTACCGCGACTTTGTTCTTGAACAATATGAAAAAGCAAAAGAATACTGCCCTGATCCGCTCATATTTATTGAACAGCGCCTGGACTTCTCCCGTTATGTAAAGGACGGCTTTGGAACAGGCGACTGCGTGATCATTGCAGATGAAGTGCTCCACATAATCGACTATAAGCACGGTCTTGGAGTCCTTGTTGAAAGCAAAGGAAATACTCAGATGATGTGCTACGCCTTAGGAGCCTTGGAAGCATTTGATGACTTATATGATATAGACCGAATCGAGATGACAATCTTCCAGCCAAGAAAAGCAAATATCTCTACTTGGAGCATTACCAAGCAGGAACTTCTAAAATGGGCCGAAGAAGTATTAAAACCAACTGCAGAGCTTGCCTATGAAGGCAAAGGCGAGTTTAATGCAGGCGAACACTGTAAGTTTTGTAAAGTAAGAGCAACCTGCAGGAAACGAGCTGAAAAGAACTTAGAACTTGCACAATACGACTTTAAGATGCCTTCATCACTTGGAAATACAGAGATAGCTGCTATCCTGCCCCGTATCGATCAGCTTATATCCTGGGGAGGCGACGTAAAAGAATATGCTCTATCAAAGGCTAAGACAGGCACACACTTTGATGGCTTCAAGCTCGTAGAAGGAAGAAGCACTCGTAAATACACAGATGAAGATGCTGTTGCTAAAAGAGTAAAAGAAGCAGGCTTCGATCCATATGAAAAGAAGCTCTATAGCATTACCGCTATGAGTAATCTTCTTGGAAAAAAGAATTTTGAAGAACTACTTGGTGATCTTATATACAAGGCACCCGGAAAACCAACGCTTGTTCCTGAGTCTGATAAAAGACCTGTAATGAGCACAGCTGCAGATGATTTTAAAAACGAATAACGGAGGAAATGAACATGTCAAACAAAGTATTAAACCCAACAAAAGTAATCACAGGAGTAAACACAAGATGGTCCTATGCAAATGTATGGGAGCCTGTTTCAATCAACGGAGGAACTCCAAAATACAGCGTATCTCTTATCATCCCTAAGTCAGATACTGTAACAGTAAACAAGATAAAAGCGGCGATTCAGGCTGCATATGAAGAAGGTGAAGGAAAGCTCAAAGGTAACGGAAGATCTATCCCTCCTCTCTCTGCAATTAAGACTCCTCTTCGTGATGGTGATATCGAGCGTCCCGATGATGAAGCATATAAAAACAGCTACTTCATCAACGCAAACGCTACATCAGCTCCTGAAATTGTTGATGCAAGTACGGCTCCTATCCTTAATCGCAATGAAGTATATAGCGGCGTTTATGGAAGAGCTTCTATAAGCCTTTATGCCTTTAACTCAAACGGTAATCGCGGTATTGCCTGCGGGCTTAATAACCTACAAAAGCTTCGCGACGGTGAGCCGCTTGGTGGTAAAGCAAGTGCTGCAGCTGACTTTGCTACAGAGGAAGATGACGATTTTCTTTCCTAATATACACTCCTTCCTTAAAGGCGGCTGGGGCAACCTGGCTGCCTTTGTTATAAACAAATAAAAACTCAAAAAAGGTGTTTATCATGACAAAACCAGATCACATAACTTCAATATCAATCGACCTTGAAACATTTTCAGATGTCGACATTAAAAAATCCGGAGTATACAAATACGCGGACTCTCCCAAATTTGAAATCCTTTTATTCTCCTACTCTATAGATGGCTCAGATGTAGAGGTCATTGACCTTGCGCAAGGAGAAACTCTTCCATCATGGCTAATAGGAGCCATAGTATCTACGGATGTTATAAAGTGGGCATTTAATGCTACTTTTGAGCGCATCTGCCTTAGTAAATACATAAGAACTCATTACCCTAATGCGTTTACCGGATACGGTGCCCCTGATGATACTACAAACACATTTCTTAGTCCCATCTCTTGGAGATGCAGCATGGTATGGTCCGCTTACTTGGGTCTCCCACTTTCCCTTGAAGGCGTAGGAGCTGTTCTTGGCCTTGAGCAGCAGAAAATGAAGGAAGGTAAAGCTTTAATCAAATACTTCTGCACTCCCTGCGCTCCCACTAAAACCAATGGCGGACGTACAAGAAATATGTATTTCCACGATAAAGAAAAATGGGATACTTTTAAGAAATACAACATCAGAGACGTTGAAGTTGAACAGGCAATACAGAAAAAACTATCACGCTTTCCTGTTCCTGCTTCAATCTGGAAGGAATATCACAAGGATCAGGAAATAAACGATAGAGGCATCCTTCTTGATATGACCTTAGTAAAGAACGCGATAGATTTTGATGCATTAAGTAAGGACGCTCTTATATCTGCGCTTAAAGATAAAACAAAGCTTGATAATCCAAACTCAGTATTACAGATGAGGGACTGGCTCGAAGCAAACGGAATAGAAACCGACACCTTAGATAAAAAAGCAATCGCTGACCTTATAAAGACTGTCCCATCAGACGTTGCGGATGTGCTTAAACTCCGTCAGCAACTTGCAAAGAGCTCTGTGAAAAAATATCAAGCTATGGAGAATGCTGCATGCTCTGATATGCGTGCAAGAGGGATGTTTCAGTTCTACGGAGCAAACAGGACAGGCAGATGGGCAGGACGGCTTATCCAACTGCAGAACCTTCCGCAAAACCATATGGATGACTTAAGGCAGGCCAGGGAACTTGTTAGACTTGGTGATTACGAAGCTCTAACAATGCTATATGATGATATCCCTGATACTCTCTCTCAGCTCATAAGAACAGCGTTTATTGCTCGTCCCGGATATATGTTCTATGTGGCAGACTTTGCCGCTATTGAAGCAAGGGTTATTGCTGCTATTGCTAAAGAAACATGGCGCCAGAAAGCCTTTAGAGACGGGCTTGATATCTACTGTGCCAGTGCTTCAAAGATGTTTAACTGCCCTGTCGAAAAGCACGGTATTAACAGCCATCTTCGTCAAAAAGGAAAAATCGCAGAACTTGCTTTAGGATATGGTGGATCAGTCGGAGCCTTAAAAGCAATGGGCGCTATAGATATGGGCCATTCTGAAGAAGAACTTCAGCCCCTTGTTGATGCTTGGAGAGAGGCCAATCCAAATATTGTAACTTTGTGGTGGGATGTCGATAGTGCTGTGAAGAACGCTGTTAAAATGCACAGCAGCACAGAAACTCATGGAATTATTTTTACTTGGCGAAGCGGCATGCTCTTCATCACTCTCCCATCCGGCCGTAAGCTCACCTATATAAAGCCAAGGATCGGTGAGAACAAGTTTGGCGGCGAAAGCGTAACCTATGAAGGGATCGGTGCTACTAAGAAATGGGAACGCCTTGAAAGCTACGGTCCAAAGTTTGTCGAGAACATCGTACAGGCTGTTTCAAGAGATCTCCTTATGAATGCCATGATGAATCTTCCCGGAGCATTTATCTGCGGCCATATCCATGACGAGCTTCTTATCGAATGTACAGAAGATACTCCTCTTACTGAGATATGTGCGGCTATGGCCAAAAATCCATCATGGTTTCCAGATATACTGCTAAGAGCAGACGGTTATATAACACCTTTTTATAAAAAAGACTAAAAGAAATGCAGCACCGGATTGTATTGAGGTTCAGTGCTGCATGAGTGTTTATTTCACCGGCAAAAAGTTGTCCAATTCTGCTTCAAGAGCATTTTTCTTAATCTCGCAGTCCTTAATAAGTCCGGAGATGTTTTTTATCGCATCTTGGATACTTGATAAAAATCTCAACGTATCTCCAAGACTTGTTAGTAGTAGCATCTTAAAAATATATTACACTTATGTTTCCCCGTCGTCCTCTATTGCACCACTGTCAACGTCGTCCTCATCGTCATCTTCGTAATATTCTACATCTGCTTCAACAACGTTTACCAAGATTGCATTAAAATTATTATCTAAAGAATCCAATTTTAAATGAAAACTATCCTCACCTCTGTATGTATAATACCTTAGCATTACTGTTTTCATATCTGTATCATCAATATTGCTGACAATAATGGCGATATGGAATTCTTCATCTGGGAATAAAGCATGAAATTTATATCCCCAAAGCTCAACAATATCAAACGCTAACCTTAAACTTTGCTCATATGTTATTCCATCAAAATAGCTATCAATAAGAAACTCGCTCCGGCTCCATTCAAAGTCAGATAATTCATCATAATCATAATAAGAAACCGTCTCTTCAGACAGCTTTTTTTTGTCATTTATCTTTATAAAAATCCCATCTTCAATCCTATATATCGTAGGATTAATTACAGAAAGCTTCCCAGTAAAATCAAATGTATTATCCATATCCTTGATTTTTAAAAATTCTTCCTGCATAAGCTTATTCATTATAATCATTTTTTAGTCCTCTCTATTTAAAATATGGTGGTTCACCCAAAAATTTTAACGCTTTATTTATTGCTTTTTGAATCGCTGGATCCTTTAACACCCTCTGAATCCTAGGCGGAGCTTCTGGATATGGTTCTTCATCAAGATAAAGTTTTCCATCTACGGGGTCAAAAATATATTTTTCATCTTGTGCATCATGATAATGCACGTTGCCGCCTCCCTTTCCTGGATTTGGGTTTTCTACATCTACTCTTTCAGTTTTACCTCTTCGCCATTTTGTATCCGATTCGAATTCAGGACCATTCTTCCCTAGAGGCTCTCCATCTTTATTTTTGCGGTGAGGCAATTCTTTTTTTGGTTTATCTTTGGTTTTATCTTTTGACTTATCCTTGCTTTTCCCTTTTGGCTTACTAAAATGTATATGTTTTTCAGCAAGATGTTTTGCAATAAGTATAGATAACATAATAGCATCGATTACAAGAAGACCTAAAGCAATTAAATCTCCTACCGGATAAGGACCATCTGCTTCAGCTAAAATCCTAGGTAATTCTAAAAGTATTCGATCAATTTCAGCCATAGCATAATCTTTTGCAATCAAAAACTCTCTTGCTATTGCTTGAATTTCTTGTATTGTAGCATCATCTATCTGATTTAAAGTCGTTACCTGTCCACACGCTGCCAAGGCTGTAGGATTAAATGGATTTACTCCGCCCATATTTGCCCCAAGCGCAACAAGGCTGATTGAGTTCTTAGGCATACTCGGATCATACGTTTTCATATCATTAAGGCCACCTGAAGCCCTTGTGATGGCGCTCTGAAGATCAGAAACCTGATATTCAAGATTCGAATTATCAACACTCGTCAAAGCTTCGGTTTCATAATCCTCCATCCGCTTAACGCATTTATCCAGAAATCCCCCGTTTCCGTTAAACTCATCGTATATAGCTCTTACGTCATTATAGTTTATCTGCGTAACATGACCAAGGTCTCCAAATTCTTGTTCAATAAATCTTGAGCTATTCTCAAGCACACGTCCTGCAATATCAGCTGTTTCAGCCTGTCTTACATAATCACATTTTACATTTTCTATTACGTCTGTATCTATTCTGGCTTTAGGTGACGGATCAACCATTGCCTTAAACATATCATCCAAGCAACAGTATTTGTCATAGATAGCTTTTTCGATATTATAAACACCCTCGTGAAGGTACCCCTTCTGTTTACTTTCTATTGCATACTTTGAAGCATCTGCCGCTCTTCCTACAAAAGTCTGATTGTCACGGTAATGATCATACTCTGTACCAAGCATGCCTATTTTATCATTGTATTTTTCATTTACATATCGCAGATCTTCAATAAAATCTGCAACTTTTTCTGCATCGTATGTTAATGCCGAAGAGCTCTTTAAATCCCACTCGCCGGCGTCATATAAATCGTTTCTATACCCCATTTAAATACCTTTTACTCATTATCCGGAAGCGCCGCAAGTTCTGCCTCTAAATCTGATATCCTTTCTTCGTATTCTTCTATCATTTCGTTTAACCTCTCAATTATCCTTTGGATATCCGACAAAAGTTTAGATATATCATTCAGGCATATAGTATGCTGACGGTTTATTTCCGTCTGATATCCCTCTGCTTCTGATTCAAGTTTTCCCCGCCACTTTTCACAGACGGTCATATCATAGGATTTGTTTGGAATAGAAGCTCCTTCTTCAACTTCAGCTTTAGCTTTCTCTATTTTTGCCTTTTCATCCAAAAGTCTCGAAATCTTCTCTCTGCATTCATCAATCTTGCGCTCAAGGTGATGAATCTCTGAAACAATATCACCTCTTCTGCTCAAGTTTGCCACCTCCCGAAGCTGTAACCTTCTCTACTGTGAGGTTTTCACTTGCTTCTTTATCAACTGCAATCATACCGTCACGTAATGTAAGAAGCGCTCTTGGCAGAGATTCAGATGCTTCCGATCTGTATAATTCGGTTGTCTTATAAAACTGCTTTAAGATCTCGTTCATTTTCCTTCCTGCAGATATGCCTTCCCATGTATCTAATTTCTGCAATGGGTCTTCAGACAAAGTGCAGTAAGCCGCCGCTCCCCTTATGTTTTCAACTATCCCCGTGAACACATTTGTGTCCATTAAGACTTTATCTTCAGTCGCCAATACTTTTCTCTCTCCTTAATTTTAAGAACTTTTTATTAACATATTATCACATAAATTTATCTTTTATCAAGCGCTTTCACGCAGCAAAAAAGCCACCACATCGATGTAAAATCATCAAATGTAATGGCTCTGTAATCATTATTCTTCGTTTGCGTCAAGTTCTTTTAGTGTAACTCCGTCGGCTGTTTTCCATTCGACATTTCCGTTAAGCCCCACTCCACAAACAAACGCAGCAGCACCTGACGGGGAATTAAACAGAATATCTTCCAATAGGACATTGTTCTCATCTATCTTATCGCTATGCTTTTTTCTCCACTTAATTATATGTTCAGGGCAACTCGGCTTAAATCCTTCAGAAACCCTACTCCCCTCTTTAACAACAAATCCGTCTGAAGTCCTAACTCCTCTTGCATCTACACCACTACGGGTACAGTACAACTCCGGTTCCTTACCAGCGAATCCCAAATCATCAGTTCTTCCTGCCACCAGCGGCACAAAAACCTTATGTCCAAGAGTACCGACAATGATCTTTGCGTTATCTATGAAATCCTCAAGCTCGCTTATCTTCTCTTCCGATGGATTTCCGGGCGTCGGATCATTGCCATTCTTTACTTCGTACCTGTTAGCCTCTTTTGCAAGTACGCAGAAACGATGCTCAAGATAGCTTATCTCCGTAGGTCCGAGAGAATCATTTGATGTTGTGATGGCAATAGCCTCAGTCCAATAATCCTTCTCAGGATTTCTGTTGTGTTCAAAAAGCCTGTTCAGTATTCCTTCGCCGTTCTTACGTACCCCCGCCTGACCTATATATACAACACTCTTATCCGTCTGGTCATCTTTTCCAAACAAAAGATATACTCCCGTCTGCTTAAGCTCATCTCGGTCCTTGCATAGATCAAGAGCAGTACGTGGAATCTTAAATGCAAGTCCTGTCCAGTTTGCAAGAGTACATTTGATGCGACCGTTTACATCGCCGTCCATAAGAAACATGTTTATGCTTTTTCCTCTAGTCATTTCGTCACCCCGATAATATTTTCTGTCAAACCAAAAGCAAAACTATCATTACAGTACTCTTTTACTTTATCACACAAAACCTTCTATAAACACATCTTTAATCGCTATATCGCTCAGAGTAGATTTCCTTCGCAAGCTTCTGCGTCTTTTCAATAAAGGAATACGCCTGACTTCTTCCTTTACCAATGTCAACAAGCTCTACAATTTCTTTTTTCTTATACCCTTCAGCCAAAAGCTCTATAATCCGTCCCATGTTCGGGTCAAGCTCATTAAGATCATCTATTAGCATTTCAAAAATCTGCTCAAGGAGAGCTGTATCCTCATTATCAGTTGTTCCGGTTGGATCATAACTTCCGTCATCCTCATCTCCCTGCATAAGTGCATCAAGAGAAACACCGCCAAAGTCTCTATCATCCAAATGCTTAAGATACCATTCAACCTCGCTATTAAATATCTTCATTGAATTTTCCAATGCTCCCGGAACGTCCTCTATAGGAATAAATACAACAGGAACAATCTCTTTTGCGTTAGGGAAATGCCAGCTCTCGGCATACTCAAACCTTATTCCTGCAGGCCTAAGAGTCTCTTTCATATCTCGGCTAAGCACTACAGGAACAAGAATCTCTCCCTGTTTTAAAGCTCTTCCATCAAATGCTGTTCGGTTATTAAAGTTACGATAATTACTGTCTTTTTTCTTTTCTACCATTGTGTTTTTCCTCCGTTTGTCCGGATGGAGGAACCCAAAGGGCAAAAAAGAAGCGCAACTGACCACCAAGATGTATCCTCCATCTCGTTTTGTGGTCAGCCCGCCTCAAAGAACTGACTTTTATTTAGTTGTTTGACAGTCCATCGTTGAGACCTACGTCACGTCTAACGCAGCAATTTTCCATCAGGACAGTTACGGATGTCCTGCCGTAATGCTTTTATGTACAAAAAACGACCGGCATCAGTCCCATTTCTGGAACCAATAACCGGCCGTCTTGCAGCTCTTAAATTTTCATATCACAGCAGGATGCTTCTAACATCAAATGCCGTGATACTTATTCTTTCTATATCTGTTTTTGTATTATCTCTGACTATGCTAAAAGTGCCTCCAACGGGTACCTTTGTCACAGTAGTCTGTCTCTTGTACTTGCACTCAATAATGCCTGTATCATCATCAGCATAGCAGACAACATGCTTCTTATAATCTTTAATCGGTCTCAACATGACTGCTCCTTGTTTCAAAATTATACAAATGGTAATTCTAAATCAAAAAATTATACGCATATTTCTATTTTTGATTAAATTCAGTAATTATCCATGCTGATCGCCCCTCTCTATGCTGTGATATTTTCATTCTAATTATACAAATGGTAATTGTCAATTACATTAATACCGTTTGGTAAAAATATTTATCCTGCTGCCTTTCTTGCTATCATCGTGCATGGTTAATGGACAATTTAAATTATTTATTCTCATTTTCCTATTGACACTTTTGGTAATTAAAATTATACTTTTGGTAAATCAGGTATACGCATATCTATTTATTTTTTAAAGCGGCCTACTGCAGCT
>JAGAAO010000022.1 GCA_017615275.1 Butyrivibrio sp.
AAATAAATAGGCGCACTAGCTGGAGGGTTTCCTCCAGCAACGCCTTTAGTGAAATAAAAATCCTTCCTTTTGACACAAAGTAGAGCAGTCTAATGTCACAGTGACAGATCAGAAGGACGACATTTCATGAGAGTGCTAACAATATACCAATTAAATTAATGGAAGTATAACAATGAAAAAAGAAGATTATACAGATTCACAAGAGTATTACCATACCATGGAGTATAAGGAAAAGCAATTAGGCTTGGATAATGAAAAGATAAATAAACTTAAAGAAATGCATACCGAAGAATATGAAGGAACCTTAGATTTAAGTGATGACAATTGTTTTGAAAAATCAATATACAGGCATATTGAAGTTGATAAAATAGTGGGTTATGGAAATCATAATCCTTTAAACTGGTATGAGGCTCTCGATAATGAGGTTTGTCACAAACCCATAAGTTTTAAAAAATATGATAAACTATCATTCAGTGATTATATTAATTCAGACAAGATAAATGACCCGCCGAGTGTCATTGAGAAGAATGGTAAATATTTTATATATGGAGATGGAACACATAGACTTACAATTGCTAAAGTTACAGGATGCAAGACGGCATTTGTGATAGTTCATAAGTGCAAAAACGAACATAAATTAGAGAATGTGATAACAAAAGAGTAAGAGAGGAAAATCAGAATGTGGAATATAGACAGTCAGTATAACACTATTGCACATATTATTGAGACAGAGGATTTAAAGGAGTACGCAGAAGGTGGTATTGAGGCTTTTATAAAAGCTATGGTATTCAATGATAAAGCTTTACAATACGACGTTGCGGTAGAAATAAAAAATATAATGTTTCATATGCCAACAGCTATTTTTTGGGGGAAAATGAGAAGGTATCTTTATGGTACTTTCCGTAATTTCAGTGATCAGGTAAAATTTGCTTCAAAATTCAATAAGGACAATAAAAAATATGTTGCGTTCGTAAAAAAGCAAATAAACTTAATCAATATTCTCGAATCAGATTACAAGGTGGATTATTATGCTAATTTAACAAGATGCTATTTCCTTTGTGGTATGGATGATGCTTTGTATTTTCGTTTGGCAAAGATTATCCAAAATTGTACGTCTGAAGAACTGGATTATGTGCGGGACGCTCATTATTATGATGTCTTTCAAAACAACGCATTGATATCTATGCTTATTATGCAGGGACTTATTTCTCAAGAATACGATAAAGATAATAATACTTATTATGTCTTAAGTATATTTGGAAAACTATTAAAAAAATGCTCTTTAAATCTAGAAGACGAAGATAATAAAATAGATATTCCAATGATTTATAGCGAAGTCGAAGGAATTCCTCAAATGGAACCAATCAAATTTTCTGCTATTGATGGAATGATGAAGATATTTAATTAGCAACTATAATTGATGATGAAAAAGGAATTAGTTGACAAATGAAATAGGAATATAAGGATCTATATGGGACGCAAAAAGCTTAAACCGGATTATGATCCGAAAAAAATAATGCAGGAACTTATTGATATAACAAAAGAGCTTTATGACAGAAAGCTTTCATACCGGCAGATTGGCAAGGAACTGGATCTTTCGGTATCCAAAGTTATAAAGCTCCTTATCACCGGTGGGGTTTATTCTTCGGATATTTGCCGGAAGATAAACCAACTATATGCTTCTGGCAAGACTATCCCAGAGATACAGAAAAGCCTGAACATCAGCAGGGCTTCTGTCCAGGCTTATCTGCCTTATAAGAAGTGCGTTTATAATGCTATGGAGCTGAGCCTTAACGCAGAGCGGATCAGGCGCTACAGGCAGAGGAAGAGGGAGAAAGAGAGTGTTACAGTTCCCAGTTCCGGTCTTTGTTCCTGAGAGGTTCTGATCTGCCCGGTTCCTCAAGGAATTTTATGATGCTTTTTTCCATGGATTTGAGTCGATCATGCTCGGCTGCTTTGGCTTCGGAAGAAGCTAAGAAAGTCTTGCGGTCGGCTTCAAGTTTATGGAGGTGTTCTTCGATATCCTTTACTTTTAATGTAGCGGGATCTATGCCGCTGTTTTTCAGCCAGCTCTTTGCTCCTTCGAAGAGCCGGAGCTGGTAATCATGTTCTTTTTCGTACCTTTCTTTGTCCTTGGATTTTTCGTAATTATCCCCATATTTTTTGTTCTCTGTATACCGTTTGGCGACTGTCAGTATCTGGCGGAATTCCCTGATCTTTTTGTCAAGAGACGCTGCGCTTCTTTTATCCAGAGTAGCTCCGGTATCAAGCTCTTTTATACGGCTTCGGAGGTCTTCTCTTGACTGCAGGCCTAATGTCCCCAGCTCTTCGTATATGGCTGCTATACGATGTAGATTTTCCTTGTCTTCATATTTGGCAAGTCCGATGCTTTCGGCTTTCTTTTCGTCCGGAATGTTAACAAGTTTTGTGGGAACGGCACCTTCATTCCGCAAGTTCTTCAGAATAGGAGAGTGGCTGTTTTCTTCAATCCTTTCTTTTATCCTTTCCTTAGTATAATCCGGTCCTAAGGTGTTGCCCCTTCCCCTTACAAACCTGTCCTTACCAAAGGGTCGGAATGAGATGTATTTTGCGGATCCTTCGCCGAATGTTTCGCCGTGGATTTCATAGCCTTTTTCTCTCATAAGTCTTAAGAATTCTTCATAGGAGAGTGCTGCTTTTATGCACTCATTTATATCTTTCTTGACCTGGGATTTCCAGGAATCTCCCTTTTTATCATGGTACCATTCATTATATGTTTTCCCGGTTTCCCTGAAGTCTTTTATGACTGATTTGTTGTGCTCGGCGCACAGCTCATCGCTTATGTCCCTGATACGGTAGTAGTTCTTGAAAGTAGAACGGAATTTGTGGTGCTCTATGTTATCAGTAGCTGAAAATATGATGTGATTATGAATATGATCATGGTCTATGTGGGTGGCAAATACATAGGAATATCTGCCCTGCAGGAAACGGTCGGCAAGCTCTTTCCCTATCTGATGTGCTTCCTCGCCGGATATTTCTCCCGGAGCAAAGGACTGGATGAGATGATAGGCTAGATTCTGCCCGGGAGAGTTTGTCTTTCCGAGGGCAAATCTGAAGTCGTACTCAGCCGTTTCCCTGCCACAGGCAAAGGTGGTCACCAGCACATTGTCATCTGTTTTATGGGGGTTGCAAATGTAGTCTATTGCCCTTCCGACGGTAGCATTGATAGCATGGATTTTTGTAACTGCCATATCTTGTCTATCTCCTTCTTTAGTTCATCTATATCCGATCGGTATACGCTCCGGGTTTCGTTGCAGCGGTGGGCTACCTGGTTAACATTGTTGGCTATGTTGCTCAGCAGATAGTTATACCGCTGTATCTCTGAAAAATCTATGTCAAAGACAAATCCGTCTCTTATCAGCTGACGGATCAGGGCTGACTTGCTTTTCTTACCGGACATCTTATATTTCTTATCCAAAAGGGCTGATTCCTCTTCAGTAAGATAGACTTGTATAGGGATTGTTCGTGTTCTTTTAAACATTATGATTTACCTCTCTTTTTTATGATTTCCTGTTCTGATTTTGTCGGATTACATGCTTATGGTTATCGTGTATACAAGGTGGCTTTTTACTGATTCTGATGTTTGAAAAACAGGGGTTAGGGGATACGTCCCCTACAAGCGGAAACGGGTGAATTTCCCGAGGGTAAAATGCCGGTTTCCGGACACCCTGTCATGAAGGGTGTCATGCTTGCTCCCCGGAGCAAAGCCCGTTTGGGGCTTTGCATTATTGGGCACAGCGGCCTGAAAAAGACTGTAAAAAACAAAAAAACTGCTAAGGCTCTCTGAGTGGAGAACCATAACAGTTTTTGTTTGTATTTATTTGAGTTGGCAAGGATGATTGTAGCAGATATTCGACGGAGATTCAAGGGGGGCGTGTTTTATTTCAGGTTTATTTCAGACGTTTTATTTTTGATCTTAAGTTAATTCCCCGGGATTCTGTTATGATTATGTTGATAATATGCCGTTTCCCTGTGGTTTTCTGACATATATCTTCAAATTTTATAAAATTTTAATAATTTTCGCGTCCGAAATCGACTCTGTGCGGCATGTTATTATTTATGACGGGGTAAGAATCGGTGTTCATAGGAAAGGTGACACCGATGGATAAAAATGTTGTTCTGCCGGTTCAGATAGAGTTCGATGCTTTTATGCGAAAAACTATCAGGAATGCGGTAAAGGGTTTGCTTAAGAAGAAAAAGAAGGAGTTCACAAGAAGGGAGGAAATGGTCGATGTTGATGATCTGACAGATGAGATGCTTATGCCTGCGATAACGCCTGATGCTCTGAAAAATTGTGTAGATATCGGGGACATGGTTCTTTTCTTTGAACGGGATGATGTGGCTGAGGCTATGGGTCAGCTGAAGGATGAATATAAGCTGGCGATCGCGCTACGGTTTTTCTTGAAAAAGGATAATGAGAATGCCGGCAGGTTTATGGAGAAGGATCCTGATGCTTTTAGGAAATGTCTTAAGAGGGCTCTTATAAGTCTTGGGGAAGAATTGTCCGGGAAAGGAGGTAACGCACATCATGGGAAAAAGTAAGAAGAAAAGGAAGAAATCCGGGTACTTGTCCTATATGGATATCTGGCTCGCCTGCTGCGGTGATAAAGATGCTATGTACAAGGTCATCCAGAGATATGAATATGACGTAGAGAACTGCATTATGAACCGCAGCACTCAGATGAATGTTCATCTGTCCAAAGAGGACTTTGAGGACTTAAGGCAGGAAGTGTATTATCTGATGCTCCGTGCCATGAAGAAGTTTGAGATTAAGTAAAAAAAATTAATGATGATTATATGAACACCGTTCTTTTCTTCGTCATTTTTACCGGTCCTATAAAGCACATAAGCCTATGGTCTGACAGTGCCTTGTTTCTTATGTGCTTTACGGGCTGATAAAGCATTTTATGAGTTGGTAAGTAAAGTGGTTTACGCCATAACTGAACCTTGACAATTGAATACCATGTCCTGCAGAACGCAGGGGGCAGTGAGTTGTGATGCGGATACGCCACAATGGTTCTTCTTATATATGAAGAAAGACGGATTCATCTTGAGGGATCGGAGCGATGGATATCCGTACAAAATAAGGCTGTGGAGCCTTAGGACTTTGACGCTGCTCTTGATAATGATACTTTCCCATGGGAGGGAGCCGTGGAGGCTGGTGGAACACCAATGTGGCACTAACCTGGTGCCGCTGCAGGGCATTATTTTAAAAGCCAAATATGCGAAGCATATGGCTTTTACCTCGGAAATGCAGAGCATTTTCGAGGTTACCCGTATAGGCGTTAAGGTCTGCTGATCTGTTCCTACTTATATAGTAGGCGGGAATTGATGGGCAGATGTTTCTGTGCCAAATATATTTCAGCGAGAGGAGCGTAAAGGATGAAGAAGCACGATCCGGAAGAACAGGTGGAGTGTTCATATCAGGGGATGAAAATAGGTATACCCGTGAAGCTCTTTACCAGCATGACCTTCAGGGTGGGACTTGACGGAAAAAAGTTTGTCCGCTATAAGGAAGGAGCCTATCTGTATTCGGTAAGCGAGAGGGAGTTCTTTGACATCGCACATGAAGCAAAGGCTATTTACAAGAGGAACAGAATGGTGCTTGTCAAGCTTGAACTGGTGGACAAGTATATGGAGATGTTCAGGCAAAGAGAGTAGGGTATGGAGAGGCTGTTTTTGGCATTTTTGAGATACTGAAAAAAAGACTTGACTTTTTGGTAACTGAAAATGTATAATGTATTCATAGCGAAAGGGGGTGCACGGTTTGGCTAAACTAGGGAGACCTAAGAAAGATGTTCTCCGCGAGAACCAGGTGATGGTGCGGTTCACAGATGCAGAATACACAAAGCTTAAGGACTGTGCGGCCCAGAGTAACTTGACCGTGGCAGAAACCATAAGAAAAGGAATCGCTGACATAATCGGTTCCGAAAAGTAAGTCTTGTCAGTCATCTCTTCCTACCTTCAGTGAAAGGAAGTACACAACATGGCAAAGGTTAGGAAAGATTCAAAGGGACGGGTACTGCATAAGGGGGAGTCATATAACAGGATAAAGGGTCTTTACTGTTATAATTTTACAGATCCTTCAGGTAACAGGATATTCATTTACTCCAGGGATCTCGGAGATCTTCGTGATCGTGAGGAAGAGATAGCAAAGAACAGGCTAGATAAGATTGATTTATATACAAGATCAAGGTCTGATCTCAACTATCTGTTCGACAGGTATATAGCGACCAAGACGGAACTCCGCAGCACGACGATGACCAATTATGTATATACCTATGACCGTTATGTAAGAAACGGATTTGGCAAGAGAAAGATAAGTGATATAAAATACTCGGATGTGCTGATGTTCTACAATTCGTTCCTTGAGAAAGGATTAAAGGTAAGTACGGTGGATTCGATGCACTGCGTTCTTCATCCTGCGTTCCAGATGGCTGTAAGGGACTGCATCATAAGGATTAACCCGACCGATGGGGTGATGGCCGAGCTTAAGAAGAAGCTCAAGGGCAGATCCGAACCCAGGCATGCACTTACCATTGAAGAGGAAAGGGCATTCCTTAAATATCTGGAGAAGCCTGAGAATGAAAGGTGGAAGAGCCTGTTCATCGTGATGTTCGGAACGGGATGCAGGGTTGGAGAGATAATCGGGCTGAGATGGGAAGATGTCGATTTCGAGAAGAATACGATCTGCATCAACCACAACATCACATATTATCCGAGACATGACAATGATTACAAGTGTGAGTACAGGGTAGCACTTCCGAAGACAGAGGCCGGCATCAGGACAATCCCTATGTTGGATAAAGTAAGGGAGACTCTGCAGAAGGAAAAGGCGTATCAGGAATCATCCGGGATGAAGTGCATTTCTGAGGTTGATGGTATGTCGGGTTTCATCTTCTTCAACCGGTTTGGTATGCTCCATAGCCCCAGTAGCATTAACAGGGAGATTAAACGTATGGTCGATGACCATAACGCTTCTGAAGAAGTTAAGGCTAGCAGGGAACACAGGGAGCCGGTACTTATACCAAAGTTCAGCTGTCACATAACAAGACATACTTTCTGCAGTCGGCTTTGTGAGAATGAGACTAATCTGAAGTGTATCCAGGAAGTGATGGGGCACAGGGATATCCAGACTACTATGAATGTATATGCAGAGTTCTCTGAGGCAAAAAAGCAGGAAGCATTCAAACAATTAAACAGTAGAAATGTTTTTTAGGAAGAGTCCGTGACGGGCTCACCCAAAGTACACAAAATAGTCGTAAGTCCTACATTTGTTTGCGGTTTTACAAATATTCAGTGCCGGTCAGTGTGGGGCAGCGCCAAATGAAAAGGAAGGACAAACATGAATATGCAAGAAATTGTAGCATGACAATTCCACAACTCCACTTTTATAGGCATTAAACAATTAAACAATAGATAGTTTTTTTAGGATAGGAAGAGTCCGTGACGGACTCACCAAAGGTACACAAAAAAGTCGTAAATCCTACATTTGTACACGGATTTTCAAATATTCAGTGCCGGTCAGTGCTGGTCAGCGACAAATGAAAAATCTGAATAAATGCGGAGTATGCGGGACAATGCAACTTGAAGACAGCTTTTTGATAATGTTCCCGACATTGAAATCACTCAGCTAAGGAAAAGCAAGTAAAATCAAGGGCTTCCAGACTTAGAGTAAACTCAAAGTCATACAAAAGTACTACAAATATTCTAACAGGATATACCGCACTATACCGTGCTGTTCTAAATATCAGAGATTGAGCCATCCATTTTAGATGGATAAAACAAACTAAATAATGCAAGGATAAAAGGACACTTTCTAAGAAGAAATTTTTAGAAGGTGTCCTTTTTTGTCTCTGTTATGGTGAAAAAATTTTAAGGAGGTTTAAGACTTATGTTTAGAACAGCGACAGAGCGTGAAACTGACCGAAAGGGGGTCTGACCCCGAGCTTTAAAGAAAAATAATACATAATGTATTGAAAATCTTGCAGACATGTGCTATAGTAGTTGTAGTAAAAATATTATGACGAAAGGGAATGTGTTGTACAATGTGGAAAAACATAATATAACACGAGGAAAAAGACATGGGATTTTACTTATTACGTTTACGATTAAGTGGGATAAAGAATATATCAAAGGAAATAGAACTGGAGTTTTATAATAAAGTGTTAGAAGGCTTTAATCCGGAAAAACACAGGGTTAAGGCTATATACGGGGAAAACGGGTCAGGAAAGACTGCTATAATGACAGCTATCAGTATAGCTAAAAAGGTGGCTTTTAGTCTGAATTATTTAAACCAAACAGAAACTCAGACATTACTTAGTGAGATGATAAATAAAGCAACAAAATCTTTTAGTATTGAGTTTGAATTTGTTAATTCTGTAAGAAAGAATCTTGATGTATATCAATATGGCTTTACGTTGACTCAAAACAAAAGAAAAGCATATGAGATCAGCCACGAAAAATTGAGTATTATAAAGAATTATACCAAAAATAAAAAGTATTCGACCTTGGTTGAAATCGAGAACGGACAGATAATCAGTGCAGATTTGGACAAAGAAAATTTTGAAGAGCTTAAGAAAAATACACAAAATCTTCTATCAGAAAGCTCGCTTATATCCAGATACTTTAATAGAGAAGCTGTTTATAGCAATCTTACTATTGGAATTTGGCATACACTATTTTTTTTCTCATACATAAATGTTTATTTGGAAGAAGAGGATAAGCATGAAATGTATATGATAGGTAACAGTATTAATCTTAGGGACATTGATAGTGATAACAATACAGATATTGAAAATGTAAAAAATGAATCTAAGAAAGAAAAACAAATATCATATATGGATGCTAAAGGAAGAGATATAGTTTATAAAGAAGACTTTGTAATATATAAGAAAAAGATAGATAAACTGAGTAAATTCCTTGCTTTGTTTAAGAGTGACCTGAAAACGATAAAGATTGATAAGCGTGATGACGGGGATACTTACAGGTGCGAGCTTATTTTGGATTATGGAAAATACAGTGTAAATCGTGAGTTTGAGAGCACCGGTATAAAGAAATTGATCAAGGTGTATGATGCATTAGTTAATGCGGACGAAGGAGGTATATCCTTTATAGATGAGATGGACTCCAATCTCAATGATGTGTATCTGTGTAAAATAATAGAGTACTTCACAAAATATGGTAAGGGTCAGCTATGCTTTACCACACATAATCTTGATCCGATGTCTGTGTTAAAGAATAACAGAAATTCCATAGATTTCTTGTCAGGAGATAATAAGATAATACCTTGGAAAGTGACAGGAAATGCAGCTCCGGACAGGTACTACAGAAACGGTATGATAGAAGATATGCCGTTTAATGTAGATGCTATAGACTTTATCGGAATGTTTGGGGAGTGACGTATGGGGATACAGATAATACTATGTGTTGAGGCAGATAAAAAGGCTGAAACAGATGCTATATACATAAAGGACACAATATACCGGTTCTACGAAATAGACAGAACTGTAAAACTAAGCTTTATATATATGAACGGAAAGACCAACTATGCTTCAAAGAACGTTCAGAATAAAATAAATCAGTTATCAAAAGAGTATAAAAACGGTCAATCCGTAGTGATATATTGTGTGGATCTGGACAAGTATGAATCAAATCCTGCACAGGCGAAGGAAAATGAGGATATAAGAGAATACGCTACAAGAAACAATTATGAAATGGTCTGGTTCTGTCATGATATAGAGGAAGTATATCTGGGAATTAGTGTTGATAAAAGGATAAAGTCTGGTGTTGCGATAGATTTCAGGAAGAAGGGGCTAATTTCAAAGATAGATTCTTTAAAATTAATGTCTAAAAAGGCAATAAAGGGGACTAGTAATCTATTGTCGGTTATAGATAAGTATCTGAAGAGGGCGTAGAACAGAATAACATGTATAATGGGGGATTGTCGGTTTTATACGGTTAAGGTTGGAACTAGAAAAGAAGAGATGTAATTAAATTATGAAGATTGTGTTTGTTAAGGATAGAAATTTAATAAAGGTGGAAGTATGGGCATGCAACTGTTAATGTTCACACATGATTATCCAAAAGATTGTGGTGATACTGCATTTGTTTCAACGGAAATAGACTCTTTGTGTGAGAAATTTGATAAGGTTATTGTTTTTTGTACATCGGCTTCAAACGGAAAAGAAATAAATACTCCAAATAACTGTGTAGTATATTATTCAATTCCATATAGAAAAATCAGACGGTTAATAAGTACTGTTTTTTCAAAATATTTTTTGAAAAATCTTGGATATTTAGTAGAAGAAATAAAAGATATAAAATCTGAAAAAAGAAATATCTCTTGCTTGAAAGAAGTGCTTCACTTCTTTCTCAGGGCATGTAATTACAGTAAAAGGATAGAACAAATAATCAATAAGGAAGGACACCCAGATGTTATATATTCCTTTTGGAGTGACTCCGAGGTTCTTGCTAGTATTATATGTGAAAAGAACACTCCGATCTGTACTCGTGTTCATGGATACGATTTATATGAAGAACGTAGAAAGTCATTACATCAGCCATTTAAGAAAGTGGTTGACAGGCGTATAAGCACTGTTTTTTTTATAAGTCAACAAGGTTTAAATTATTATAAAAGAAAGTACGCAACAAAGGGTAATGCAAATTATATTTTGTCGTATCTTGGAGCTAAGTCAAGAAATAAAACATATACAAAGTATCCTATTAATAACATTATAAGAATAGTTAGCATATCAGATGTTATTCCTTTAAAAAGGGTGGATATGATTATTGATGCATTATCATTATTAGATAAAGATATTCATGTTCATTGGACACACATTGGAGATGGGCCTGAATTTGACAATATCAAATCGCTTGCAAATAAATCATTATCAACAAAAGACAATATTTCTTTTGAGTTCGTTGGAAATATATCTCATGAAAATGTTTTAGACTTTTTAGAGAGTAATATGTTTCATATTTTTATTAATACCTCTTCATCAGAAGGTGTTCCTGTTAGTATGATGGAGGCATTGTCAAATAGTATACCTATTATTGGTAATGATATTGGTGGTGTTAGGGAAATAGTTGATGAAACGACAGGAATTCTTCTTCCTGCCACTTCGACTTCAAAGGAGTATTCAGAAGCTATTGTTAGAATAGCAAAAATGTCAGCTGAATCATATGATACACTTCGGCAAGGTGCGTTCATAAAATGGAACAACTCTTTTAATGCAGAAGATAATAATTCTTTTTTTACAAATGAATTATTTAAAATGAAACGAGTTTAATACCGTTATGATAGAGTATAAGGGCATGGGGGAAATACCAGGTTTTAGATTGTCGAATTCAAAAGGATGGCCCTAACTTTTTGACGAAACATCTCATTATTACACCCGGTAAGCATATTTCTTATCAACGCCATAAACACAGGACTGAAACATGGACGTTTGTTGATGGAACAGGCAGGTTAATTATTGATGGTGTTATAAAAATGGTAGGACGAGGAGTTATAGCGTATATTCGTCCGGGAATGAAACATGCAATTGCAGCAATCACAGAACTTCATATTATTGAGGTTCAGATTGGAGATGAACTTACAGAAGAAGATATAGAAAGATTAGATTGGGAATGGGAGAATATGGAATAAATTTGAACTTATCGATATTTGACATAAGGAAGACCATATAGTATAATTCAAAGATGGGTTGTTTATGATTATATGATTGTTTCGGAAAGGATTAAGTCGTTTTATGTTGCTTCTGTGGGCATTCTGTTTGAGTGCTTTTATCATGATAATATTGGCTTTTATCAAGAAGCCGGATTATATATACAAGAGCGAACCGCATGAGCAAAATCCTATGCAGGGGAAAAAGGTCCGTTTTGTTGAAGACGAATCGGATCCGATAAATGCGGACGGGCTGCACGGACATCTTGTTGCAGTAGGTGAAACATCACATAAGGCGGGTTTTTATGAGGCCGTAGTGAAGAGGTTTTTGGATATTGTTTTCAGTTTCTTTGGGCTTATATTATTAAGTCCCGTCTACTTAAGTCTGATTGCCTGGATCTTTATAGACAATCCCGGACCGGTGTTCTTCAAACAAAAGAGAGTCGGTCAGGATAAGAGATATTTTAAAATCCACAAATTCCGTACGATGAAAATGAATGCTCCGCATGATGTGGCGACACATTGTCTTGGGACCTCGGAGCAATATCTTACCAAAGCAGGCCGGTTTATTCGTGAGCACAGTCTGGATGAGCTTCCGCAAATTTGGGATATTTTTGTCGGTAACATGTCTGTCGTCGGACCGCGTCCGGTTATCTGGAATGAAGATTCACTCATAGTGGAACGCGACCGTTGGAATGCAAATGACATCAAGCCGGGGCTTACCGGATGGGCTCAGCTTAACGGAAGGGACAATCTGACGAGCGTGGAAAAGGCTGAATTTGACGGTGAGTATGTCAGAAAAATGGGATTCATCATGGATTTCAGATGCTTTTTGAAGTCTTTAACGGTTGTATTTAAAAAAGATACGAGTTCGAAAAAAAATCGGTATCTGTAGCAAAAGGGAAACTCACAGAATTGTTTAAGTGAGGGTGGTTGGTGTTTAAAAGAATCAGGTAGTAAGCAATCGCTTTTAAGTATTATTTGATAAGGGAAAAACTGATGAGTAATGTCTGTGTTTTGATGTCAACCTATAACGGCGGGAAATACTTGTGTAAACAAATCGATTCTCTGGTTAGTCAAACGGATGTCAGTCTGACAATCCTGGTTCGTGATGACGGTTCATCTGACACAACGACAAAAATACTGGAGAGTTATAAGCAAAACGGAGTGTTGGATTGGTATTCCGGCGAAAACATCGGGTCCGCGAGGAGTTTTCTGGATTTGATTTTGTGGGCACCGGAATGCGACTACTATGCCTTGTGTGATCAGGACGATTACTGGTTTCCCGAGAAACTCTCGGTGGCGATTAATCGGCTTGAACCAATGGACAGATCGAAAAGCGCTTTATACTTTTGTAAAACAGCACTTGCTGATGAGAACCTTAATGCTGTTGAGAAAAAAGAAAAATGTGATTTCGTAGTTTTGGGAATGCCTGATGCGTTTATGTTTAACTACGCTAAGGGATGCACGATGGTTTTCAACCGGTTCCTTTTAGATCGGCTTCGAGAGTATGATCCCGAAACAATAGATATGCATGATATGTGGATATATAAGGTCTGTCTTGTCACCGGGAACTGTATTATCGGAGATGAAACGCCTCACATGCTTTATCGGTTGCATGAAGATAATGTTGTCGGTGCCGCAAACAGTTTCAGAAAGACATGGAGAACCAGGCTCGGTTTTTTGAAATCCAAACCGCATTTTCGCAGCAAGGTGGCACAGGAGATCCTCCGAGGTTATGACCGGTATCTCACAGCCGAAGAACGGGAGCAGTTACAGGTACTCGGAAATTACAGAAGCAGTTTCCGGTATTGGATGAAAGCGGTATTCAGTCCGTCATATTCCGCGCCGTTCCTCAAATATACGATCCTTTTCAAACTCGCGGTTTTATTCCGGGTGTTTTAAACTTAGTCGTGGCAAAGGGAAGTAGATTATGTCTGTAAACGAAGGCCGAAAAAGTAAATCCGTTGCACTGAATTCGGTGTTTAATGCCGCCTATATGTGCGTTAATACCCTGTTCCCGATCGTTGCAACGGCATATGTTGCGAGAAAATTGCTCCCGGGCGGTGTAGGCGATGTTACCTATGCACAGACAGTCGTAAACTATTTTGTCCTGGTGGCGGCATTGGGGCTTCCGAACTACGGAGTCAAGACGATCGCACATGTTTCGGATGACCGTGAGGCTAGAACGAAAGCCTTTCAGGAACTGTTCTTCATTAATCTGATCTCGACTGTTGTTTGCATCGCTGCTTATTATATTTTCGTAAATACTTTGCCTCATTTCTCGGAGAGACGGGAACTTTTCAACATAACCGGTATCACTCTGATCCTAAATGCGTTTGGAATCGATTGGTTCTACCAGGGAATAGAAGAATACAAGATTATTTCTATGAGAGGGACCATTGTCCGGATTGTGTCTTTTCTTTTGATCGTGGCATTTGTCAGAGCGCCTGGAGACTATCTTAAATATGCCCTTATTCTGAGTATCGGCGTTGCGGCTAATAACATATATAATGTGTTGCTTGTCCGGAAGTTTGTCGGGCTAAAGCTTCGAAAGATTAATTTGAAACAGCATATCAGACCGATTCTTTTGCTGCTGGCTTCGGTTATTGCGGCGGAAATATATATGATGTTGGATACGGTTATGCTTGAATATTGTCACGGGTCGGAAACCGTTGCGTATTATACCAATTCGGCGAAGATTGTCAGGGCAACGTATCTTTTGATCATTTCCATTGCCGCTCCGATTTATCCGAAAATCAGCTGGTACATTAAGAACCGTGATTACGAGAACAGTAACCGGTTACTGAACCGGTATTCGAAGCTGATCTACCTGATCGTGGTGCCGGCAGTCATAGGTTTGGTTTCGACGGCAGACAGGTTGATCCCTTTAATGTTCGGAAGCCGGTATGAGGAATCCGTCGGTGTAGCGGTTATCCTCGGAATACTGGTATTTGTTTTTTCAACGGCATACCTTTTCGGGCACATCATTCTTCTGGCAGCAGGGGATGAGAAGCATATCCTGATTGCGACAGTGCTCGGAGCTGTGTCGAATGTCTGCCTTAACCTGATTCTGATCCCGGGATATAAGCAGTACGGCGCTGCCATAGCGTCTGTCAGTGCGGAGCTGATTGTCACATTTATGCTGATATTCTATTCGCGAAAGCTTTTGAATATACATTTCGGGATTCCGTATCTTGTAAGTGTTTTTTTGTCCGGTGCTATAATGGCCGCCGCTGTTCTCTTTTGCAACGGATTCCTGCCGCATACGGGACTTTGGACACTGGTTCTTGTTATCGGTGCCGCATTGATATATTTGAGTATGCTTATCCTTACGCGTAATGAAGTGATAAGGGAAGTGTTTACGAAACTAAGACGGAAAATTGCAGGAGAGCACATGAATGAGTAAGAATGCAACTGATAGTCCGGTTTACGCCGGGATCATAACCTATAATCCGGATATTTCGCGGCTTAAGCTGAATCTTGAGGCGATTCTTCCGCAGGTTGATTGCGTCGTTATTGTGGACAATCATTCCGGCAATATCGGGGAGATTGCCTTTATTGCGAAAACTGATAACCGGATTATGCTGCTTCGGAACCGAAAAAACCGCGGGGTTGCTAAAGCTCTGAATCAGATTATGGGATTCGCAGATCAAAATCATGCGGAATGGGTTTTGACCTTGGATCAGGATTCTGTTGCCGCCTGTGGATTGATAGAGCAGTACGTGAAATACACCCGTTTTTCGAAAATCGGCATGATGTCCTGTTTGGTCAGGGACAGAAATGCTGAAGGTCTGGTTGACGGATCGGAGAAGGCCGCCGGAAGAAGCCGGTACACGGTTGTCAAGCAGTGTATCACGTCCGGTTGTTTCACGAGGGTCAAGGCTTGGAAAGAGGCCGGCGGTTATGATGAGAAAATGTTCATCGACTATGTCGATTTTGACCTTTGCACCACACTCAGAGAGCGAGGATATGTTATCATCCGTCTGAATTACGAGGGACTTCTTCACGAACTTGGAAACAGAAAGGTCGTCAGGGTCTTAGGCATGAAACATATTGCGATGAATCATCCCCCGATGAGAAAGTACTATATCGTCAGGAATGTCATTTACCACGGAAAGAAGCACCGAAAATCTGTGGGCATACTTCATGAGGCAAGAGTTGTGCTTGGCTTTATTGTCCTTACTATTCTTTCTGAACCCAATAAGATGAAAAATGCAAAGGCTATATTGCGAGGTATTCATGATTCCCGAAAAATGTGAAAATATAATAGCGGTTCTCCTGTCAAGCTACAACGGGGAAAAGTACATTGAGACACAACTTGATAGCATTATTAGTCAGAAGGTAGATGCCAAGGTGGAAATCATCGTACGCGACGACGGGTCGACGGACGGCACGGTTGGGATTTTGAGACGGTATGAGGAAGAAAATGATAATATTACCGTTATTGAGGGCTCCAACATCGGCTTTATCAAAAGCTTCTTCACACTGATAAAAGAAGCTCCCGAAGCTGATTATTATGCCTTGTCTGATCAGGATGATAAGTGGCTTCCCGATAAGTTGCAATGTGCGATGACGGCAATCATCAAAGAAGAGGCCGCCCATCCCAGATTACCGATTCTGTATGGTTCTTCTTCATTCCTTGTGCTTGGCGATATGAAACCAATCCGGGAAACACAAAAGATGATTCGTCCAATGACTTTATATAACACTGTGATTCAGGATATCCTTCCCGGACATTCCCAGGTGTTCAACAGGGAACTGCAAAGAATCATTCGAGATATGCCTATTGAGTATGATAGAATCTATGTCCACGATTTGTTCTTGACAAACATTGCCATGATTCGCGGGAAGGTTATATTTGATAATTGTTCCCACACTTTGTACAGGCAATACGAAGAGGCTGTTCTCGGGTACGGAATTGGTCCCGTGGAATGGTTACGTGTGAGGATGAAAAGGCTTCGCAAGGGAGACGGGCAAAAGATTGCCGGGCAGATGCAATATATTGTCGGTTTGGAGCAGGAGCACATGAAACCGAAGGTCAGGAAGGAATTATGCAGGTTCCTCGAATGCCGTAAGAATGTGTTGTCCCGAATCGGGTATATTGTGAGAACAAAACTGTATCGGCAGAAAAGGATAGAATCCTTCTTATTCCGCCTAGCGTATATCGCTGGAAAATACAACGATTGAGGTTGTGTATGGTATATCTGTTGCTTGCGGGAATAGCATTGCTGCTTTTCCTGTCGTTCAAATTTATTGACCGAGATTTCATCAGCCCGGTGAATCTGTATCTTCTGTTTTCTGCCTTGGCAGTAGCAGGAATGTTTCTATGCTATGTTGAATGGAAGGTGGATGAGTACGGGTTTAAAGCGTCGGCCGTTTATTTGGTCGGTTCTCTTTGTTTTGCTTTCGGGTGCTACCTCGCAAAGAGGATTTCTTCTAAACCCGTCAAAGTCAAAGAAAAACCTGAACTAAATGAGGATATGTCTGACGAAGCTGATGGGCGAGAAGTAAAAAGAATTGAGATTGGCTATGTAAAGATTGCCATCATGTCTGCCGTGACTCTGGCAGCGTTGGTCGGAACTTGGATCTGGCTGATCAAATTGGAGGAAGGTTCTTCGGATTATACGATTGCTCAGGCAATTAATTATCGAAGAACAATGGATATACAGGGAAAACTGGTCGGTGAGTATGCCAAGGGGCGTATTTGGATGCTTCTGACAGAGTTTTCCGGCGCATTTGCCAGTATTGCCATATTTGTTTTCGTTAGAAATGCCGTGAACAGGAAACTGGTTAAGAGGGACATACTTCTTTGGATCCCGATCATGGTATGTATATTGGAGTTCCTTTCTTTGTCTAATCGTAGCGGAATTTTTGTAATGGCGTTTACAGCGATTATATCATGGTTTGTCTCCATGAAAGTGAAATGCAGATGGAAAGAAACATTAAACAAAAAAGTGATTAAGACTGCGGCAATTGCGCTGGCAGTTTTCATTCCGGTTTTCTTTGGGTCCCTATTCATTGTTGGGAGGCATCTTTCACTCAAGCACTTCGGATATAAGGAGTATACTGCAATATATGTCTCCGGTGGAGTAAGATGTCTTGACTGGTACATGAAAGAGCCGACAGATCCGCCAAAACGCTTCGGGGAAGAGACACTCGTTGCTTTGCACGCGAATTTGTATTCACGTTTCGGTATCGGGGAAAATACTACCAGATATCTCGAATGGCGTAACCTGGACGATGAGCCGGTGGCTAATACATACACATCTTTTCGCCGGTTTTATCATGATTTCGGAATTGCCGGGGTGGTGATTCTTACTTTGCTTCAGGGGCTGATCATCAGCGTACTGTATTATAAGATTCAAAGAAGGTCGGAAAGGGATAAAATCAGCTTCGTTGAAGTCATGTATTGTTACTTAGCGCATACCACTGTTTATATTGCGATTGACGACCTTTTTTACAGCAGCTGGGCGTCTTTATACGGCATAAAGATGACAATGATCATGTTCGCAGCATACTTCCTTATGTTCTGTATCATGCGTAAGGAAACCGGCGGTATTGCGATAGATTGGAAGAGGATTGGTGTGAAAAATGCAAAAGATTGAAATCTCAGTTGTCATTCCGGCATATAATGCTGCCAATACCATTTGTGATGTGTTAGACAGCGTAAAGTATCAGACGCGGACTGACTACATAAGGGAAGTAATCATTGTCGATGACGGTTCTGTTGATGATACGGCTGCCCGGGTGGAGGCATGGAAACAGGAGAATAAAGACATGCCATTTGAAGTGATTCTGTTCTCTCAACCAAACGGCGGTGTATCGAAAGCACGTAACGAAGGGGTTCGGAGAAGCAAAGGGAATTACATCGCATTTCTGGATTCAGATGATGTTTGGAATGAGACTAAGATTGAGATGCAATGCCGCATCATAGAAGACTATCCGCAGATCCGAATGCTGGGAACGGGATGGAAAGATCATAACCGATACCCTGGCAGAAAAATCCGGAATAAAAAAGGGTATCAATTGTATGAAATGACAGTTCGGAGTGAATTATTTAAGTATTGGCCGAATACTTCCTCAATATTAGTTCTGAAAAGCGATTTTCTCCAATCGGGCGGATTTGATGAAAGTCGCAGATACGGTGAGGACGGGGATCTGTTTTGCAAACTGGCAGGATTAAGAGGCCGAATCTATTACACCTCGGAAGAATTGGTTGATTGTGGCAAAGGAAAGAATACTTTCGGGGAAAGCGGGTTAAGTGAGGATATTCGAAAGATGCATCTCGGTTTTTTGCAGAACGTCCACAATTGCTATCAAAGAGGAAGCATTGATTTACTTGAAGGTATCATCTTCACTGTTTGGGAGTATATAAAATATTTTCGAAGAAATTACATAGTACTTTGGAGAAGGATACGGAAAATATTGTAACAGGATAGAGGAAATACCAATGGATCTGAAAAAAGCCGCTATCATTAATGCGGGGTCAAAATTTTTCATTATTGTTACGCAACTTATTACTACCGGGATACTGGGAAGAATTCTTTCTCCCATGGATTACGGAATTGTTGCAGTAATCGCAGTATTTTTCTACTTTTTTACGGGTATTTCGGATGTTGGACTTATTTCGGCTGTTATTCAGCACAAGGAATTGTCGAAGAAAGACTGTTCTCATATTTTTTCGGTGACAGTTTATCTGGGAATAATTCTTGGTGGCCTGTTTATCGGAATCTCACGGATTCTGGTTATAGTATATGAAAGTAAGGTATACTGGTATCTCGGGCTGCTGTTGAGCATATCGGTACTTTTCAGTTCTATGAACGCGGTTCCTGGTGCAATTCTGATGCGGGAGAAGAGATTTTTACTTTCCGCATTCAGAAATATCCTCACAAGTGTAATCGCCGGCATTATTGCAATCATAATGGCGTTGAATGGTTTTAGATTCTATTCGGTGATTGTTCAGATGATCGTCGGGGCAGTTCTGACTTTTACATTTAATGCCCTGGTTAGTAAAGTTGGTTTTACACCGTTCCCGGATTTGAAACCGGTGAGGAAGTTGCTTCGGTTCTCCACTTTCCAAGTCCTTTATGATGCCGTATTTTTTTTATCACAAAATATGGACAATCTTCTTGCGGGTAGAATTTTCGGAAAAGAAAAACTGGGATACTATAACAAGGCGTATTCCCTTACTCAATATCCGGTCAATAATATTTCGGGAGTCGTTTCTCCGGTTTTGCACCCGATTCTTTCGGATTATCAGTCTGATACGGAGGCGTTGTATCAGAAGATTATGCCGGTCGTCCGGGTATTAGGTATATTGGGCGCATTCATTGCTCCTTTTTGTTTCTTTGAAGGAAGGGAAATGATACTTATTGTTTTCGGAAAGCAATGGACAGAGTCTGTTGTTTGTTTCCGAGTGTTTGCATTTTCCATATATGCACAAATGCTGAATCAGTGCATCAGTGCAGGCTTTCAAAGCATTGGGAAGACGAACCTGTTGTTCATCAATGAGGTAATCAATACCGGTATCATGTTGACCGCTATTCTGATTGGAATCTTCGCGTTCGAAGATATTTTTGGTTTGGCTTTATGTGTTTCTGTCGCATATATTATCCGGTTTTTCATTGCTTATTATATTTTGATTCGATTTGGTTTTCGTAGAAGTTATTTTTTGTTTCTCAGGGAGATATCCCCAGAGATAATTATGCTTTTCGTGATGAATGGGGTAGCATTGTTCATCCCTGTGTCGGTTGATAATCTTTATCTGTCTTTCGTCATCAAGGGGGGAATAATGGTAGGATTGTATGCATTGTTGCTCTTTTCTTCGGGGGATTGGAAGCTGATCAGAGATGCGGTGTTTTCTTCAAAACGTGACTAGGAAGTATAACTTTTGGAAGGGAGACGAGAAGAAGGTTATCTCGAAAAAGATGATGAAACTGGTTGAAAAACTTATGACCAAAGAAGAACGACTCTCCGTAATCGGGCTCGGATATGTCGGGATGCCTCTTGCACACGCATTTGCTTCAAAAGGCATGGATGTTATCGGATTTGACATTAACCGGGAGAAGATTAAGCTTTATCAGGCAGGGATCGATCCGACGAAGGAAATCGGAGATGATGCAATCGCCGAAACTAAAATTCGGTTCACATCGGATGAGGCGGATCTGCGAAAGGCTAAATTTCATATTGTCGCCGTACCGACACCGATCAATTCCGATCATACGCCGGATCTGAATCCCGTAATCCTGGCATCGGAAGCCCTCGGAAGAAACCTGACAAAGGGGTCGGTTGTGGTGTATGAATCCACGGTTTACCCCGGTTGTACAGAGGATGTCTGTATTCCGATCCTGGAGAAACAGAGCAGCCTACGGTGCGGGGAGGGTTTTAAGGTCGGATACAGCCCGGAGCGGATCAATCCGGGAGATAAGCTTCATAAGCTGGAAAATATTACGAAAATCGTCAGCGGCATGGATGATGAGGCTTTATCTGAAATCCGTTCAGTTTATGATCTTGTAATTAAAGCCGGAACGTTTCCGGTGTCCAACATCAGGACGGCGGAGGCTGTAAAGGTTGTGGAGAACAGCCAGAGAGACATCAATATTGCTTTTATGAATGAGCTGGCGAAGGTTTTTGACCGGATGGACATCGATACCAACGAAGTTGTGGACGGCATGAATACAAAGTGGAATGCACTTGGCTTCCGTCCGGGACTGGTCGGGGGGCATTGCATTGGCGTGGACCCTTATTATTTTACATATGAGGCCGAGAAGCTCGGGTATCACAGCCAGATCATTCTGAACGGGCGAATGGTTAATGATTCGATGGGCATATTCGTTGCGGACAAGGCTCTTCAATTGATGATAGAAGCCGGACAGGCGCCGCAAAAGAGCACGGTAGTCATCCTCGGATTGACCTTTAAAGAGAACTGCCCGGATATCCGAAACAGCAAGGTGGGAGATATAATTAAACATCTTCGGGAGTATGGGATTTCACCGGTGCTTGCTGATCCCTGGGCAGATCCGGCGGAAGCGGAAAAGGAATACGGCGTTGCCATTACGCCGCTTAAGGAAGTCCATGATGCCGACTGCATTATTATGGCGGTGGCGCACAATGAATATCGGAGCCTCTCTTTGGAGGAGATTAATTCGATGTACCGAAAGAATCTCAAGAACTCCGAAAAAGTACTTTTGGATGTCAAGGGAATCCTTGACAGAAGTGCTGTAAATGCCTCCGGACTTCGTTGTTGGAGGTTGTAGCTAGCAGAATTGGACAGGAAGGAAAAATCTGAAAAATGCAATTCAGAGACCTGAAAATACAATATAAGGCCTTGAAGGAAGAAATTGACGCGGGAATCGCGGCGGTTATCGACAGTTCGGCCTTTATCCTCGGAAAGCCTGTGACGGAGCTCGAGGAGAAGCTTGCCGCATATGTCGGACGGAAATACTGCGTGACCTGCGGGAATGGAACCGATGCGATTCAGCTTGCCCTTATGGCAATGGATATCGGACCGGAGGACGTGGTATTTGTTCCGGATTACACTTATTTTGCGACTGCCGGGGCACCTGCCATCCTCGGGGCAACGCCGGTTTTCACGGATATTGAGCCGGATACTTTCAATATGTCGCCGGATTCGCTGGAAGAGCAGATAAAAAAGACGCTTGCTGAGGGAAAAACTCCGAAAGCGGTCATCCCGGCGGATCTGTTTGGACAGCCGTCGGACTATGACAGGATTCTGCCGATTGCCGAAAAATACGGATTGAAGGTTATAGAGGACGGAGCACAGGGCTTCGGAGGAAGCATCCGAGGGAAGCGAGCCTGCTCCTTCGGGGATATATCCATTACTTCCTTCTTCCCTGCAAAGCCTCTCGGATGCTACGGGGACGGCGGAGCGGTCTTCACGGATGACCCGCAGATTGACAGAAGGCTTCGAAGCCTTCGTGCTCTGGGAAAAAGTCCCGAGGACAAATACGATAACAGAGAAATCGGGATCAACAGCCGTTTGGATACATTACAGGCTGCGATCCTGCTACCGAAGCTTAAGGCATTTTCAGAGTATGAACTTGAGGACGTGAACAAAGTGGCCGACCGGTACACAGAAAGACTTCGCGAAAAATACGTAACACCGAAGGTTTTATCCGCTTTTCAATCATCATGGGCACAGTATACGATCCTTTGTGAGAACGAAACGCAAAGAACCGCTGTCCGGGAAGCATTAAATCGGAACGATATTCCGACGATGATTTATTATCCGAGGTGTCTGCATCAGCAGAAGGCATTTGCAGGTAGGACGTTTTCAGATGCGGATTACCGTCATTCCATAGATGCTACTAAAAGATGTTTAAGCCTTCCGATTTATCCGTATCTGAAGGAAGAAGAGACAGATCGGATCTGCGAGATAATGTTAACGCTGTAAACAAGGAGTTTTTCAATGGCTTTATTATCTGTAATAACGCCGCACTATAATATGCCGGACACTCTCTGTAGATTAAGGGATTCCATTCCGAATGACGGATGGATAGAGCATATTGTTGTCGATGATAAATCAAACTGTGACGGAGAAAAACTGAATGAGGCAAAGAGCTATGTGACGGCGCGGGGAAGCATCTGGGTAGACAATAAGTCTGATCAAAAGGGTGCCGGGGTTTGCAGAGACCTCGGGATCCAGAGGGCGACGGGGCGATGGATTTTGGTGGCGGACTCGGATGATTATTTCGTCGACGGTGCATTTGAAATAATAGCGAAATATATGGAGTCGGAGGAAGATATTGTATATTTTCCGCCGACCAGCGTAAAGGAACCGGAAAAAACTCTTTCCAACAGGCATATACCATACTTGAAGCTCGTAGCCGGGTATTCCTCAGGACAGAGTAAGAGAAGTGAGATGAGACTGCGATATCTTTCTGTGCCGGACACATCGAAGCTGATCAGGCTTAATCTGATAAGGGATAATCACGTGAAGTCTTCGACAAGCCTTGTGGCAAATGATGTAATGTTTTCTGTTCAATGCGCATTTTACGCCAAAAGGATTAAAGCATCGGAAGAAGTCATCTACTGTATTACGGAAAGTGCCGGGACTTTAACCACAACGAAGGATGTAAGCCGTTTTCGGAAGCGGGTTGATATTTATATAGAACAGAACGGATTCCTTCGGGAACATCTTCCTGCGGAAGACTATTCGGAAACATGTCTTTCCGCAAGGGGCCTGATTCGTCAGAGCTTAAGGGATTACGGCATCGGAGAGATGATTCGGACGGTGAAATGTCTTCGAAAGAATAAGGCTCCGATTAATGTTTTTGCCAAGAATATCAAATTATGAGGATACCAAAAATGAAATATGCATTAATCGGATGCGGACGTGTCTCTCCGAACCACATTCAGGCGGCAAAGAATAACGGACTTGAGATTGTTGCTCTTTGTGATGTTGTTCCGGAAGCAATGAGGGAGAAGGCAGAGAGATTTGAACTTGGTTCTGTACCACAATATACTGATTACAAACAGATGCTTAAGGAAGTTCAGCCGGAACTGGTAGCTATAGCGACGGAGTCCGGAAAGCATGCAGCTATAGCACTCGATTGCATCGATGAGGGATGCAATGTGATCATCGAAAAGCCGATTGCTCTTTCTCTTGCAGATGCCGATGCCATCATCAGGAGCGGGAAGGAAAAAGGAGTAGCGGTTTGTGTGAGTCATCAGAACCGCTTTAATAAATCCATTCAATACATCAGAAAAACTTTAGAAGAAGGCAGATTCGGTCGCTTACTTCACGGGGCGGCCACCATTCGCTGGAATCGTGGAAGGGAATACTATGACGCGGCATCATGGCGTGGCACATGGGCTATGGACGGGGGCTGTCTAATGAATCAGTGCATCCATAACATTGATCTTCTTTGCTGGATGATGGGAGATGAAATCGAAGAAGTGATCGCATACACAGACCGTCTGATGCACCCGTATATGGAGGCAGAAGATTTCGGAATGGCCATGCTGAGGTTTCGAAACGGAGCTTACGGGTTGATAGAGGGCACTGTTAATGTTTATCCGCGGAATATGGAAGAAACCTTAATCATTTTCGGGGAAAAAGGTACCGTTAAAGCAGCGGGTACGAGTGTTAATACTATTGCGGAATGGGCTTTCGCAGACTGTCCGGATGATCCGGAATACGTGAAATCAACTTATTCCGAGAATCCACCGAATATATATGGGTTCGGACATACACCGCTATATGCGGATGTCATCGATTCCATCCGGAATTCGCGGACACCTTATGTAGACGGGGAAGCAGGAAGAAGAGCGTTGGAGGTGGTATTGGCCATCTATCAATCTGCGGCACTGCATGAGCCGGTCAGACTTCCTCTTGATAAGTGTTCTACTGTAGACTTTGAAGGACGGTTCCGATAAAACCGATTGATGCCTATGGAAACGAGTAAAGAAAAGTACATCACATTTGCTAATGCCAATGAGGATATCTGCATTTATAATAAACCTTTCTGGCTGGATGCGGTATGCGGTGAAGACAATTGGGATGCCGTTGTGGTTGAAAAAGACGGGGAAATTGTCGCAGCTGTACCGTATCATATAAGAAAAAAGTTCGGCGTCCGGTGCATATTGGAGCCGCAGCTTACACAATGTCTGGAGATATGGCTTAAACCGACGGAGAATCTGAAGCAGGAGCAGTTTCTGCACTATCAGTTCAGTACTATCGGGGAAGTTGTGCGCAAACTGTTGGAAGTCAAAGCGGATTTATATTATCAGACGTTTTCTTCAAAGCTTGATAACTGGATGCCATTTTGCTGGGAAGGGTTTAATCAGGAGACACGGTATACATTTTTGATCGAGAAGGGCCAAAGTGCAGAAGATATCGCGGCTCGGATGAGTCCTGCGGTCAGACGTGAAATCAGGCAGGCATCGGAGAGCGGCTTAATAGAGGAATTGAGTGATATAGACATTTTTTATGAGTATCAGACTTTTGCATACTCAAGAAGGGGTATGAAAAATCCTGTGTCAAAGAGTCTGACAGAGCGATTGTATGATATCTGCAAGGCAAGCAATGCCTGTAAAATACTGGCTGTGAAGGAAAACGGGAAAATTTGCTGTGTCGGTTTTTATGTATATGACAGGGGAACTGTTTACGAATTGCTTTCAGGAACCGACCCTGACGAAAGAAATAAAAACTATAAAGCACTCATGACATATGAAATGATCAAATATGCCATGGAGACCGGCCGTAACTTTGATTTTGAAGGGTCCATGGTTCAATCGATTGCCGAGAATAATCGTCGGTTTGGCGCTAAGATGGTTCCATACTATAAGATTTGGAAAACGAATACTAAGAATGTATTTAAGCGGTTGGCACTAAAAATAAAACTCGGCAATACTAGGTAAAGAGAATTTTGAGACAGGGAAGATGCATAAAGGTTAGGAGACAAGGTTTATGCAGGCGATTATATTGGCGGCCGGAATGGGAAAACGGCTCAAGGAACTGACAAAACATAACACAAAATGTATGGTGAAGGTGGGCGGAGTGATGCTCATTGAGAGAATGCTTTTACAGCTTGACTGTAAAGACCTCACCCGTATTGTGATAGTGATCGGGTTTGAAGGCCGGAAGCTGCAGGATTTCATCGAAACTCTTTCAGTGAAAACACCAATCACATTCATTGAAAATCCGATTTATGACAGAACAAATAATATATATTCCCTGGCACTTGCAAAGGATCGGCTCCGCGCGGAAGACACGGTTATTTTAGAGTCGGACCTAATTTTTGATGATGAAGTTTTGGATATGCTTCTGTCGGATCCGCGGGATACGCTTGCCCTGGTGGACAAATATGAGTCGTGGATGGATGGAACCTGTGTCAAGCTTGATGAGGAAAATCACATCGTAGAATTCGTGCCAGGGTCAGTGTTCCGTTTTGATGAGGCTGATATATATTACAAAACCGTGAATGTATATAAGTTTAGCCGGCATTTTTCGGAAACTTATTATATTCCTGCGTTGGAAGCATATCTGAAGGCTCTCGGGGAGAATGAATATTACGAACAGGTGCTCAGAGTCGTCGTTATGCTGAATGATTCTATCATTCAGGCAAAAAGGCTTTCCGGTCAGAAATGGTACGAGATTGATGATATTCAGGATTTAGATATTGCCGAGTCGTTGTTTGAAAAGGATGAAAATATCCGTTCACGAATGATGAGCGAACGATATGGCGGTTATTGGCGTTATCCTAAGATGCTGGATTTCTGCTATCTGGTGAATCAGTTTTTCCCGACACAGCGGATGAAAGAGGAGATGGGAGCTGTCTTTGAGACGATGCTTACGGAATATCCAAGCGGAATGCGCGTAAACAGCCTGCTTGCAGGAAAATGCTTTGATGTCAGAGCGGAAAACATAGCAGTCGGAAACGGAGCTTCAGAGTTGATAAAAAGTCTGATGGAGAGCTTTTCCGGTAAGACAGGATTTGTCAGGCCGACATTCGAAGAGTATCCGAACCGATATGATAGCGGGCGATCGGTTTTCTTTGACACAAAAAGTCCGGATTATTCTTATGGCGCGGACGAGCTTATTCGATTCTTCGGGGAACATCCGATTGATAATCTGGTAATTGTGAACCCGGACAATCCAAGCGGAAACTACATCCCGAAGAAAGACATGTTAATGCTTGCCGCATGGTGCAGGGAAAGGGGCATCAACCTTTTGATCGATGAATCCTTTGTCGATTTTTCCGACGAAGTGAATGCAACGCTGATAAATCGGGAGTACTTATCTGAATTCCCGAATCTGTATGTCATAAAGAGTATTTCGAAGTCTTACGGTGTGCCGGGACTTCGTCTTGGAGTACTTGCTTCCGGGGATACAGGGAAGATTGAAGAGATCAGGAAAGATTTGGCGATATGGAATATCAATTCTTTCGCAGAGTACTTTATGCAGATATTGGAAAAGTATCGTAAGTCATACGAGGTTGCACTTGAACTGCTTCGAAAGGAACGATCGAGGTTCATGAATGAGCTTGCAATGATTCCGGGAATTCGCGTCATTCCGTCTCAGGCGGATTTCGTGATGATAGAGTATAACGGAGATTCCGGGAGATTGACAAGTATTCTTCTTGCCAAATACAACATTCTGGTTAAGGATTTAGAAAAAAAAATGCAGGGACAGTCCTATCTGAGGTTTGCTGTCAGAACAAAAGAAGACAACGAACGGCTTCTGTCGGCACTGCGTGAGATTATATCTGGAGAAATGTCATGAGTTTTTCAACCATTTTTTTTACGATCATCATTAAACCACTGGAACTTTTGTTCGAAGTGGTTTATTATAATGCAAATAAACTCATCCATGACCCGGGCTTGTCCATAGTTTTCCTCAGCCTTGCCGTTAATTTTTTGATCCTGCCGTTATATCAGAAAGCGGACAAGATGCAGGAGGAAGAGAAAAAGGTTGAAGAAAAGCTGAAAGACGGGGTTAAGCATATAAAGAAAACCTTTCGGGGAAACGAACGCTTTTATATGATTCAAACTTACTACCGCCAGAACGGGTATAAGCCGGTTTATGCACTTCGGGGAGCAGTTCCTTTGCTGTTGGAAATTCCTTTCTTCATTGCGGCGTATCATTTTCTGTCGACGCTGAATTCACTTCATGGTATTTCTTTTGGCCCGATTGCCGATCTCGGAGCACCGGATGCAATGATTACATGGGGAGACCTGACAATCAATGTTCTTCCGATCATCATGACGGTGATCAATATCATTTCCGGTGCGATCTATGCTGAAAGGCTTTCAAAAAGAGGAAAAATCCAGCTGGTGGTTTTGGCGGCAGTATTCCTTGTATTACTGTATGGTGCACCTGCGGGTCTGGTATTCTATTGGACTCTGAATAATCTGTTTTCACTTGTTAAGAATATCTTCTACAAACTGAAAAATCCAAAGCGTGTATTGCTTTTTCTTTTCGCTCTTGCCGGAGCGGGGGTTGCAATCTTTTCTGTAGTGCGGACTGATTACGGAACCAGAAGACGGCTGTTTCTTCTGGTTGGGGCAGCGGTTCTGTTGATGCCGCTGGTTGTTTCCGAAGTCAAGAAAAGATTCAAAGTCGCGAAACAGCCGGAAGATTTGAACCAAAGAGATACTGTAAGCTTTCGGAGGATATTTTTCCTTTCAGGGCTGTATTTGTCAATCCTGTTGGGACTGCTGATTCCGGGAAATGTTGTCGCATCCTCGGTGTCTGAGTTTGTTGATGTTGATGTTCCCCATTCGCCGATCAGTTATGTCTGGGTGACGTTTCTGATCGGCGTCGGATATTTTATTGTTTGGTTTGGCGTTATATTTTTCATGGCCGACGTGAAGACAAGAAAGTATCTGGCAGGCGGAGTGTTTTGTTTTTCTACAATATGCACTGTGAATTATATGCTGTTTAACAAGAAAGCGGGAACAATGTCTGACCTGCTTCAGTTTGACGAGGCACTTTTATATTCGAAAAAAGAGTATGCAATAAATCTTTTGACACTTGCGGCAATTGTGGTACTTTGTGTCGTCTTAGTCAAATGGAACAAAAAACTCGTGTTCGCCTTACTTATGGCCGGCGTAATAGCGGTTGGAATTCCGGGCATCAAAAATATCATAAATATTAACAGAGATTATAAAACAACTCAGGAGCGAATCACACAAGCGGATAAATATCCGACGCTTACGTTCAGTAAAACCGGGAAAAACGTTGTTGTTTTAATGGTGGACAGTCTTGTGAGTTATTATGTGCCGTATATGTTTTATGAGAAGCCGGAACTAATGGAGGCTTTTGACGGGTTTACTTTCTATCCCAATACTATCTCATTTGGATGTCAGACTATTTTCGGTTCGCCCGGGCTGTATGGCGGATACGAGTATACACCGAAAGAAATGAATAAGAGGGATCAGGAATTACTTGTTGATAAGCAAAACGAGGCGCTTAGGGTAATGCCTGCAATTTTCTATCAGGGTAATTATGCAGTGACGGTATGCGACCCGACCTACGCAGGATATAATGAGGTTCCGGACCTGACAATATACGATGAATATCCCGGGATGGAAACATATGTTACCATGGGGAGAGTCGGACAGAATGAATTGGCCCGCGAACGGATAGAAGAAACCAGAAGCCGGAATTTTTTCTTATACTCGGTTTTTGGGGTATGTCCGTCGTTGTTCCAGTTGAATATATACGATGGAGGGAATTACTGTTCCACGAGGACCGGTACGGAGGAAGAAAACCGGCAGCTTGTTCCGGGAGGACAGGTAATGGAGACTCTTTCTATTGCGACCGGAGTTCACAGCGGATTTATGAAGCAATATAATGTCATGAATAATCTTGAGAACATTTCGGAAACGGTTGACGACGGGACAGATCATTTTATCATGATGAGCAACAGTCTTCCGCATAACCCGATGTTTGTTAAGGAACCGGAGTACGAACCGTTGTATTCGGTTGACAATACGGAATATGACAAAACACATCACATAAAAGATAACGGAAAAGGTGACTTAAAGGATTTTTATGACGAGGGCAATTACCCCAGATATCAGGCTAATATGACGGCCATGCTGAAACTCGCAGAATGGTTCTCTTATCTGAAAGAGAAAGGCATTTGGGACAATACCAGAATCATCATTGTTTCGGATCATGCAAGACGTCTCGGTGATTTGGCGGGAATGCGAAAGTATTTCGGTTTTGAAGTGGATCGTAACGTTCCCGAGCATATGGATGAAACGGATTTTTCGGTGTTTAACTGCACGCTGCTCGTTAAGGATTTTGGCGCTTCGGGATTTGTTACGGATGACACGTTTATGACAAATGCGGATGTTCCGACCCTGGCATTCCGGACTCTGATTGACAATCCGATCAATCCGTTTACAGGAAAACCTATAGACAGTACATACAAAATGAACAATAGGATGGAGTTGTTCATGGGGAAGAATTACAGTGTATATTCGAACAATGGTTATACCTTCCAACCGGACCACTGGTTCTCGGTTCGTGACAATATCTTTGACCTGGATAATTGGGAATACATTGGTTATCGCTAGAAGGAGTTGATTTTTTATGCACTCTCATATATTTCTTTATATTGATCCCGGAACCGGGAGTATGCTTTTTACGATTTTAATCAGTGTTATCAGTGTGGCGATATATTTCCTGAGAGACATTTTTGTGAAACTTTGCCTTTGGTTTAGCGGAAGACATGCAGAAAAAAATTACGAAAAACTGCCGGTGGTGATTTTCTCGGACGACAAAAGGTATTGGAATGTTTTTGAACCAATCTGTGAAGAGCTGGAGTCAAGAGGGATTGATACGGTATATATGACCTCTTCTGAAGATGATCCCGCATTTAAAAAGCCGTATGAGCATATAAGGGCGGAGTTTATCGGAAAAGGAAACAAAGCATTTGCCAAATTGAACCGGCTTAGCGCAGAAGTGGTGCTCTCAACGACTCCGAGCCTTGATGTGTTCCAGTGGAAAAGGTCAAAAAACGTTAATTGTTATATCCACATCGCGCATGCGGCGGATGACATCACAAAGTACAGGATGTTCGGAATCGATTATTATGATTCGATTTTACTTGGAGGAGAGTATCAGGGCCGACAGGTGCGGGCATTGGAAAAATTGCGGAATCTCCCGGCAAAGGACATCGAATACGTTGGTATGCCGTATCTGGACAGGATGAGACAGCGTCTTGATCAAACAGAAAGCGATTCAAAGGCGGGGAATAAAATAACGGTTCTTCTGGCCCCATCCTGGGGAGAAAGCGGGATTCTTTCAAAATATGGGGCGGAATTTGTGGAGAACCTGGCTGAGACAGGTTATGAAATCATTATCAGACCGCATCCGCAATCTTATGTTTCCGAAAAGGAAATGCTGGACGAGCTCCAAAAACGATTCGCCGATGTGCCGAATATTACATGGAATCGGGACAACGATAACTTTGAAGTATTAAGGCGGTCCGATATATTGATTTCGGATTTTTCCGGTGTTATTTTTGATTTTGCACTTGTGTTTGATAAGCCGGTCATCTATGCGGATACGGAATTTGACAAGTCGCCGTATGATTGTTATTGGCTTGACGAAGAGCTTTGGACCTTTGAAATTCTGCCGAAAATAGGAATGGAACTGAACACATTCAATCAGAAGGACATCCGGAAACTAATTTCAGAGTGCCTGCATCGTGAGGAATTCCGTCAGGGAAGAGAGCAGGCGAGAAGAGAAACCTGGATGCATATGGGGGAGGGTGCCCGGCGAACAGTGGATTATATCGTAGACCACCTTCGGTTTGAATGAAAAATGTGAGGTATGATAAATGGTATTCAGCTCGGCTATATTCTTGCTGATATTTTTGCCGATTGTCTTTGTCGGTAACCTTTTGATCTGGAAGAAACTATCAAACGCCTTCCTGCTCTTTGCAAGCCTTGTTTTCTATGCCTGGGGTGAGCCTTATCTGGTGTTGCTTTTGGTTGCTTCGATTATGGTCAATTGGGGCTGCGGGCTGATGTTATCGAGAATAACAGGGAAACTTCGGAATGCTGTTTTGTTTGTCGGAATCGTCTGCAATCTCGGGGCATTCGGGTATTACAAATACGCCGGTTTTTTCGTAAGAGCATTAAACAACATTGTCGGCAGACAAGTTTTAACGGTTCCGGACATAGCACTGCCGATTGGCATCTCATTTTTCACATTTCAGGCCTTGTCTTATATTATAGACGTTTACAGAAATAATACGGAGGCATCCGCCAATCCGGTCAATGTGGCTTTATATATTTCCTTCTTCCCGCAGTTGATTGCAGGGCCGATTGTGAAATACAGAGATATCGATAAACAGATTGAAACCCGTTCGGCAAGCTGGATTGATGTTTCGGATGGGTTTAAACGGTTCATATACGGGCTCGGGAAGAAGGTTCTGATAGCAAATGTGCTCGGAAAGTGTGTTGACACAATCTATTCGTATGGTATCGCTGTGATAGATTGTAAAGCGGCCTGGATTGGTGCGTTGGCATATACATTTCAGATTTACTATGACTTTTCCGGTTATTCGGATATGGCAATCGGGTTGGGACAGATGTTTGGCTTCAGAATTCCCGAAAACTTTCAGTATCCGTATCTTTCGAGATCAATATCTGAGTTTTGGAGAAGATGGCATATTTCCTTAGGATTATGGTTTCGGGAATATGTTTATATCCCGTTGGGCGGAAATAGAAAGGGAACCATTCGAACGTATATCAATCTGATTATCGTTTTCTTTCTCACGGGGCTTTGGCATGGGGCAGCTGTTTCATTCGTAATCTGGGGATTGTATCACGGCATTTTTGTTGTTATTGAAAGACTCGGACTGAAAAAGACAATTCTGGATAAGTCAGTTATCATATCGAGAGTCTATACTTTTTTGGTCGTCACATTCGGGTGGGTACTATTTCGCGCAAAAGGCATCATGACCGGTGTGAGATGGGCTGGCACAGGCATTTATATTGGGGGAGGAGTTCCTTGCAGGTGATGCCGGAGCGATGGTCCTAGGTGATAACATCTTTTATGGTAATGGGTTCAGGACATTGCTTAAGGCAGCAGTTAATAATGCTGAAGTTAATAAGAGAGCTACGGTATTTGGATATTATGTACCGGACCCTGAAAGATTCGGTGTAGTAGAGTTTGATGAGACTGGGAAGGCTTTAAGCATAGAGGAGAAACCGAAGGAGCCAAAGTCTAATTATGCTGTGACGGGATTATATTTCTATCCGGCAGGAGTAAGTGATAGAACTAATCAGGTGAAGCCTTCAGCTCGTGGTGAGCTTGAGATTACAACTCTTAATGAGATGTATCTGGATGATGGGCTATTGGATGTTCAGTTATTAGGACGTGGATTCGCATGGCTTGATACCGGGACTATGAGTAGTTTACTTGAGGCAGCCAATTTTGTGGAGATGATCCAGTCAAGACAGGGAATTACCATATCAGCTCCTGAAGAGATCGCATTTATCAATGGGTTTATAGATAGGGATAGACTTATGGAGAGTGCTAAAGCGTATGGGAAGAGCCCGTATGGAGAGCACTTGAAGAAAGTGGCTGAGGGGAAGGTTAGGTACTGAACGACGAAAGGCAAGTAATGAACGCAATAAATTTAGACAGGGTTGAGGAGGTGACAAGATGGCAAAATCGTATGAGAATATAGTTTCAGATATTAGTAATTATATCAGTAAATGTGGTGGAAAATACTCTGAATATTATTGTGGTATCACTAATGATGCAGAGAGACGTATATTTGACGAACATAATGTAGATAAAAATGGAGTTTGGATTTATCGTACAGCTACTTCAGATGCAGTTGCAAGGGAAGCCGAAAAGTTTTTTTTGAATTCTGGTTGTAAGGGCGGAACAGGTGGTGGTAGTGATGACTGCAAAATAGTCTATTGTTATAAGATAACAAGTACTACAGAGCAGTGAGTGTTTTTTTTTAGGACTGCCTCCATGTATTTATAAAAGATAATTTCTTGGTCGAAGGTAGCAAAACATATGGACAGTGTGGTGATGTTACAACATCATCAGAAAAATGTTTTACATTTTGGAAGAGTTTGCTCTTGGCTTCTTAAGGGTACCAAAAGCTTTTAGCTAACTACAAGGGTGTATCTCTGGCTATGATCTAGACTGTAGTAGATGCCAATAATATCAGAAAGCAGTTTGTCGCTGACCAGATATTAGAGAAGAATCCAAAAGTTGTTGGTGTATACCGTCTTACTATGAAGTCCAACAGTGATAATTTCCGTGCATCTGCTATACAAGGTGTTATGGAGAACATAAAGGCTAAGAATGTACCGATTATCATCTATGAGCCCACTCTTGAGGATGGTAGTGAGTTTGCTGGCTGTAAGGTGGTTAATGACAAGGTTAAGTTTAAGGCTGAGTCAGATGTTATTTTGGCTAACAGGTTTGATGTTGATGTGCTGGGGGATGTAGAAGAGAAGGTATATACTAGGGATCTGTTTAGGAGAGACTAAATAGTCTTTAATGGGGTGAGAATTGATAGTGGAGAAGAGAAAAGGCTTTGTTGCAAAAAAGGATAAAACAAACAGGTCTATCATTCCTATGGATTCAGATGAATTCTTTCAATGGATGATTATAGCTGCCTATGCCGAAGGAAAACAAAAAGAATGGGATCAGCTCAGGCAATCTGGATTCAAAAGACTGTATAAAAAGTTTTTTTATGATTTATTTAGAAATGGAATACCAAAATATTTAATAAAAACAGGAAAGAAATTATATCGTGCAAGACAAATAAAAAAATCAGACCAGAGTAAATTAATGGTTGATATTAATGAAGTTACATTGGCTTTTTTTAAGATTTTTCTGTCTGAAGAGGAGATTTCTTCGCTAGACGTAATGAATAATGGTGGTGGGTTAAAGTTTACCATTGAACATTTGTTTATGATGAAAATATATAACATGGAGGGATTTACAGACGAACAAAAAAGGAAAGTCCATAAATTGATTAAGGAAAATAGTAATTGTAAGGTTTATGGTTTTTCTGAAAAAGATAGCCGTGTACCGCCTAAAGAGTACAGAGAAAATGGAAGATTAAATAGTAAAGCGGATGAGTACTTATATCTAGCTTTTGACAGAGATACCGCCATTCAAGAAAAACGCCCCTTTATTGGGCAACAGTACAGTATAGCTGAATTTAAAACCAATAAAAATTTAGTTATGGCAGATTTGAGGGGCAAAGAGATCGACCTTAAACTATCGGATGTATCTTTTGCCTTTTTAGCTGATAAAATTAGTGAACCCAATACAGATGGTAAAGATGATTTTTATGATATAACTCAATATATGACACATATGCTTCAAAAACTCGGTTTTGATGGTATAGTATATAAAAGTGCACTAAAAAAAGATAAAGACAATATAGTAATATTTAATGAGACGAATGTGGATTTTATTTCGTCTGAAATAGTAAGCATTAAGGATGTGAGTGTTGATTATTCAAGGATACTTCCGTTTGATAAAAGGCAATTTAGCTTTACAAATACAAGTAAGAGAGAAAAAAATCGTAAATAATTGAAATAGTGGTGTTGATATGTATAATGTGTGTCTGAGGGGAAGGTTAGGTAAGGGTGGCTTTTATGAGAGAGTGGTAAAGCGTGGGATAGACCTGGTGCTTTCGTTCTTTGGTCTTGTGTTGCTTAGCCCTGTTTTTTTGATACTATGTATAGCTATCAAGATAGATGATCCCGGTCTTGTATTTTTCGCACAGAAGCGTGTGGGCAAAAATAAGCAGTTCTTTAAGCTACACAAGTTCCGTTCGATGAAGATGTCTACACCGCATGATGTGCCCACACATATGTTGTCCAATCCGGACCAGTATATTACGAGAGTGGGGCATTTCTTAAGGAAGAGCAGTCTGGATGAGCTGCCGCAGATAGGGGATATATTTATCGGCAATATGTCTGTGATAGGTCCTCGTCCCGCACTCTGGAATCAGGATGTGCTAGTATCCGAGCGTGATAAGTATGGGGCAAATGATATTAAGCCCGGACTTACCGGTTGGGCGCAGATTAACGGACGTGATGAGCTGGAGCTTGCAGATAAGGCAAAGTTGGACGGAGAGTATGCTGAAAAACTTGCTAGGGGAGGTATAAGTGCGTTCCTGTTTGATATAAAGTGCTTTGTAGGCACGGTTCTTTCCGTAATAAAAAGCGATGGTGTAGTTGAAGGTGGCACCGGAGAAATGAAGAAAAAATGATGGTTTTCTGATAACGGATTGGGCACCCTGACGGGTGCCCGGTCTTGAAATTATTAGTCTTCAATGAAATTTATTATCTGATCGAAATTAAAGTCAGTATTAATAATAGGGATTCCACCATATTCACCCTTAAGATATTTCACTAAAGTGTTACTGCTTTTTTGAATCCTATAAGGACCATCGGTTATTGCAGTGATAGTTTTGCTAAAATCTTTCGAAATGTTTATGGTATAAATATTATCCCGAAGATCATAATCATCTAAAAACATAGTATTATGAGTTGTAAGTATTAATTGTCCCTTAATGATAGGGACTATTTTTTTTACTAAATTTGAAACTAATAAATCATGAATTCCAGTGTCTATTTCATCTATGGCAATAACAATATCTTTGACAGAAGTTCCCAAGAAAAGTGGTAACAGATCCAATAACTGGCGGATTCCTTCGGATTCACTTGTGTATTCTATATCTGCAATAGTATTTGAAAGTCTTTTCTTAAAATATAGAGAGTACTTGGCTTTTTTATCTTCAATTATCTCCTTTTTATAGTATGCGCTTTCAATATCATTGGATAAAGACGAAAAGTACATGCTTATAATTTTTTCAGTGGTTTCTAATTTTGATATTTCATTAAGATCTATTACTCCCTCGGTGAAGGATGTGAGTAGAGATTTGAAACGTGCTAGGCTGACCTGTGAAGTATCGTGTTTTTTTAGGTGACAAGTAATATTATTAAAATACCCCAAAACGTTTTGTAACCGTTTATCAATATGAGATTTAATATAGTCATTAGAATAATCGTTCTTTAAATAAAATAAGATTGAGAGTATAGAGTGCTTTCCCCAATACTTTTTTGACAGGGTAGATAATTCATCTTGAAGCTCTATGTCAAAAATAGTAGGATTATATCGCTCATTATTGATTGTTTTTTCGAAATAAATACCTTTATTTTTTTGGATAGTATATTCTAGTTTCTCACTGATAATTTGAGAATCATTAAATTCAATATAATAGGAACCTATTTTACCCGTTAGCGAAAAAGTTATTTCGATACTCATATTGGAAGAAGAATTAATAGTTTTGTATTCTTTTATTATATGAGCAATACTATAGTAATATAGCATGTTTTTTAAATCGAAGATTTTCTTTTGACTATCATTGTCTTCAAGCATATCCATTATTATTTTATGTGTATTAAGGGTATGCGTAGTTTCGGTAAGACAGTCTAAAGCTTCTACAAAATTAGTTTTCCCGGATCCGTTAGCTCCATACAATAATATGAGTTTTTTAGGGTTATTATTTTTGCCTACAAAGTTAAAAGTGGCATCAGTAAAGGATTTGAAGTTTTTTAAGTGTATTTCGCGAATCATGGTTTTTACCATTTCCCTTTATGTTTGTGATGTGGTTGATTTTGCAAGAGATAAATATTGTCGGTATAACATGCGCTAAATAAACTATATCATAACAATTAGAGCTCGTCAATTACTTTATAAAATTTTGCTTAAAATTAAGCAAAATCCCGCAAAATACAGAAAATGACACACAATATATTGTGTAAATGGATTAAAAAACAACGATATTTAGAAATAAATATCATTGACAGTTGAATAGGAACATGATAATATAGTTCTAAAGAAATGAAAGAAGCCGACAATATACCTTTTGTCAGCCCCAATCATAATGTTACTTTTTTCGACAAAAAATAGTTTATCATATGTTTGGAGATTCTGCAATATATATTTTTGGCTTCATTCAATTTCTTTAGTTTTAGCGAAAGCTTCCTGTATAATAAAAAAGTGTAGATAAAACAGTACAAAGTACTTAACAAAAATAGATACCTAGGTTAAACTGTCATTGCTGACCGGCCAGTTAGCAAATAACAGAGAAAGAAAGGTATCTACATATGAATTCTA
>JAGAAO010000023.1 GCA_017615275.1 Butyrivibrio sp.
AGAACAGTTGATAGTTACAACTCCCTTAATTATGAAAGTCTTTCCGGCTCCCTTAGCTTTGATGAGTTCGTAAAAGAGCTGGAATAGATGGGAGATATGAATATTTTGGAAATTATGGCGAAAAGGTTGAGGAATTGTTTTGGAGAGCATAAAAAAGTTTTTGATGATAATGAGAAAACGATTATTATTTACAACAATTATTGTTATATGCATGCTATGTGCATGTGCTAAAGAAGAAAAAACGGTAGCTGATGATATGAGCATAGAGGAAGGAAGTACTGCAACCACTGAAGCTGCTGCTTCAGAAGAAACTTCAGAAATAGCAAATATAGCGGAAAATGATGTAGCAGTATTCCATTCGTATGATGAATTTATTGAAAAGATAAACTACTTAATAGGTGTAATGGAAACATCTGATTCTGATACTTTTTTGGATGAAGCGATGCGGTACGAATGGTTTACATACCCGGTTTATTTGGACTTTACTAAAAGAACTGACCAATTCGGGTATTTACAAGTTGATATTGATGGAGACGGAGTAGACGAATTTCTTTTGGGGGATATCGGTTCAGAAGATGGTTCATATGATATTGAAAGTATGTATACCCTTAAAGATGGTATAGTATATGTGGTTTTCGAAGAAAGCGAAAGGAATTTTTATAAAATATATGAAGAGGGTATTATAGAACATAATTTTGCTTATCCAAATTCGTTATATGGCGTTGAATATTTTAAATACACAGCAGGAAAACAGGAATTTATTGAAGGAATTTATAATGGAATCATCCGTTCTCCGGATGATGAGTATCAGATCAATTACTGGTATTCTGATAGGTTACCTTGGAGCTATGAAGGCAGCTGGGATGATGAGCGGTATTCTGATAGCGCATCGCAGGAACGTGTATTGACAGAGGAAGAGTATCATGAGATGTGGGATGAGCTTGAAAATAGATATTGTAAACAAGAGATGCAGCTAAAACTTCATCTTTTTAAGGAAGGACAGTAAAAGAATTGTTGAAAACATAATAATGCAGTAAATAGGCAGCCTTTTGGTCTGAGCAGGGAATAAAAATACATAAAAAGAAAATCGAAATATGTGAATTCTTTGTGATACATAAAGCCCCTGCCTAAATTTGATAGGCAGGGGTTGCAAAAATTTATGAATGATATAAATTACAGATCGGGACTGTAAAAGTTATCAATATTCTGTTCGGGAAGTTTGACGGTTTCGCCTCCTTCATCTTTGTACTGAGTAATATTCAGGTTGTTGGCAGATACATAGTTTGAAATAATCTGGGCGCGGATCTTATTTCTGCCTGCAGAATCAGCTGAGATCTTACTATACTGATCATAATATTTTCCGAATACAGTTTTGGCGCTTTCGGTATCACCTTCAGTTACAACATCCATGCCGGTCACATTATAATCCTGATCCAAATGCAAAATTCCGGGGTGTGCTTTAGCGGATACGCATACTAAAGTATCACCTTCCAATTTATAATGGTAAACCCAGAAATCACCATAGAAGGAGTCGCTTTCGGATTTGATTTCATTTATGTAAGGGATGCATACATCTGCGGATGTATAATCCGATGAATACTGATCGACAATGTATTTGTATATCTGCGCGTAGTATAATTCCGGACCGGGATATTCATAAGCCGGAAGTGATGCACTGCCGGTATTCTTTGTAGCAGAGTCGCCCTCGGTTGCATCTACATCGATTGCCTTTTCAGGTTCTTCAGTTTCCTCTTCGGGTTCCTGAGTTGTTGGTTCAGTACTTGTTGTGTCGTCTGTTTCGGCTGTTATCTCGATATCTTCATTGTCTGTATCAGTAGGCAAGCTGCATGCTGTCATAAGCATAGCTGCAGTTACGATTGTTCCTGTAAGTTTTAAAAATCTTTTTTTCATAGTTCATAATTCCTTTATTTGGTAAAAATATTTACTATATAGTACCACCAACTTCTCAAATTCTGCTTTATTCTATCGGATATGTATAAAAAATATACGTTCACGGACAGATATTATTTGTGTTATCATGTATAAAAATGTAATCGGAGATTTTTATATATGACAATATTACAGTTAAAATATGTTATTGCGATAGATGAAGAATGTTCGATGAGAAAGGCGGCTGACAGGCTTTATGTGTCGCAGCCGGGCTTATCAAGTGCGGTAAGAGATCTCGAGAACGAGCTCGGAATACAGATTTTCCAAAGAGTCCATAACGGCGTAGTTACAACCGTTGCGGGTGGTGCTTTTATTGCGTATGCAAGGAGCGCGGTGGAGCAATTTGAGAAGATCGAGGATAAGTATATTAATTCAAAAACCGACAAGCCTACATTCTCAGTTTCCATGCAGCATTATACTGTGGCGGTAAATGCGTTTATAGAGACGGTAAAAGAGTACAATCTTGAGGAGTATCAGTTTTCTATCAGAGAGACTCAGACAAGTGAAGTAATAGACGATCTCAAGAGCCTTAGAAGTGAGGTCGGCGTTATCGCGCTTAGCGAATTTAACAGAAATATGTTTAAAAAGATATTTGCGGACGCATCTCTTGAATTCCACGAGTTGTTTACGAGAGAGACATACGTATATCTGAAAAAAGATCATCCATTGGCAGACAGGGATGAGATATCCCTTGAGGAGCTTCAGGACTATCCCTGCATGGTATTCGACCAGGGTGACAACACTTCGTTCTATTACAGAGAAGAGGCGCTTGCTACCTATGATTACAAGAAAGTCATAAGTACCAACGAAAGAGCTACTTCCGTTGAGCTTATGCTCGGACTTAACGGCTACGCTGTAGGCGCTGCTATGCTTGGAGAAGGACTCAGTACTTCCGATATTCATGCAGTCAAGCTCAAAGAGGAAGAAACGCTTACCCTCGGATATATCGTGCGCAAGGGCGGCGAGCTCAGCGACATGGCACAGACATTTATTGAAAAGCTTGAAAGGTATGACGAAGAGTAACGCAAGAGGGCTGAAAGAATGAAGATTATTCTTTCAGCCCCTTTAAATAAAAATCAGTATTCACTTGAGTAGATCCTCCATCATCTCATCTACATCAGTATATAATGTGATTATTTAATTGTAACCAATATTTGACAAGGATATAGTGATGTGCTATAACTGTATTAACATCGTTGGTACACCAAAAGGGAGGAATTATGAAAAAAAGATTTTTAACAGTACTTATTACAGCTTGCACACTTGCTATGACTGCAGGTTGCTCCGCAATAGGAAATGAAGAAGAGATTACTATTGATATGAATGAAGATACAGAACCGGAAGTCGAAGCGACTACAGATGATGAGTCTTCTGAGGATCAGGCTGAGGCTACACAGGAGACTTCTGCTTCAGGCACAGCCACAGCTACAGCTGAAGATATTACTTCTATGGACGGAGACTGGTATGGAATTCTGCATGCTTCCGCAAAAGAAGAGAGAGGACAGCCGGATGATTTCGGTGGAATTAAGTGCATAGTTTACGATATATCCTTTGAAGGAGATACACTTAAAGTCAGCGGACTTCTCGAAAATGAAAAGCTTGGAGCATACAGCGACGCAGTACATGAACTTAAACTTACTGATTCTACAGAATTCCAGTACAGAGGTGGAGTAGACGGACCGGAACCTATGGAAAGAAGTAAGTTTGAGAGCGAGATCAAAGAAATGCTCGATTCAGAACTTGGCTTTAATATAGAGATCGAAAACGGTGCAGTAAAGTCTGTTGCTTTCTGCAGCTAATATACAGATTATCCTAAAATGAATATTTAAACATATATAGAGCGTGGCTGTCGAATTAAGAATTCTTCATGCCACGCTGTTTGTTTACACAGGCGCAGGGGCACTGGGAATTAATTCGACAGCCCCGTTGATCAGTCTTTAAAGAACTGAATATCGTCGTTGAGCTTATCTGCGATCTTCTTAAGGTTGGATGCAGATCCGGCAAGAGTTGTAACGGTAGCTGAAAGTTCTTCCATTGATGCACCCGTTTCTTCTGATGAAGCTGCATTCTGCTCTGATATCGCAGAGAGTGAAGTCATGGAATCCGATACCATATCCTTTGAGGATACGCAGGTTTCTGCGCCTGTAGAGATACTCTTTACGCCGGAAACGGTTTCTCTGATATCTGCGAGCATTCCGTTTACGGAAACGAGAGTTTCACCGAGTGCATCCTGCTGGTCGAGATTTCCTTTTCTTACTTCATCCGAAGCGTTAACGGCTGCCTTACTCTGCTCGAGAAGGACATCCATTTCTTTTCTGATCTCATCAGCCATTTTCTTGGAGTCATCGGCAAGCTTTCCAATCTCTTCGGCAACTACCGCAAAACCTTTACCTGCTTCACCGGCTCTTGCAGCCTCGATGGAAGCGTTGAGTGAAAGAAGATTGGTCTGTGTTGCTATGGAAGCAATGCCTTCTACTTTATCATTTATACTTGAAACAGCATCTTGTGTTGAGGAAATAGTCTTAGAAATGTCATCTATCTTGGAGGTCATGTTTGTGCTTGATTCCTGCAAAGCTGAAAGCGATTCCGAAGAAGCTTCAGAAGCGTCTTTCATTCTAGCTGCAAGAGATTCAAGACTTCCTGTTGAATTCTGAACTTCCGAAACGGCGTTACCGATATGAACAACGTTTTTGGAAGCTTTCTGAATCTCGCTTGCCTGCTGAGCGGCACCTGATGCGATTTCCTGAACCGCATTCGATACGTCATCCGCAGTCTGTGAGATCTGATTTGCCATGTCGGAAAGTTCATCCGATGATTCTCCGACTGTGAAAGCAGACTGCTTTATGTTGGTAACAATATCGCTGAGTTTTTCTATAACTGAGTTGGTGTTATAGATCATTTCTCCGAATTCGTCTTTTCTGTTCTTGAATTTCTCTATCTTATGGAAACGACCCGTAGCAAGTTCCGAAAGGGCAGCGTTTACTTCAGATATGGGATTTGAAAAAGAAATCGCCATCTGAACTGATATTATTGCTGAAATGATGATCATTATGATACCTATAGCAATAACGATCAGTGCCGAAGATCTTGCCTGAGCTGTGATCGCTGCAAGTGATTTCTCTGCGCATACCGTGTATCCCGAAAGGGGAGATTTTACGTATGCAATAACGTTTCTGTTCTCGTGGTAAGCACCTTGTTCATCGGCTGAGAGCATAAATGTTTTTCCGCTTGCGTCTTCTTCGGTGTCTGAGGTGATTTCGTATTGTGAGTGAGCTGCAACATTTCCTACTCTGTCAACGATGTAAGCATTCTCGGCTTCTTCTGCAAGGAAATTGTGGAAAGCTGTCATGTCGTAGTTTCTTTGAACGATACCTATTATGTCGCCTTTTTTACTGTAGATGGGGCATGACATTGTCATCTGACGAATTCCGGTAGAATCGGAAGTAAATACATCAGAAGCATATACTTCGCCTGCCATTGCGCGGGTAAAGAATTCGTGCTGTGAAACATCAACAACTTTTCCACTGTTCCTAAGCACCTGCATTCCGTCAGCACCTGTGAGGACTGTGATGTTTCCGTCATCAAACATCGTATCGATGTAAGTGAGGAAATCGGAAGCCTCTCCCGCGAACTTTGTGTTCGACTGTTTTTCCATAAAGTTGATGGTGGACGGTGAAGTAGCAACCGACTGGATGATCTTCAAGTTGTTGTCTACGATGGCTTCAAATTTGGCAGCAATGAAGTAGTTTTCCCAGTTGAGCGCTGCCTCTGCATCTGCAACAGCTTTGTTGGTAGAAGTAACAAAGCTGACTGTACTCGCGATAATCATCGGTATCGCGGTGACAAGAAGCATCACCGAGATGAGCTTTGCTTTGGTACTGTTCAGGGCGCCAATCTTTTTTTGCCCTGAGGCTTGGTTCTTTGTTGACATAGTTCCCTCCATAAAAAAGTGTATTTAAACAATCGTTTTTGCGATTGTAAATAGCGAGCGATACGGATAATTATACATAAGAGCATAATTATTGCTACGCTATTTGGGTAAAAATAATAAAAATTTAATGATTTACTTCAAGATTTGCAAGAGATATTTTTGTGGAAATTAGTATTTATCTGTGGTATAATCTGTAAGCGATTGTGCCTTATAGATGGGCAAAAGGGCTTGAAACTGTGTTTTTCGGCTCTTTATATAAATACTTTTAGGAGGAATTACATAAAATGAGCGTAACAGTTGAGAAGCTTGAAAAGAGCATGGCTAAGCTTAAGATTGAAGTATCTGCCGACTTGCTCGAGAAGGCTATTCAGAAAGCCTATGAGAAAAACAAGAACAAGATTCAGTTACCCGGTTTCCGTAAGGGTAAGGCTCCTCGTAAGTTGATTGAACAGATGTACGGTAAGGGAGTATTCTATGAGGATGCAGCAAATGAGCTCATCGAGTCTGAGTATCCCAAGGCTGTAGAGGAGTGTGGAGAGAACGTCGTATCTTCTCCCAAGATCGATGTAGAGCAGCTTGAGGCAGGTAAGGATTTCATCTTTACAGCAGAAGTGGCTCTTAAGCCTCCGGTTAAGCTTGGTAAATATAAGGGTGTTGAAGTTGAGAAGATGGATATCGACGTTACAGACGCTGACGTTGATGCTGAGATCGACAAGCAGAGAAACACCAATGCAAGAACTGTTGAAGTAACAGACAGAGCTGTACAGAACAACGATATCGTTACTCTTGATTTCGAGGGATTTGTTGACGGTGTTGCTTTCCAGGGCGGTAAGGGAACAGATTATCCTCTTACTATCGGTTCAGGTGCATTCATTCCCGGTTTCGAAGAGCAGCTTATCGGATTTGAGATCGGTAAAGAAGGCGATGTAAACGTTAAGTTCCCTGAAGAGTATCAGGCAGCAGAGCTTGCAGGCAAAGATGCTACTTTCAAGTGCACAGTAAAGGCTATTAAGGCTAAAGAACTTCCTGAGCTCAACGATGAGTTCGCAAGCGATGTATCTGAGTTCGATACACTTGCTGAGTACAAGGAAGATGTTAAGAATAAGCTCGTTGAGAGAAAGACAAACGAAGAGAAGGCTAAGAGAGAGGATGCTGTAGTTAAGGCAGTTATCGAAGATTCCGATATGGAACTTCCTGAGGCTATGATCGAGACACAGCAGAGACAGATCGTTAATGATTTCGCTCAGAGACTTCAGATGCAGGGCATGAACATGGATCAGTATCTTCAGTACACAGGTAACACTGTTGACAAGATGCTTGAGCAGGTTAAGCCTCAGGCTATCGAGAGAATCAAGTCAAGACTTGTTCTCGAGGCTGTAGCTGAGAAGGAAAAGATCACTGTATCAGACGAAGAGTTCGAGAAGGAACTTGAGAAGATGGCTGAGCAGTACAAGATGGATATTGCTAAGCTTAAAGAGCTTATGTCAGATGCAGAGAAGAAGGTCATGAGAAGTGATCTTGAAGTTCAGAAGGCCGCTGAGTTCCTTGTAGAGAATGTAAAGGAAGGCGCTGCTAAGAAGGCAACAAAGAAGACTGCTACCAAGACAACAAAGAAGGCAGCAGAAGATAAGGAAGAGAAGCCTAAGAAGACAGCTGCTAAGAAGACAACAAAGAAGGCTGCTGAAGACAAGGAAGAGAAGCCTAAGAAGACAACAAGAAAAAAGAAGACTGAGGAATAATTTGCTTTTTCCTGAGTATTAAAGATTTTTTATGGCACTTATTATTTTGTAATAAACGAAACAATAAGTGCCATTCGTTTATAAAAAAGTGAGGAGAGCGGACATGATTGAAACTTTTCTGAACAAGTACAAAAAAGTATTTGGTGTGATATTCATTCTGGGGATATTATGTACGGTCGTACCTGTCATTGTGGGTTGCGGTTATACCTATCTTTGTGAAGATGATTTTAGTTTTGAGGGAGGTGCCAAGGATGTTGCCGAGGAATACGGTTCATCTTTTCTGGGCGCCGCACATAGAATGGCAGAGTACTACAATACCAATCAGGGAACATATTTGTTTAATTTCCTGGTTCATTATATAAGGGCATATTCAAGAGGAGATCTTCCGGGATTTCATCTTTTCATGATATTGAATACGGTTGTTTTTTGTCTTTTGCTTTTATATCTTTTAAAACTTCTTGCAAGAGACAATATTGCGTATCTGGGAATGGCGTTTGCTGTATTTGCGGCTTTGTTTGCGATGAAGAATACTGCGTTCGGAATGGAAGTGTTCTTTTGGTATACGGGAAGCCTGAATTTCCTTATTGAGCTTTCTCTTGCATTTATCGCGGTTTCCGGATGCATTTTGTATATAAGGGATAAAAAGACAAGATTTCTTGTCGTAAGTACAGTTGCAGCATTTCTGGCAAGCGGAGGATCACTTAATATTGTATGCGCAAGCTTTGCATGGCTTGCGGCTATAGTTATCATTGACCGCGACGAGTTCATGAAGAATAAAAAGATAATCATACCTATTATCGGTGCGGTTGTGGGCGCGTTTATAAACGGTATCGCTCCCGGAAACAGAGTAAGATCCGATGAGGGCTTAAAAGAAGGTCACAGCACTTTGTTTGACGGACTCAGAGATACTTTTACATGTATTGTTATTGAGGACAAAGAACTTTTTACAAGCCTTGTATTTATATTCATGCTGATATTGCTGTTCGTAATCTGCGTTTTGTTCAAGGTTAAGATTCTCAAGGAAAAGGTGACAATACTAAACCTTGTTATCGTGCTTGTCGGAACCTGGGTAGCAAGATTTTTTACCATGTTCCCCGTATCATACGGATATCATGTAGATTATATGGCGAATATGAGAACTACCAGTTCCTATGAGATTGTGGCTAAGCTAATGTATTTTCTTGCGGTTGCAGTTCTTGCGCAGTTTGTTTCTGAGAGGCTTGAAGTAAAGGCTGATTATGCCGCAGTCGGAGTTTCCGCGCTGTGCTTATTGCTTGCACTTATTCTTCATTCGGGGATAAAGAATGAACTTAAGTGTGGAATGTCATATTTAGTGTATAATGATTATAAAACAGGAACGTTGCAGGAAGCATATGCTGCGAGAGAGTATGTTCTTTCGGCGCTTAAGCTTGCAGAAAAAGACAGTGATGCGATCATCTACGTCGAACCGTTCAGAAAGGCAGGATCTGCTTATGGAATGGGACTCGGAGTAGATTGTGAGGAGATACGAAACAGATCCGCAGCAGGTCTTTTCGACCTTCATACTGTAACGGTAATCTATAAAGAATAAGTTGGTATGTTGTCGGATGTATTCAAGGAGGGAGCATGAAGAAAAAAACGTTATGTTTTTTGCTTGCTTTTGCGATGGTGACAGCTTCTTTGACAGGGTGCGGAAATCAGTCGAAAAATGAGGCTGCGCCTACAGACAAGACAGATGATAAAGCAGATGGTTCTCAGGAAGAGGTAAGTATGGGTGAGCCTGTCACTCTTCGAATTGCCTGGTGGGGATCTCAGGAAAGACATGATAAAACAGTTGCAGCAATCGAGCTTTATGAGAGTCTTAATCCCAATGTGAATTTTGAATACGAGTATTACTCTTTTGACGATTATTTTACTAAACTTAAAACGCTCGTTGCTTCGGACGAAGTTTGGGATGTGTTCCAGCTTGGCGGAAACTTCCCGCAATATATGGATAAGATATATCCTCTTGATGAGTTTATTAAATCGGGAGTCGTTGATGTTACGGGCATTTCGGATGCAAATCTAAAGACGACCCAGACGACGGAAGGGGTGCAGCTTGGTCTTACAAACGGGATCAACACCTATGGAATAGCCTATGATCCTGTATTGTTCGAGGAGGCCGGGGCAAAACTTCCCACTGATAATTGGACATGGGACGATTACAAGGAAGCAGCCGACCTTATCACGGAGAAGCTTGATATATTCGGTTCATCAACGTTTCAGACTTCTGATTTTATTGCCGGATGCTCGACATACATAGGGCAGCAAGGTGGACTTGGGCAGTACGGTTTCTATAACCTCGATCTTACGGGAATGGGGTTTGACGATCCTCAGATGCTCACTCCTTATATCCGTATGAGAGCCGACATGATAAAAAAGGGTTCATATCCCGATGCGGGTGCTTCTGCTGAAGTTACAAATATTGAGAATGATTTTCTTGTGACCGGCGAAGCAGCTATGACGTGGGTTGCGGTCAATCAGTTCCCTACAATTTACGATGTTTGCAAGGGGCAGGGAAGAACACTTGCACTTGCAACTATACCTAAAGTAACTCCTGACGGAAATTCCGGAGCTCAGATCCAGTCTTCGCAGATGTTCTGTGTATCGCAGGATTCCGAGCACAAGGAAGCGGCAGCAAAATTCATCGGCTGGTTTGAGTCGGATGTTGAATGCAACAATATTCTTCAGGCGGAGAGAGGAATTCCCGCCAACGAAGATGTAAGAGCGGCGCTTTCGGCTGAAGCTACCGAGGGACAGCAGATCATGTATGATTATGTTGACATGGTCAGCAAGTTACCTACACCTAAGGAGATTCAGGTTCTAACACCGAGCGGACACGATCAGGTGGTCGATAATTATTTAAACTATATACAACAGGTTGTCAGCGGTGAGATAACCGCAGAAATGGCAGCTATGAAGACGTATGCTGATGCAGAAGAAATATTCAAGTGATGACTCAGGATGCCGTGCCCGTCTTTGAGAAAGGGCGGATCCGGCTTAAGCGGGGGTGCAGGCTTTGGATATAAAAAGTACCGGTTCACGTAAAAAACTCAGATCAAAATTATCCATCTACAACGATGTTGTGGTTGGTCATGTTTTTGCGGCGCCATTCATTTTGGGATTTGTATGTTTTTCACTTATCCCGATATGGATGTCGCTTTTTTATTCTTTTACGGATTATTCGCTTGGAAAAAAGGAGGCAATATTCGTAGGACTAAAGAATTTTGCTATGCTTTACAACGATGAGATATTTGCCAAATCTATTTATATTACGCTTAAGTACGTTTTGATCTCGGTGCCGCTTAAGCTTATATTTGCTCTTTTTGTGGCGGTTATTCTCACAAGAAAGTCTCGCATGGTCGCAATCTACAGGTCCGTATATTATCTCCCTTCACTTATTGGGGGATCTGTCGCGGTTGCACTTGTATGGAGACAGCTTTTTGCCAGGAAGGGGCTCTTTAACGTAATCTTGGAAGGCATCGGAATGGATAGGATCAACTGGTTCGGAGATGAAAAAATGGCTCTTTATCCGCTGATTTTTATGGCTATCTGGCAATTTGGCTCGTCAATGATCATTTTTGCGGCGGGGCTTAAAGAAATTCCGATGACATATTATCAGGCTGCGGCGATTGAGGGAGCAAACGGAGCCAAAAAATTTTTTTATATCACACTGCCGTATCTATCGCCGATCATTTTGTATAACCTCGTAATGCAGACAATTTCAGCTTTTTTGACTTTTACACAGGTCTTTGTAATAACGGGCGGAGGACCGAACAACGGAACCATGCTCTATGCGCTTAATGTCTATAATCAGGCGTTTAAGTACGACAAAATGGGCTACGCGTGTGCGATGAGCTGGGTGATGCTGATCCTTATGACTTTGATCACGCTTGTGATATTCAAGAGTTCAAGATTTTGGGTTATAGATGATTCGGAAGCGTAGGTGGCAAAAATGGCAGAGAAGAAGATCTTCAGGAAAATTCTATATCATACATATGTTGTTTTGACGGGATTCATTATGATATATCCGGTTTTATGGATGATCAGCGGTTCTTTTAAGGATAACTCGGAAATACTGCGTGGAACGCTGAGTCTTTTTCCGAGTGTTGTAAAAAAAGGCAATTATGCGACCGGTTGGAAGGGATTCGGTGGAATAACCTTTGCCACTTTTTTCATGAATTCTCTTGTTGTTGCTTCGATAAGTACGCTGGGAACCGTGATCTCATCATCGCTTGTTGCATATTCTTTTTCAAGAATAAGGTTTATGGGGCGGAAATTCTGGTTTACGTGCATGATAGCGACAATGATGCTGCCTTCTCAGGTTATCATGATCCCTCAGTATCTTATTTACTATAGGCTGCATCTTGTTCCGGGATATGTTCCGCTTATCCTTCCGTGTTTCTGCGGACAGGCGTTCTTTATTTATCAGATGATGCAGTTTATGCAGGGAATACCGAGGGAGCTTGATGAGGTGGCAAAAATAGACGGTTGCAGCAAGTACGGCATATACTCGAGGATAATTCTGCCTCTTTTGAAACCGGCGGTAGTGACAACGGTTATCATTCAGTTTTACTGGACGTGGGATGATTATATGGGGCCTCTTCTTTACCTGTCGAGACCGCAGTCATATACTGCTTCTATAGCAATCAAGCTGTTTGCCGATTCGGGATCTTCCACGGATTTCGGAGCTATGCTTGCTATGTCGACATTATCACTTGTTCCGGTGTTTTTGATCTTTCTTTTCTTCAATAAACATCTTGTTGAAGGAATCGGAACTACCGGACTTAAGGGATAAAATGCGATATTTGATGCGAAAATTCCCGTAAATGGATATTTGCGGGAAATTTTTATGCTCTTTTTATAAAATTGTTGGTATAATGAAAATTGAGATTTTATTTTTAGCTAGAAAGGGAGGAATTATGAGTTTAATACCTTACGTCATTGAACAGACAAGTCGCGGTGAGAGATCATATGATATCTACTCAAGACTTTTGAAAGAGAGGATCGTATTTCTCGGAGAAGAGGTAAATGCCGCATCAGCCAGCACAGTTGTAGCTCAGCTCCTGTTCCTTGAAGCGGAAGATCCTAACAAGGACATCCACATGTATATTAACAGTCCCGGAGGTGAGATCACATCCGGAATGGCTATATATGATACAATGCACTATATAAAGTGCGATGTTAGCACAATATGTATAGGAATGGCTGCTAGTATGGGAGCGTTTCTTCTTGCAGGCGGTGCAAAGGGCAAGAGAATGGCACTTCCAAACGCTGAAGTTATGATTCACCAGCCTTTAGGCGGAACACAGGGACAGGCTACCGAGATCGAGATAGCTGCTAAGCACATCATAAGAACCAAGGAGAAGATGAACAGAATGCTTGCCGAGAATACAGGTAAGCCTTTTGAGCAGGTTGCTGCAGACACAGAAAGAGATAACTGGATGACAGCACAGGAAGCTTTGGACTACGGTCTTATTGATTCGATTGTTGAGAACCGTCCCAAGAAAGAGGAAGAGAAATAATGGCAAAGATACCGGGAGAGATCAAGTGCTCTTTTTGTAATAAGACACAAGATCAGGTAAAAAAACTAATAGCGGGCCCCGCCGGTGTGTATATCTGTGACGAATGCGTTGAGATATGCTCAGACATTATCGCGGAAGAATTCGATGATGAACCGGAGATCGAGGAGAAAAATCAGCAGATTAATCTCTTAAAACCCGCAGAAATCCGTAACTTTTTGGATGAATATGTTATAGGACAGGATGATGCAAAAAAAGTCCTTGCAGTTTCAGTATATAACCATTACAAGAGAGTAATGCAACCTAAGAGTGAGGACAAGAACGAAGTAGAACTTCAGAAGAGTAATATTATAATGGTCGGTCCTACCGGATCGGGAAAAACCTATCTTGCGCAGACACTTGCGAAGATAATCAATGTGCCTTTTGCGATCGCTGATGCGACCACACTTACAGAGGCAGGATACGTCGGAGAAGACGTTGAGAATATTTTGCTCAAACTTATTCAGAATGCTGATTATGATATCGAGAGAGCACAGTATGGTATCGTGTACATCGATGAGATTGACAAGATTACCAAGAAGAGTGAGAACGTTTCTATAACCAGAGACGTATCGGGTGAAGGTGTTCAGCAGGCACTTCTTAAGATCATTGAAGGAACTGTTGCGAGTGTTCCCCCTCAGGGAGGAAGAAAGCACCCTCATCAGGAACTTATTCAGATCGATACAAGTAATATCTTGTTTATATGCGGTGGAGCTTTTGACGGTCTTGATAAGATTGTTGAGGCGAGACTTGACCGCAATTCAATCGGATTTAACGCTGAGATAGCAGATAAGTCGGAAAGAGAGATCGGAGAGGTACTCAAAGAGGTTACACCTCAGGATCTTGTAAAGTTCGGACTTATTCCTGAATTTGTCGGACGTGTGCCTATTACGGTAACACTTGAAGGCCTTTCCAAGGAAGCTCTTGTCAGAATCCTTACAGAGCCCAGAAATGCTCTTGTTAAGCAGTATCAGAAGCTCTTTGATTTTGACGATGTTAAGCTTACATTCGAGGACGGAGCTGTTCAGAAGATTGCTGAGATGGCATATGAGAGAGAGACCGGAGCCAGAGGACTTCGCTCTATCATGGAGAAGACCATGATGAATGTCATGTATGACATTCCTTCCGATGATACGATCAGCGAGTGCGTTATCACTGACAATTCCGTAGACGGAACAAGTGAGCCACTTATCGTCCACAAGGAACAACACGGTAAACTTAAACCCGCAAAGTGAAAAGTAATCACTTGGCGAGGTTTTGTCGAGCCTAGTGTACTACTTTGTTCCGGCGAGCGTTAGCGAGAGCGGAACTTCCTTATGAACTTAGCGAGGTTTATTTATGGCTTTAATATGTTGTTCAATTACATAGACATAAGTTATACCGGGCTTTTTGAAGCCCGGTTTTTTTGAGCCTAGTGAAGCTTGTATTGTATAGCACGCGTATCATAAACAAGCTTTATACCGCGTGTTAGAAATCTTGAGAAACTTCTTTGAACCCAGATAGAAATGCTGAAAATGGTTTAATTTATCTGGGATTTTATGCTGAATTGGTTAGAAAAGTTTTAATAAATACAGATAAAAGAACAACGATGGGGCTTTTTTATCTGGAAATTCATAGAAATTTTGCTTATGAAGCATTGAAAATCCCAGATAAATCGCGCAAGATGTCCGGTTTCTATCTGGGATTCAATGTAATATAGCGGAATAGAGCTTGTAGAGCGCTTCATAACAGCCCTGCCGTGGAGAACTGCGCATTCTGAACGTCCGACCTACGGCAGGGCGTAATGAAGCATATCACACAAATATCTTGACGCCCCAGGGCTCTATATCTATCTTGGAGCCTGCGCTGCATTCTGCACCGCTTATAAGCTCGGTACCGCTTTCTGCAAGCACGAAACTTTCCGGCTTTCCCGAATAGTTGAAGTAATATCTGACCTTTTCTCCGAGAGGATTAACTCCGGATTTCAGGATTATGGGGAAAGTATATTCCGGCATGGAAATTCCCGCTTTTGCCACAATCTTTTTGATGATTGCTGTAAGTCCTTCGGATTCCATGTAGCAACCGATATAAGTTGTACTTCCGGAGGATGCATGCTCTTTATGGAGAATTCCTGCATATCTTCCCCAGTAAGGGTTCACGTATTTGCCCCATATTTCTTCGCCTTCAGATGCGGGTCTTATAAGCTCAATCCAATGGGAAGTATCATACTCCTTGCCGTTTATTTCAATCTTGGTATCCACAGGTCTTGTAAATTGATCGTAGGTCCCGCCAATCATATCCGTCATATGATAGGGGAGAGCATCATGATATATTTTGATTTCTTCGTCGGAAACAAGACTCTTGAATCCGATAACAAGGTTTCCACCTGCTTCAACATATCTGCGAAGTGAATCTATAAGCTTCTCTGTTGCCGAATACAGTGCGGGAACGAGAAGAATAGGGTGTTTGGAAACAAATTTCTTGGCGTCTTCCTGTAACAAATCTTCTTTGTAGACTATATCCGTTTCAAGATTCAGCTTGTAGCAGGCGTCATACATCCACCTGAGAATGTGGTTGTAATCAAGCTTCTTTGGGCTCCAATCATCCTGCTTAGCTTCTTCGTCGGATATATCATCTATAGGGAACTCATCCAGACCTGTGAGACTCCTGTTGTCTGCTATTATTGCAATCGGACAATCTTTTTTCAGGTCTTTCAGATGCTCGTCAAATTTCAGTTCTTCAAGCCTTGCCGAGGCAAGCTCTTTGTAGGTCTCACCGGGGATAAGGTCGTGGCTTAAGATTCCTTTCCAGTATGATTCACAGGCGTTGTGAATAGAGTGCCAGTTCCAGTACATTACTCCGTTGGCACCATTTGCCAGATGGCTGTAGTAGGCTTGTCTTAGCTGACCTGGATAAGTGAGCCAGTCGAGTCTGCCCTGTGATTGTGTTTCAAGTACCACATAGTTGTTTTTTTTCAGGGATCGACCGATGGATCCTCCGAAACTTATGGTTGAACCGTCAAAATTATCTTGAGTGCGGTGATATATATCAACTCCGATAAGATCGACAGCTTCCGCGGCGCTTCGCTGATTTACAAGAGGCTGCAAACCATGGGAGTATCCGATCCATGAGTAATCATAATTGTGAGTGATAAACTGATCGTCTCTTTTGTATTCGTTTATTATATCTGCTTGCCATTTCTGGTAAACAGTGATCCTGTCTCTCAAGAAAGCCTTGTAAGCTGCGGAGAGACTGCCGTTTATTGTTCCGCGTACGTTCGGCATGTCATCCCACGAATTGATGCGGTTGCTCCAGTAATCAAGTCCGAATTCGCGGTTGAATTCTTTTATGTCGGGATATTTCTTTTTCATCTCTTCGATGAACAATTTATGATTGGAGGGAGAATAAGCATCTCCCGAACGAGTTTCGTTGTCTATCTGATAGCCTATAACCTGAGGGTTTTCGGCAACTTCTTCCATGATTTTTCTGATAATACGTTCGGCGTGGAAAAGAAAATGCGGGTTGGTTATGTCATGAATCTGTCTGCGCCCGTATATAGCCTGACCGTCCGGAGTCAGAGGCATGATGTCGGGATACTTTTTTTCCAGCCATGAAGGGATTGCGTATGTAGGAGTTCCGACAATTACGGAGATGCCGTATTTTGCTGCGGAATCCAGTACTCTGTGCAAATGGGTAAAATCGAATACATTGTCAGAAGGTTCCCAGGTGCTCCAAGTTGACTCGGCAATTCTGATAACATTCATGCCGGCATCCTTCATGAGCTTAAAATCTGTGTCTATTCGATCGCAAGGCATATATTCATCATAATACGAAGCACCAAAAAACGTAGATTCCATAGCATTCTCCTTTCGAAGTACATGAAATAACGGTTGACTAATATACAATAAAATGATAAATTTCAAAAAGGACAACCAATTGCGCAAAGTATATCACAGAGATAAATAGTTGCAAAGTAAAAATTTTTGAGGGCATAAATATGATGAACGACACTGAGAACAAAAATATTACTATAGGCGATGTTGCAGAGGCTTTGGGCGTGTCTAAAACCACTGTTTCCCGTGCAATCTCCGGAAAAGGAAGAATAGGAGATGAGACGAGGCAGAGAGTTCTTGACTATATTGAGGCGAATAATTACAGGCCAAATCCAATGGCAAAGGGACTTGCAGATCAGAGGAAATATAATATTTGCTGGGCGATTCCGGGTGATTCCAATGTATACGATCTTCCCTTTTTTCAGAGGTGTATGGCGGGAGTTTGTGAAGTTACAATGGCGACCGATTATGATGTTTTGATTTCACTTGTCTATGAGAAAAATATATCACATTTAAAGCGAATAGTAGAGAACAAAAAAGTTGACGGCGTTATATTAGGGCGTACTCTTGTTGACGATTTAGCGGTGAAATACTTAAAGGGAAAAGATATTCCGTTTGTGACAATAGGAAGCTCGAATGAAAAAAATGTAATACAGGTGGATAACGATCACGAAAATGCGTGTAAAGAGATAACGTCGATACTTGCAGGCAAAGGATACAGAAAACTTGCGCTTATAGGCGGCTCTTCGTCGCATGTTGTAAATGCCACAAGACAAAGGGGATTTGAGCTTGGGCTTAGAGCTGCGGGAGTTGATATCAACGAGGATATGCTTTTTCTTGGCAATGAAACGACGGCTGATGTGGAAAGAGCTGTGGACGGAGCACTCTCTGTAGGCGCGGAGTGCATAGTGTGCATGGATGACTGTATATGCCGTGATGTTCTTCTTAAACTCAGGCGCGACGGAATAAGTGTTCCCGGAGATTTAAAGGTTGCGTCATTTTATAACAGCGAACTTCTTGACGACAATCAACCGCAGATAACGGCGATACAGTACGATCCAAAGGAAATCGGGAACGTGGCATGCACGATCCTGCTCAAGATAATAGCAGGGGAAGAGGTTGAGCAAAAAAGCCTTCTGGGGTATGAAGTTTTGCTAAAAGAATCTACCAGGTAATACTTAATAAATCAGCGTTTCCCCAAGAATAGAAAAATTCAGCAAATGAATGTTTTTTTGTAAGATAAACATATGAAAATATTGACATTTTCACGTAAATGTGGTAAATTATTAACGTATGAACAACCGCTTGCGCTTCAGAGGTGGCGCAAGGTAGTATAAAATTTTTTGTACTAAATAAAGGGTAATATTGTTAGGAGGATGACGATTTATGAAAAGAAAGTTTTTATCTATTGTTTTGGCCTCAGCCATGACTTTAGTGGCGATGACAGGTTGCGGCAATCCGGACGTTGCCACAGATCCTGCGGACATGGAAATGGCAGCGCCGGAAGAAAGTGGTGCAGCAGCTCCCGAGGTTGCAGCTGACAGCGCAGATGCTATTCAGAATCTTATCAACAATACAAGCGGTACTGTTGATCTGACATTGTGGACTTCCGAAGAAGATCAGGAGTTCACTCAGAAAGTTCTTGAGGACTTCAAGTCTCTTTATCCCGATGTTTCTTTCAATATCACACTCGGTGCAGAATCAGAATCTACTGTTAAGGATACAGTCCTTTCAGACGTAGAGGCTGCTGCAGACGTATACACATTTGCTCACGATCAGATCAATGATCTTGTTAATGCGGGAGCACTTCAGGAAATTGCCAAGACATACACATTTGATGTGGCATCAGCTAATATTGATACATCTGTTGAAGCTGCTTCACTTGGCGGAAAACTTTATGCTTACCCTATGACAGCCGACAACGGCTACTTCATGTTCTATGACAGCTCAGTAATCAAGGATCCTTCTTCACTTGAAAATATGATTGCTGATGCAAAAGCTGCGAACAAGAAGATTGCTATTCAGTTTAACAACGGTTGGTATTTGTACAGTTTCTTCAAGGCAGTTGGTCTTGATGCAACACTTAACGATGATGGAAAGACAAATTCCTGCAACTGGGATGCGGAAGGTGGAACAGATGTGTGCCAGACAATCCTTGACCTGGTTAACACAGGAGTTGTTGTAAATATGGATGACGGTACTACAGTTACAGGTATTCAGGACGGTGTTGTTTGCGCAGCCGTTAACGGTATCTGGAATGCTCAGGTCGCAGCAGAGGCTTGGGGAGACAGCTACGAAGCAGCTAAGCTTCCCACTGTTAAGATCGGTGATAAAGATTGCCAGCTTTCATCATATTCAGGATTTAAGCTTGTTGGTGTAAATCCTCATTCAAAGAATGTAGGTTGGGCAATGCTTCTTGCTGAGTACCTCACATCAGAGGCAGTTCAGACAGCAAGATTCCAGGCAAGAAACCTTGGACCTTCAAATATAAATGCAGCAGCATCACCTGAAGTTCAGAGTGATAAGGCCATTGCAGCACTTGCAGCACAGGCTCCTTATTCAACACCTCAGGTTATCGGCGGAAACTTCTGGGCTCCTGCTGAGACACTCGGACAGATTCTCGCAAGCGGAAATCCGGACGGAACAGATCTTCAGAAACTTCTCAATACAGCAGTAGAAGGTATTACTGCACCGGTATCTGAGTAATCTGCGGATTTTTGTTGACGACAAAATGCGCTGAATGAAAGTGCATATTATAGCCCCATATCAGATCAGGTATGGGGCTATATTTAAATCACGGGATATGCTTTCTGTGAAAAAGTCCTTGAAAGGAGTGAAAGAATTGGCCGGTTTAGAGAAAACTAAGAAAGAAAAAAATTTTTGGGAAGCGGTTCAAGAGTATTTCGTGGAGCTGGGCAAAGCTTTGGCAGGGGGAAATATTACCACCAAGTTATCAACTGTCTTCATGGGATTGGGACATATTTTTAATTATCAGTACGTAAAAGGAATTCTTGTTTTTGCGATACAGGCATTATTTGTTGCGTATCTTTTTGTTACCGGAATACCAAATTTATCTAAATTTGACACACTCGGCACTGTAAAAAGAGAGGCTGTATTTGATCCGCTTACATTGCAGAATACAGTAAATGACTACGATAATTCATTCATGATTTTGCTCAGTTCGGTAAGTACAATATTTATCATCATTTTGTTTGTACTGTTTTGGATTGCCAATATCAAGAATATCTATAAAATACAGAAGAAAAGATCACTTAATAAGCACGTTAATTCAATAAAAGAGGATATCAAGGATCTGGTTGGAAAGAAATTTCATCTGACACTTCTTTCATTGCCGGTACTCGGAGTAATACTGATGAATATTATTCCGATCCTTATTCTTATCGCCGTTGCATTTACCAACTACGATCAGAACCATATGCCTCCTAATGAATTGTTTACATGGATAGGCTTTAGGAACTTTGTGAAACTTTTCGGCGGAAGTGTTTCTTCTTCATTCGGATATGCTTTCAGAAAGGTACTTAACTGGACATTTGTCTGGGCATTCCTTGCTACGTTTACCACATTTATCGGTGGTATTCTCATGGCACAGCTGATCAATTCAACGGTTATTAAATATAAGAGATTCTGGAGATCGCTCTTTGTCATTTCAATTGCAGTACCTCAGTTCGTAACTCTTTTGCTTGTAAGAAACTTCTTTGCGGATTCCGGTATTGTCAATTCTATCTGTGCAAGCTGTGGTATCACCAAGTTCTTGCAGGATATGGGTCTTGTAAGCAGGAGTATTACATACATACCTTTTCTTACAAGTCCGAACTGGGCTAAGTTTATGATTGTCATGATAAACATCTGGGTTGGTATACCGTATCAGATGCTTATCGCCACAGGTGTTCTTATGAACATCCCGAAGGATCAGATTGAAGCTGCCAAGATTGACAGAGCTTCACCGTTCCAGATATTCAGGAATATTACACTTCCATATATTCTGTTCATTCAGGGTCCCGCTCTGATATCGGACTTTGTAAGAAATATCAACAACTTCGGTGTTATATATCTTCTTACTCAGGATGTATATGTTACTACCGATCAGGCATTGGCAAATGCTCATGCCAAAGAAGTAGATCTTCTTGTAACATGGTTATTCAGACTTACTCAGGAGTACTACGATTACAAGATGGCATCAGTAATTGGTATCATCGTATTTATTATATGTTCTGTATTTACAATTATTTCCTTCACCAGAGTTATGGCGGGAGATAGAGAGGAGACATATCAATAATGGCAAAGAAAAGAAGATCACCGAGAATAAGTCGCTCGACAAAAGCATTGAGAAATATGAGAGTAAAAAGAAGAATTGCAAAAATCTTCTATCCGATATTGCTTGCAATTCTTGCCGCAATCTGGTTGATTCCTATTCTCTGGCTTGTGGTTACCGCGTTTAGCGGATATAAGGGAATTAATATATCTCATTTCTTCCCTGAAACATGGTCGTTTAAGAATTTTGGAATCATTCTGTTCCAGCCGGATTCGGTTGTGCAATATATGACATGGTTCAAAAATACGCTTATTATCGCTACTTTTACATGTATCATATCCACAATGTTTGTAATCATGGTAAGTTATGCATTCAGTTGCATGCGATTCAGAGGACGTAAGGGACTTATGACTCTTTCACTTATTTTGAATATGTTCCCCGGAGTATTATCAATGATCGCTGTTTACTTTATTCTTAAGTCTCTCGGACTTACAAACAGCCATTTAGGTATGATCATAGTATATTCGGCTTCTTCGGGACTTGGATACCTCATCGTTAAGGGATATATGGATACCATTCCGATCTCTCTTCGTGAGTCTGCGCGTATCGAGGGTGCCAATGAATTTGTTACAATGACCAAGGTTATCATTCCTATATGTAAACCTATTATTGTGTATCAGATAATATTCTCTTTCCTTATTCCGTGGGGAGATTTCGTACTTGCAAAGCTTATGCTGAATTCAGGTCTTTCAAAAGACTGGACAGTTGCTATCGGACTGTACAACATGCTTGATAAGTCGCTTATCAACAAGTACTTTTCAATATTCTGCGCAGGCGGACTTATTATATCCGTTCCTATTTCAATTCTGTTCGTTATGATGCAGAAGTTCTATATTGAAGGCGTTTCCGGCGGCGCAAATAAGGCATAATAAGAACATCGATTTCGATTAAAGGATAGGTATATGGGAGATTTTATTAAAGGGATGGATGTATCTCTGTTGCTTCAAGAGGAAGAGTGCGGCGCAAGGTTCTATGATGACGGAGTAGAGGGCGACGCACTTGAGATACTCGGTAAGTATGGAGCAAATTATGTGAGGCTTCGCATATGGAATGATCCGTATGATGAGCAGGGAAATCCGTACGGTGGAGGAACAAACGATCTTGAGAAGACAATAATCCTGTCAAAGAGAGCCAAAAAGCTCGGAATGGGAGTACTTCTTGATTTCCATTACAGTGATTTTTGGGCAGATCCCGGTAAACAGACCGTGCCCAAAGCCTGGAGAGGATATTCCGTAAAAGAACTTGAGAAAGCTGTATATGATTATACGGTTTATGTCATGAAGGCGCTCAAGGATGTAGGTGTTGCACCCACTATGGTGCAGGTCGGAAATGAGATTACCAACGGACTTCTTTGGCCGACAGGTAAGAAGCCTAATTTTGATGAGATAGCTCTTTATATTAATGCAGGAATAAGGGGCGTTCGGGAAGTGGACAAAAATGTGGATATAATGCTCCATCTCGACAACGGATGCTTCAATTCCATGTATATTGAGTGGTTTGATAATTTTATAAAAAGAGGAGAAGATTTCCAGATAATCGGAATGTCATATTATTCTTTCTGGCACGGGACTTTGGATGAATTGTCTTTTAATATGAAGGATATGGCTTCAAGATATGGCAAAAAAATAGCCATTGCCGAAGTGTCTATGGGATTTTCAATGGATGATTACAGGGATCATGAGGTCCCTGAGGATATTCCCGAGAATGAGAGAGCGGATTGGATAGAAAAAAATCTTATTGGCAAAGCAACCCGCCCCGATCTTGTGGAAAAGATCGAATATCCTATGACAAAGCAGGGGCAGTCCGATTTTATGCAGGATCTCATGGAGAGAGTAAAGGCGGTTGACGGCGGCATCGGTTTCTTTTACTGGGAACCTGCATGGATACCCGTTCCCGGAAGCGGATGGGCTTCAGAAGAAGCTTGTATGTACATCGGCGAGAACCGTAAGGGCGGAAATGAATGGGCCAATCAGGCGCTTTTCGACTATGATGGAAATGCTCTTCCGGCACTGAAAACAATTAAACGATTTTAAATGATTTAAATATCCCCAATTTTTGACCGTTTGTGGTATACTTAATTCCGTAGAATTATAATCAGCGTAAAAATGCGGTTAATTCGACAATAAGCTTGAATTTGAGGGATGTGTATATTATGAAGAAAATCGCACTTGTTATGGAAGGCTGGGGAAGATACATTACCGATGGATGGGTAAAAGGTGTCCTCGAACAAATTAATAAAGAAGATGAAGATATAAACCTCTATATTTTCAACGCATTTGCAAGTTGGAGTACAGATAGTCTATTTGATCAGGGAGAACATAGTATATTTTTTCTCCCTGATTTTTGTGATTTCGACGGAATTATCGTTGAACTCAATAATACACGTGTAGATTCTGTAAGAGAAGAAGTTCTTCAAAAGATCAGAGATTCAAAAGTGCCTGCAATTATTCTTAACAGAAAAGAAGAAGGATTTATTCTCGTTGCTACCGATAATTACAATTCTATGTATGGTAACATTCGTTTTTTGCATGAAGAAAAAGGATGCAAAAAGTTTTGGTTTGTCATGGGGCCTGAGGAAAACTATGAGAATCAGCAGCGTGCAAAGGCGCTTCTCGATTATTCAAAAGAGCAAGGACTTAAAGAAAAAGTAGATTATTTCATTGATTACAGTGATTATGAGATCAGAAACGGAAAAGCTGCGTTCTGCAGATTGTTCAAATATGATATTCCCGATGCGATAATCTGCGCGAACGACAACCTTGCGGTAGGTATTTTGGAAGAAGCCGAAAAGCTTGGCTTGGAATGCCCTAAAGATTTCTATATAACAGGATTTGACGATCTTGATAAGGCAAGGTTCTTCCAGCCCAGAATATCAACCATCAGTTATGAAAGACGAGAGGCTGCATGTACTGCTGTCAGTCTTTTACGCGATATATGGAACGGAAAAAAGGTTCCGGAAGAGAATTATATTGGATATACCCCTATTTATTGGGAGAGTTGCGACTGCGAATCCGATATAGAAGTAAATGAGAGAGCCCAGATGAAGGGCAATATCATATGGAATGAGAACAGATCGCAGTTTGAGCGTGATGTTATGAGGTTATCCTCCAGGATCATTCACGCGGACAGCATCAAAGAATTGATGTCCGGTCTGCAGGATGTTGTTACTGTATCCAAATGTGAGGATATTGTAGTGATCCTTGATCCTGATTTTTGGTCACAGTATGAAAGCGGAGAGACTGATTGGATAAAAGGAAAGGATTATGACAATGCAGAGTGCATGAAGCATTTGTTCCCTGCATTTGAGAGCGAGAAAAGCGGAGAATGTTTTCTTTTCCAAGCGCTTCATTTCAGAGAACAGTGTGTTGGCTATATTGTCTTTAAGAATGCACAGTATCTCATGGAGCAGCAGTTCCTTTTCGATATTATGAATACTATCTGGTCAGGTCTTGAGATCTTGTATCAAAAGAAATGGCTCACGAGAGTTAATTCACAGCTTGCCGAATTGTCCGTAAGAGATGCACTTACAGGCCTTTATAACAGGATGGGATTTGGTAAGTATGCATACCAGAAGATTTCCGACGGTCACAAAGACGGGAAAAAGATGCTCATATTATATTCAGACTTGGATCTCCTTAAATATATAAATGACAATTGCGGTCATGAAGCGGGAGATGAAGCCATAATATGTGCGGCAAACGAGCTCAAGAGTCATGCTTCCGCTGAAGGAATGTGCTTCCGACTCGGAGGAGATGAGTTCCTTATAATAGATGAATTTAAAAACGAAGATAGTGTAAAACAGTGTATTGAAGATATCAGAAAGGATCTTGTTAATGTATCCAAGAAAAAAGATCTTCAATATAATCTGTCAATGAGTTTTGGATATGTTGTATCCAATCCTTCCGATAATTTATCTTTGGATGATTATATCAGCAAAGCGGATGTCCTTATGTACGAAGATAAGAGAAGCAGACGTCAGAACAGGAGATAAAAAATGCCGGCTTGGCTTAAAGATGCAGTATTTTACGAGATATATCCACAGAGTTTCAATGATACAAATGGTGACGGAATAGGCGACATCCCCGGAATCATAGAGAAACTTGATTACATTAAAGAACTTGGAGCCAATGCGATCTGGATCAATCCCTGGTACGATTCGCCTTTTAAGGATGCGGGATATGATGTAAGAGATTATAAAAAAGTTGCTTCAAGATACGGAACAAACGAAGATGCGAAGCGTCTTTTTGAAGTCGCTCACAGTAAAGGCATCAGAATAATATTGGATCTTGTTCCCGGACATACATCCGAGGAGCACGAGTGGTTTAAAGAGAGCGGGAAGGCAATTCCCGTTGTAAACGGAGTGCCTCAGAAAAATGAGCATTCCGACAGATACATATGGACAGAATTCTGGCTGTCCGGCATAGGCGGTCATCCGTATATAAGCGGAGAGTGCGACAGAAACGGCGTTTATATGCTTAACTTTTTCAAAAGTCAGCCCGCACTTAATTATGGATTTGCCAATCCGACCGAAAGCTGGCAGATGTCCTACAAAGATCCTGAGCCTCACAAGACTCTGGAACTTATGATGGATGTAATGAGATTCTGGCTTGATATGGGATGTGACGGATTCAGAGTGGATATGGCGGATTCTCTTGTAAAGGGTGATGATGACAGAAAGTCGTGTACATGTTCTCTTTGGAGAGAAGTAAGAGCGATGCTTGATAAAGATTATCCTGAAGCCGCCATGGTATCGGAGTGGTGCAATCCGGAATTATCCCTTGTGGATGCGGGATTTCATATGGATTTCTATCTTGATCATGCCGGAAACGGTTATAACAGGCTACTGCGTGATTATGAGACGTTGGGCAAGTATCATATATTTCCGATAGCTGAAGACAAGAAGAATCATACAGGCAAGGACAGAAGCTATTTTAAGAAGGATGGTGATAATGATGTCACAGCCTTCCTAAGTGATTATATTCCCAAATATGAAAAGACAAAGGATGCGGGACATATTTGTTTTATGACCTGCAATCACGATACACCGAGACCTGCAAGGACTCTCGGCGAGACCGAGCTTAAGATCGCGTATGCCACAATGTTCACATTGCCCGGCGTGCCCTTTATCTATTACGGCGATGAGATTGGGATGCGATACATCGAAGATCTTCCGACCAAAGAGGGCGGCTATACGAGAACCGGTAGCAGAACTCCCATGCAGTGGGATTCTTCGAAACCTAATATGGGATTTTCAAATGCCGATAAAGATAAGCTCTATCTTCCCGTGGATGCAGACGGCCCAAGTGTTGATAAACAGCAGGCGAAGGATTCTTTGTTCAATACTGTAAAAGATATTCTTTCTATAAGAAGGAATGAAAAATCTCTCGGTTCGGATGAACCGTTTGAAGTTATATGCGGTGAGAAAGATAAGCCTTTTGTTTATAAGAGAGGAAATCTTGTCATGATGGTAAATCCGAGTGAGAAAGATACGGAATATGTATCGGATCTTTCAGAGATTACTTCAGGAAATTACGAAGAAGTATATTCTATCGGATATGCAGAGCATAAGGGCGAAAAGTTCGTTCTAAATGCCCAGTCGTTTTTGATGATACGTACAAAATAAAAATATATAGCCTTGCCGGATTGAACCGGTAAGGCTATTTTTTACAATAGGAAATTACTCCGAATTTATTCAGCTTCTTTGGTTGATTCCAAGAGTTCGTCCATGAAATCATAGATTTCCTGGCGGCCTTCTTTACTGAGTGCCGAATAGGGGAATATCTTTACATCTTCGGGAAGTCCGAGACCTGCCCGGAGCATGTTCAAGTGCTTTTCGCGCTGTGAATTCTTAATCTTATCAGCTTTGGTTGCAATGATAACAGGCTGGAATCCCTGGTGAACAACCCATTTGTACATCTGTACATCGTTTGCTGAAGGTTCATGCCTTATGTCTATGAGAAGGAAGACTCTTACAAGCTGCTTTGATGTGTGAAGGTAGTTCTCAATCATTTTGCCCCATTGCTGCTTAACTTTCTCCGGAACACGTGCAAAACCGTATCCAGGTAGATCCACAAGATAGAATTCGTCGTTGATATTGTAATAATTTATTGTCTGTGTCTTACCCGGTTCCTGAGATGTTCTTGCATAATTTTTACGGTTCATAAGACCGTTTATGAGGGAACTCTTACCCACATTACTCTTGCCCGCAAAAGCAAACTCGGGATGTATATTTTCGGGAAGTGTGCTGGTTATTCCGCATACTGTTTCAAGATTGACATTCTTAATTACCATTATTTTCTCCACTTATAATCTGACTTGAGTTTGGTTGATACCTCGTATATTCTACACTATCTGCGCAGATTGAGCAAAAAACAAGTTCACCGGGCTTTTTTTCGCCAAGTGAACTTGTAAGTTCCTCTGATGTTTTTTATTGAAGCAGTGACAATACGCCCTGGCTCGACTGATTTGCCTGTGCGAGCATTGCCTGACCTGCCTGAGCGAGGATTTCCGTATTTCTAAGTCGCATTATCTCTGAATTCATCTCTGTATCGCGGATGATTGATTCGGAATGCTGAGTGTTCTCGCGGGCGTTGGCGGTGTAGTTGTATGCGTGTTCCAATCTGTTCTGGGCAGCACCGAAATTGGTTCTTTCCAGTGAGATTTTATCAATCGCGGATTTGGTAAGGTCTATAGTGCCGAGTGCGGCGCTCTGAGTCAGAGTGCTTGCGCCGGACATTCCTATGACGGACAGGTTAAGTCCGCTCCAGGTTATAGGAATCTGCTCTTCAAGCGGAGAGTCGGGTGTTGCCTGAATGATCATCTCTTTTTTTGGTGGAACAACAACTATTTTGTTGAAGTCGTATTCCGCTACGCTTTTTGTGTTGAGACTCAGGTTAAAGTTTCTGTAGGCATTGCCGTTAAAGGAGAGGGTATAATTAGTACTTCCGCTTGCGTTGTTTACAATCTCGCTGTGTGAGATTTTGTATGTATAATTAAATGCCCCCATTTCATTTGCGGTATCTTTGTAAGTTTTATCTAATATATAAGTATCATTGAAATAAGTTTTGGCATCGTCATTTTCGGTTTCCGCACTTGTTATCTTAGAGTTTCTATTAGGCTTTCCTGTCGGTATAGCCGAAAGATCTCCCCATGAATCTATTATATTCTGGTCTTCGATTATTGTGTCTGTTCCTGCATCTCCGGCGGCAATGTAAGTGGAGGTGACAGTATAGTTAAAGTGCTTATTTTGCGTATAATGTACAGCTACATTGGCACTTTCATCTGCCATATGCGTTGTTCCGAGACTTCCGCTGATATCAAGAGTATAGTTTTCGTTCCACTCATACCGCTCAGTTCTTTGCTTTGTTTCAATCATGGTTGTGACTTTTTCACCTGTTACTTCATGATAGCGTCCCTGATCGTCTATATAGCGATAGGTTCCGGAGTCTTCAGAAGAACTTGTCGTATTTGTGGTTTCGATTTTTGAATTTGTCATACGATGCTCAGAGTCTGCGTTTTTGGTCTTAGTCCAACTGAAACTTCCGTTTAGTGCCGTGTTGTTATCAAAGTTACGTCCATAAGCTCGTTGCATCTCAAAAGCTCGCTCATTTTGTGCGGTAATTGCAGAGGGATAAAATGAAAGTTTTGAAGTATCGTTTGATGTAAGGCTTGAAGCATTCGGATCCACACTTCCACCGAGGTCGCTTCCGTTGAAGGTTGAAAGTATCTCATCCTTACTGGCAACATCTGCAAGCCTGAATTCATATTTTATAGTCATATTGTCTATTGTGTCTTGGTAGCGATATAGAGCTTCGATGTCAAATGTTATATCGCTGCTGTCGTTTCCGTCAATACCGATACCCCAGTCTGCAATGGGATATCCGTTAGCGTTTTCAGCCGGAGTTCTGGGTATGTCACCGCCAACGTTTGTGAAACTGCCCCATGCACTGACTGAAGATGTGCTCTGATCGGTAGAGGGGTGGTATTTGTCGGTTCTTTTGATCGACAGACCGGCATCGCTTGCGACAATCGTATATTTATCGTCAGCTACGTTTTTGTTTGACTCTGTTACTTTAACTGAATTTACTCCATTTTTAAGATAAGCACTGGATCTGCTGGTTGTCGAAGACTGGGAAATTTCCCAATAGGAGGGCTCAGTGATACTGTCACCGTTTATTCCGTCGATCACATCGGAAAGAGTATTTCCTTCTTCGATGTCAAAGCTGATAGTAGTGCCGCGAAAATCAAAAGAGCATGAACTTGGATTCGTACCGTGTTCGGTTATTCCAAGCTGACTCCATGTTGCGGCGAGTACATTATTTATCTTGATTCCGGTGTCGTCTGCTTTCCACTCATATTTTCTCACTACATTTTGTAGTCCGTCGCCTTTGTTCAGAGTAAGGAAAACAGTTTCGTCTTGGGGAACATTGAGTTTGAATTCAACAGTTTGGTCATCTGTCGCTTTTCCGTTTTCGTCAAGTGAGAGTCCTTTTTGAGCAAGCTCTTCCAGACTGTATCTTACGTTGTTAAATTCAAGACCGCCTACTTTTCCGGGCGCGCTGTAATAGACCTGCATGTCGTAGGGCTCGGGATTGGGCTCGACTGTAGGAGAGTACGGAATTCTGAATATTTTCATTTCGTTGAAAGATGCGGATTTAAAGACTTGTTCGATTTCGTCTTTTATTTCCTGGACTTCTTTGTCGATATAGCTTCTGTCGTTGCTTGTAAGTGTGCCGTTGGCGCCTTTTACAGAGAGTTCATTTATTCTCTGCAGCATGTCGTGGACTTCGTTTAAATATCCGTCTGCAACCTGAACAAAGCTTACGCCATCCTGGATATTCTCCATGTTCTGACCAAGCCCGCGAATCTGACGCCTCATCTTTTCACTTATAGCAAGTCCGGCTGCATCGTCTGCGGCACGGTTTATGCGATAACCCGAGGATAATTTCTCGGAAGATTTAGCCATTATTCCTGTTGTAATACCAAGTTGGCGCTGTGAAAACATAGCCGCCATATTGTGCTGTATTACCATACGTGATCCCTCATATTGATCCTTCAATCTCTCTTTTATATATCGGATAAAAAAGTGATAATATTATAAAAAGAAATATAAAATTGAGAGAAGAAATAATATGACATTTGAACCTCTTTCGGTAGACCTTGACGAAGCGGGCGTAGACGCCTTTATCAAGCGCTATCATTTCAAAAAAAGCGAGAAAAAAGACATAGTGATGCTATATAGGCAGCTCTATCCGAGAGTCCATGCAAGTTTCCACCATGTTATCGAAGATAAGACCGTATATGTGGTGGTGACTTTAGGTGACGCTTTTGACAGCTTTCAGGACAGCTTTTTGAATAAGGGCGAAATACGCAAAGCATATATCATAGATTGCCTTGGAACAGAGATGTTATCCATTGCATATGAAGAAGTGGACAAAAAGATATATGAAAAGACGGGTATGTATGTCGGAAACTATATATTTGCAGGAAGCGATAAAATGCCGCTTGAAGAGCTTGCGAACGTCATGGTTAAGCTTGGACAGAAGATAGTTAAATGCAATGAGTCTTTTGTTCTCGTACCTAAGAAAAGTGTCGTTTTTGCAGCTCACCTTCACAAGAAACGCACCGAAAAGCATTCCGATTGCAGTAACTGCAGTGCTTTGAAGTGTCCTATGAGAAAAGAATCCGGGAAGAGCAAAGCTTCATCTAAGTCTTCCAAGACAGCGGGCAAGGGGCTTATCCATCTCTACACGGGAGAAGGAAAAGGCAAGACCACAGCGGCGGTAGGGCTTGCCGTGAGGGCTGCGGGAGCAGGTAAGAAGGTTGTCTTTGCCCAGTTTATGAAGGGAAGAAAGACGTCGGAGCTCAATTCTCTTGAACTGATACCCGGGATCACGATCGTAAGAAGCGATAAAGAACTTGGCTGGTTCAAGCGGGATGATGAAGCGGGAGCCGAGATGTTCAGAGAGGTTCACGACCATATTTTGGAAAAGATAGATGAACTTATACAGGCGGGTGAGTGTGACGTCTTGATAATGGATGAGGTCACATATCCGTACAATTACGGGATCATTGATAAAGATAAACTCGAGGAGGTCATAGACAAGAAGCCTCGTGACATGGAAATCGTAATGACGGGAAGAAATGCCGATGAGCTTCTTTCCGAAAAGGCTGATTACATAACCTACATGGAGAAGATACGCCATCCCTATGATAAAGGAATAGCCGCAAGACTTGGAATCGAATATTAAGGGAATCTAGTGTACAATGAATTTAGTATGAATCAGGTTGATCAAATACGTGTAAAGAAGCCCCTTCGCAGGAGGCTGATCATATTGGCGGCGAGCATAACCGTGCCATTTGTTCTTATTATTTTTTACATGATCTATCTACTTATCAACTACGGCAATGCTTACAATACCATCGTGAGTAATCTGACCGTTGCGAATAATTACAATCTTACGTTCAAGGAACAGATGGATGAGAGTGTGTACCGCATAATCGTCGGTCGTGACGAGTTTGGAAACGGACAGGAAAACGAGCCGTATGTTCTTGTGGAGGCTATCCGCAAGGATTTTTCCAAGCTGAAAAATATCACAACAGAGGTAAACAGCAGAACGTGGCTGGATACACTTCTGAGAAATGTCGATACGCTGAGTGACAGGCTGGATGATATAAGGCTGAGTGTTGATATGGGCGGGCATTACGATGAAGATGTCGAGATGCTTGATTCCAACATATATCCGCTGACGGAGCTGATTCAGGACAACATCCAGTATTACATCTACTATCAGACCAAGACTATCGAGATCATCAATCGCGGTCTTATAAAAGAGATGGAAGATCTGCTTGTCCTTCTCGGAGTCCTTATTGTCGTCGGAATCCTTATAACCATCGTTACCACGGGAAAGATCGCAAAGAGCATCGTTGAGCCCATAAGGACACTGGGATCTGCAACAAAAGAGATTGCGGGAGGCAATTTTGCGGTAAGGACGTCGTTCGATCATGAGGATGAGCTTTCGGTATTGTCTAAGTCCGTTGACGATATGGCGGCGCATCTTGAGATTCAGATGGAACAGATAAGAGAGGATGAAAAGAAAATGCGACAGGCGGAGGCAAGGCTTCTGCAGGAGCAGATAAATCCTCACTTTTTATACAATACTTTGGATACTATAGTTTGGCTTATTGAGGACGGTGCGAATCAGGAAGCGGAAGACATGGTGGTTTCACTGTCCAAATTCTTCAGAGTTTCATTGAGCCACGGCAAAGAGTGGATAACGATCAGAGATGAAGAGCAGCATATAAGGAGTTATCTTGAGATCCAGAGCGTGAGATACTCGGATATTCTCAGCTACTATATCGATATTGACGATAGCATCTACGGATATCGAATCCTTAAGATGACGCTTCAGCCGCTTGTTGAGAATGCTCTTTATCACGGAATAAAGAATAAGAGAGGAGCCGGTCTTATCAGGATAACGGGAAGAGAAGAGGACGGAATGATCCGCTTTGAAGTTATCGATGATGGAATCGGAATGGATGAGGCAACTCTCGAACACCTGCGAAAAGAGATAAATAAGCCTGCCAAGGATACGGATACGGGATTTGGTATGGCAAACGTAAATCAGAGAATAAAGATGAACTTCGGAGACAGGTACGGCATTTCCATTGAATCGGCTCCGGCAAGCGGAACCAAGGTTTCCGTGGTACTTCCGGCGCTGTTATATGACAAGAAAGAGAAAACAAATGGAGATACTTAATTTAAGAGGTATCGGAAAAAGTAAATATAAAGTGACAGCTCTTTTTATGGGAATTGTGATGCTTCTGTGCGGTTGCAGACCGTTTTCGGGATTGACGGTATCTGATGTCAACACGGAAGACGGCACGGAGACGATGTCGAATGATTCACTTATAAGCGTAGGATTTTCGCAGCTTGGAAGTGAGTCGACCTGGAGGAGCGCCAACACGGAGTCGGTAAAAGCTGCTCTTTCAACGGGAAACGGTTTCTTTTTGATATTTGACAATGCGAGGCAGAAGCAGGAGAAGCAGTTTAAGGCGGTAAGGGGTTTCATATCCCAGCGAGTTGATTATATCGTGATCTGTCCCGTTATTCAGGACGGATGGGATGTTGTACTGAGCGAAGCTAAAGATGCGGGGATTCCCGTCATTTTGCTGGACAGGTACATATCGGTTGCCGATGAGTCGCTATATACTACTTTTATAGGTGAGGATATGTACGCTGAGGGAGCATCAGCCGGTAAGTGGCTTGAGAGCTACCTTGAGGAAGAAGGCATTGCGGGCGAAGATATCAACATTGTCGTTCTTGAAGGTACGAGCGGATCTTCGGCACAGGCGGGACGCACAAAGGGGTTCGGCGCAATAGCGGCAAGGCATATGAACTGGAATATGCTTGCATCCGCAAACGGAGAGTTTACTCAGGCGAAGGGTAAAGAGACAATGGCGAGGCTCCTTCACGAGTTTGACGATATAGATATCATTGTATGTCAGAATGACGACATGGCTTTTGGTGCTCTGGAAGCTCTGAATGAAGCCGGTATCAAGACGGGAGGTAAGGGAGAGAAGGTCCTTATTTCTTTTGACGGAACCAAGCAGGCTTTGGAGCTTGTCGAGCAGGGCGTTATAAATGTTGATATAGAGTGTAATCCCAATTCGGGGGATCTTCTTTCCAAGGTTATAAGCGACCTTGAAGACGGCAATCCGATTGAGAAGACTTACTATATGGATGAGAAGGTTTTTACCAAAGAAAATGTGTCTGAATATATTGAAGACAGAAATTATTGAGTAATGGGAAAGGTTATAAGATGCTTAAGGTATTTCTTGTGGAGGATGAAAGTGTTGTAAGGGAGAGTCTCAGGGACAATATACCCTGGGAAGAGTACGGCTTTAGCTTTGTCGGGGAAGCGGGCGACGGTGAGATGGCGCTTCCGCTTATAAGGAAAGCGGCTCCCGATGTGCTTATCACGGATATCAAGATGCCGTTCATGGACGGATTGTCGCTTTGTCATATTTTGAGAAAAGAATTTCCAAACATGCGAATGATCGTCATGAGCGGATACGATGATTTTGAATATGCCAGAAGGGCTATCCGCGAGGGCGTCGATCAATATATTTCCAAGCCTATCACAAGGCGGACAATGAAAGAGGCGCTTGATAACGTCAGGGAAAAGATAGAGAGCGAGCGCGCCCAACAGGGATACATGATCCAGTATGAGATGGAGACTCAGGAGTACGAGCAACTTCAGCGAAGAGAGTTTCTTGAGAAGGTTCTTACGGGAACTATGCCGGTAAAAGATATTTATGTCGAGGCGGGCAAGCTGTCACTTGATATCACGGCATCTTCATTTAGTCTGATTCTTTTTTCCATAAAAGATAAAGAAAAGCGAGTTGAGGAGATTGGCTCTGAGGAGTACTGCAAGGCGCTTGAAGAGCTTATGAGTTACTTTTTGCGTTTCCCTGCGTACATATTGTCGCGATGGTCGCTGAATACTTATCTGGTGGTTGTAAAAGGGGAAAAAGATATTGTCATTGATTATGTGGACAGAGGCGTATCGCGGATAGAAGAGATATGTGAGGGCAAAGACGACAAGATAGAGTGGTATGTGTCGGCGGGAAAGCCTGTCGAGAGATTCAGCGCTCTTGAGGATTGCTTTAACCTTGTAAATCACGCATTTGCCTGCAGATTCTTTGTACAGGATACTCATGTACTTACTGAGGAGACGGCGGCGAAGTATACTTCTTCGCAGAAAGACGGATCGATAGAAAATATCGACAGTTCCAAAGTTGATCAGGCTGTTCTGAGAGGATTTCTGGCAACCGGAAGAGAAAGCGAAATAGTAGAGTTTGTTTCGGAATATCTTGCGAGTCTGGGCGATGCGCTAAACGGGCATGTGTTTAGGAATTTCTTCGTGCTTCAGTCGCTTTATACAACAAGCGGATATCTTGAGGGAAACGGTGTTTCAAAAGCGGATGTAAAGAAAAATATTTTTGCCGTGCAGAACGGTTATGAGCTTAAGGGAAAGCAGATAGGAGAGTTTCTGACAAGGCTCTTAAAGAGTGCGCTTGAGCTTAGAGACAGTGTTTCAAATAAGCAGGGCAACAAGCTTATCAGCGACGCCGTAGCCTATATAGATGAGAATTATATGAATGAGAGCTGTACGCTCGTTGATGTTGCTGAGGCACTTTCCGTTAACAGCAGTTATCTGAGTACGATATTCAGCAAGGAGATGGATACGACATTTGTAAAGTTCCTGACATCAAAGCGCCTTGAAAAGGCTAGGGAGCTTCTTGCAAAAGAGCGCATGCACACGGCAGATGTTGCGGCAGCGGTAGGCTATAAAGACGCTCACTATTTCAGCTTTGTATTCAGGAAGACATTCGGCATGTCTCCCAAGGAATACAGGACCAGAAACAGCTGATCAGTACTTATGTATGGAATAAGGAAGGACAATCGAGATTTTGGGTTGTCCTTTTATTATGGAATTGATCATTTCGGATATCGCACCCGCAAGGGACTCGCTGCAATGATAGAAGCTGGGGATCCTGAAGCCTTTGACGCGTGACAGGAAGCTGTTGTCAAAGCTGTATACAGGCTTTTCTCCGAGATTTATGCATCCGTTGTCTTTGAGATATTTTACGCAAGGGTATGCAATCTCATCGTTGCAGAAAATGAGTGCATCCGATTGACGTGCCAGAGATTCAAGGTCTTTGGCTGAACTTTTGCTTATGAGATCATTGGGGCTCGTGCTTTGAGAGACAATAATATAAGAGTCCTTGTCAAAAGGGAGTTCGTAGTCTCTGAGGGCAGAGAGAAATCCGTAAAATCTGGATTGCTCCTGAGGGTTGTTTGTTTTGAATACGCCTCTTATGTGTGTATGACTTGAGGTGTGCAGTCTTCTTACAAGATCGTAGACTGCGTCGTAGGTACCCTCTTTTATACACGGGAATTTAGATAAATTTGGATAGGTTCCGTACAGGAAGATCACGTTACATCCTTTCTTCTCAAGTTCTCTGTATATGTCGGCGTTTGGACTCGGCATCAGCGAAAAGCATTCGGAGAGAATGATCCTGGGCGGATTTGTCAGAAATTTTTTTAGTATGGTTCTTTCTTTATAGAAGTCGGCTCCGGTATCATTTACGGAAACTGCCATTGTTACGGAGCTTGCGGAAGAAATACCCTTTTCAATGTCGTATATAAGAGTGGGATAAATATAGTCGTCGGGTCTGGTGAACAGAAGACAGATGTGATTTCTTTTGGAATTGTAACTGAGTCCCGTAAGATAGTGTCCGCTACCGCGGCGGGAGGAAATGAGATTCTCTTCTTTGAGGTTTAGAAGCACTTTCCTTATGGTCTGGCGACTGCAGGAAAACGCAGTGCAGAGCTCGCTTTCGGTCGGAAGAAGCCTTTCTCCTTTCGAGAGTTTTTCGTCGATCATTTTGTGCATTTCTGATGTAATATTTTCTATCTTTGTCATTTTTTCCTCTGTTTTTTTATGAGTTCAAGGGTGAAAAATTTACATTTTTTATGATTAATAGAAAAAAATTCATACATAAAGATGCGAGTTATTAAAAGCGTCAGTCATTTTAAGTAAAAAATTTGAATTGTAATCTAAAAAATCTCTTTGTTTTCCAAAAAATTTCACCTAAAAATCTTTAGAAATATCATGATCTGAAAATTTGTACTTTCTTTTTTAGTATATCATCCAAATTTGTATTGTCAAAATGTTGAAAATTGTGCATGATGCATGCCAAACCTTTAAACGTATTTCCGTAACAAGTAAAATATGCATAACAGATCACCACTTAGTAATAAAGGGAGGGTAAAAAATGAAGAAGAAAGTTTTGTCAGCAATTATTGCAGCAGCAATGTCAGTTACAATGTTGGCGGGATGCGGATCTCAGGAAAGTGCTCCTGCAGATACAACGGCGCAGACCCCCGATGAGGCTCCTGCAGCAGACGGAGCTCCTGCAGCAGACGGCGAGATGATCACAGTTGGTTTCGCTCAGGTTGGACACGAGTCAGATTGGCGTACAGCATCTACTAATTCAATCCAGGCAGCTCTTTCAAAAGAGAACGGAATAGATCTTCAGTTTGTTGATTGTGATAATGATTCAGCAGAACAGCTTGAAGCAGTTCGTAACTTCATCGAGCAGGACGTTGATTACATCGTAATCGATCCTATCGTTTCAACAGGTTGGGATACAGTTCTTACAGAGGCTGATGATGCAGGAATTCCTGTTATCGTAATCGACCGTACAATCGATGATTCCGATAAGTATGTATCATGGGTAGGTTCAGAGTTCACAAACGAAGGACTTGCAGCAGGTGCATGGCTTAAGGCTTACGCAGAAGCTAAGGGAATCAAGGAACTCAACATCCTTGAGATCACAGGAACAACAGGTTCTTCAGCTGAGATCGGACGTACAAAGGGCTTCCATCAGTACGTTGATTCTGAGGGATGGAACCTTCTCGATTCACAGACAGGTGACTTCACACAGGACGGCGGACAGAAAGTTATGGAGTCATATTGCAAGTCTTATTCAGGAAAGTTTAACGTAGTTATCTGCCAGAACGATAACGAAGCATTTGGTGCTATCGATGCTATGAAGGCAGCAGGCGTTTCTTACGGTGTTGACGGCGATGTAATCGTTATCTCATTCGACGCTTGTACAGCAGGTCTTCAGATGGTTCTCGACAAAGAGATCAACGCAGACTTCCAGTGCAATCCTCTTCAGGGACCTGATTGCCTTAAGATTATACAGGCACTCGGCGCAGGACAGACAGTTGATAAGCAGACATTCATGGCTGAGCCTTGGTATGTATCAGAAGATATCCTTAAGGAGATCACATACAAGAACAATTCAGGCACAGACGTAACAGAACCCCTTGTAGTTGTTGATGCAGCAACAGTTGAGGCAGCATACTAATTAGGAACATATAAATCAAACTTATAGGGTAGTTCGTAAGAACTACCCTATTTATATAAAAAAGCAAAGGAAAAATTTATGGAGCAGAATGAACTTATAGTAATGCGTGACATAGTTAAAGCTTTTCCCGGTGTAATGGCACTGAATCACGCACAGCTGACACTTCATAAAGGCGAGATCCATGCACTGATGGGCGAGAATGGTGCGGGTAAATCCACCATAATCAAATGTCTCACCGGTGTTTATGAACGAGACGCAGGAGAAGTATATGTGCAGGGTGTGGAGGGAAATGTCTTTAACCACTCTACGGAGGATGCGCAGAAAATCGGAATTGCAACGGTTTATCAGGAGATAAATCTTTGTCCCAATCTGTCTGTTGCAGAGAATCTTTTTATAGGACGCGAACCCGTTACCAAGCTTGGAACGATTAACTGGCGTGCTATGAATAAGAAGGCAAAAGAAATAATGGATGGCCTTGGAATCAAGATAGATGTCACCGTAGCTCTTGAAAACTATTCACTTGCCATTCAGCAGATGATAGCAATAGCAAGAGCGGTTGATATGGAATGTAAGGTTCTCATTCTCGATGAGCCCACATCATCACTTGATGACAACGAAGTTGAGAAGCTCTTCGACGTAATGAGAGACCTTAAGAAAAAAGGGGTAGGAATCATCTTTGTAACCCACTTCCTTGAGCAGGTTTATGCGGTCTGCGACAGGATCACAGTTATGAGAAACGGAGGGTTTGTCGGAGATTATTCTATAAGTGAACTTCCCAGAGTTAAGCTGGTTGCGGCAATGCTTGGTAAGGATTTTGACGACCTTGCTGCGATCAAGCCCGAGGGAACACAGGAGATCGACCCGGAGATTATGTTAAAAGCCGAAGGACTCAGTCATAAGGGAACTATCAAACCTTTTGATTTTGAGATTCACAAAGGCGAAGTTGTGGGAGTAACAGGACTTTTAGGAAGCGGTCGAAGCGAGATGGTGCGCTGTATCTACGGCGCAGACAAGTCTCAGACCGGTAAAGAGTATATGAAGGGAAAAGAGATCAATATCAAATCTCCCCTTGATTCAATCAAGGAAGGTATGGCATATCTTCCCGATGACAGAAAAGCCGACGGATGTATCGGTGAGTTGTCCGTAAGAGACAATATCATTCTTGCTCTTCAGGCAAGAAACGGAATGTTTAAGAAGGTTCCGAGATCAAAACAGATTGAGATCGCAGATAAGTTTATAGATATGCTGCAGATCAAGACAGCGAGCAGAGAGACCCCTCTTTCACAGCTTTCTGGAGGAAACCAGCAGAAGGTTATCCTTGCAAGATGGCTGTGCACTCATCCTGATTTCCTTATTCTTGATGAGCCCACAAGAGGTATTGATATAGGAACCAAGACAGAGTTCCAGAAACTTATTTTACAATTTGCAAAAGAAGGTATGAGCGTAGTGTTCATTTCATCTGAGATAGAAGAGATGCTACGTACCTGCACAAGAATGTGTGTCATGAGAGACGGCGAGAAGGTTGACGAGATCGAAGGCGATATGACCCAGGAAAGTGTAATGAGTGCAATCGCGGGAGGTGAGAAGTAATGGATAAAATAAAGAAACTAACGAAGCAGCAGCTCTTTTTGCCCTTCTTCTGCCTTCTGATAGTTCTTCTTATAAATTTGATAAAGAGTCCGACATTCTTCAATATCGGTATTCAGCACGGAGTTTTGTACGGAAGAATTATTGATATTCTTAACAGAGGAAGTGAGATTGCTATTCTTGCTGTAGGTCAGACACTTGTTGTAGCGGTTTCAGCAGGAACCGATATTTCGGTTGGATCGGTAATGAGTCTTTCGGCTTGCGGAACATGTATGATGCTTGCGGGATATGGGGTAAATTCTACGACACATCTTGCTGTTCCCATGGGAGTAGGTATCCTCTTTGGAATTTTCCTCGGAGGACTGTGCGGAGCCATGAACGGTGCACTTGTTGCCAAGCTTAAGATACAGCCTATGGTTGCTACACTTATTCTTTTCACAGCTGCCAGAGCGGTTGGACTTCTTCTTTGTAACAACCAGATCACATACATAAGATATGAGCCTTACAAGTATCTGGGCAACTTTATACCGGGATGTCCGATACCTACGGCGATATTTGTAACTATTGCGGTAATAGCCGTTGTGTCGATTTTCCTGAAAAAGACGGCACTCGGACTTTATATTCAGTCTGCCGGTATCAACAGCAGAGCGGCAAGAATCGCCGGTATCAATTCAGCACTTATCTGTTTTGTATGCTACGTTATCTGTGGTCTCTGCGCAGGAATAGCAGGTATGGTTGCGAGCAGCCGAATCTATTCTGCGGACTCCAACAATATCGGACTTAACTACGAGCTTGATGCGATCCTTGCGGTTGCGCTCGGTGGAAATTCACTCGGCGGCGGTAAGTTCAATCTTGCCGGATCGGTTATAGGCGCATATACAATCCAGGCAATCACCACAACGCTTCTTGCAATGGGGGTATCAACAGACCAGGCGCCTGTTGTTAAGGCTATCATCGTTGTTATCATCGTTGTTGTTCAGGCTCCTACATTTAAGGAGTGGATCGCCAATAACGAAGCTAAGAGAAAGGCCCTCAGGGCAGAGGGAGGGCAGCAGGCATGAATAAATTAAAGAAATTCAGCGGTAATACAGTGCTGCTTTTGATCACTATAGTATTATTTTTTGTAATGTATGCAGTAGGATGCGTTATCTATTCGGGGAAAGGATTTACGCATGTTCAGACATTTCTGAATCTCCTTATCACAAACGCAGGACTTATCTGCGTTGCGTGTGGAATGACCTGCGTAATGCTTACAGGGGGAATTGATATTTCAGTTGGTTCACTTGTTGCTATGGATTGTATGATCCTGGCATACGGAATGGGCGTTAAGGGATGGCCGTGTATCCCGCTCATCATTTTGATCTTGTTAATCGGTCTTGTATTCGGAGCGGTTCAGGGTTACCTCATTGGTTACCTCAAGATACAGCCCTTTATCATAACAATGGCGGGAATGTTCTTTGCAAGAGGTATGACGGCAGTTATCTGTACAGATCAGATCTCCATTACGCAGCAGATGAACCCTACGTTTTACAAATGGGCAAACGCCAAGATCAACCTTCCGGGGTTCCTTGGATATGTAAACAAAAAAGGTAAGGTAGTTGTTCCTTTCATCAGACCTACCGTAGTTATAGCGCTTCTTGTAGTAGTTTTGATATACCTCCTTCTTAAATATACAAAATTTGGAAGAAGCATCTACGCTGTAGGCGGAAACCAGCAGTCGGCAACCATGATGGGACTTAATGTGCCGGCAACAAAGATGAAGGCTTACATGCTCTCATCTGTACTTTGCTCAATAGGTGGTATTTGCTACTGCCTTAACACAATGTCAGGTTCGGTTCAGCAGGCGCTCGGCTTTGAGATGAATGCCATCGCTTCTGCGGTTATCGGCGGAACACTTCTGACAGGAGGTGTGGGTAACATTATAGGTACACTCTTTGGAGTACTTATTAACGGAACGATCTCCACACTTGTAACGACAAACGGTAAGCTGCTTTCAAGCTGGAGTAACATTATGACAGCCGTACTTCTGTGCTTCTTCATAATCCTCCAGAGCTTGTTCGCTTACTTCAAGAACAGAAACAGCAGATAAATATGGAGCTGTCGCATTCTTTATACCACGAGGTTCGTTTGCACAGGTGTTAGGGAGTGCGGCATGCAACCATATTCGCTTGTGTACGTCTATGTCGTGCTTTGCTAAATATCAAAAACAGCTAAATGTCTCATTTCATGTTATTCAGAGAAATCGACATTTAGCTGTTTTTTCTATTTACAAAGGCATCTCCTCGTCCGTGAACTGCACGAATATGGTTGTATGCCGCACTCCCTAACACCTGTGCAAACGAACCGCTTGAATATTGCGAATTAGTGCGACAGCTCTATTTACTTATTATCTTAACTTCCAATAGTTTTACCACTCAATAAGAAAGCCCTACTGAAAGGCTCAATTCCTAACCATCCAGTAGGCTTATAATTATCCAAACAGAAACTCATCAAGATCTTCTAAGGC
>JAGAAO010000024.1 GCA_017615275.1 Butyrivibrio sp.
TTATATTCATATAAATCTACGCTTTCGGTGCCAATGCCACCGAATCTTACGCATTTTTCAATTTAAATTTAGTTGCATCGTACTCGCTGTCGACCTTCTCGATATGGCCTCCGAGATCACGAAGCTTCTTGTCGAAGTCCTCATATCCACGCTCGATATACATAATGTCTTCTACTGTGGAGAAGCCTTCTGCTGTAAGTGCTGCTATTACAAGTGCCGCACCTGCTCTTAAGTCAGGAGCTGAAATTGTTGCTCCTGTATACTTATCTACGCCCTCTACGATTGCCGAGCTGCCTTCAACTTTGATGCAAGCTCCCATTCTCGTAAGTTCGTTTACGTATTTAAATCTATTCTCAAAAATACTCTCGGTTACTATACTTATTCCGCTTGCAAGACCAAGTGCTACAGTCATCTGAGGCTGCATATCAGTGGGAAATCCCGGATAAGGAAGCGTCTTAACATGTGTATTCTGAAGCCTCTTCGTTGCAACTACTCTTACCGCATCATCTGACTCATGGATCTGGCATCCCATCTCAACAAGCTTTGCACTGATGGATTCAAGGTGTTTGGGAATAACATTTTTTATAGTGATATCACCCTTTGTTGCTGCTGCAGCTACCATGAAAGTACCTGCCTCAATCTGATCGGGAATTATCGTGTATTCCGTACCATGCAGTTTCTTTACACCATTTATCTTAACTACATCTGTACCGGCACCCTTAATATCTGCTCCCATGCTGTTAAGGAAGTTAGCAAGGTCAACTACATGAGGCTCTTTAGCCGCATTCTCGATAATGGTTTTCCCTTCTGCCATGCTGGCTGCCATCATGATATTGATAGTGGCGCCCACACTGACAACATCGAGATAAATATGATTTCCCTCAAGCTTATCTGCACGGGCATCAATTATTCCGCCCTCTTCATTGTGAAGTTCTGCTCCAAGCGCTGTAAAACCCTTGATATGCTGATCTATCGGGCGAAGTCCGATTGTGCATCCTCCGGGTGGAACAACCCTTGCCTTTTTGTACTTTCCAAGAAGAGAACCAAGAAGATAGTATGATGCTCTGATCTTCCTGATGTAATCATTATCAATTGTATAACCTGTTATATGTGAGGGGTGTATCCTCACTGAATGTCTGCTAGGTCTTTCAACAATTGCTCCGATACTCTCTATTGCCTGCAACATTACGTTGGTATCTGCCTCATCAGGCATATTTTCTATGAAAACCACATCGTCCGTCATAATTGCAGCAGCCAAAATTGCAAGCGCAGCATTTTTGGCACCGCCTATCTCGACTTCCCCGACGAGCGGATTTCCGCCTTTTATTACATACTTTCCCATATACAGCCTTTCTGCTGTTATTATTTCCACAGTGCTAGGTGGTAATAAGCTTAATTTATTTTTAACTATTTAATATTTATAGCACAAACCCCTCTTTATGTCAAAGCCACTTGCAAGTCTCATACCTGCCCAAATAATCCCAAATATTTGGATCAGTTCAAGTAAGGAAGCGGATCTACCTGCGTTCCTCCAACCAAAATTTCGAAGTGCAAATGCGGTCCCGTTGACACACCGGTATTACCCGAAAGCGCGATCTTTGTACTCTGATCGACATTTTGTCCGACTGAAACCAATATTTTTGAAAGATGTCCGTATCTGGTCTCTTTTCCGTCAGGATGCTTGATATATACGCAGTATCCGTATCCACTTCCCCAACCGGCTCTGGTAACCGTTCCGGATGAAGATGCGAAAACAGAGGTTCCCGAAGGAGTTGCCCAGTCGACACCTCTATGGTTATTACTTGCTCCCTTTGTAGGTCTGTTTCTCTTACCAAATCCTGAAGAAAGTCTTCCGCCTGATATCGGCTTCATGTATGTCGGAGGATCGATCATACCAACCTCAATAACCTGTGGTATTCCGGGTTTGAGAACCTTGGTCTTCTGAATCTCTTCTCCGAGCTCTGTATCATTGTTATAATCTACAAGAGTTGCAACATCAACTTCTCTGTCACTACCCTTTTGCAGGACTCTGGTCTGTGTAGTATACCAGTTCTTTTTATACTGTTTCATCACAGCTACAGGCTGTGTTTCAGTTCTTCGAATCAATTTTGAATAGTTGATAGACAATAACGGCTCGGGAACCATTACGATAAGTGTATCTCCCGGTCTGATTCTGCTGTACTGGTCTTCAAGTACTACCGTAGCTTCCTCAGGGTTACTGTTCATACTAATGAGATCGTCCAGCGAAATGTTATTTTTTTCCGCTATCTGACTGAGTGTATCATTAGCAACAACTTCATACATCTTTTTGGTATCTTTGTCCTTGGTGACCACGTTAACGGCTTCACTGAGCTTCATGACAGACTCTTCAGGAAGATAACATTCTATGATCTCAACCTTGTCGCCAAATTCCATTTTCTTGACGCCGTAATCGAAGTCCTCAAAATCCATATCATTATTCATAACAGGAGCGGCATCGTAAAAGACGTCCGCCATGTTCTTGATGATTCCGCTGTTCTGCAGATAATTATCCGCACGATTTATCTGTTCCATGTGCTTTTCCTTACTGTAAACCTCAGGTGTAAGCACATTAACTTCTCTTGTCGGATCGACAGTAAGCTTTACATCAAACCTGTACTCCTCATCATAACGGTGAAGCGCAGCTTGCAGAAGTGATATTACATCATTGCTGCTAGAAAGATTGAATGTATTATCTTTAATCTTTACAGAATAAGATCTTTTAAGAGCACTCGACGATTCAGCCTTAGAAGCCTCAAGTACACCCGCCATTTTCAATGCGACCTGATCCGGTGAATCAACAGGACTAACCATTACGCTCTGACCTTCAATTACGAGATCCGCTTTTGCAAGTGTAAGCTCATTATTTGAATCAGCAACTGCTCGTCTGGCTTTCCTGTACGCTTCATAAGCATCTTCTTCGGAACCTACCACTCCGACGGTCGTATCGTTAAGTTTAACCGTGAACAGATTCTTTCCTGACTTGTCAAACTTAGTAAAACTTGGCATGCACAAGATCCACGCAAACACAACCACAAGTGCCGATTCCAAAAACCATATCTTTATTTTCTTTTTAAAAACCGTATCTTTGAAATTCATCTCAATAATAATCTTTCTTTATGTTTGATTAAAAAGCTCCGAATATTCTTAGAACATTAAATGTAAGATCTGCCGCTACTATCAGCAAAACAATGATAATTAACGGACCAAGTGCGTTATTTTTATATTCAACGATATCTAAAACCGTCTCAAGCTTCTTATTGATCTCTGAGATTTCTTCTCCGCCGCCTTTGCCTTTTCCCTTATCCTTTTCCAGGAGAGCCTGTATATTTCTATATGTTTGAACTCCCACATCATGAGTCTTAAGATCGCTCTCATCAATCTTTCTGATGATTCTTTCGAACTCTTCAGTGTAATCTCTGGACACATCCATTATATCCTCAAGCTGTTGCCTGTAATTCTCGGCGTTTCTGCGCATTTCCTCAATTTCTTTTTTGTAATGCTCAGCTTCTTTTTTGATCCTCTGCGCCTCCGCCACTTCAGCCTGAGAATTAGCCTTGATTATATCCTGAGCGCTAAGTTTCTCAGCCAGTTTGTCCATAAAGTTCTCCATGATTTTCCCTCCCGATAATGCAATTATTCCCCTCGATTGCACTCATAATAAGCTTATCATTCATTATGCAAATTAGACAAGATTGCTTTGCAAAAAAGTTTATTATTGTGTATTTTTACCATTTGTTCATCGGTTATTCATACTTTGTTCATATTTAGCTTGTATATTATTATCAGAGCCAAGAACAAAGGCAAATCCAAGAAAATGAAAGATAGATTTTTTCATAATAGGCCGGGCACAGCGATGTGTCTGGCCACTCCTCATTAATGAGGTAATTTATTGTTTCGCTTTCGCGATACCATTCGCTCCTCGCAGGCATTTTGCACAAGCAAAATGCTTTTTTCTATTTTGTATTTTCAATAGCCTGGATCTCATCATTAAGAGAAAGCATTCTCGCATCCAGATCCGCCACCATTCCGGCGCACTCATAGAGCTCGGTATTTATATGTACCGGTGCTTTTCCCTCAAATTTATATTGAATCTTGTGCTCCAAAGAAGCCCAAAAATCCATGGCAACTGTTCTTATCTGTATTTCTACTTTTACATTGACAATTCTGTCCGAAAGATAAACAGGAAGCGAAACTATCATGTGATAGCTTCTGTAGCCGCTGTCCTTCGGATTCATAATGTAGTCTTTGATAGTCAGCACCTGAATATCCTTCTGGCTGCTGATCATCTCTGCAATTCTGTATATATCGGATGTAAAAGAGCATATGATACGAATTCCGGCAATATCATTGACATAGCGTACCATATTCTCGATTGTGGACTCATATCCGTTCCTCTTGAGCTTTTTAACAATGCTCTCAGGCGACTTCACTCTCGCCTTAACATGCTCAATAGGATTATATCTGTGAACTTCCTGAAATTCCTCATTGAGGATCTCAATCTTGGTCTGTATCTGCTTCAAAGCAGCATTATAAAGAAGGTTGACTTCCTCCCATGTGTGTATGTCATCAGATATTTTGATATTATTTCCGGAAAGATCTAATTCCATTATTTACTCCCAGTATTCCTTGTTCATCGAAAAGGCTTTTACCAAAAATTTCGGCAATTTCCTATAATTTCTGCCAAGTTTATATCCAAGCCATCTGAAACCGCACATAACAATATAATGGGGGATAAGATGTCCTTTTCCGATATGTTTAAAGTGATCGACAGTCTGTCTGACCATCTTCTTTCCTTCGGATTCGGAACTTATCATTCCGAATATCTCGGGATGATCCGACTGTGACACACCAAGGTCAAAGTTCCTGTGGAACTGCTGCATACAGGTATAGTTATGTGAATGAATAACTCCCGCGTTCGGGACATAACATATCGCATATCCCTGCTGGCACGCGTTTCCTGCATATACCATATCCTCATTAAAAATTGTCTTATGGGTAAATCCGCCTATCTTATCGAAAATATCGCGCCTGTACATGGCACATACATTTGAACAAAAATAAGTCTTTATTCCCAATTTATCAACATCCGCCTGAGTCTTCTTAATAAACTCATTTGGATAATTAAATTTCCTTGAATATCTCTCCGCAAGATTACAATCAGACTTGGGATACTGCCTCGCATATGCCGCTGCAACATCCTCTTCAAACACCTTCACAAGAGATGCTATCAACACTTTGTCTCTGGGAAATGCATCCTGAGTCATCATAAGAAAATAATCTGCGGTAGATAGTTTAACACCACGGTTTCTCGTTTCGCCGTGATCAAATTCTTTTTTACTTACATGTTCAAGGATAATATTGTCATACTCTTCAACCGGATCTTTATCAGCTTTGCCGATAAAGTCATCCCAATATTTCTTCTCAGTATTCATGATGATGATATGCTCAGGTCTTACCGACTGCTTCTCAAGATCATCAATAAGCGTAAGAAGAGATATGTCCGGCTTATACGTAGGTATTATTACATCAACTTTATACATTATTACCTCAAACAACAAAGGGCAGAGCTCATACAGAACCCGGCCCTTTTGTTTTAATTTTCATCTAGTCTTAATCAGTAGCTCCGGCAGTATCCGCGGCAACTTTCTCGCTGTACTTCTTAACATTCTCGGATACCTGATACTCTTTGTCATCAAACAAGAATTCATGTAACCACTTTACGTTACTTTCAAGATCCTTAGGGATTACGCAGCTTCCCTTATTTCCGACTCTACCTGTACCACGCATGCTTTCCTCCGGGAAACCATTGTCGCCTACAACCTGGTATTTAGTAACGTTCTTAACCATCTTAAGTATCTCGGGAAGGTCAAGTGTCGTAGCCGTTTCGTCGAAAGCTTTATTTGCAATTTTCTCAAGCTCAGCAGGGCTCTTAGTCTTGGCTAATTCAATACATTTCATCAATACTTCTCTCTGCCTAGCGGCACGTGCGAAGTCGTTACCAGCCGTATATCTGATACGGCAATATGCTGTTGCCTGGAGTCCTGTAAGTTTCTGCACACCGGGCGTAGTAACTGCTTTATACTCCCTATGCATATCATCTGCCATCTTCTTCTGATAACTGTTCAAATGCGGAAGCTCTGCTTCATCAACATCAATTTCTACTCCGCCGAGCTCATCAACAACGTTTGCAAGTCCGCCGAAACCGATAGTTACAGAATCCGTTATATCCATATCAAGATTCGAATTGAGCATGGCAATGGCTCTGTCAGGGCCGCCCTTGGCATATGTGGCGTTACACTTATTATACTCTTCTTTGCCCTCTTTATTCTTGCCCAGATTGAGATATGTGTCACGGTAAACAGAGCAAAGTTTAATTTCTCCTGTATCGTTGTTGATCGACGCAATAATAATTGAATCCGATCTTCCTGTCTCTGTGACTTTTCCGCTAATATTATCCAAACCAAAAAGTGCAATATTGGTATAGTCAGCCATCTTCTCATTTTTGGCTACTTCTTCGTGGATACTCTCGTCGATCTTTTCTTCATCCAGATCGATCTTACCTACCTTGGTGACATTCGCCTTGTAAAATACATTGTATGCTACAAACAACAATACCAATGCCACAGCAATTTCACTTGCAAGCAAAATAATTGCTTTGTTCTTTTTCTTACTCGAATTTCTTGCGGGTGCTCCCGATCTAGGAGACGATCCGTTTCTTCTAGGTGCATCATAATCTCTTGCAGATCTTGAGTTTCTTCCTGATGTTTCTGACTCCCTCCTTCTTATCGGGCGCTCATCATAATAATCATCATCATATCTTTCTCGTCTTGATCTCGAGTCTCTGTTGCTTCTTCCAGAAGTTCTTACATCATCTCTATATCGTCCATCCCTAGAGGAGGGTCTGCGTCCACCTCTATCGTAGTATTCATCATCGCGATTAGACATAATACTTCTCCTTGTCCCAAAACTATATATCGTTTTTTTGCGCAAAAAATTTAGCGCATACCTCATTTATTTTGCCATAAATGACAAAAATATACAAGTCTATACGCTAATACGCATTTTTATTAACGAAACCATGTCTAAAAGTACCAACGATTATCCTAATATCGAAAGCAATAGACCAGTTTTCAATATAATAAATATCGTAATCTATTCTCTTCCTTATGGAAGTATCGCCTCTGTATCCGTTTATCTGAGCCCATCCCGTAAGTCCCGGTCTTACCTGATGCTTAACCATATATCTGGGAATCTGCTCCTTAAACTTCTCGACAAACTGCGGTCTCTCAGGCCTTGGTCCAACCAGACTCATCTGACCCACAAATATATTAAAGAGCTGAGGTATCTCATCAAGACTTGTTCTTCGCAGGAACTTTCCTATTCCCGTAACTCTCGGATCGTTCTTGGTCGTCCATCCTTTCTTCTCATCGGATTCCGACTGAAGCTCCATCGTCCTGAACTTATACATCATAAACGGCTTGCCACCGAGCCCTATTCTCTCCTGCTTGAAAATAACAGGTCCTTTGCTTGACTTCTTTACGAGAATCGCGATCACTATCATTGGAATCGCAAATATAATGATTCCAAAGAAAGATCCGACTATATCCATCATTCTCTTTGCAAGCCTGTTAACAGAATTGGTAAGAGGCACATACCTGATATTGATAACAGGAAGTCCCTGTACATCCTCCGTAAAAGGATTGCTTGGGAAAAGAGATGAATAATCGGGAATGAACTTGGTATGCACACCCGAATTCTCACACTTTGCAACAAGCTTCTCAAGAAGATCGTAATCATCCAAAGGAAGTGTGATCGTTATCTCATCATAATTACTGTTCTGAAGATAATCATCGAGCTGATCTATTTTTCCCACAACTTCCACACCGTGATAGCTCGTACCTATCGGAACAAGATTATCCAAAACTCCGACTATCTGATAGCCCCACTGAGGGTTGTCCAATATTCTGCTGATATAGCCTTCCGCAGCTCTTGAATATCCCACTAGTAAAATGTGCTTGATGTTATATCCTTTTTGTCTTATAAACCTAAGGAAATTACGCAACAGCCCGTGAGCAAGCGTAGTCAAAAATGTGTTGAGGAATACGAAAATGGCTATCATTCCTCGAGACAAGTCATTCTGATGAGACGCATACAGTACTACGAAGAAGCCGACTACGCCCATGACATTTGCCTGGAAAATATCAACAAACTCTTCCCATAACTTAAGCGTACGTCTCGAAGTATAGAGATGAGCCATATAATACAGGAAAAGATATGCGGGAACCAAGAAGGAAAGCGCCATTGCATATTCTGTAAACGGAAGCTTACCGACATTCTTGCCATCCAAAAGATAATTCTCAAGAGTGGTTATTCCCCTTTTTTCCGCGTTCAAACGGAAATTATACACATAATAAAACCATATAAAATATGATGCTATATATGAACCGGCAACTATAAGTCCGTCCAATATCACATGTGCTCTGTTAAGATGTACTTGATTATCCTTGATCATACACCGGGTGCTCCAAACCTTCTTGCTACGTTTATCCACAGCTCAAGCTGAAGTTTAACGCACTCAAGAAGTTCTTTCTTACCAAATTTTTGTCTTCTGTCTTTGTTATTTACAATCTTGGAAAATCCCGACATAATTCCTTTTATGTGATTTTTTCCAAGTCCCTTACGGACATAGAAGACATGCTTTATTATTATTCCCGCCAGAATCAATGGCAGATTTATAATAATCTGCAAAGCAGGCATATTTTTGTATATAAAGTATACGTTATTACCCGCTGTAAGTTCAACCTTAAATGAGTTATATCTCGATCCGGAAGTTCCGCTTCCCGCGTGATACACCAAAGCCCTCGGATCACAGGCATTTATATACCCCTTTATCCTAGCTCTGTATCCAATATCCACGTCTTCAAGATAGCAAAAATGTTTCTCGTCAAATAAGCCGACTTCATCAAACAGTTCTCTTCTGTACATAGCCGCCCCCGCGCATGCGGAAGTAACAGCCTTTGTCTTTGTAAGAAAACTGCTGTCCTTGTCTCTTCCAGGAGAAAAAGCCCATCCGAGAGCACAGTAATAATCTCCGCTGTCATCGATAAGATCGGGATTCGTAAGCTGAAGAAGTTTAGCCTGAACACTGAAAAGTCTTTTACCCTTTTCAATTGTATCCACCAACACCTCAATAGCTCTCTCATCGCATACGGTATCATCATTGAGTAAAAAGACATACTTTGATTCCGCTGCCTTTATTCCCACATTGACTGCATTCGCAAATCCCGTATTTTTCGAAAGCGCAATAACTTTAACATCGGGATGATTGTCCCTGATATATGTTACGCTCCCGTCTGTTGAACCATTGTCAACAATAATAACACAAAAATCCCTGTACGTCTGCTTTTTTAAGCTATTTAAGCATTCATCAAGGTATTTTCTTCCGTTGTAATTTGGTATTACCACTGCAACAGTTTCCATAGGGATCATATCCTCTTAATCACCTGCGGATCCCACACAATGCGAAGCCCGCGCTTTCTCACTTCATTACATACAGCGAAACTAAGCTCTATGATCTTTTCCTCAGAGAGCCCTTGGAATCTGTCATCTGCGCTCTTCTCCGCATTAAATGTATCTATGTACTTTAAACCCGTAACCTCTTCATAGACCGAGGTGAACTCAGGTCTTACAGCCATGCATCTTATGTCGACCGCATAGCAATCCTGCTGAACAACCGCTCTGTGCTGCAATCCGCCGCTGTATCCAAGCGGTATTCCTTTATAAAGAGCCGTCTTGTCCTTTTGATATATTCCGCCCGCAACTTTGTTTTTCTTATTTACAAGCTTACCGCCGACACATCCCACATCTATCCTGCATGTAAGCATGTCGGGCAGATAGTTTACTCTGTAAAAACCAAGATGCGGAAGATCTGTAACTTCTGCGTCTATACCTGCTGCCTTAAGCGCAGAATCCACCGCACTTCGTCCCGCCTCGTAAGCATACGACTTACTTGCCGGATTGGCTGCTGTAGATCCGCTGTGGCATCGCCAGTGATAGAGCACTTTATCTATGTGCGCGATCTGTCCCGAAGCCATATCCATAGATAGAGCCGCTTCGCAACAAGTCCTCAGAAACAGATCAAAGTCCTGTGCTCCGTCAAATTTAGGTCTGAACTTCATTCTCTTTATTATATCCGCTCTTATGATCGTAAAGTGACAGATATAGTTATTTGAGAGAAGATAGTCCATATTGAAATCGGGCTTGGCATGAAGCTCGTAATATCTCTTTGTACCCTTGTCCTCTTCAAACTTATCCTCATTTGAATATATAAGCCTTATAGGACAGTTTTTATATCCCGACAGATGATTTCGGCTCATGCTCTTTTTAATCACTCTGAAAGCCTCATAAAGAGCATCGGGAGTAAGAATGTCATCATGATCCAAAAGGCCGATATAATCGCCCTTTGCATATTCCAAAGCCCTGTTCGTATTCTCTGAAATACCGCCGTTTTTTTCGATATGGTGGTATTTTATCCTGGGATCCTTATCTGCATATTCCTTGGCAACACCCAAAGGAGAAGGGGAAGCATCCGCAAGAACAAGCTCCCAGTTGGAATAGCTTTGCTGCGTTACGGATTCTATCATCTCTCTTAAATATTTTTCCTCGGTATTGTACAAAGGAACAACAATGCTGAAGTTCACGGTTTCGCCTTCATCGGCGAAACGCTTGTACTCCAGATTCTGTTCCTTTAAAACATCAGAAGAGAGAGGGTGATACTCATACTTCTCGGAAGCATTTAAAGACGCCCTTTCAATTGCTGCATAAAATGCGGCCCCAACACCATTGCGCTTGGCATATGCTATTGTTTTAGTGACCGTATTCTTTATATTCATGTTCGCTTAGCCTACTACTTCTTTCACTGCTGCAGTGAGCTCATCCTGAAGCTTTGCAGCGTCTTCCAGATTCTTGCCCTTAACACCCATGTAGAATTTGATCTTGGGCTCTGTTCCCGAAGGTCTTGCGCAGCACCATGAATCATCATTAAGTGCAAAGTAAAGAACATTTGAAGTGGGAAGACCTGTCTTGGACTCTTCGCCTGTCTCCATGTTGATGACCTTACCTGTCTTGTAATCTCTGAATTCTTCAACCTTCCAGTTGCCGAACTGCTTGGGAGGATTGCTTCTAAGCTTATCCATGATAGCTGCGATCTGCTCAGCACCTTCCTTACCCTTCATTGTGATGGAATACTGACCTTCCTTGTAGTAGCCGTACTCCTCGTACATATCTATCATAGCGTCCCAAACGCTCTTGCCCTGCTTCTTGTAAAAAGCAGCAAGCTCGCACAGACACATAACCGCAACTATAGCGTCCTTATCTCTTGCATGTGTTCCCGCAAGACATCCGTAGGACTCCTCGAGACCAAATACATAATTGTGTGACTGACCGTTCTGCTCATAGAGCTTGATCTGCTCACCGATATACTTAAATCCTGTAAGAACTTCCGTATAGTACAGTCCGTATTTCTCAGCAACATGTTTTGCCATGTTTGTTGTAACTATTGTTGTTACGAAAGCGGGATCAGCAGGCATTGTTCCAACTTTGGTGCGCTCTCTTAAGATATACTCACCGATGAGCATACCTGACATATTTCCTGTAAATCCAACATACTCGCCTGTCTTAAGATCTTTTGCATAGATTCCGAGACGGTCCGCATCGGGATCGGTTGCAAGAACGATGTCGGCATCTTTCTCTTTGGCAAGTTCAAGCGCAAGCTTAAATGCCTTGGGATCCTCGGGATTGGGATAATCAAGAGTTGTGAAATCCGGATCCGGAGCTTCCTGCTCAGGAACCACATACACATTCTTAAATCCAAGTTCTTTAAGAACTCTTCTCACGGGAAGGTTACCTGTTCCGTGGAAAGGCGTATATACAATGCTGAACTTATCAGCCATCTCGTCGATGACATCCTTGTGAATAATCTGCTTCTTAAGTTCAACCATGTACTTGTCGTCTATCTCTGTTCCGAATGAAACATAGAGTCCCTGCGCGATGGCGTCCTCTTTGGACATAGTCTTAACTTCATGGTAATCCGTGATCGCAACAACTTCCGCAATAATTCCGTTGTCGTGAGGAGGTGTTACCTGTGCGCCATCCTCCCAGTATACTTTGTATCCGTTGTACTCAGGCGGATTGTGAGAAGCAGTTACCATTACTCCTGCGATACATCCAAACTCTCTGAGTGCAAAAGAAAGCTCGGGTGTGGGACGTAAAATATCGCTCACATATGCCTTGATACCGTTTGCAGCAAGGCAAAGTGCCGTCTCATCGGCAAACTCGGGTGAAAACCTTCTGCAGTCGTAAGAAATTGCTACGCCCTTCTTAGCCGCATCGGCTCCGCCGTTTTTCTTTATATAATTTGCAAGTCCCTGTGTTGCCTTTCTTACAGTGTACTTGTTCATTCTGTTTGTTCCGGCACCGATAACTCCTCTGAGTCCGCCCGTACCAAACTCAAGCTCCCTGTAAAATCTATCTTCAACCTCTGCCTCATCATTTCTGATAGCCATCAGTTCCTGCTTTGTCTCGTCATCAAAATAAGAATCGTTAAGCCAATACTCAAACTGTTTTGACGCTTCACTCATCTTCGTTCCCTCCTTAAAGTTCAACTAAAAAATATTATAATAGCATGTTTTAAAATGCGCCATGCCTCACATGTTCCTTAAACTCGAATACCCCTCAACATTCAGACTGTAGTCACTTCTGTCCAGAGAAAAATTCGGATTGTAGTAAGGATCTCCTTTATCAAGAACTTCCTTCCACTTTGTCCTGAAGTGTTCCGACTCCTGTTCATAGCGTTCTGCATTCTCTCCCTCAAGGTCAAGACCTCTTGAAAGAGACTCATAATGAAACATCTCAGCAAAAGGTGTAAATACGTTAAGATACCCTTTTTCTCTGAGTTTAAGGCAAAAATCAACATCGTTGAGACTGACCTCAAACGACTCATCAAGTCCTCCGACCTCATCGTACTTCTTACGTGAGATCATAAGACATGCTCCCGTTACCGCACTTACATCCTGTGCGTAACAAAGCCTTCCCATATATCCGAGATTCATTCCCGCCTGTCCGTAGTGAGAATGACCTGCCGTTCTGTGGGCTCCAAGCTTAAGAACAACACCTGCGTGCTGGATCTTCCTGTCGGGGAAATAAAGCTTTGCTCCGACCGCTCCCACATCATCTCTCTGGGCATACATCAAAAGTTCTTCTATCCAGTTGACGGTTATAACTTTGGTGTCGTTGTTAAGAAGTATGATGTACTCACCTTCCGAAGCTCTAACACCGTAATTTACAACCTTCGAATAATTAAATTTAGGTCTGCTTCCGTCGGGATTCAAGTTGTTCTTATCCTCATAGAAATCAACAACTTTCACAACATCCTTAAGCGGTCCGGACTTTAGCTCTTCGTAATATCCTTTTATCTCGGAGCCCTTACTTCCGTTCTCAACAACAATTATCTCATAGTTGTCGTAAACAGACTTCTCATATATCGAATCAATGCACCTCTTAAGGTCTTCCGCATGTTCGCAGTTGGGAATTATTATGCTCACCTTGGGCGTTCCCACAACCTCATAGCTTATCTTGAATATAGTTTCAAAAGCTCTGGTGCTTGTTATCTTAAAGTGATCGTAGCCGTGACGTCTTAAATGATCAGCCACCGCTCCCTTTGCAGCCTCTATCGCATAAGGCTTCGCGCTTATATCCGATGCAACGCTTCCCGCGTGCGATCTCCAATAGTAAAGAAGCTTGGGAATATGCACAATGTGCTCTGCCTTATCGGTAAGTCTCAGTATCATGTCGTGATCCTGGCTTCCGTCAAACTTGGTTCTGAAGAGCTCCGTTCCCTCAAGAAGTGATCTTTTAAATACACTGAAGTGGCAGATATAATTGTTTGCCCTCAGATTATCGATAGCGTAATCGGGCTTAAAATGCATTGTTATCATCTTGTTGATGTCATCGCCCTTGAAGGTCGTCTCATCACAGTAGATGTAATCTGCATTCTCTTCGTTTATTGCCTTCACATACCAGTACAGAACTTCGGGGTGAAGAATATCATCGTGATCAAAAAGACCTATATACTCACCTTTTGCAAGTTCCAGACAGTGGTTTGTATTTCCCGAGATACCCTCGTTCTTTTCAAGCTTCTCGTATGAAATCTTGCAGTTTCCGTCGTTATCAAGAGCACGCTCTGCCTTCATATATTCGTTTACGATACCCGACACAAGACCTATATGTTCTTCATCCGAACCGTCTGCAAGGCAAAGCTGCCAGTTTGAATAAGTCTGCGCAAGAACAGACTCTATCATATCTCTCAAAAATTTCTCGGGTGTGTTGTAAAGAGGCACCAGGATTGAGATCAGAGGCTCTTTATCAAAAACAGTACTCTCCTGCTCTTTTCTTACTTCCTCCGAAGGGAAGCTCTCCGTTCCGTAGTGAGTCATTGCCTTTTTCTCAACCTGCTTGTACTTGATCTTGGCGATGACACCGCGGATAGATCCCTGGTTTCTTACTCTGTCAATCTGCCTTATAACAAAGTGCATGGCATTTCTGAAAGGCGTACTTGCCTTCCAGATAGGATTGTTCTTAATCCTTGCAAGCTTAAATTCAAGCTCACTGTTTTTATCCTCAAGTTCAGCGATCCTCGATGCGAGATCCGCGCTCTTGAGTTTCTCTTTTTCATATGCTGCTTTAAAATCAAAATCTTTTTCTGACATAAAATCTTCCAATCAATTCTTTACATGTAAGATATTAGGTACCCAGTTAATGAGCTTAAGTCTGCTTGTTCTGTCGATCGCTAGCATTCCGATCTGATAGAAACCGGGAGCAAGTTCGCCCTTTTTGATCCTGAGTTTGTATCCCGTAAGATCGACATTTGCCTGATCCTGAAGACGCACTCTGATGTCGGGTCTGTACCAGACATACGGAGCAAAACTGTACACCTTGGGTCCCACAGGTCCCGCACCGTCCTCGTATCTTTCGACAAGTCTCAAAAGGAGCCTCTTGTCATACAGTGCATTATCGGAGCCGATAACGAAGCTGTATCCCTTGAGGAAATATCCCTCTTCATTTCCCTCGGTATCCACACCGTAAAGCCAGTTATCCATAGATGCATTGTACTCGCATCCAACTCTCAGACACTGATCTTCTCTGGCTCCCCTTATACCCTTCTCGTGAATGGTAGGAGTCGCATAAGGAATATCCTCTACAGGCGTGTAATCTTCCTTGGGGATGATCGCCGATATAGTCTCATCCTCCGTAAGATGCGGACTGTAGAACGGATCTACATTGTACAGATGAGAGTGTCTCCTCATGAGAGTCTCGCCCTCAGCCGCAAGTCTGTCCATCTTCTTGGGATCCAGATTATCGAGTCCCCTCGTAAGTGATTCATGATGATACAGATAAGTGTGATTGCAACAAACGTTGTAGTAGCCCTTTTCAAACACGCTGTAGCAGAAATCCACATCGTTAAAGGCAACCTTCAGTTCCTCAGGGAACCCTCCCACATCGTTGTACTTGCGTCTGCTTATAAGAAGGCATGCCGCAGTTACACCTATCATGTTATGTATTCCTCTGTTATAGCCAAAGTAATGGCTCTTGTTGTCGTGCATTTTCTGAAGCTTGTGCACGGGTCCTCTTCTCACATTGGCAATTCCCGCATGCTGAATAAGATCTGTCTTGGGATAAATAAGCTTAGCTCCGACAGCGCCCACATGCTTAAGCTGCGCCTGCGAAATAAGCTCCGTAAGCCAGCCTTCCTTAACCGCCTCAATATCGTCGTTAAGGAAAAGAAGATATTCTCCGTTTGAATTTCTCGCGCCCTGATTGCACATTGCCGAGAAATTGAATTCCTGAAGCTTATAAATATAGCTTATCTTTGTAAGTCCGTTTTTTCTGGGTGCTCTCGAAGCATAAACTCCGTACTTAACCCTGTTTGCAGCGGAACTTCCGTTGTCTATAACCACAATGTCATAGGTTATTCCGGCGTCCTTGGTAGTCTCGATTATCGAATTGAGACACTGCTGGAATATTTCCGGATGATCCTTTGACGGAATGATAATGCTCACAGTCACAGGTTTTAACAGCATATGCCTTGAGTTGTGGTAACTTCTTCCGTAGAAGACATCCTGTCCCGCATTTCTGTGGAACAGCACTTCTCTTATGTGACCGATAGGTAGCTCAACTCCCGTTCTCTTTGCAAATGCTCTCTCATGTATAGCCAACATACAAAAAAGAACATCCGCCGAAAGAAGAGATGCTTCAAGTCCCACCTGCTCGGGTGAGTTCTTTTTATTTGCCGTACCGCCGAGCATCTTCACTGCATTGTCATATTCAGGTATCGCCGCATGCACAGTTTTTGATCTGCATGCAAAAAAACTGCCTATGTAAAATGCGTTCAAATACGAATCAGGTGACCAGTCGGGCTTAAAGAAAGGATGAATATACTTTCCGCCGTTTCCGATCTCATCTTCGTCTCCGTACACTATATTGTGCTCGGGATGAGCTATAAAATACTGTTTTATTACTTCTGTGGCTCTCTTTGTAAGTTTTCCTTTCGGACTTACAAAAATATAAACCACATTTTCGTCGTTCTTGGTATCTGTTATTTCCCACACCTTTGCATAGGGAACAACCTTTATCTTGGGTTCAGGAAGCTTATTCGGGATAAGTTCACCGTTCGCTCCCGTCTCATATTGAATAGGGGCCTCTGCCTTTATTACAGGGCTTTTTTCGACATTCTTCTGCCATTTATCGTAAGCTGAAGCCTTCGCGCTTACCGCCTTGTTATATTTAGTTGTTCTCTTTTTGGCAAGAGTTGATTTAACTAAATCCTTAAGCATTCCCCGTTTTTACTCCTCGTCTTTGTAATAGCGCTCCTCACGCTTCTGACTGATCTTTCTGCCGATCTTTTTTATTATCCCCAACTTTTCCTCAGGTTCGGCAGTCTGCCGGGTATCAATGGAATTAAGAATGGCATCCGCTGCATTCTTAGGAACTAACGTAGTGAGTATCCTAAGCTTAAGACTATTTCTCTCCTTTATGCTGAGTCCGCTTCCCGTCAGATCAAACTCAATATTCGGGTCATCCGTGTTGAACACAAAGGAATCATCAGATATCCACTCACCGTTTACAGGCCTGAGTGTTATGTCTGTAGCGCTGTCATCCATAGATACGCCGTTCCACTCCGCATCAAGAATGGTAACTATGCACGGTGCAAATGCAGGATCAAATCTGAGCACCTTGCAATGTGCATCGACAAGAATATCAACTTCAATAATGTTGTTGTCATCGTACTGCTCTTCGGGGAAGATCGAATCATCCTCCGAATAGCCCGTTCCCTCATCAAAATAAACCTGTACACAGTCTGCGGGTCTTGCTGCATCCGCAGTCTTTGCAAGTTCCTTGGGAACGATCACTTTTCTTCCTATATCCTTCCAGATCTCCACGAGAGATTTGCGATTTCCCGTAACATACTTCTGGAACGCATATTCTTCATCAAGAAGAACCTGAATATCCTTTTCGGTAAGCCCCAGTCTCTCATAAACAGGTTTGGGATCGAATTTCTCCCTCTTCCTGTCTTCAAGTCTGTAGCAGTAAAGCGATCTCCACACCTGTTCTTTCGGAGGGATACACTTTCCGTAAGTCCACTCATAATCTATTATAGTCCAGATTGGACCGTTTACCATTATGTTAGAAAAAATCAGATCATAGTCCGATACCGGATAATCTTCCTTGTAGTGAAGTCTCTTTTCATACTCGCTGATAAGAGCATTGAAAGCTTCCATGTCGTCTCTGTCAATGCACTGATCGAGAAGCGATGCCAGAGGTACTCCGTTTACAAAAGAAAAGATCGCACAACCTTCCTGCTCATTTATCTGGCAGTCATTTATCTCAAAATCTCCGCCTCTGAACTTCTCCTGAAGTCCGAGGTAAGCGTCACGAAGTCCGAATACATGCTCTTTTGCAGCCTCTGTAAGAGGGAACTTCTTGATGATCTTCCTGCCCGCTCTGTCTATGGCGATATCCGTTCTTATCTTGAACTCATCAACTCTGTCATTGCTGTATTTACTGTAGATCGTATCAAAGCCGGGTCCCAATATTACTTCAAAAGAATTGGCAAAATCAGGGTACATTCCGTCTTTTACAAGATCTTCATATGCGTGTTTCTCGTTAAAGAGAACAAGTCTGTCTCTGTCAAAGTTTCTAACATTGTCCTGAAGCTCTCCGAACTTAGGGAAATAAGAATCGGAGTGGATCATTGTCATAAGCTTGTAGTCAGGATACGGATAGTAGAAATGATAATCGTTCATTCCGCACTTTTTGAATATATTGATAAGTCCGTTTCTGGTAAAAGTCTTCGCTACGCTGTCTGACGTATATCCCTCGATTCCCTTGAAATAAGTGCCGAGGTGATCCTCTGAGCATCCCGCAAAATATTTAAGTCCGAGGCGATTCTCGATAGCTATAACTATTCTTCCGCCCTTCTTAAGGTGCCTGTTAAGCATTCTAAGGAACTTCTCGTACGGATTGTCCGTTCCGATATATCCCTGACCGTACTCAAATACACCTATAAGGAAAATATAATCAAAATCTCTGTCAAGATCGGGCTCCACGTCTCTGAAGTTTCCGACATGAATAGTAACGTTTCCGCACTCTTTGTTTCTGTTTGCATTAATCTCAGATCTTCTTCTTGAAAGATCACACGCAACAACAGAGCCTGCCTTCTTTGAAAGCATGCCTGTTATGGCTCCGCATCCGGATCCCACTTCGAGAACCTTGGCGTTTGGATCCATAGGAATCCACTCAACTATATTGGCTCTCTGATCGGAAAGGTGATAAAGAATAGGCCAGCTCGCCTTTTCCTCTATAATGCGCGGATACTCTTCCTTGCCGTATTTTTTTACAATCTCAAGAAGATCGTTCTCTACAGAACCGTCACTGTACAGATCAACCCCGGAATAATGTTTGAAATTAAGTGTGACATTGCCAATCTTAATCTGTTCCTGCATCTATATCTCTCACTTTACATGTTGTGTCCATGTCATAATATCCAACCGTGTTCTTGTCCGAAACAACTGTGATATTAAGAACATCGTACAATCTGTGGTAAACTGTAAAATCGTTCTGTTCAAAACCTGTAACACCGAAGCTGAGAAGATACTCTCCTCCCTGAAGGGACATCTTCTGAGTAAAGGTTATTTCCTTCTTATCGCCCTTCTTTACAGGTTCCAAAAAAGCTTTCTCGACCATGGAGTTGGTACCCGTGATCTCAATACCCAAAATATTCTTAAAGGTAAATGCGAATATTGGCGCCGCAATATCCTCGTTGAACTCAACTTCCATGTGGATGGTAAATTCTGTTCCCTTTATGATCGAAGCAGATCTTACTCCCTTTGAATCGGTAACATAATAATTTGTTATGTTTGCCGCTCCGTCGCCGTACTCAAGGGCATCGGGATTGAGCGAAGCATCCTTTGGCTTCTCCTCCTCTTTACCCGATATCTTGGCTTCCGCCTTCTTATCGGCTTCTTCCGCTGCCTTTCTGATATCCTCATCATCAAGAAGATTTCCGATATCGCTGCTAGGAAGAGGATACTGACCCACAAGAACCTGCTTGTAGATATCTATCATCTTCTTTGGCGTTCCCTCTCCGAGAAGAACACCCTTGTTAAGAAGAACCGCTCTGTCACAATATTTACTGATACTTGAGAGATCATGAGAAACAAAAAGAATTGTCTTTCCCTGTTCCTTGAACTCTTCAAATTTGTGATAGCACTTAGCCTGGAAGAATACGTCTCCTACAGAAAGTGCCTCGTCAACTATAAGGATCTCCGGATCGATGTTTATGGCAACCGCAAACGCAAGTCGCACAAACATACCGCTTGAATAAGTCTTTACAGGCTGATAAACATAATCACCTATATCCGCAAATTCAAGGATCGCATCCATTTTTTTATCTATTTCTTCTTCGGAAAAGCCTATCATCATACCGTTTAAGTAAATGTTGTCAATTCCGTTATATTCCATGTTAAAACCGGCGCCAAGCTCTAAAAGAGCCGATATATGGCCGTCTACATTAACTTCGCCCGCTGTAGGTGTAAGTACACCTGTGATAATCTTAAGGATTGTTGATTTACCCGATCCGTTGGTTCCGATTATTCCGACCGTCTCACCTTTTTTGACCGTGAGATTTACGTTGTTAAGAGCAATGTGCTTCTTAAACACTTTGTTTCCGGCAAGACCAAACGAATCCTTAACCCTATCCATGGGCTTTTCGTACAATTTATATACTTTACTGAGGTTCTTAACCTCAATAGCTACGTCTTTCTTCATGCATTTCTCCGTGTCATTCTTTACAATACGTCCGCAAAATGAGGTTTAAGTCTCTTGAAAGTAACCGCTCCGAAACAGAACAATCCAAGTACAACAAGCCAGAAATATGTGGATGAATAGAAATCTTCATAAAACCACGTTTCTCCGTAAATGGAATTTCTGAATCCTTCAACAATGATAGTCATCGGATTAAGCTTAAAAAACCACTGCAAATTGTTATCAACAATGAATTTCTGATCTTCCATATTCCAAAGAATAGGCGTCACCCACATAAAGACCTGCAAACCAATGTTTATTATCTGCAAAAGGTCTCTGAAAAAAACTACAATCGCACTTGTAAAATAACTTAATGAAAGAACAAGAATAAACTCACATGCCATATAGTACAGAATCTGAATCCAGTAAATACTTGGATAAAAGCCAAAACTACATGCCATAATGAGTAATATACATATAAAGAAAACATGCATAAACATAGCTGCAATTATCTTGATAATAGGAAGAATACTGATCTTAAAAAGTACCTTTTTTACAAGATAATTATACTCAAGAAGAGCGGTCGTACCATTTGTGAGTGCCTCACTGAAAAAGAACCATGGAACAAGTCCCGCTGTCAAAAAAAGAGCCAAATCCACCTTTACCGATTGTGCCATACCTGCTCTGGGGGATGAGACCATACCTCCTCCCATCATCTTTCCAAACACAAACCAATAAAGCGTAACAGTAACTACCGGCTGAGCAAACGCCCAGACGATTCCCATTGCGGAACCTGCATATCTCTTTTTAAAATCATTGACCGACAGTCTCTTTATAAGCTTTCTGTTCTGGAACAGCTCAATTGGAAGAACCGTCAATTTGTCATACCACAAAGTGACCAAGATACAGAGAGCGCCCAGTAGAATACAACCGGATATCTTTTTCCTGATCTCTGAAAGTTGGTCCGCAAACGGGTTTTGATGTAACACAAGTATAAGCGCCAAAGCAAACGCCAATACATAGAAAACGCCCAAGAAGATATTCTTGGGGGGTTTTCTGATTTTCATTCTTTTGTTCAAAACTCTTTTATTCCTCCCCACTTAGTGTCTTTTTCGGAAAGGTTAAGTTCTACGCCATCTATAAGAGGCCATTCTACGCCGATATCGGGGTCATTCCAAATAAGCCCTCCCTCATCGTTAGGATGATAAAAATCGGAGCACTTGTAAGCAAATTCCGCATACTCAGAAAGGACATAGAATCCGTGAGCAAATCCCTTGGGAATGAAGAACTGTTTCTTGTTCTCGGCGGACAAAACCACGCCAAACCACTTACCAAAGGTCTTTGAATCTCTTCTGAGATCAACCGCAACATCGAAAACTTCGCCATTTATGCAACGAACAAGCTTGTCCTGAGGAAATTCCTTCTGAAAATGAAGTCCCCTTAAAACACCCTGCTTACTTGCAGACTGATTGTCCTGAACAAACTCAACATCGATACCTGCTTCAACAAAATCATTTTTATTGTAAGTCTCTACAAAATATCCTCTTGCATCTCCGAACACAGTTGGAGTTATAACCTTAAGTCCCTCAATCTCACATGTTTCAACGCTAATCTTTCCCATTTTTTTCACATCTCCAAATCTAGTTTGTTCCCACAACAGATGCGGGAGCTATATAATCTTCATATTCGATATCCGATGAAGATCCGAGTGCGGCGCTTGCCTGCTCCGTACTCTCATTCTTTTCGATAACGACAGACGGAATCTCCTCGTAATCATCAAAGAAATTCACATCATTCAGAAAGCCCTGTGTATTATCCCCGATCTGCTCTCCGTATGCACTGCCGTTAGCGCTTGAATAGGTTGCGGCAGAGGCGCCGGCATTCGAAGCCTCTCCCTTGCCGAAAAGTTCATTTATTTTGTCAGCATTTGTGGCATAGACTATGACCAGCACCAAAATAAGCGCACTGACAATAGCAAGCATCGCCGTCCTGAATACTTTATAGTCCATCTGCAACCTCTGTTCCTTTATTAAAGGCCGTTTGCTACCTCGACCAAATATTTGCCGTAATCGGTCTTCATAAGAGGCTCAGCAAGTTTAAGAAGCTGCTCCTTATCTATGAATCCACGCTTATAAGCAATTTCTTCTATGCATGAGACATAAAGTCCCTGTCTCTTCTGGAATGCGCAGACGAAATCAGCCGCATCAAGAAGTGAATCGTGATTGCCTGTATCAAGCCATGCAAATCCTCTTCCCATTGTCTCAACGCGAAGCTCTCCGCGACTAAGATACTCGTTGTTGATGCTGGTGATCTCAATCTCGCCTCTTGCAGAAGGCTTAACGTTCTTAGCGATCTCAACAACGTTGTTGTCATAGAAGTAAAGTCCCGGAACCGCATAGTTGCTCTTGGGATGCTCAGGCTTCTCCTCAATGCTGATAGCCTTACCGTTCTCATCGAACTCAACCACGCCGTAAGCTCTGGGATCTCTTACATAATAACCGAATATAGTGGCGCCCTTCTCTCTTGCTGCCACATCACGAAGGAGCTTGGAAAAGCTCTGCCCGTAGAAAATATTGTCTCCGAGAACAAGTGCAACAGAATCGTCACCGATAAAATCCGCACCGATGATAAACGCATCGGCAAGACCTCTGGGCTGATCCTGAACAGCATAGCTAAAGCTCATGCCAAGCTGCTCTCCTGTTCCGAAAAGATCTTCAAATATCGGAAGGTCTCTGGGAGTTGATATTATAAGTACCTCTCTTATACCTGCAAGCATAAGAGTTGAAAGCGGATAGTAGATCATCGGCTTATCATATACAGGCATTATCTGCTTTGAAATAGCTCTTGTAAGCGGATAAAGTCTTGTTCCTGAGCCACCCGCTAAAATTATACCCTTCATTGTCGTTCTCCTCTTTTATCTTCCGGAATACATTTTTGTATAGTATTTCTCGTAATCGCCGCTTGTTACATGCTCCATCCAGTCGCTGTTGTCAAAATACCACTTGATGGTCTTTCTGATGCCCTCTTTGAACATAGTCTCGGGCTCCCAACCGATCTCTTTCTTGATCTTATCGGGTGCAATGGCATATCTTCTGTCATGTCCCTTTCTGTCTGTTACATACTTGATAAGATCATAGCTGAGATGAGCCTTTCTGGGATCCGAATCATCTAGTTCTTCCTTCAATATGTCAATGATAGTCTTAACTATCTCGATATTCTGCTTCTCGTTGTGTCCGCCTACGTTGTAGGTCTCGAAAAGTTTGCCCTTCTCCTGAACCATGTCGATAGCCTTGGCATGATCCTCAACATAGAGCCAGTCACGAACATTCTTACCGTCTCCGTAAACAGGGAGATCCTTACCTGCAAGCGCATTGTTAATGATAAGAGGAATGAGCTTCTCAGGGAACTGATAAGGTCCGTAGTTATTTGAACAGTTTGTGATATTTGCAGGGAACTTATATGTATCCATATAAGCCTTTACGAGCATATCCGAACTAGCCTTACTTGCTGAGTAAGGGCTGTGAGGTGAATAAGGAGTTGTCTCATAGAAATATGCATTCGGATCGTCATCGAGTGATCCGTATACTTCATCGGTTGAAACATGAAGGAACTTCTTACCCTCCTTGAAGCTTCCGTCGGGAAGTTCCCACGCCTTCTTGGCAGCGTTGAGCATTGTAGCTGTTCCGAGTACATTGGTCTCAACGAATATCTCGGGATTGACGATAGATCTGTCCACGTGGCTCTCTGCCGCAAAATGAACAACTCTGTCAATATCGTTCTCCTCAAAGATCTTGTTGATCGCGTCTCTGTCACATATGTTTGCTTTTACAAATGTGTAATTCTCGCGTCCCTCAACTTCTTTGAGATTCTCAAGATTGCCTGCATATGTAAGTGCATCAACATTGATGATGCGGATTTCATTGTCGTATTTTTTAAACATGTAATGAATGTAGTTGGAACCGATAAATCCGGCACCTCCCGTTACAAGATATGTTCTCATTTAAATATACCTTTCCTTTTCATTTTTTCGTGGCTATTATATCACAAGTCAGTGTTAAGTAGAAGAGTCCCATGCCGTAGCACATATACCTGGGCTGTGGAAATATCATGGAGCCCGTAACCACAGAGTTTATAGCGATACCCGAAAGCGTCAGAAATGCAAGTATCATAAATTCGCTCTTCATACTTTTTGACTGACCGCCGCTTCCGAATACGTTGCTCATATACAAAAAACCAAACGCCGTCAGATACAGAACATAAATAAACATGGAAATCTGTATAAGTATCTTCGGACTTATATTTGCGACCGAGATCACAAATGCCTTCAGAACATTTGCGGTAAACACATAAATTACCGTGCCGCCTTCGCCCTTCGTTATCCTGTCAAAATCTTTTTTCAAAAGAGTCTTCAATAAGATTCCTTCTATCTCATCCTCTTTGAGCTGTGCATCATACAGCTCAAGATCCGGGAAATGTTCTTTGACATACTCATCGCACTTTACAGCCACAACATCGAAGCCTATGACATCATAGCTATCTGCATAGTGGGAAGCCATTGCCACCCAGTCCGAAGTAAATACGTTCGGCTTACTCTCGGGATCGTATCCCGGCGCAAATTCTATCGTAAGCTGCTGCTCTTTACATGTCTCATAAATATCAGTATACAACTTATCGAGGTCCGGGTATCCGTTATAATCCGCAAAAAGCTCTGCGTCCTCACTTTTTGCAGTGTAAAGAACCGTATCAAGTCCTCCTTTACTGTTTCCTATGTGCTCAACAAACCTGCCTCTGACAGCAGAGTTGTAGAATCTGTCGATACCGCTTATGCATACGATTGCCGCAAATATCATCAGCACCGTTATAAAAAGCTTATGAAGCCCTTCTCTGTTGTGTTCAAGTAAATAGATTACAAAAGCCGAAAATCCCCAGATGATGAGACAGATGAGCATCTGCTTTCTGATACTTGCGATAAGTACCCCCAAAAGGAATACACTCACAATATTTCTCTGAATATAAGATCTGTATAATTTCCACAGTTCTATGTTGAAAAGAATAAAAAGAGGCATCGCGAGTGCTTCTGTCATGATACACTCGGAATACATAGATCCCCTGTTTGCGGCAAATCTGTTGAGGGATGCCACCGCCATCTGTGACAGCACTCCGCAATATCCAAGAAATACCGCTTTTTTCTCGGGAAGATTTCGAATAGCCGTATTGAATATCTCCATTCCCAGTCTCCAGGATGCAAACACCCACAAAAGACTCTGAATGATCACTGCACAAAAAAGATATGAGTCCTGTCCGTACATCTGTCCGGAAAAATCAAAGGTCTCATATATCCTTCTTATCAGCATCAAAAAAAGCGGGTAAACAGGTTCCCTGGAAAAGTCCATGCTCACATAGCTCTGCGAATCCACGCACCATACAGGCCCGTCCCATACTGCTATTCCGATATAAAAAATTAAAGGCAAAACAAAGGATAGAATCTTAAAAGATTCCGATCCTTTGTTTCTAATGTTGTAACTCATATAATGTACCTATTTTGCACAGTCATCATCTGTATGAAATATTAAGGTCAACGTTTCCGCTGATACCTGCTACCTTACCCTTAGATGTGTACTGCCACATGTCATACCTTGAAGCTGTGTAGCTCGGACTTGCTGCATACTGAGCAAGCCAGATCTTGTAGCTTGTAAGCTGACTTGTGTTAATCTTACTTGTAAACCAGGTCTTGTTTGCATAAACACCGGGTCTGTATCCCGCATTCTGAATTGTTCCGCAGAATGCTCTGATGTTTGCTGTTCTCTGCGCTGCGCTTATATTATCTCCGCGTCCGTTACTTCCCTCAACATCAAGGTATACGGGATATGTGATTCCGTAACCCTTGCAAAGTCCGATAACCATTGACGCTTCTTCTACAGCCTCGGCTTCGTTTACCGCCTGTGTAAAGAAGTAAACTCCGACCTTAAGTCCTGCTGCCTGTGCCCCCTTGATATTGGTCTTGAAGTTAGGATCTTCGATAAGAGCACCTGCAGATGAACCTCTGTATCCGCATCTGATAATTACAAATTCTATTCCTTCGTTCTTAACAGCCTTCCAGTCAATATTTCCGTTCCACTTACTTACGTCGATTCCTCTTCCGCCCGATGAGCTTGAAAGAACTCCGTCACTTCCGAATACGTACTTGGCGCCCTGAATAACCTGTTCACCTGTTACGTATTCTCCGTCCTTGGTGTAGTAGTAAGTCTTGCCGTTTATTGTCTGCCAGCCTTTGTACTTAAACTTTCCTTCACCTTTTTCCTGAAGGTAGAACTTCTCTTTGTTGTAGTAATCGGAATATGTTGCTTCTCTGAACTTACCGTCGGAGCCCTTGATATAAACCTGAGTACCGTCTTGAAGTTTGAGAAGATCTTTTCTGCCCATTACCTTAACTTCAACAGTTGCTGTATTGTATCCCTTTGCAGTGAACTCAATTGTTGTGGTTCCTGCTTTCTTGGCAGTGATCTTATTTCCTGAAACAGCTGCTATATCACTGTTCTTGGACTTTCCGCTGAGTCCTTCGACATCTGCCTTAACCTCTAATGACTCAGACTCAACAAGAGTGATCTTACTGATCTTGAGCTTAGCCTTAAGATCGCTTGCCGCAGTAGGATTGATCTTCTTGATCGTAAATGTAAATGTCTTATATCCTGTTGCGGAAATCTTTATATCTATAGTTCTGTTGCACTCTTTAAGTGCCTTGATCGTATTTCCTGAAAGCTCAACAAGTCCGTTGTCAGCAGAATTAGCAAGAGCAATGCTGTATCCCGGAAGCTTGGGATCTACACCTGCAACAGTACATGTGTCGCCGACTTTAAGCTCGACATTATTATTTGATACAGAGAATATCTTATCATCAGGCTTTGTAACATTGACTGTTATCTCCGCACTCTCATATCCCTTTGCGGAAACAGTGATCTTTGCAGTTCCTTCTTTCTCTGCCTTGATTGTATTTCCGCTTACGGACACACAATCATTGTTTGAAGAAAATGTTACTGTTTCACTTCCTGCTTTTGCCTCAATTGTCTTTGTTGTTCCCGCTTTGATCGATATGCTTATCTCGTTTACGGCAACCTTCTTGGGAGCTTCTTCCTTAGGCTTTTCATCCTTGGGCTTTTCATTGCCTGTATTACCGGTTCCGTTTCCGCCGTTCTGACCCTGTCCGCTATTCTGACCGCCCTGTGAAGGATTGTCATTGTTACCGGTATTGCCGGATCCGTTTCCGCCGCTCTGACCCTGTCCGTTATTCTGACCGCCCTGTGAAGGATTGTCATTGTTATTGCCATTGTTGTTTCCGTTATCATTGCCGGAACCACTCTGGCCGTTATCATTGTTCTCTTCTTTTTTGGGTGCTTCGGTTGAAGCATTATTTCCGGCATCCGTTTTCTCACTGCTACCTGTGCCGGCAGGATCAGCTGTTGTAAGAAGAGCAACAGTTCTGAAGCTTGCAAAATCAATCTTTGATGTCTGTGTGGGATTCGGGATCTTATCCTTACCGATTTCTTTGTAAGTACCTGATCCGTCCGTATCACTTCCGTCGAGAGGAATCTTCTCGCTCTCAACATATTCAACAGTATCCTTAAGTGTGGACTCTACAACAGTCTTAACCGCTGTATCCTCTTTGGCTGCGTTGACCTGTGACTCCTTCTTAACCTCGTTACTTACATCAACAGGCTTCATCTCCACCTTATCTTTAACTTCCACAGATTTGGGAGTTGTATCAAGCTTATAATTTGAATAGTCACCGGGAAGTTCACTCGGTGTAACTTTATATTTTCCGGGCTTAAGATCCTTCTTATAGATGATACCGTCACGGTCGTCATCCTCATAAGAGACTGTCGATCCGTCAGGTGTAACAACAGATACCTTGAAGGGTACATTTGAAACCAGCTTCTTGGTGTTTCCGTTGATGAACTTCATCTTAAGGTCGCCCTTTATGGAAGTAAGGTTAAGGCTTACGGAAGCTTCCTGATTCTCGGGTTCTTCTTCCTCTTCCTCTTCTTCCTCATCAACTATCTCAGCGGTCATTGCCTTAGCCTTCTCGGCATCCGCAACTGCAATAAGTCCGCTATGTCCGACAATCTCCACATCTTCAACGGTAGCTCCGACATCGGCAAAAGAACTGATCTGGCTGCTCTTACCCATTGCTGATGAATAGAATATACCGGTTGCAATTGCACCCGCAAAAATAAATACAGCAACAACAGCTGCCACTCTCTCGACCGGAGTTGTATTCTTTATAAACTCTCCGGCTTTACCCATGAAAGCAACAATCTTATTGCCTTCTCTGTCTTCGGCTCTTCTGTTGGGATGTCTCCTGTCGGTATATCCGCCCTTTAACGAAGCCTTATGTCCGCGTCCGAACTCTTCGTCATCATACCTATCATCGAATCCGCCGTCATATTCATAATCGTCGTATTCATCATCTTCATAATCGCGGTCACTGTCATCGTAGTCGCGATCATACTCGTCTTCTTCGTAATCGCGGTCGCTGTCATCATAATCGTCTTCGTACTCATCTTCGTACTCGTCATCTACGTCTTCAAATTCCTTGTCAGCTCGCGCAAATTCTTTATCAAAATCGTACTCAACATAACCGTCATCAGCACGATCATCCTTGCGAGCATACTCGCGGTCATCATCGGCATAATCACGGTCATCATAGTCACGATCATAATCATCATCTTCATAATCACGATCGTCATCATATTCGCGGTCGTATTCGTCTTCTTCGAAGTCGCGATCGCTGTCATCGTAGTCGCGATCGTATTCGTCTTCATAATCACGATCGTCGTAGTCACGGTCGTAATCATCTTCTTCATAATCACGATCGTCGTCGTAGTCACGATCATAATCATCGTCATAATCGTCTACGTAATCGCGGTCATCGTCATAATCGCGATCATAATCATCATCATAGTCATCGTAACGTCGGTCATCACGATCGTCATACTCTCTGTCGTAATCTTCCTCGTAGTCCCTTCGGTCTCTCCTAAGCTTTCTGTCAGAAGGTTTGCGGCTGAGAAATAATCCGCTCTTAATAATCTTTTTCATACAATCTCCCTGCACGATTAATAAAATCAAATTTTAATATCGTAACTAAATATGTATTCCCCCGACACCCCTCGATACTAGATATAGAATTTTATCATCTAAATTATGCAATAAAAATAGAAAAATATCAAGAAACACTGATTAATTCAGCGTTATCTGCAAACAATCCCCAAAAGATCAGTCAATCCACACAGTGTAGTCCTTATCAAGAACATATATCGTGTATCCCTCCACATTGCCGATCTCTTCTACAGTCGGATTCTCCCTTGCAAGGAACTTATCAAATTCCTCCGCAAGTGCATCAGACAAGATATAACACGTAGGGCTTCCAGCATCCTTGATCGGCGGATACCAGGTCTTGTCTGTAAGCCACTTGGCACCCTGAAGCTCCTCCATGGAATTAACAGCTCTGATCTTAACTTTATCATTGCTCATAACAGTTATCGTATTTGCATGATCAAAGGTCGAATAGCCGTATTCATAACCTCTTTCCTCCATCCACTTTGCAACCAGCATCGGAGGTTTGGTATCCGAATTGTCATTTACTATAAGGTCGCGACAGAAGCCCCCCGACTTCACCGCTCCGTATATGATCACAAGAACTGCAACAATTGCCGTAGCTTCTTTTCCAAACTTTCTCATAAAAAGAGCTGTTCCCGCGCCCACAACAAATATGATCATTATGTAATATCTTGGAGCCGCCTCAGCCGTGGTAAATGTCGACGACATAATGCACACGACAACTCCTGCTATCAAAGCAAATGTACTCCAGTCTCCCGAAGTAAGAGTCTCCTCTTTCGGCCCCAGAAGAAGTCTTTTCCCTGTAAAGAAGTATCCGACAGCCGCCAGGATACAGAATATCGCAACAAGCACCGGCATCTTCGCAAAGCTTATAACATCAAGGAAGAACGGCCATACGATCTCCGTGAACTTCTCGCCCGCATGCCTTATGTTCCTGCTCGCTCCAAGATTGTAGGAGCCCGTGAAATTCGTCGCAAAGAAGGCAAGAAAAGATGTGGCAAAAAGCCATAGAAGAATCATGATATTGCCTTGCTTTTCCTTCTTAAAAAACGTCACGATCCTTCTTACAATCTCTATTCCGAGGATCGGCATATAGCAGAAAATGCACGCATGCATTCCCTGTAATCCGTTGAGAAAAGAAAGAAGCAGAGTAAGTGCAAATATCCACATCGAAATCTTATTCTTCTTAATTGATCTGTTGTAGATCATCAAGATCAGGAAAAGCGTGATAAAGTGGCTCACATAATAAGCCGCATAAAGAAAGATCATGCTCTGTATCTCATCGCTTTCATCCGCGGTCATAAGCGTAAAAGCAATGATTATCGCAGACAATATCTGGATCGCAGAAAAGCCCAGCTGCTTAAAATACAGCACCATGAGTGCCGTCATTATTATCATCATAACAGTGCATGCAAGTCCCATAGATAAGTTCATGTCATGCCCCGTGACGGGATATAAGAACGCCGCAAGATTCGGAGCTGATATAACGCACTTCTCCGTTGATCCCACCCAAGTTTCGGGCTGTGAAAAACCATTGTTATAAATAACGGGACCAAGCAAAGTATCCGCCGCAACATCCGAATCCATCATCAGCGTGTAGTGATTCACATTCGCATCCGAATACACCCACAGCAAAAAGATCAAAACTGCTCCAAGCAAAGCTGTAAGCGTGTATTCGACTATTTTTTTATTTCTGTCACTAATCTGAAATATAGTTTTCATATAATCATCCGTTCAATGGCCCTCCGAGCGCATAGAATACAGCTATTCCTCCAAGTATAAATATCATTCCCACAATTTTACGGGGTGTCACTTTCTCTTTGAATACAATCCTGGACATTATCATGACAATGATATATCCCACGGGCTCCATTACAACAACTCCCATGTATCCGAGTCCACCGTAACAGCAGATTGAAATACCCATGGACAATACAAGAAGTCCGTATCCGAAGATAACAAGTGCATTCAGATACTCCCTTATTACCGAAGGATACTTTTTTTCAGCGCTCTTCTTAAGAAGAACCTGTGATGTCGATGCTATAAGTTCAGCAAGAAGCATTAGGAAAAAGTACTTATTTATCATCTGCTTTTTCCTCCGAAGTACTGAAGTTCATAATAATAACGCCTATAAAGACAAGTAAAACTCCGACCACTTTCCAAAAATTGATACCCTGACTGAATATTACAAAATTCCAAAGCATTGACCACATCAAAGTCAGCGCCTTGTTTGCATATGCCACAGACAGCTGAAATTTCTTTATCATCTGCTGCCAGATGATGGCATAAACACCCAATATGCCAAATTCAAGTGCAAAAAAACATAAATATCCAAAGGAAAGCAACTCATACTTGGACGCAAGGTTTCCCGCCACAGTCGAAAGCGAATATACGATCACCGCGCCCTGAAGCTGCAAAATATCAACTATTCCTATCTTCTTCATTTCATCCCACCAAATTTATTTTTCTTTTTCTTCTTCCGCATCCTCTTTATCACTCGGATATATAGCCTTCACAAAATGTTTTGCTATATGTTCGTTACAAGCGGCATTTGTATGGATATTATCAACGAGCATATCCTTACTGTTCTCATCGTCGACGGTACCGTAGTAGTTATCTATAAAGCTCACAGCCGTAGCTCCACTGGTATCCAACATAAACTGATAGTAAGTTGTAAGCTCACCGTTTCCCAGATCCACCTTATCTCCGTTTACGATCTGTCCCGATGAATCATAGGCATAACACATTGTAAGTGACATACATATGATCCTGATATAAGGATACTTTTCCTGAAATTTGGTGATTCCCGATTTAAGAGCTCCGCTGTACGCAACCTCATTAAGATCATTTTCAGGATCAAGTCCCGCTCTGAGGTTTATGTAATCCTGCGCATCATAAAATATTACAAGCGTATCTATCTTGTCGAAATCCACATTTTCAAGAACAGACAGATTGTCGGAATATTTCGGATCTTCCAGTGACTGCGCCGCCTCATGAAGCTGTGAATAATCACCGCTTGTCATGGCATCGACCACACTTGGGAAACAAAATGCATCAAGCGGATAATCGCTGCTGTATGAAGGATTCTTACGTGCTATGGTCGTTGAAGGAAATCCTGCGTTTATGCATGCTGCACCCGAGAGCTGACTGATCTGATCGACAACTCCGGTTTCCGAATCATCATATGTAATGGCATCATTTCCGACAAAAAGGATTGTCTCCAATCCGTCATCTTCATGCCCTTCCTTCATATCATCAGACAGAACAAAAACCTCATCCTGAATCTCTACATCATAGTTTTCATCATCCGATATTTTAACTTTCTGTCCGCTTGCATTCCATATCACAAGCTTTATTACAGAAAATAAGATAACAGCAGCAATTACTCCGATTACCGCAAAGTGAGCCCAACGGGGAATTCCACCCTTTCCGTCATCTTCGTCATCATAACGATCGTCGTCATCATATCTGTCATCATAACGGTCGTCATATCTGTCATCATCGTAGCGATCTTCGTCATCATAACGCTCATCACGATCATCGTCTTCTTCATCGTCATAGCGGTCATCGTCGTAGCGATCTTCGTCATCATATCTGTCGTCGTACTGTTCTTCATCCTCGTAGCGTTCGTCGTCAAAATCCTCCGGATCATCATAATCACCGTCGTAATCAATATCATCCTCAGGATCATCATAATCTTCATCGGAATCGTCTACGTCTTCACCGTAATCGTCGAAATCATCGTATTCATCATCTTCATATTCACGATCATAGTCATCTACCATACGATCGTCATCATATTCATAATCATCATAATCTCTTCTGTTTCTCATGACAAACTTATTCCTCTCTTGTGTTTGTTATCGAATTCAGCCCATAAGCTTTTGCTACGTCACTGTTTATCGAGCTATCGGGATCATCAAGCAAAAAGAACGAATAAAAATTTCTTATGGATTCAGGATCTGTCGGAACATCGACTTCGACATCCTGCCCCTTCTTATCGGCAAAGCTGTCAAAAAGTTCTTTGGTCTCAACATAATTCTTCTGAAATTCCCCGTCAAAAAGTTGCTTATTTAACTTCGCAACACAGTATTCTCTCACTGTAAAAGGTGTTGCTATAAAACTTACAAATATAATCGCTGTAAGCACCGCGAGCACGGACATTTTCTTATGACCTTTAAGTACACTTCCCAAAAGCCATCCTATATAAATGGCACAATTATCAAAAGCTGCGGTCATACTTATCACCATGATAAAAAAGCATCTGTTCGGCATCCACTCGAGACCGTATCCCAAGACAACCGGAAAAACCGTAACAAAAGGAGCAACAAACAACATAATACTTAATACTGTCCACGCCACCTTATGAAGCTTTATCTTATCATAAATAAGGAAACCTACGACCACAAGACTTGCAAACAGAACAAAAAAGTTCTTGTCGGCAAACAGCCAGCCTACTCCGTATCTGAAATATCCGACAGTATTGGAGATGCCCGCCATGATATCCACAGAGCCGCTGTTCTCCGTTCCCTGTCTTGCGAAATTACCGGGAGCAAGCGCATTTACAAAGGCTCCCACAAGACATATTCCAAATACTATCATATTATCCAATTCTAGTTTTTTTCTCTTAACTGCGAAATACACAAGTATGCAGAGAAGAAGATACATAAATGTTCCAGTTATCGCAAGAGACGCACCTGCCGCAAACACTCCCAGTATCGTCGCATAAACCGCAGGAGTTCTTCCCGTAAGCGCAACTTCTTTGTTGAAGTTGTAAATGATAAAAAGCGTCAGCGCGATAATTCCAAATGCCATCGGGAATCCATATACCGAAGCTCCTACATACCAGTAGAAGACTTCTCTGAAAGAGTCGTACATGGTGAGCGGAAATACAGCGACCGCCATAACAAAAAGCATGACATGTCTGTCCACTTCTGCGGCATTTTTCAGATATACATATGTCAAAACCAAAACCGAACCCAGGATAAGAGCAGCGTTGATCATCATTATAACTCTCATCGCAGCAAAGCCGCCGCTTATCACAGGATTAAAAAACGATCCGAAAAATGAAGTAAAATATGTGCCCTGATGCTCCACATATATCTCATACGAAAACTTACAAGCGACCAACATGCGCTTCCAGATTCCTTTAACGCCTATGCCCGTTCTTGCATACCAAAAATCATCAGATATGGGAACAACATACATTGCCACTCTTATAACAGTTCCTATCATAAGAACAAGCGACAAAAACGAAACTATTCCCAAGCCAAATCTTAATATTTTTTTTGCCTTTTCTTTTTTCATATACTACTGATCTTTCTTACCACTTCTCCGAAAAAAGCCCTTCAAAATCGTAGGCTCCCACCATTTTTCTTACTTTGGTCAATTCAGCTTCCATTTCTTCTGCGGAATTAATTTCATAATTTCCGTCTTTAAAGCATTCTACCATAAATTTGTTAATTGCGGGTTTATAATGAGAATAATCTGCATAATTGTTGAGATCGATCACCTCATCCATAGTCTGAAAATCAAACAACCTGACGTTGTCATACTGCATAAGCCTGTCCGCAACATATCTGTACTGCTCCATTGTCGCTTCAAAAGTATTCTCTTTTTTTACATTGTTCCAATAAAGAATACTGTAAGGAGGGAAAAAGATATAAAAATCCGTCTCGGGATGCTCCTCGATAAAGGGAATTATATTCCTGGACAGATTCACCTCTGTTCCCTCAATGAGCCCGTCCTTTGTCATCTCTTCGGGATTTTCTTCGGGCTGCTCATAATTGTGCATTACCCACTGAATGTTGTAATACTCGGGAGTCCACCAGCTGAAATAAATCTCGGACATATCCGAGCCCTCTCTCTGAACAGCAGGTCTGAAAATATACTGAAACAGAACATCCTTATTGATCAGATACTTCACATCATTTATAGGATTCCTGTCGTACAGATACTCAGGAAGCGGATACTTGGTCGTTTCCGGGTCTGCCGTAAGAGTAGGTATATCAAGTGCCAGATAAACATTCTTTACCGGAGAATGTTTTCTTGCATAAGTATTTTCATCAAACACGATCGAAAGAATATTGTAATGGTCTCTTGGATAAGCGCCGCTGTAACTTAGTTTAACGGTGTTTGCTCCAAGAAGCTCAGCAAAATCATCCGTATCAAAATTAACCGTCATTGAAGAACCTATAATGCAACTGTCATACAGCATATTCTTCGCCATTCCGGGATTCTGACTGAGCTGATTGTCGACTATATAAGGAAATCCCGTAAGTGCCTCATGATAATGAAAAAAAGGATCCACATATACCACAAGCGCCCCGCATGCTATAAATGCAGCAAGCATCATACTCATTAAGACAACAAAATACTTTTTATACCTGTTCATAATACCCATCATCCCATCAGAAATTCATATAAAGATATGTACTTACGCCCGAAAAGCTTATAATGCTCCAGAGCAAAAGGAACGCCGTAAGAAGCGTTGTCCCCATATTTATCTTGCATTCACGGCAAAAGCGGATCGCGTTTTTGCCAAAAAATATTATGATCACCGCTGCCGCCAAAAACAACCACAAGCATAAATCCCATGCAAAATTATAATTCATTATCGGAGTAACCTTAATAATATACCATATCTCATCAAGCCTGAATCCGTCGGCGAAAGTACTGTAAAACGGCTTGGGTCCTCCAACCGCCATCCTGACAAACAGTCCTATTGCATCCGAAACGGTCTCCGCTCTGAAGAACACCCATGTAGCCATGATAAAGATATAATTTCCCAGCACTGCTGCCGCCTTCCTGACCGCAGCAAATATTTTGACGGCTTTATTGTCTTTAGCCTCTTTCTTTTCCTTACGCGCGTTCTTTACCATCTTGGTAAGTACGCTCATCACTCCGTGAGCGGCTCCCCAGATAATAAACGTAAGTCCGCTTCCATGCCAGATTCCGCTTATCAGAAATACTATGAGCACGTTAATATAAGTTCTTACCCTTCCTTTTCTGTTTCCTCCAAGCGGGATATATACATACTTTGTAAAAAATCCGGTCAAGGTCATGTGCCATCTGTTCCAGAAATCATCAATATCCGTTGCCTTATACGGTGAATTGAAATTGGTCGCAAGATCAAATCCCATCATCATACATATTGCTGTTGCAACGTCACAATAACCGCTGAAATCAAAATACAGCTGAAACGAATAGAACACAGCCGTGAGTATAGCTTCCATTCTTCCAAGATTAGGAATTGCGGAAAAGCCGTATTCCACTGCCTTGGCAAAAGTATCCGCAAGAATGACTTTCTTAAAAAGTCCCATGGACAAAAGAAGAAGTCCTCTCATCATCTTTTCCCAGTCAAGTTCTTCTTCGTATGCCTTTTTTATTCCCGCATCAAAAGAGCCAAAGCCCTCAAGAGGTCCCTGCAAAAGCTTTGGAAAAAACAATATGTATACGAGATAATCCGGAATATCAAATTCTTTTATCTCGCCGCGATATAAATCTATAACATAGGAAATCTGATTGAACGTGTAGAAACTGATCGCAACAGGAAAAAACAAACCACTGAACTTAAAGAAAGACAACAGCACGACATTAAATGCAATGCCGGCGATAAGCCATGCCTTCTTTTTCTTACTTTTCCCGATGCGATATATGATTATTATGTTGATAATTAAGCTGATGCACAAGACCGCTGTATTTCTAACGCCAAAGAAGCTGTAGAAAACAAACGACGCCAATATGATCAATATGTTCAGCGCAGCCTCTTTTTTAATCTGATCTTGTACAAAAGCTCTTATGATAAAAAATGCCACAAGAAAGACCGGCAAAAACAAAAGCATGAATCCGTAGGTATTAAAAAGCATTGTCACTTCAACCATTCACTTCTTTTACTGATAAGAAGCGCCTTAAAGATATCGATGTCATCAACAGTCGTGAGTTTGATGTTCTTCTCCGACCCCTGTGAAAAATATACTTTTCTTCCCAGTTCCGTCATAAGTGTGCATGACGCAACCGAATTCGTTATTCCCTTTGAAAGAGCCTCTCTGTGAAGCTCACAGATCTCTCCGAGTCTGAATCCCTGAGGAGTCTGAGTTCTCTTGAGGTTATCTCTGGGATATGTCTTTTCGGACATCTCACCGTCATCCGTGGTGAGCATGGCTTCTGCGCAGGGGATTGCCGTGATGGCATTTCCGTACTGCTTGGTCTTCATAATGCAGTCCGATATTATCTCCGCCGACACCATCGGTCTGATCGCATCATGAATAAGAACGATAGTATCTTCATCAAAATTCTTTTCAAGCTCGTAAACACCGTTTCTGATTGATCCCTGACCGTTATCTCCGCCGGGAACCACATGCTCAAGCTTGGTTATATTAAACTGGCGGGCATATGCCATAAGCATCTGCTCCCATCCTTCAACGCACACTACTGCGATCGAATCTATCTCAGGATGATTCTGAAATGCTTCAAGCGTATATACAATAACAGGCTTCTCATTTACCGTAAGAAACTGCTTCGGAATATCCTGTTTCATTCTGGCGCCGGTTCCGCCTGCAATTATAAGTGCTACCGTTTTCATAAATTATTCCTCGTTCTTCTTTATGACATTGACATGCATAGGCACTCTCTTATCCTCGGGAGGAAGGCTCATGTAATCCTTATATGTCTTCTTAAGCCACTTGTCATGCTCCTTCGGGATCGGGAACTCTTTTTCCCTGATATAAGCAGTATCGGGTCCGTAAACAAGATGTTCCGCGTCAAAATCAAGCCCCCAGTATCTGGGATCGGGCTGCTCGTTGGAAATAAAGAGAGTCTTAAGATCACTGTCATTTCCCTGAGCCTTGCATGCAATGCCGCCCTCTGTCTGTATTTTCATGTACTTACGTGCTATCACTCCGAAAGGAATACACTTTCCTATCTTGGTAAGCACAAAAGCAACTACCTTCATAGCGGGGCCGAACTTACTATAGTCTACATAAGGTCTGTGTCCCATTGCAAGTGAATATAAGAGTTTCAATCTAAGCAGCTGCATTTTGTGATTGTCCGACTCTATATCAAATACAAAGAGATCTAGTGTCGGATGCGAATATCTGTTATCATAAAAATCTTCCGCACCAAAGCTCGTGCTCTCATAGGTCAGATCATTATCGGCAATCTTTGTTATAAAATCAAAGAACTGCGGATATTTCTCAAATCTGAGAAGCTTAAATCTCTCTTCAGCCTCTGTTTCAAATACTTCAAGAAATCTCTCATAGTCTTTTCTCAAAAAGAGAATGTCCACATCGTCATCCCACGGAATAAAATCTCCGTGCCTCACAGCGCCCAGAAATGTTCCCCCGTGTAGATAATACTGTATATCATATTTTCGGCAGATTCTGTCAACTTCACACAGCATGGCAAAATCCGACTCATGTACTTTATCTAAATATTCCTGTATCTCTTTATTCATTTTCAATTCCATATATCTTTTCTTTTTCGGCAACAAAGGCGTCTCTTTCCAATTCCCTGTTATCGCCGATCAAAATATCCTCGTAGATATTGTATTTGTCTACTGTATCAACAAGTCTTACATTAAATTGAGTGATGTCTTTATCCATCTCTTTGTCAGTCGGAATGATTATATACCTGTCCAGATCCATCCTTGTATAATACAAGAGCTCGTCTGTTTTCATCATTCCCTCTGCGCTCATCACTGCCTTGACTCCTGTGTAATAACCGTTATCCACATAGTCTCTTCCGTAAGCAAGAAGTATGTCGGTGTTATACTGTCTTACAAAATAAGTAAGCTCAGGCGGAAATGCGGCTCTTACTCTTTCTTCACCGTCAAGAGGCGAGATCCTGTCGCATATATCTATTACATGCTGCGGAATATGATAAGGATTCTCCGCCTTAAATACGTATTCATTTGAATATACACACGAACCTGTAACCGCGATCACAACAGCAACAACGCCAACCGCAACACGCTTTTTTACCGCGCTTTTTATCCCTGAGATAAACTTGGTAAATGCGTACGCAATAGTGACATACATCGGGATCAGCCACAAAATTCTGTAATACGTTGCTGCTTCCTCGATTCCGAGCAATTTTTCGCTGACATACAATTTCTTTGTTATGGGAAAAAGAAATCCCGCAACGATCACAAACGGCATAATGCCGAACAATAATTTTTTCTTGATATCGCTCTCTTTTACAATAAGGTAGATCGAAGAAATCAAAAGAAGTACCAGGATGCTTCCGTTTCCTCCGAAATCTTTAAGATCGACCAGACATTCCATAAATATTCCGTACATATCAGTGTCCTCCGTTCCCAAAGAAAAGAATCAGGTAAACGAGGTTTGGAATTATCGAACAAAACGCTCCCAAAACAACTGTCCACCTCTTCGAAGAAATAAGAAGTATCAGTGATAACAGCATCACAAGTCCCGCTCCGAATACAACGCCCATTTCCGTACACATTCCTGAAAACATATTCACAAGGAACAAGAACGCCCACAGAGAAGCTCGCTCAGAGACAGGCTTTTTTTCTCCGTCACAGTCTTTGTATATCCATAAGAAGATCAATACGATCATGGGAAAAGCGATGCTTGTGAGCATTGACTTTCCCTGCCAGGTTCTCATCAAAAAGAACGTTGCCGGAGTGAAGATCGATACATTTCCAAAGATCATAAGAATATTTACAATGATCATGAATATTGGTCTCATCTCAACGTTATCGGCAAAAAGCACCTTGGATATCTCGTGATAAATAATATACACGAGCGGAATTATCAAAAGCGGCATAGCAGTATATGCCACAATAGTTGCATGAACGCCGCAAGCTTTACCTATAAACGCAATCCACATCGGCACAACCGCGAGCGCATGCCTTACATCAAGCGGCTGCAATCCGCCCTTATACGGATCAACGGTATACATGGCACCGATTTTCTGCGCGATCACTGATTGAGTAACGTAATACGTATTGTCTCCGTCAAATATTCTTGAAACAACCGCCTTTATCATCTGGAATAATACCAGCGCAATAAATATTCCGTAAAAGACCTTGGTATCAATACTAAGCCCTTTTATATCAGGCTTTTTTATCATCGTCCTGTCAAATCTGAAAAACATGAATATACCTGTCACGGTTAATAAAAGCACTGCAACAAGGCACGCTTTAAAACAGGTCTCAAAAGCACCCGGCTGACCTGCAATAGTCAAAACACAAAAGATAGATATTATCTGGACAACGCCAAAATATGCAAAGAATCCGATCAGATAGGTAATTACCGGTCTTCTCATCTCTTTTTTCAAGATATATTTAAAAAGCTGCCCTATACACATGGGCACGATAAACATAAAAAATATAAGTCTTATTATCGACCATACAGTCATTAACATTTTTGCAATCCTTTATCAGTCCATCATCAGTTTCAAGTGTTCCTGCAAAATACTGATTCCCGTAAGATTCTCGCCGCCTCTGGGAATAATGATATCGGCGTACTTCTTATTCGGTTCTATAAACTGCTCATGCATGGGTTTAACGGTATCTCTGTACTGATTGAGGATAGACTCGATGCTTCTTGCTCTCTCAGCCATATCTCTTATGATCCTTCTCATAAGTCTCTCATCGGCATCAGTATCAACATAAACCTTTATATCCATGAGATCACGCAATTCTCTGTTCTCAAGAACCAGAATTCCCTCTACGATTATAACCTTCTTGGGAATAATATGCACAGTTGCATCCGCTCTGTTATGAATCGAGAAATCATATACAGGGATATCAACTTCTTTATTCTCTTTGAGCATTTTGATATGCTCTATCATCATATCCGTATCAAATGCATCGGGATGATCGTAGTTAAGCTTAGACCTGTCCTCGTATGAAAGGTCGTCATGTGCCTTATAATATGAATCGTGGTTGATAACAACAATGTCATCACCGAATTTCTCTTTTATCCTGCGTACGATAGTAGTCTTTCCGGACGCTGTTCCTCCGGCTATACCCACTACACAAACTTTATCACTCATTCTTTTTTCCTTCCTGTTCAAAATTGATACGCTTCTCTTCAACAACTATAGGTCTTCCGATAACTCTGGTATTGATGTTGAGAATATACTCTCCGGTGAGCCCTATAAAGAAAAGCTGTATTGCCCCGATCAGGAACATTCCGATGATCATTGGTGCATAACCTGCGTGGAAACTGTACCAATGAGTAAGCTTAAGTACAAGATACACAAACGCTACCACCATATCAAGCATCGCACATACAAACCCGGCTATGGTACAAAGTCTCAAACCGACCTTGGTATATGATGTTATGCTGAGCATAGCTGCATCGTACAGTGTATAGAAATTGTTATGAGTCTTGCCGGCTCTTCTCTTTGGCTGCTCGTAAGTCACGGTAGTCATATTAAAGCCCTCACCGTACTCGGCAACGATACCTCTTATAAAAGGAACCGGATCGTTAAGCTGTCTTAAAAGTGAAATAAAAGTCTTATCGTAAAGTCCAAAACCCGTGAAATGCTCGATCATTCGAACGCTGGACATATTCTTTATCGTCTTGTAATACATGGTTCTAAGGAAGTAGACAAATCCGTTTTCCTTGCTTGATGCCTTAACTCCGCTGACGATCTTGTGACCTTCTTCCCACTTCTGTACAAAAACAGGAATGAGTTCGACAGGATCCTGAAAGTCCGCGCACACTGGAATGACGCAATCTCCGTCAAGAGAGCACATTCCATGGAAAGGAGAATTGAACTGTCCGAAATTTGTAACGTTAAATATCGCCTTTATCTTATTGTTTCCGGCACAGATCTTTTCAATCTTGTCTCTTGTTCCGTCTGTAGACGCATTATCTATAAATACGATCTCATAATCATAATTCGAAAGGTCTTTTTTCATGACCTCTTCAACCGCGGAAGAAATGCCTTCCACGTTCTCCACCTCATTAAAACAGGGGATAAGTACACTAATCTTTTTCATAATATAATCCTCAAAAAAACTCCTCAAAACAATTAAACAGGAATTGCAAAAAATTCTCTATTTAAACAATTATGCGGTGCCAATAAACAGCACCGCACTTATTATAAAATATGTTGATTGTATCAGTCTACCTCGACCTCTTCAGCCTCGTCAGCACCTGTTTCAGCGGCATCTGACTCGTGATATTCCTTCTCAGTGTTGACATTCCAGATATTGCTGCGGTCTGTCTCTCCGTTTATGATGTTCTTAACAACCTCAAAGGATGTGCACATCGAATGATCGATATTATTGTATCTGTGCTGTCCGTTACGTCCAACGCAGTAGAGATTATCTATTGTGTTGAGGTACTCGACAAGCTTATCCATCTCGTCATATGTATCAAAGTACGCAGGATACGCTTTCTTTACGCGTTCCATATGGTAGTCTATAACTTCTTTTTCATCACTGATAAGATTGAGTGTGACCATCTCACCGATTGCCATCTTGGCAAACTCATCCTCAGTCATGTTCCACATTGAATCACCTTCAAAGCAGAAGTACTCAAGTCCTACCCAGACTGTATTCTCAAGATCTTTAACAAGGTACGGTGACCAGTTGTTGTAGATCTGGAAACGTCCCATTTTTACAGTTCTGTCCTGTACGTATACCCAGTTATCGGGAACTATGTTGCCCATAGTCTTAATATTTGTCTTGTTTACAAGATTAAGCTTCGGAACAAGAACTCCCAATGTCATGTAATCACGATAAGGAAGGCCTGCTGCGATTCTTGCGGGATCTTCGGGAACATCGTTCATTCCTGCAACAAGATCCTTAACAGGCATGGAGCTTATGACAACATCGCCGTCTATCTCCATTTCTTTTCCATCCATAATATATGTAACGCCCTTGATATGGTTGTCGCTCTTTCTGATCTTGGTAACCTTGGCATTCATGATGATAGTTCCGCCAAGCTTCTTAACCTCCTCAGCCGTTACATCCCAGAGTTGACCGGGACCGAGCTTAGGATAGCTAAACTCCTCAATAAGTGAAGTCTCAACCTTGCCGCCTGTCTTACCTGACTTCTTGCGGAATGCGTTCTTAAGAACCGCAAGGATAGACACTCCCTTAACTCTCTGAGCGCCCCATGAAGGATCGATCTCAGAAGGATGTCTGCCCCAAAGGTTTTCTGTATAGTACTCAAAGAACATCGAGTAAAGTTTTTTACCAAAACGATTTACATAGAAATCTTCAAGTGACTTCTCTTCTCTCTTAAAGATCATAGCGCCGAGATATGAAAATCCGCACTCAATTGTCTTGATAAGTCCCATGTTCTTAAATGTCTCTGCTTTAAGCGAGATTGGGTAATCATAGAACTTACGATCAAAGAAGATTCGAGACACTCTGTTTCTTCTGAGCATAACTCTGTCGGTCTTCTCAGGATCGGGACCACCCTCTTTCATTTTCATGGGTCTGTCAAGCACGATATCATCGTATGTAGGTGCGCCCTGCTGTGGAAGCATCTTCTCCCACCACTCGTTTACTTCGGGAACCTTAGAGAAGAATCGATGTCCTCCCATGTCCATACGATTTCCCTTATAGTTAACAGTTCTGGAGATTCCTCCGAACTTGTCTGTCTCTTCAAATATAACCACCTGATAGTCCTTGGACTTAGTAAGCAGCTCGTATGCCGCAGTAAGACCGGCAGGACCGGCACCTATAATTAAGGCCTTTTTCATTCTCTTTTCCTCTATAATTTTTTTGGTCGTCCGTTATCATTCATACGTACAGACAACAATAGTAGTATACCCTACACATTAATTTTCTTCAAGAACTTGCGTAAGTGCATCGTTACCGCGCCGCACTTGTTCTATAGACGGATGCGCGGTTTACGTGAGATCTTGCCAAAAGCCAAAGCAACTCCCGTAAATTCTGCTAGGAATTGGAAAGTCCTCCGTTACCTATTTTACCATACCAGATAAAAATCATCTCTTTCACACTTTTTATCTGGAATCGCCCTGAGCTCGTAGCCCAGAGTCTCAAGTCCTGCCCTCCAACACCTGCAAAGCCGCATCACAGCCGTAGAGTCTCATCACACCTCCCTGCATAACCACGGCATTAGAGTGCCCCCTAACACGCAAACCGGTAAACTAGAAAAGAGCCCTCGCGAAGGCTCTTTTCTCTATATAAACCATACAGTGACTTGTCTTTAAAAACGCCCGATTTTCTCTAAAAGCGCTGTTCAAAACATTCCCGATCTTCTTTAGTCGTCATCTTCGCCGGCGCCGTGTTCTCTTGCGAGAGGATAGCCACCGTCCTTAAGTTCATTGTATGCGTCAGGATATTCACTTTCCAATCTGTCATCAGAAATCATGAAATAATCTTCATAATCAAAATCTTTTATATGTATGTAATCATTCTCGAGATATGCATATGGCTCGTTCTTCTCGTAGAAGTTCGGAATATGAGCAAGAAGTCTTGCAAAAATATATCTTCCGGTCTCGGTAAGGTGAGTACCGTCCATAAGGTACTCCTCTGCAGTATCAAGGTAAAGATCACATCTCTTGTCATCATTCATTGCATCGAAATCGATAAGGCCGAGATCTTCAGCAACATTGAGTGTCTTTCTTGAATAATTTGCAAGAGTGTCAATTCCGTTACTTACTACATAAGAATCGCCAAGGAATTTGCCCTGACTGTCCATATAGATTCCGTAAAAAGGAGTCATAAGAACAATCTTTGCATTGGGGCTTATCTTCTTAAGTGTTCTCACACCGTTCTCAAGCGCATCATAATATGTATGAAGCGGGTTACCCTCGTGCTGAGTTGAATCAAGCGGGATCTTTGTAAAGAAATCATTTGCTCCGTATTCGATAAAGTAATAGTCAACTTCCTCTGGATCGATCTTGTTCATGTTATCAAGAACTACAGGATAGTTGCCGAAAACTTTCTCTCTGTCAACTTTATCCGCAAGAGCATAAGCTACTCCGTTAAAAGAAATAGAATCCCATTTATCTAAAGACGTGTCTGTAGTTGAATGCTCAAGAGCCGCAGTTGTTCCGCCGATTCCGAGATTATAAGCAACAGAATTGGGAACTCTTCTTGAAACCTGTGTTGCAAGGTCCGTTCCGTCGTCTCTTCCGTTCTCGATCTGGCTGTCTCCGATGAATACCATAACAACTTTGTCAGGGTCTTCAATCTCCGTGTCTGCTGCATTCGCTACAGAAGTCGAAAGCGCTGCACTTGTCTCTTCAAGAATAGGCTGAAGGATATCCTCAGCTACAACTATAGAACCTGCACTCGCAGCCTGATCGCTTGAATCGGCTGACATCGCAAGCTCATCATTTATATACTCTTCCGCAACTTCCGTACTGTGATCAAAAGCCGCACATCCGCAAGTGGTCATTACAACAACTGTAATACCAGCTACTAATCCAAGATAATTTCTATTCATATTTTCTCCTCACTAATTCCTATCATCACAATCTAATTCTAACATCTATTCTGTGAAAAAAAATGCAAAATGACCAAAATTAATGAAATCTGCCGTCAATATTAAGAAAGTCTTAAGAAGTTCGCTTATTTGCGTTATTTGATGTTTTTTATTCCGATCAATATAACAATTATAAATCTAACCGCGTTCACAACAACAAGACCGTACGCATATCCGCCAAGTCCCCACAAGTATGTGACAGGAACCAGCACTACAGCAAAAATGATACCGTATATCAGGTTTATAACAAACTGAAGCTTCTCTTTGGTAAAAGCAAGAAGCACGACCATCAGCGATCCCGATATGAAATAAAGCATCTGTCCGAGATTTGCAACAAAGAAGTACTTAGAAGCCTCGTCATAAACAAGCGGATAAAACAATCTGACAAATATCATCGAAGCAACGCAGCATGCTACGGCACCTATTACCGTTGCTCCCAGAAATGCCACACCGATTATGCCGAATCTCTTTTTATCCATCTTCACCTTATAATTGATAAGATAGCTTATAACTATTCCGTTTAACGGTGTCGTTATCATAGCAACCACTTTGCCCATAAGGCTCGCCGTGTAATAAACCGTAGTCTTAACCGGGCCCGCAAACGGCGTCAAAAGAAGCCTGTCCGAATTAAGTATAAGCGCGCCCACAAGGTTACTGCCCGATATATACCATGCCGACTTGATATTTTCTTTGAAGAACTTTGACTTCTCAAAAAACGGGGCTCTGAAGATATTACCCGAAGCAACCGTAAATCCGATACCGAACAATTCTCCGAGCAAGAACACCAATATCCAGCTCTTTGTCACAGGATACAACAGAAGTCCCAAAACATATCCAAGAGAAGTAAAAGAAAAAAAGATGAAATAATCTTTGAACCTTATTGTCATTCTGTACTGAACATCCGCGTAATATCTAAACACAGTTGCAATCGTCAGTACAAAAAAAGCTACAAAAAAGCCCGCCGACTTAACATCGGAAACACCATCCGCAACCTTTGCGGTGCTGATTGAGATGAGAGTTACGGGAACAGCTATCGCACAGATCATAAGAAGAAAAATATTGTAATCTCCGTTCTTCTCCTCTCTGTCCTTCTTTGCCATCATTCTGGAATAGCTTGCTGCCGTTCCGAATCCCATACTCATTGTTGACACTACTGATGTAAAAAAAAGAACGATGCCCATAGCCGCTTTTCCCATCTGAGCATTAAGCCTGGGATTTACGAGAAGCGACAATACACCGTTGTAGATTACAAGCGCCAATATACTGAATACAAAATCTTTCGAGGCTTTTTTTAAAAGCCCCGAATCTTTTTTTACTGCATTATCTTCCATTTGTTCAAAAATTCCTTAATACGTCTTTCCGGTCGCATACTCACTGGGTTTACCCTCAACTATATTTAGAGTCTTGTTCGTATCGACTTCGTCGTTTTCTTCTTTATCCTTATCTTTCTTGTCTTTATCTTTTTTGTCCTTGTCTTCCTTATCCTTGTCCTTTTTATCTGTCTCTTTCTTATCCTCATCATCGGACACGGCTTCGGCAGCCTCATCGACTTCGTCTTCAAACTTAAGTATCTTTACGGCTGTGACCTGAACCCTGAAATCAGTGTCGTCTTTTGCGGTGCATACATAATTTGTATCTTCTGTCTCAAACGTTTCTACTTTACCGTATACAGAATCACCTTTTTTCTTTGACTCAACCTGAACTTTGTAATAAGAAGCATCCTCGACTTTATCCCACTCGAAGTAAACTTCTTTTTCCTTTTCGGTTTCCTTTTTATCTTTTTTCTTCTTGTCTTCCTTCTTGCCGTCTTCTTTCTTCTTGCTGTCTTCGTCCTTACTATCGTCTTTTAAGACTCCGGCTTTTACAACAGGAGTTCCGGGAAGTCCGTCATATGAACTGCCTGTTACATATGGACTCCACGCACTTCTGTAGCGATCCAAACCGTCTTTCTTTTTATATGCTCTGACTTTCAGTCTGTAATCGACATTGCCTTCGGACTGTGCAATATAGAAAGTACTCTTTGTTTCGAATACTTCCGATTTCTGTCCGAATTCATCAATTCTCTGATATACTTCGGAATCAATAGGCTTTACTTCCGCAAATACCTCATATCCGTCAGCTTCCTCTACACGATCCCACTCGAAACGAACTTCAACTCCGTTAACCGTCGAATGCAACTCTCCATCCTTAACGTTCGGAACCTTTAGCTCTACCTTTTCTTCTTCACTTGCTTCAGAAGATGCCTCATCCGACGCATCAAAAGAACCGGGTGCAGCGTGCTGTGATATTGACTGATCAGCTTCGATAAAAGATTCAATATCCAAACCGCAACCGGCCGTTACAACCACTGTAAGGCTCAATGCTAACATGATCACTATTCTATTTTTCATTTAAATCTCCTTGCCTAACAACTATTCCAAATACCAACTAAACTCTACTTGCAGGCAACCCCCGGATTACTCCTTACAGAAGCACTTAAAAATGTGATATGAATTATTTCGTCATATCATTTTCTTTATGGCGCTGAAGCATATTGAGCTGCATCTCAAATTCGCGCCTGTTATTTATTGAAAGTGTCGACAGAATAACTCCCGCAAAAAAGCTCTGAACCGCTGCGAGCATGATAAAGCAGCAAACGATCAGTGTAGGGAATCTGGGCACAAGATGTGTCTGCCAGTACTCTGTCAAAATAGGTACAAAAAAGATCATTGATATTATCGCAAGTATAGCTGCGATAATAAGGAAAAATCCAAAAGGCTTGTAGTTTCTGTAAAGCCTTGCAATTGTCTTAAGTACCTTTATTCCGTCCGCATATGTATTGAGCTTACTCTCAGATCCTTCCGGTCTGTCTCTGTACTCAATTATGACATTATCAATCTGCATATTGTTGTACACAGCGTGAATAGTCATCTCTGTCTCTATCTCAAATCCTTTTGAAAGAACCGGGAAGGTCTTTACAAACGCATAGCTGAAAGCCCTGTATCCCGTCATTATATCCCTAATGTTACATCCAAAGAGTCTGTTGATGCTTCCTCTTACAAGATTGTTTCCGAAATTGTGGAAAGGTCTCTTGTTCTCCTGATAATATGTCGATGAAAGTCTGTCACCTACTACCATATCGGCATTGTGATTAAGCACAAGATCAACCATATCAGGTGCAGAATCCATAGGATATGTATCGTCTCCGTCAACCATTACATATACGAGAGCATCAATCTCACGGAACATACGTCTTATAACATTTCCCTTGCCCTGCATATACTCGTTGCGAACAATCGCACCCTCAGCCTCTGCTATCTCTGCAGTTCTGTCCTTTGAATTATTGTTGTACACATATATTACAGCCTCAGGAAGTGCCGCTTTGGCATCCCTTATAACTTTGGCTATAGTTTTTTCTTCATTGTAACACGGAATCAAAACCGCAATCTTATCCATAATAACCCCTTAAGTAATATTATTTTGTGTATGTCTTTCCATTGGCATAAGAACTCGGCTGACTGCTTAGCACTTTCTTCTTTCCATTGGTCCAAACGTTCTTAACTGCTTTTACTGTAATTCTGATATCATTTCCTTCCGGTCCGGAATAAGTGTATCTCGTACTGTTAGAAAATGTACGCTCCAATATTGTGTATTCCGATTTATCCTTGGGCTTTTCCTCAACCACTATCTCATAATTATCGGCGCCGTCCACAGAATCCCACTCAAACAACAATACCCAGTTTCCACCGCCGGAAGAAGTTACTACTGCGTCTTTTACAACCGGAGTTGCAAGGGCTTCATCGTTAGTATTGCCGGCTGCATACTCACTCCACTCTCCGCAAACGCCTTCCTTGATAGTTCCGCTGTATGCTCTTACTTTGATTCTTATATCATAGTTAAGCTTACCGCTGTAAGAATAATTTGTTTCTGTTGTAAAATTATTCTCTAAAACATTATAACCGGTAGTTCCTTCGGGTCTTCCCTCAACTGTCACTTCATATCGGTTTGCGCCCTCAACAGGATCCCACTCAAAATAAGCCTCAATACCATTGTCACCGACCCTCGTAGTTCCGGCCTTAACACTTGGCACTCCGGGAACATCGCTCTTTTCTTTCTTGTCCGAGTCCTTCTTATCGGATTTTTTCTTATCAGAATCTTTTTTATCTGAATCCTTTTTATCAGAATCCTTCTTAGATGTTTCCTTGTCCTTGCTTTCTACCGAAGCCTCCGACGATGCTGCATCCGAACTTGCTTCAGATATAGCCTCGGCAGACATATCTGTTGATGCTTCCGATATTGCTTCCAACGGAACCTCACCCGGTTCTTCTGAGATTTCCTCTGATGCTGAATCAGAAGCGTCTTCCTTACTATTAAGAGAACCATTGCTGTTGGAGCTGCAACCTGTCATCACGCCCACAAGAAGGCATAATGCTACCATAATTGACGATCTTTTTATCATGGTAAATTCTCCTTATTAAAAAATATTACTTTATGGAATGCTGATTATATCAGCATTTCCATAGAATTATACCATAATTAACAAATCACTGCAGATAAACTTGCATAAAAATTTATCTGAAGCTGTAAACGAATATTTTGTACGGAGACTCAAAACCCTCATATTCATTGCACAGAGCAAGTCCCGCGTCGTCAATATTTTCAATCTCAATTCGGGAAAAAATAAATTTGCATCCCATCTTCTTAAGTTCTTCGGAATCTATATAAATATTATTATCCGTAACTCCATACATGCTCTTCGTCGCCATGACTATCGAATCATCGGTTCCCGAGTACAGATAACACCTTGCTCCCCACTCATCAAAATATATCTTGGAACTCTCTTTTCTTTCAAGCGCAGGTGCAATAACTTTCCTAAACTCCTCCTTATAGCTTTGAGGATAAAAACCAAGATATCCGTCAAGCGTCGCTATACCGTCATATTCAAGAATTGCCGGATGCATGCCGTACGCAGCGCACCACTCACCTTCCTTGTAATCTATATCTTTTTTTATTGCATCAAACAATTCTTTGGAATAAAACTCTCTAAAGTTGAGATCATCGTTTTCGTTCCCGTAAATCTTGTATCTTGCTGTGTGATAGAGCGTATTGTAAAGATCGTTATATCTTGTCGGAACAGCAATCGCCACAAAGACAGCTGCAGCAATGATCACGTAAGATGCAAATCCCTTAAGTGCCCTTACCTTGTATAACCTGTAAGCTATGATAAGGAGCATCGAACACCATATAAAAGGGCTGAAAAAGATCGTTCTGTTAAACTGAAATCCTTTGAGCTGCGGCACGATCGCAGCAACAACATCATTGACTTCCTTTATGAAATACAAGCCGTAGACAACAGTGTTAAATACTAGCACCATCGCGCATAGGTTATATACATCGGTAAATATACCTCTGAAATTTTTTTTACAAATATATCCGATATTCAAAAAAGCCAGGTACAACAGACACACGGGCATAACAAAATACTTGTGGCAATCATCCGCGTGCATCATGCCGTTTACAAAAACGTCTCCCATAAGCCCCGGAAGCTCAGATCCCGATACATAGCTCTGTATCATGGTGTCCCTTATCGTAACGACATCTGAAAAAAGCATCATTCCAAACAGCCTGTATTCAAAGACAACATAGCCAGCGCCCAACGCCAAAAGTCCAAGAATAAGCCCTGCGCTTGGCTTTTTATCTTTTATCCACATTGCAATGACGCCTATAAAAACATATCCGAGAATAAAGAATCCGAAATATGAAAAATACGAGACAAAAGGATAACAAAAGATCAGAAGCAGATACTTTGCCATCGCAGTTTTCTTATTGCCGAAGCTCTTTTCCGCAAGGTAGGTTCTCCTAAACAGGTAGACGATAAGAGGAATCGAAGAAAAAGAAATCCCAAATGCAGGAAAGAGATTCAGAACTCCGTATAAGAATCCCGTTCCGATTGCAAGGTTCAGCTCTCCCGCATATTCTTCTTTCAGACAGAATCTCACCCTGTCCGAGAATTTCCCGTCACCGCTGTATTCCTTCATTATCGTGCAATCAGCAAAAAGCATCACAAAAGAAAGAACCGCAATAACAATCTTAAAAATGTATCCAACTATATAAGCTGTAAAAGGTGGAAAAATCATATACAGAACTGTATATAACGAAGCCTCGCTCGGAAGCACGTCCCTTGACACTCCGCCAAGGAACGGTGCACTTACTCCGTGCGAAAAAAATGTGCCGGTGTTTTTGAGCATCGCGAACTGAGCAATGAAAAGATCCATATTGTCATGAATCGCAATATAGCTGTTTTCACCGATAACACAATAGATTATTGAAATTAGAAGTATAAAACACAAAACAGCGAGTAATCCAAAACGTTTCTTTAAAAGCTTCATTCGAATAAACTTCCTGTCTTACTTAATGTTGTCGTCCGCGTTGTTCTTATTTCCTATTTTCATTCTCTCGTGACCGCCAAGCTTGTTTGCTGCTTCCTGATCACCTCTTAGTATTGCGTTTACGATCTGCATACGGAAACCTGCATCAATAAAGTCGCAATGCTTACAGAACGGATAATTCTGTCTTCCTTCTGCAATCTTCTTTCTTACAGCCTGGAACTGAGGATTGCCCCACGCTTCCTTGAGACTCATCTTGGTAAGATCACCGAAATCGGTTGTCTCAAAGTTATCACAGCAGCAAAGTCCCATCTTGCCGTTTGGCATAATCCACATATCGGTAAACGGAAGAAGACATGTCTCTGTAATAATCTTCTCCGTAGCTTTCTTATTGGGAGCACTTCCCGCCCTGTTCGTAAGAACCTCCTGAAGATATCTCATCTGAATCTGAATATCAAGATCCTTGAACTCATCGGGATGAGCCTTAACATAATCATACAGCTCCTGCACATTATCATGAAGTTTCATCTCCATTGAATAGTTGTTGATAATGAGCTGATTAATATAGGGTGCAACCTCTTTTACCTTATCTATCGTGAGAATAAGTCCGTTGGTAGACATAAAGATAAAGCTGTCAGGAAGCTTCTCCCTTGCATACTTATGTCTCTCAACAATCTTGGTATCAAGAAGAGGCTCATTATTTCCATAAAGAGTAAGATGTCCCTTGTAGCCCCAATCAGCAAGCTGATCGATTATGCTCTTGTAAAGATCGTCGTCAATCTTGGCAAGAGGTCTGCACTCCGCATGAACATTGGCTGTACAGAACGCACAAGTAGAATTACATCTGTTGATTGTCTCAATATTTACTACATTGGGCATAGGAACTTCCTCAGAATTAAGGAAGTAATCACAATATGCCTTCTGTGATTTTCTTCTTGTAAAAAACTGCAGCTTAAGGTAAGCATTACTTGCAAGCATAGGGAAATGCTTTCTTGCAAACCATCCAAACTTTCCCATAAAACTGTTTACTCGTATAGGCATCGATAATCTCCTCTGCTAATTCACTGATCATTCAGCTTTTTTCTCATAAAGATAATAGGTAAGCTCTATGTCAGGAGCGACATATTCCTCCTCCATGACAAGATCGTAATCCGATACACCCTCTGCCTCCGATCCGACAGAAATTACGAAATCCGCAATTTTGTCATGAGTGTATTTCTTCTGCTCTTCCAAAACCTCTTCCATATTTAAGGTCTGAGTCTGGTAATAGTAGCAGATAGGTACGGTATCGGTCACAGTATAAAGCCCCGCATCAAAACCGTTGACGTTTATGATCTTGGGATTCTCAATTCCACTCTGCAAAATGTAATCGCGGAAATGAAAAAGCCAAAGCTTATCTGCCGTAAGTTTCATAGCCTGAACATTTGGTGATATAAAATACTCACCTATTCCCGTAAGAACAAGTGCCAGAATCACCAGCACACGAAGTGATTTTGTAAGTTCTTCTTTGAAATCACCACGCGTTATAAGACGATACACTCCCTCACACATATAACCTACAGGAACAGCTCCAAATACCACAAATCCATTTATCGGAAACGGATAATATGTTATGCTGACTCCTCCGATAAAGATCACAAGGATGAGGAAAGCCAAAAGCATTGCTATATTGACATATTCCATAACACTGAGCGGAATTACAACTATATCTCTTTTAATCAGCTTGTATTTATCTTCCGGAATAAAAGAAAACACAAGTGCCACAGTAAAGTATAACGCACCTAAAAAAATAGTCAAATAAACGATTTTATTGTCGTACATGTGGTCCGTCATGATGTCGTATATCTTGTAGAATCTCTCGGAAAGCCCAAGACTCTTTGAGTACTCAAATACATTTTTATATACGTAAACATAGAACCAATAATATATCGAATTATTTATTCCAAAATAGATAAGCCCCGGAATAAATGTCGCCGCCATTCCCGAAAGAAACACCAAGCAGCTTACAAAAGCTTTTTTAACCGCTTTGGCTCCTATGATATCTCCAAAGAATACCATCGCCATCCATGCAAAGAAAAATCCAAGCGAGTTAAACTTAATATGAAATACACATCCCGCAAACAAACCTCCTAAAAGCACGTACTTATATCTCATTGCTTCCGGATATGTGTACCTAAAATGTCTAAGCGAAATGAACATTCCCCACATAATAAACGGGAAAAGAAATTCCTCCGCGCTTCCGCCCCACCAAAAGCACTTAGAAGTATAAATTATCATTCCCACAACAGGAGTAAGCACATACGGTCCCGTGATTGAACGAAGATACATCTGAAGTATCCTGAACACGGCGCAAAGCGCAATCGTACATGCGATAATCTCCATAACGTATACGCCTATAAACGTTGTCCTTGATATCAGGGATGCAATCGCATATATGCTGTACAAAAAGATTCCTTTCTGATCAAAAAGATCTCTGTACGGCACATATCCCATGAACATGCACTTTCCCATTGTAAAATAACTGTTTGCGTCATCCCATAAATTAAAAGCATACAAGAAAGATGACTTTGAGCAGATCGTCATTATTACGATCGATGTGAGCAGACACCAGGAAAACACCATGAATCTGCCTATTTTTTCTTCAGGAGCATTATATTTTTTTGAGTTTATGTATGTTAGTAAGTCCAAGCAGCACCTTTAATCCACACGCAGCAAACGGAAGCTGATAAATATAGTATCTCATTGCATAGCGCGAGGACCCTTCCCAAAATTCGTGGAAAACCATTCCTCCGAATATCAACAGTAACATTAGCATCTCGGCATCAGAAACCTGCCTGTTTCTAAGAACTTTGATCAAATATGTAGCTACACCCAGATAACACAGAGTCATAAAAACATTCATGACCCACTTTATAACAATACTTCCTGTTCCGAACACAAGGGAATTCCCCAAAGCAGACATTTCATGGTGCCTGCTGACAAGATCCAGATTACGGGTAGATATACACTCCGAATCAGCCCATTGTGTAAGGAACTTTCTCACAAAAAACTTTCCGCAATGAAGAGGTCTGTCTTTAAATTCCTGAAGCCTCTCCTTTATATTTTCCATAGCCGCCTTCTTGGTACGTTCCGTATCGTTATCATTAGCATGAAAGACGTCGTAATTATACTCGTTATACCAACCGTCTTCGCCTCCGTCATTGTCACGTTCCTGAAGCCCCATGGCTATATGCGATACGGAAGGACTTCCCTTTGGAATTTCCTCAAGTCCCGTAACGCTCTTATAATGATTGTTTACCGCAGTCTTTATACCAAAGACAAAAATGAGCATACACACTGCGATAAGTATCCGCTTTGACGGTTTTATATTTTGCTCTTCATCTTTCGCTTTCAACCCATTTATCATTAAAAGCGTCATAAGAAGCGCTATAACCGCAATCTCACAGTTCGTCTTTATCATTACCGCAACTGCTATCGAAAGTCCGGATCCAAGCCCATATCTCTGCTCACCGGTTTTCATAAACCTTATCATCAGATAAAGCGCAAGTGTCTGCGGAGCCATGCTGAGAATATCGCCGTAAATATAGGTCACATAGTTATAAAAAAACAGTACTCCCATAGATAAAAGCGACATTATCGCGCATATTTCTTCGTCATCAAAACATTCCTTGCATATCTTATCAAGAAGCCACATGGTAACAAATATTGATAACAGCTGGACAAGATCCCATGCAATATAGTTCTTGGTTCCAAATATCGCACTCATGCCCTCGCCAAACAATACATACCCAAGTTGAAAGGGCCATATGTACAGATACCCATCCTTATTCGTAAGCTCCGAATAATCACCGCCCACGAAACTGTTTATGATATCATCCAACGTACCTGAATCATTAACAGGTAACGGTCTTATGGAAAATATCAGCATAAGACAATAAGCAAGGCAAAAGAAAAGTCCCAAGATCAAAAGCTTCTTTCTGTTCTTGGAAAAAACTTCTCTTTTTTTAAGCAGATATAACACAAATATCACCGCTGCCAAAAGCAAGATAAGAAGCGGAATATTCTCTTTTCTGTAATGCGGCCAGTCATTCTCCACACCCATATCATAAGAGATAGTCGTGAGTATGCTGCATCCAAGAACAAGCAAAGCTCCAATCAAAAGGCAAACACATATTGCCATATTAAAAACTTTTTTAAACTTCACTTATGTTGCTACCCCCTTTTAAAAAACTTACTATATCGGCGGTAACAAAAAGATATGAAGCCACATAAAACACTGAAATATGAGCTATATCAAATACATCTGAATGAAACAACGTCATGCCATACACTATCAGCGAACAGATATTTGCAACTGCTGCAAATGGCACAATCTTTTTTCTCATCATGACTGAAAACGGTGTAAGTAGTAACAGCATCGCATAATCATATCTCTCGTGCATGCCCGGAAGAAGTATCAGACACGTCCACGCTGTCCATATCGCAATGTAGATAACCGCACTTCTGTCTATATTCTCCCTGTATCTGTAACAGAAAACTGTAATAGTTGCCAATACCGCAAACAAGATAACAACCGCAGCCGTCGAAAGAAGCTTGTCGTAATCGTCAAATCCCCAGTTGTATATGTTCGGGAAAAAAGAAACCATTCCGTAGCCCTCAGACTCAAGTTCCGCAGTCTGTTCAAGATACGCAAAATATGTCGCTCTAAGGCCATGCCCCGCAAGTACTTCGGGAAGTCCCGCGGTCAGATACACAGCAGGTATCCAAAAGAACTGAAGAACACTGAAACCTTTATTACTGTCAGTTTGAGGTTCTCCTGCATTGCTGCCCTTATAGCCGCCCAATATGTAGATAATAAGGTAAATCGGAAGAAATAGGATTGCCTGGAGCTTGAATGCAAAGGCAACCGAATACCAGATCAGGGAAGTCCTGTATTCCTGCTTAAGCAGCTTGTACACAGCTATTACCAAAAAGCAGGTATATACAGCATCAACCTGTTTCCAAAGTGCCCCGTTTAGAATTACGAAGGGCAGAAAGAGCGTCATAACTCCAGCAAAAACAGATTGTTTTTTTCTTCCTGTCAGATAATAGAAAATCTTATAGATAAAAAATGCTGAAATAAATTCACATATCACAGGGATAATGCTAAGCGGCACCCATGGCTCGCATGGAAGAAGCGCACACAGAGCATATATCACATTGAAGGGTACATAGTAGTCACCGGGGGCATTGGACAATCCGTTTACAAAACCGTTCTCTCTGTAAAAATCAACCCATTCTTTGTAGTAATCATTATAATCAGGAGAGAGCTCCGTATTCGGAGCAAGTTTATATCTGACAAATAAGGAGACTATGACAAGCACTCCGAGAACAATCCCGTATATATGCTTATCTATCAGTCTTCTAAAAAATTTATCCAATGCAATTTCCTTTTTCATATGCCTTTACCCCCGCAGGCAGATCACTCAGGAAAATCGTACTTGATCTTATCCTCTACGTTTATGTCTTTTCCTACCTGCACCTCATTTATTACAAGCTTAGTCCTTGCGATAACAGTGTGCTTTTGTCCCGCTTTCATCGAAACCACATCGCCGGGACGCACTTCTATTTTTTCCCCATCAAGAATTACTGTTCCTTCTCCGCTCATCACAGTCCAGACCTCATCTCTGTATTCGTGGCTGTGATAATGAAGCCTGTGCTCCGGAAGAAGTTCTACCCTTATAACAAGGGAATCTTTCTGAACATCGGTAACCGTAAAGCTGCCCCATGACTTCTCGGCGTATCTGATATGCTGAGTAAGTTTATCAACATACGGTTTGATGTAGCTTGACTGTGTCTTATCGGCAACAAGTATTCCGTCATTTGATGCCGCAACGATCATGTCTTTTAATCCCATTGCAATAATGGGAATATTTAGCTCATTAACAATATTGCTGTTCTCGCAAACATCGTCCATGTCGCCCTTGCCGATTATGCACTCGTGCATTTCCTCAGCAAAAGTATTCCAGGAGCCGATATCCTTCCACTCTCCCGAAAATCTTACGACACCTATGGACTTCTCATGCTCGCCCACAGCGTAGTCAAAACTTATCTTCTTACATTTATCGTAATTCTCGTACAGATCCTCATAGTCCTTAAAATCAATAAGCTCATGAGCTCTGTCGAGGATATATCCAAGTTTAAAAGCAAATACTCCGCAGTTCCAGAGAGCTCCGTCCGCAATGTATTTCTCTGCGGTAGCGGCGTCAGGCTTTTCCTTAAACTCCGTTACTCTGCTGATCTTATCTTTATTCTCAGGCTGTATATAGCCGTATTTCTCACTGGGATATGTGGGAACAACACCCATAAGATTGAGATTGTAATCGCCCGAAGCGACCATCTTGTCGAGGTCTTTGAAACACTCAAAGTACCCGTCGTCAACGTACGGATCGACAGGGCAGATTATTACCGCCTCGTCTCTTTTTACATTAAGCTTATCCGAAAGGTAAGAAGCCGCAAGAGCTATAGCGGGAAATGTATCCCTTCTTGTGGGCTCAACGCAGACACTGACCTTGTCGCCAAGCTGATTGTGGATAGCGGAAACCTGTGTCTTACTGGTCGCTATCGTTATATTTGCATTTTTATCTGTCTTTTTTATCTGGCGATAAACCCTTTGAACCATGGATTCAAGCTCGCCGTCTTCCTTCATGTCTTCCGGATGGAAAATCTTGATAAACTGCTTGGACCTTACATCATTTGAAAGAGGCCAAAGACGTTTTCCGCTTCCTCCCGACAACAAAACTATATTCATTTCATACCTCTGTAATTAATCATTTAAAAGAATTCACGCAGGAAATTACTCTGTCCTGCTCCTGTCTTGTCATTCCCGTATAGATAGGGAGTGATATAACTTCCGATGCATAACGCTCTGTGATAGGCAAACTTCCCTTAGGCACCTTGAGATATTCATAAGCCTGCGCCATGTGAGGCGGTATGGGATAGTGAATAAGAGTCATGATACCGTTATCTTCAAGGAACTGCTTGAATCTGTCTCTTTCATCGAAAGCGTTCTTTCCGTTTTCACCCGCGCCTTCCGTGGGAACACGCAGTACAAACTGATGCCACACACAAGTAGCATTCTCTATACCTGTAGGCTTGATAACCTTAGGATTGTCTATTCCTGCTGCATAGTAATTTGCAAGTTCTTCTCTCTCTTTTGTTATCTCATCCATGTGAGTGAGCTTAACTCTGAGAAGTCCTGCCTGAAGCTCGTCCAGTCTTGAGTTCGCACCGACTACCATGTTGTAGTAACGCTTCTCACTTCCGTAGTTTCTGTATATCTTAACAAGTTTGGCAAGTTCGGGATCGTCTGTTGTAATAGCGCCGCCGTCTCCGTATGCGCCCATGTTCTTGGACGGGTAGAAAGAAAAGCATCCGATATCACCGAAAGATCCCGTCATCTTTCCGTCATAACATGCGCCGTGTGACTGAGCACAGTCCTCAACAAGCTTTAAGTTGTGCTTCTTGCAGATTGCGCAGATCTTCTCCATATTCGCAGCCTGACCGTAGAGATGAACAACCAGTATAGCCTTGGTCTTATCTGTTATCTTCTCTTCGATCTTGTCCGCATCTATCTGATAATGCTCATCAGGCTCAACAAATACGGGTGTAGCATCGTTAATGGTTATTCCCATTACGCTTGCAATATAAGTGTTGCCCTGAACGATAACTTCATCGCCCTTACCAATTCCGAGTACCCTAAAAGCAAGCCAGAGTGCATCCAGTCCGTTTGCCACGCCTACGGAATACTTTGTTCCGACATATGAAGCAAACTCCTCTTCGAATTTCTCGACTTCTTTTCCGAGAATATACCAACCCGAACGAAGCACTTCAAGAGCCTTATCCTCGTATTCTTTCTGATATCTGAAAAAACCGCGGTCCATACGACCTTGCATTATCTTTTCCATGTTTTCACCTATTTGTCTTATTCTTTATCTTTCTTTTTTATTTCATCAATTATAAACGGAGGACGTTTTCTTGATTCCTCAAGAGCTCTCCAAATGTACTCTCCAAGAATGGAAAGCATTATAAACATAAGTCCGAATCCAAAGAGCATTACGCACATGATAGAAGCGTATCCAAGCATAGGTGTTCCTACAGTAAGCTTCTCAGCAACAACCATAATGATACCAACAAGTGATGCAAGTGCAAAAATAAATCCCATAGTAGCCATAGCTCTTATAGGGAAATATGAAAAGCTCATCATAGAATCAACAACAAGCTTAAACTTCTTAGCAAATGTCCAACGAGACTCTCCTACCTCTCTGTCTTTTCTATGGAAGTAGATTTTCTCTGTTTTAAATCCTACCCACATAACCTGGAGGGTAAGTGAAGAATTCTTTTCATCCATCATCTCAAGAACCTTAATGACCTGTCTGTCCACAAGATAGCAGTCACATCCGCCCTGAGGCATATCCTTGTTGATGGTCTTTCTTACAAGCCAGTAATAGCAACCCGCAAAAAACTTTTTGACAGGATTCTCATCTCTTGATCCTCTGATGGCAAGAACGACTTTATTGCCCTTCTTCCAGCTCTCATACATATCAAGGATAAGTGTGGAATCCTCCTGAAGATCCGCCTGCTTTGTAACGGCGCAGTCACCTGTACATACAGAAAGTCCCGCGAGGAGAGCCGCATGCTCACCGAAGTTTCTGGACAGCTTCGTGCATACTACATTGTCATCCTTGGCTGCGATCTTCTGAATAATCTCCCAGGAATTGTCTCCCGATCCGTCATCCACGAAAACTATCTCGTAGTCTCCGATCTTGCCGAGGATCTTCTCCTTCATATCTTCATACAAAAGTTCAAGTGTGTCCGAGTTGTAATAAACAGGGATCACGATGGAAATTTTACTCATATTCTTTTTCCTTATTCAACGTTTTCTCTAATTTCTTTGATGAATTCGTCATAATCTCTTATGTACTCATTCTCTATGTAATGCTCACTCGCAAGGCACAGAAGAACCGAGTCCGGAGAAAAATCATACATTTCCTTCCAGACCATAGGTCCAAGATAAAGTCCCATTCTCGGCTTGTCAAGAACGACGATCTCTCTTTTCTTGCCGTCATCAATAAGCACCTTGCTGCTGCCGCTGACATTGATCAGCACAAACTTGGTGTATCTGTTGGCATGATTGCCTCTCTTGATATCTCTGTCTGAACCGTATATGTAAAAAACTCTTCTGATATCGAAAGGAATATCAAATCCCGAGCCCTCCGCAACGACAAGGTTACCCTTCTCATCACCGAACTCTTTAAATTCAAGAACCTTGTAGTTCTCGTCGAAATCACTCTTCATCATTTTCCCTTTCTATTTTATTCATCACAATTTCATCTTTGTTGTAATAATCACATGTAAAATGATATGCCCAATCATCTGCCGATATATCCGAATGAAACAGTATCTGCGGCTTATATGCATGTTCCTGCAAAACCGCTGTCTTAACGGACGGATCATGTAATATCTTAAGCCTCTCATCATTCTCAGCCTTATATCCCGCAGCGGTTCCCGTCGCAAGATCATACAGGCACGAAGTAGTCGAATAATAGTGATAATCGGGTTTAACGCATAAAATTGAACCATATGCAAATAATAACAGTAATGTCATTATAAACGCAGATGAAGCATTTGAAAATCTTTCTTCTGCATCATCTGATTTAAGTCCCTTGTTTTCTTCAAGGTACTGCCTTATCCAAACGGTAACATAAAAAATATTGAGAGCCGCAAGGATCACAAATTCCATCCACGCAAGTGCGCGTACCCTGCCCGACTCAAAATCTCCGGTTCCAAAATATAACGGAGTAAAATTGGATGAGATCATCGCATACGCAAACACCGTAAATACAAAAGGATGTCTGAATCTGTATTTGATATTCTTCCCCATCTTCCAAAATATCGGAACAAAAAGAAGAAAGAATAGCAAAGACTCCCATCTCATCATCTTATTTATAATAACATCAAATGTAGAATATAGCGATCTGAGCACCGAAGCAACAGGTCCCAGATGGGCTGTAGTCTGATCCGATCTCACCCAGTTTCCGGGAGCGATCAAAAGAATGCCAAAGCCGATGAGATCAAGTACCGCAGGATAAATAAGAAGATTAAAGCTCTTTTTCATCCTGTCATCCGCACCATACAAAGTTATAATGCCCTTCTTCGAAAGTATAATAATAACAATAAGAAGAATCGAACATATCGCAATTTCAAGAGCGGTCATAAAATTGGCTCCGCCCATGCATACGCCCCAGATGCAAGCCCATATGAACATGCGTCTTCTCTTTTTCTCATCCTCATCGTATACACATCTTATCAGAAGTCCCAGCCAGAAAAACGCCATTCCAAAAGTAAACGTATAGTTTATGGCGCCGCTGTACCAGTATATTGCTTCGACTCTTACATCGGAATCTTTTATAAACTGCGTGAGCATGATAAGCGTTATCATCGCCGTCGTATTGGTAAGATGCTTATCTGCCTTAAATACTTTTACAAAAAGCGCATTATAAAAATAACACACTCCGAATGTCAGCATTCCCAGAACAAAAACAGGTCCCAGAAAATAAAACTGTTCCCCATATGCCGCCGGAGAAAGCGTTGTCAATAAAGCCGAGAAAAAATATCCTTCATCTACCTGATAGATATAACCGACCTTAGCAAAAGCCTGTACTACAGTCAAAAAAACATTGCCGGTTTCCGCAAAGCACCTGTGCGGCCAATTCGGCATTGAAAAATCATCCGCGCTCGGAAAGTCGTAAAACGCCATGATCAGCATGGGAATCACGCACAGAATATATGCAACCGTAAAAAAGATACTGAGTCTTTTTGCGGTTATTTCTTTTTTCAAAATAGGAAGTTTGTATTCAAACATCTCCTGTATACTCCTTAGCCGTAGTACTCCTTGTACCACTTAGCAAAATTCCTAAGTCCGTCTCGCAAGGGAGTCTTGGGACAGAATCCGAAATCTTCTTTCAGCGCCGTAACATCGGCATAAGTAATCTCTACGTCACCGGGCTGCATGGGAACAAGTTCCGTATGAGCCTCAAAATCATAATCTTTGGGAAGAACGCTCGCATCCGTAAGTTCCTGCCTAAGTATATCTACAAAGTCGAGAAGATTTACGGGATCGTTGTTTCCGATATTGTACACTCTATACTTAACGCCCATCTCGTTCTCATCGGGAGACTTGCCGCAAACAGCGATGATTCCCTTTACAATATCATCTATGTATGTGAAATCTCTTTTGCAATTTCCATAGTTAAATATCTTGATGGTCTCGCCCTTTACAAGCTTATTTGTAAAGCCAAAGTACGCCATATCCGGTCTTCCCGCAGGTCCGTATACCGTAAAAAACCTAAGTCCGGTGGAAGGAATACCGTAAAGCTTGGAATACGCATGTGCAAGAAGCTCATTGGACTTCTTGGTTGCAGCATAAAGAGATACGGGATTGTCAACCTGATCCTCCACGCTGTAAGGAATCTTCTTGTTACTTCCGTATACGCTTGAACTTGAAGCATATACAAGATGAAGAACTCCGCTGTAAGAAGCATCTTCCTTGTCATCATACGAATGTCTGCAAGCTTCCAAAATGTTATAAAAACCGATAATATTGGAATCAATGTACGCATCGGGATTGTCGATCGAATATCTGACACCCGCCTGAGCCGCCAGATTCACAACCACTTCAGGCTTGAATTCTTTAAATGCCTTATCTATAATATCTCTGTCGGAAATGCTTCCTCTTATGAGTGTAAAGAGCTTCTTATCTCCTCCCGTCAAAGCATCTATATTCTTGAGCCTGTCTTCTTTGATTCCAACATCGTAGTAATCGTTCATGTTGTCTATTCCAAGGATAGAGATACCCGTATCCTTGAATCTCTTTATAAGTTCGATCACGAGATTAGAGCCGATAAAACCTGCCGCTCCCGTTACCAAAACTCTTTTTCCGCTAAGATCTATGTTACTTTCTAACATCATCAACCTCTTTGTATTATTCCGCGCCTCTTCCGAAGAGTACGACGTAAAATGTCTTAATAATTATAGTGAAGTCTTCTGTTAGACTCCAATTATCAATATATTCAAGATCAAGCTTTACCACTTCGTCGAAGTCGCTTATATCACTTCTTCCGCTTATCTGCCAAAGACCTGTAAGTCCGGGCGTCATGGAAAGCCTTCTTCTGTAATGTTCGTTGTAATTCTTAAATTCCTCTTCCGTCGGAGGTCTTGTTCCAACAAGACTCATATCGCCCTTAAGAATATTGAGAAACTGAGGACACTCATCAAGACTTGTCTTTCTGATAAATGCGCCCACTTTTGTAATTCTGGGGTCATCCTTCATCTTGAACATAAGTCCGTTCATCTCATTTTGAGCAGCAAGTTCCTTCTTGCGCTCCTCCGCATCAATGTACATAGATCTGAACTTATAGATCTTAAATCTTCGTCCGTTCTTACCGATTCTTGTCTGTGAGAAAAAAACAGGTCCCGGAGAATCAAGCTTTATCGCTGGCGCAAGGAAAAGAGTAATTATTCCGGTAATTATAAGTCCCACAATTCCGCCGACGATATCTATCATTCTCTTTATATAGAGACGCTTGTAGCTGGTTCTGTTCATGGAATAAGTAATAACCGAATAATCAAGGAAATCGTCAAACTGAGTGTTTGCAAGCCCTATTCCCGGAAGCTCAAGAGTGTAATGAGTAGTAATACCCATCTCTTCAAACCCCTCTATTATATCCTGCATATCCTTCTGCGGAATATTGGGCGTATTTATGAATACCTCGTCAAAAGGATCTGTTATGAGACGAGCAGTAAGATTATCAATTCCTTCGTGGATATGTATTCCATCAATGTATTCCGCCTGCTGCAAACTGCTTTCAGATTCCTGCTTTGTGGCATCCTGCTCGGCTTTTGCTTTTTTATTTGTACTACCGACAGCGTCTGCCGTATACGCTCTTATTATCTTGTATCCAAGATTCCCCGCGCTGCCGTTAAGTTTTTTTATCGTCTGTTCCATCAAGTTTTGCTCAGCAACAACCACAACTCTTACAGCGTTACTGTCGCTTGAGATATACTTTCTGAAACCCTTCTTGAAAATGATCCTTGCTATATAAGTAAGCAAAATATCCAAAACTATGAAAATTCCGATAGCCAATCTCGACTGTCTCTCATTGAGTTTCAAGAAGAAAATCACAACAAAAGACGCCGCGATCATAACCGCCATAAACCTTGCAACCGACAGAAATTCCTTAATGTAACCTCTTATAACAAAATCCCTGTTCCAATCGGCAAGAAAAGAATAAATAACACAAAAAAGCAGGAAAACCAAGCATACCAAGTAAATTTTCATCTTTATCTCGCTATACGTTTCCCTATTATTGTGATACTCGATCCAAATAGCAATCGTGTATGAAATTATGATACATACCATGTCTATTAACCACAGCATGTATGTTTGCAATGTTTTGTTTTTATTACTCATACTGAACCATTATAGCATGATTTCTTTCGCTTTGCGCCTATGATTTGGCACGCTGAAAAAGCCATGATTCCGGTCCATGCCCCCACACTCAATATTTTCTTGTGATACTCCATAACCGCTATGGACTCATCGTATCTGTACATCGGATGATCTTCTCCGCTGTAGTCTATAACAATATCGCCGTTTTTCTTAAAATCCGCGATCTGCTCCTTAGTATAATACCCGGGGTCCATGCCAAAGCTTTCTCCGCTCTCGCTCTCTTCCCTTGCTCCGTACAACGCCGTCGGCTCTTTGGTCACCGCAACAAAAATGACAGCTGCAACAATTCCAAATGCTACTCCCGCAACAATATGCTTTAAAATAAGCATTACATAGGCTTTATCTGTAGTAAAATCACGCACTTTTTCAGGCTCTTTTTCCTGCTCATATTTCTCCATAAAGGAATATAATGCAGCTCCCATGAATACGAAAGTAAAGTTTTTCGCAGAAATGTTATAAAGAAGCGGTTCCCATATTCCCACGAATAACATAGCAAGCATAACCGCCAGCTCTGCCCTCTTATCTTTTACGATACATCTGTTTATAAAAAATATCGTGAGTACAGACACCACAATAAATGTGATTACTCCAAGTTGTAAAAAGAGATACAGCTGCGCCATATCAAGTCCGTAAGTCTTGTACTTTTCAACCGGATTGTTTAACTGCCTTCCAAAAAGAGATATTCCGTTGTTGCTCCAATAATACTTCGCAATCTCAAATCTGCTGTTGAACAGAGTTCTGTTTAATAAAAGGAAAAGATTCTCGGGAAGAATAAGTGGAAGCACAATAGCTGTAAATGCCGTCAGTGGAAGCGCAGCATAGCTTACTATCTTTTCAAACAATCCAAGGCTTTTCCTAATATAAAGATAGTAATTTACGATAAGATATGCAAAGCAAGCCAGAACTCCCGTCCTGCTGCCCGAATACTGAAAAATATACAGATTAAATAAAAACGCTGCTAAAGACGCGATCAAAAGAAGGATTTTTCCATTCTCTCTGTCCTTTAAAAAAACAGTTATAAGATAAATTGCCATCATGGTAAGCATTATCACGTTCATATGAAGGGTGTTTGGATGTGCATATCCAAGCGCGTGCCTGAACATCACTCCGACACCTTCTCTATACTGTGGATAGTAGATTTCCGATGTGAATCCGAAAATTCCGATGAATATCTTGATCAATATAAGCGAGCCCGCAATAAGCGCTCCGTATCCTATGACCTTCTTGGAACTGACTTTTTTCATCCCAAGCATCATCATAAAATCTAAGATAAGACCTTTTTCGGATCCCGTGTTTATATAAACGAGTCCCGCAAGCAGCATAAATGCTGCAATAATCACATATTCTTTTACGGTATGCTTTGTCACGAAAAGTTTGCACAAAAATAAGAATGCACATCCTGCAAGCACCGCCATGAACAAAGGTATCCGTCCAAATATAAGTACCGTTTCGTCCACTCCGACAGCCCTCGTGCCAACCGCCAGAACAAAGAAAATCAAATATAAAACTTCTCCGATTTTTTCTCTGTCCGCAAACATTTCCTGCATTCTTATCTTCGAATCTGTCATGATCTCATCCTTATTATGTCATTATTTTTTCTTGCTCAAATTGTCTTTAAATAAATAGCAGATAAATTTGGTGTTCGTCACAAAATAGCGCTTAAACAATCTTCCCGGATCCTGGAAAAGGCGATAAAGCCACTCAAGTCCGACTTTCTGAATCCACACGGGTGCTCTCTTTATTGTTCCTCCATGGAAATCAAAGCCTGCTCCTACGCCCATCATGACGCCTTTGACTCTGTCTTTGTGAGCAAGCATCCATTTTTCCTGCTTGGGCGCGCCAAGTCCTATCCAGACTATATCCGCTTTTGATGAATTGATCATCTCAACATCCGCCTTGTCTTCTTCCTCGGTGAGAGGTCTGAACGGCGGAGAATACATTCCCACAATGTTTATTCCGGGATATTTCTTAAGAAGATTTTCCTTGAGCGCATCAAGTGTCTTCTGTGAAGATCCGTAAAAATAGTGTGCTACACTTCCGTCAGCCGTATCTTTGAACATGTGCTCCATGAAATCAGGTCCCGCAACTCTCTCGGCACCTATGTACCCGCCTTTTTGCTGGAGCTTGGCTATAGGTGTTCCGTCTGGAAAAGTGAATGCGGAGCTGTTAAGTACTTCCCTGTACTCGGGATTCTCTCTTCCCATCACAGAAGTGTGTACATTTGAAAAACAGATATATTTACCCGATAGTTCTTTTAAATGTGTAAGGACGTGGAATACAGCTTCTTCCGTCCTTGCAACGGCATATTTTATCCCAAACACATCAAAGCGTTCGTTTCTTACAAACGCAGGGATTGAGGCGTGACCTTCTGTATCTGTGACAATTCCCGATCTAACATCGTAACCGTTTACATCAAGAGCAATATATGTGCGGATACCGTGACTCTCAGCTTCTCTTACAATTTCCTCCGCAGCCTCTTTGTTGTCATCAGCACCGATTATAAGCATGTCGTCGCAACCGGATGCGGTAAACTTTTCGATAACAGCTTTTGTATCCGTGACGGGAAGCACGACTTTGTAAGTCTTTACGTCTGCCATAGAAAGGAATTTGTCCTTTTCTTTCTTCCTGTATATCATTCTAAAAACATATGAAAACAGAATGCTGAAAACAAAAAGCATTCCGATAACACGTCTGGATGCATAATTGCCGAACTTCATAAAGTACAGATACAACAGCGACAATGCCAAAAGAATAAATTTACCAAATATGACCGCTATCAGGTTCTCAACAGGATCCATCAAAAAGATATGTTTTCTCCTGTAATCAAACATCAAAAAAATAAACAACTGCATTATGCATATAGTGACAATGAAATATAAATAGAACCCCTCTGTATTAAGGTTATACCAATTAGCCGCATCTTCACCGTATCTTAAAACAAGTGCCATTGCCATAGCCAATATAAGCGCAAGCTCATCCAGTATCAGTATTCTCTTTTTTGGGTAATTCTGTTTCTTGTAGTTGTTCATATTATGCTCCACGATTTTTACAACATGTCAAATATAGGTTTCTATAGTAAACGACATTAACTTATGCTGATTAACACCCAAAATCAAACGAGCACAATGACTTTAAATATTCGTTAGGCTCAGAATAAATACTGTAGTAATCATCTAATGCTACCTCGAGTTCAACAGCACTTGAGAAA
>JAGAAO010000025.1 GCA_017615275.1 Butyrivibrio sp.
CGGAATCTTCACTTGATGACTCCTGTTGAATACCATGAGAACTATTATGCGGCTGCATAAGAATACCGCCAGCCGATTACGCGACTGGCGGTACGAAACTTTTTAATTATTCACTGTCCTCTTGACGGGTAGCACACCAGAGCTTGGGGGCAGTCCTCTCTTTTATTTTTGCCACTGCGTGGCAATTGATCATATGTTAAGCGAGTTTTGCTCGTTATCGCTTACATCATTCCCATTCCGGGGCCACCTGCTGGCATAGCGGGAGCGGGTTCTTTGATTGTTGCTACAGCTGCCTCAGTTGTAAGGAAGCTTGATGCAACAGATGTAGCGTTCTGGATAGCGCTTCTTGTAACCTTGGCAGGATCGATGATTCCATCCTTAACCATGTCTACGTACTGCTCTGTGTATGCGTTGAAGCCTACGCCGACTTTGCTCTCTTTAACCTTGTTAACGATAACTGATCCATCAAGACCTGCGTTGTTAGCGATGTGGTAAAGAGGTGCTTCAAGTGCCTTAAGAACTACGTTAGCACCTGTCTTCTCGTCACCTTCAAGGCTTGCTGCAAGTGTCTCAACTTCTTTGGAAGCATGGATATAAGCACTTCCACCACCGAAGATGATTCCTTCTTCTACAGCAGCTCTTGTTGCGTTAAGAGCATCTTCCATTCTGTACTTAGCTTCTTTCATCTCTGTCTCTGTTGCAGCGCCGACTCTGATTACTGCTACGCCGCCTGCAAGCTTAGCGAGACGCTCCTGAAGCTTCTCTTTATCGAAATCTGATGTTGTATCTTCAATCTGCTTTTTGATCTGAGCGATTCTTGCGCTGATCTCATCCTTAACACCGAGACCGTCAACGATTGTTGTCTTCTCTTTTTCAACCTTGATGCTCTTAGCACGTCCAAGGTCATCAAGAGTTGTATCCTTAAGCTCAAGGCCAAGGTCTGAAGAAATAACCTTACCGCCTGTGAGGATTGCGATATCCTCAAGCATAGCCTTTCTTCTGTCACCGTATCCGGGAGCCTTAACAGCTACTACATTGAATGTACCACGGAGCTTGTTAACGATAAGAGTTGTAAGTGCCTCACCGTCAACATCCTCAGCGATGATAAGGAGCTTAGAACCTGTCTTAACGATCTGCTCAAGAAGAGGAAGGATATCCTGGATGTTTGAGATCTTTTTGTCTGTGATAAGAACATAAGGATCTTCAAGAACTGCTTCCATCTTGTCCATATCTGTAGCCATATAAGCTGAGATATATCCTCTGTCGAACTGCATACCTTCTACAAGGTCAAGCTCAGTCTGCATTGTCTTAGACTCTTCGATTGTGATAACGCCATCGTTTGAAACTTTCTCCATAGCGTCAGCAATCATCTGTCCTACTTCATCATCTCCTGATGAAACAGCGGCAACTCTCATGATCTGATCTTTGCCTTTAACCTTTGTAGCCATCTTGCCGATAGCTTCAACAGCGCAATCTGTAGCCTTCTTCATACCTTTTCTGAGTACGATGGGGTTAGCACCTGCAGCGAGGTTCTTAACACCCTCGTTGATCATTGCCTGTGCAAGAACTGTAGCTGTTGTTGTTCCGTCACCTGCTACATCATTTGTCTTTGTAGCAACTTCTTTAACGAGCTGTGCGCCCATGTTCTCATAAGCATCCTCGAGCTCGATCTCTTTTGCAATAGTAACACCGTCGTTTGTGATTGTAGGAGCACCATAGCTCTTATCAAGAACTACGTTTCTTCCCTTAGGTCCGATTGTTACTCTAACTGTATCTGCAAGCTTATTAACGCCTTCCACCATAGCTGTGCGGGCGTCAGCGCCGTACTTTATTGTCTTAGCCATTTTAAATGCCTCCGTTTACGTTTATTATATGTTTTCTTATTTGATAATTGCTAGGATGTCATTCTGCTTAACAATGATGTATGTTACATCGTCGAGCTTTACCTCTGTTCCGGCATATTTTGAATAGATAACATTGTCACCCTTTTTTACCTGCATAGTAACTTCTTTTCCGTCAACGACGCCGCCGGGACCTACTGCGATAACTTCTGCCTGCTGGGGCTTCTCCTTCTCTGCACCCGGAAGTACGATTCCTGATTTTGTTGTCTCTTCTGCTTCAAGCTGCTTTAATACAACTCTGTCTGCAAGTGGTTGTAAATTCATTACAAGCGCCTCCTTTATCTATTGGCTTTGAATATTCTTTTTTAATTGTTAGCACTCTTATTGATTGAGTGCTAACCTCTAAGAACATATATTAGTTATTTCGTAAGCTATGTGCAAACGCAGTTACAAATATATACCTACATAATTCTCGTTTTTTCTCTCGATTACTCTCATTTTCTCTCTTTTACGTCATTTACCCTCTAAAATCCAATAAGAATCGGTTTTTTCATACACTTTTAATAAAAAATGAATTGCATATTATAACACAATATCACATAATAATGATAAGATAGTGTGACTTTCAAAACACGGATGTTTTGAATCCTTTGTTAATAGGACGCATAAGCAAGGAGGGCGAGGTTATGAGCACTAATATTTTCAATAGTCTTTCAGGCTCATACAATTATTTATCCGATATGAGTAACCTTATTTCCGATTACTCAAGTATCAAGAACGGTTCCTATGGGAGCCTTATGAAATCATATGTAAAAAAAGTCGGAAACCAGGCAGCACTTAACGCATACCGCGAGACAGGAAGTACTGCAAACGTTTCTGTGTCCGATCCTGCGAAGACTTCTGCTTCAAGTTCGAACAAGAGTACCTCAAAAGCAGATACTACCGCTACCACGACGGATGCATATGCAAAATACAAATCCAGCTGGCTTGACAATCAGCTTAAACAATACGAAAAAGACGGCAGTAAAACTACCGCCGCCGATACATCCGTATCACTTGATACAAATATTTGATAAAAATATTCATTATTTATGTGGAATTTCTTTTCCCGCAAGATCTATGTAGTTCTCCTTGAGAGCTATTGCCCAGTATTTTTCCGGAATATCCGGCCATTTGGCTGCTCCGCGTTCCTGCTCGCACAATCGCATGGCGCGGAGCAGTATTGTTTCGTTTAGATCTATTCCCGTTCTGATAGTATGCATAGTAACCGCAGCCCATGCAGGCGCGATATTGCAAAGTCCCGATTCTTTGAATTCCTTAAGAATTTCTTTTCTGTCATAATCAAGCTGTATAAGCTCTTCTTCCCAAGTCTTTCCGTTTCCGTGAAGTATGCAGAACTGCGTTTTTCCGCCGTGATACCACGGAACACCTATAGAACCGGGGCTGACAGCTTTTTTCCCTCTGTACACATATGTATCCTGAATATGTACATGCCCGTGCAAAAGAAGCGGAGTATTCAGATGCGCAAGGACTTTCTTGGTATTTCTCTTCTCACGCATAAGAAGTTCGCTTGTGCTCTCCGGCGAACCGTGACAATACTCAAAAGACGGCATTCCCTTCATTTCAAACTTACCGTAATTTGGAATCGAATCAAAGAAATTAAAATCTTTGTCCGTAAGATTTTCATATGTATAAAGAAGCGAACCGCTCGCAGAGCCTTTTTTCCAATTCCCCGCACCGGTCTTCTTGTAGGCAAGAAGGTACTCTTCTCTGTTCCCACGTATTATGTAGGTATTGAAGTACTGCTTGAGAACATAGATAAGCTCCATCGTCTTCTGCGGATTCGGACAATCCGTCACATAATCCCCCAAAAGAACGAAATTCGTTATGCCTCTCCCCACAGCATAGTCTATGCACGCCTGAAGCGCAGAATGATTGCCGTGTATATCACCAAATACCGCTATATCCATCATATAAGACTAAAACTCCGTTCATCAAACTGTCTCGTAAAGAGATCGTAATAATACCCCTTCAGTGCCATCAGTTCCTTGTGCTTACCTCTTTCTGTGATCTTACCGTCTCTTACTACCAATATTATATCAGCATCTACGATAGTTGACAGCCTATGTGCTATAACAAAAGACGTTCTGCCCTTTGTAACCGTAACTATCGCGTCCTGTATCGCCCTCTCCGTCAAGGCATCTATCGAAGATGTCGCCTCATCCAATATAAGTATCTTAGGATCTGCAAGTATCGCCCTCGCAAAAGAAAGCAGCTGCTTTTCTCCCGTCGACAGCATACCTCCGTCCTCTCCGACGTCGCTATCAAGACCTTTATCCATCTTTTTGATTATGTCCTCGGCAGATACAAGTCTTAATGCCTCCATTATCTCTTCATCGGTTGCATCTGCCTTGCCGTACTTTAGATTGTCTCTGACAGAACCCGAGAACAGATGCGGTGTCTGGAGCACATATCCCAGATTGCTGTGAAGCCACAAGAGCGATCTTTCCGCAGCGTCACGTCCATCAATAAGTATCTGTCCTTTGGTGGGTTTAAAAAATCTGCAGACAAGATTTACAAGTGTCGATTTACCCGCTCCTGTTTCTCCAACTATCGCAACATTCGTTCCCTTCGGCACCTTGAGATTGAAATTCTCAAGAACGTATTCATCTCCGTCGGGATATCTGAAAGATACGTCCCTGAACTCTATATCACCTATCAAAGGTTCCCAATTCTCTTTCTTGGGATTAAAAGTATCACCGTACTTCTCAATTACTTCCTTCGAATCGGAGACATCTGATTCGGTCTCCAAAAGCTTAAATAACCTCTCAACATTTACCTGTACCGCGATCATCTCAGATATGGTGACAATGACGTTCTGTACAGGTTCAAGAAGTCCGAGTGCATATGAAATAAACACCGTCAGTGTTCCGATCTGCATAAAGCCTTCAGTCGAAAGCTTTCCGCCCTTCCAGAGAATAAGCGCAAGTGCAAGCGTCGAAAGCATCGTTATAAGTGATGAAAAAAGAGCCGAATAATGCGTGGAATGCACCGATTCTCTCCGCATTTTTTCAGTGTCTTTTTCAAAGTCTTCTATAATCTTATTTTCCACAACAAGTGACTTAATTGCCTTTGCACCTGTGATTCCCTCGTTAAAATTGCCGGTTATGGTCGAATTGATCTCCCTGATCTTTCTATTAAGAACAAGAAGTCTCTTCTGGAAATATACGGCTATAGCCACAGCGATCGGCACCATTATGATCACGTAAGCCGCAAGCCTTGGATTTAAAATAGTCATCATCACAAAAACCCACACTATATATGAGCCGTTCCAGATGACATCCATCATTCTCCACGCCACCATAACGCCTATCTTGCCCGTATCGCTCATAATTCTCGCGTGAATATATCCTACATTGTTCCTGTTAAAATAGTCGAAGGAAAGCTCCTGAATATGGTTAAAAGAGGCATTTCGAAGATCCCTGTCCATGCACATCTCAACCTGTCCGCACAGAGCGCAGGTGATGAAATTATCGACAACCTGAATGATCAGTACGACCACATAGATGATTATGAAAACAGGAAGTCCCTTCAAAGTATTTTTTACCACAAAATTATCCAGCGCATACCTGTTAAATATAGGATACGCGGAGTCAAAGAGCGAACTTAACACTCCCAAAAAGATCATGGTAAAAATCTTTTTGAGATAAGGCTTTATATACGGATATAGTTTTGGAATGCCAAAAAATGGCAGTTTTACGTTTTTTTCTTCGTTCATATTCCCTGTGTCTGTATGTCGTAGATTTTTTTGTACATGCCTTCCTGTCTTACAAGGCTGTCGTGATTTCCCATCTGAACAAGATTTCCCTTATCAAGCACAATAATGTTATCGGCGTGCATAAGCGTCGTTATCCTGTGAGAAATAATTATTACCGTGGAATCACCTGAGTTTTCGGACAATGCTTTTCTTATCTTAATGTCAGTCTCAGTATCGACCGCTGACAATGAATCGTCAAACACCATGATCGGTGGCTTCGACATGAGCATCTGTGCTATCGCCGTCCTCTGCTTCTGCCCACCCGAAAGTGTAACGCCGCGCTCTCCCACATAGGTGTCATATCCTTTGTTAAAAGAAAGAATCGTATCATCAAGCGCTGCTATCCTCGCAGCTTCCCTTATCTCTTTCATATCCGGATTCTTCTTGGTTATTCCGATGTTTTCAGAAAGAGTTCCGGAAAAAAGAAAAGGTTCCTGAAGTACAAGTCCTATATTCTTTCTTAGATACTTCGCCTTGATATCCGCTATATTTGTATCTCCTATATAGATACTTCCGCTCTCCTTTGGAAGCTTGTAGAGCCTGTCCAGAAGATACATAAGAGTCGATTTGCCTGAACCTGTTCCTCCCAGAATTCCGACTGTTGTTCCCGCCTTTATCGTAAAGCTTATGTTATTTACAACTTCATCCGAGCCGTTTTCATATTTGTATGAAACGTCCTCAAATCTGATATCGGCACGCATATCGGGTTCAACCGCATTTTCAATATCTTTTTCAGCTTCGGAATTTATGATATAACCGATACGGTCTATTGCTACTCTTGCCTTACTCATCTCGGAAATAATCCTTCCGAGTGCTCTTACGGGCCATGTAAGCATTGCATTATAAGCAACAAAAGCAATATACTCACCGACTGTGATATAGTTCCTTACACAGAATGCCGCGCCGCATATTGTGAGTATCATGACCTGAAGCCCAGAAATAAGATCGTTTGAAGCCCAGAACGCCGCCAAAATATTGATAAGCTTGATCCAATAATTGGTATAGTCGTAATTTCTTTTTTCAAAGCGATCTCTTTCGTACTTCTCTCTTCCAAAAGCCCTTACAACTCTGACACCTGTAAGGTTCTCCTGTGCGGTAGCCGAAAGTCTTCCCTCTTCAGCGTCAGCCTTCTCAAACCCTTTTCTTATTTTGTTGTGAAAAAAACATGAATATAAAACTATGACAGGAATAAATGCCGCAGATATCAATGTCATGGTCTTATTTATACCAAGCATGAAATAAACCGCAACCGCTATCCTAATTATTATTCTTACCAGCGAATGAAACTGCTCTGAAATGAACAGCTTTACCGTGTCCACGTCTGAAGTGCAACGCTGGATGATATCACCTGTGTGATTCTCGCTGTGCCATGAAAACGGCAACTCCATAATGTGTTCAAAAAGCTTGTCTCTCATTCTGCGAACAAATTTCTCCGCAGCATATGAGTTTATGAGTTTCATAAGATATCTGCATATCGCAGCGGCAACCGCTATAGCTGCAACAGCAGCCGCAACATATACAAGATGTTCCCTCAGAAACTCTCTTCCTCCGACCTTTTCGACCAGAGTTTCCATAAATAACGGAACACTGCCTTTTTCCAAGGCAGTGTCCGCAATACAATAATCAACAGTATATTGAATTATCTTAGGACCAAGAAAGTCCAACACAGTCACCATGACTGAAAATAATATGCTTACAAAATATAAAAACAAGCATCCCTCAAGAAAGTAGAATATAATCATATTATCCTTTTACGATTTCTTTTAATGAACCTGCAAGTCCTGCAACGCTCTGAATATTTGAAGGAACGATTATCTTTGTTGCCTGACCGTCTGCAGCCTTTTCAAATGCTTCCAAGCTCTTAAGTGTAAGAACAGACTCGTCTGCTCCTGCCTCTTTGAGCATCTTGATACCCTCGGCATTAGCATTCTGGATACTCTTGATAGCCTCAGCCTGACCTTCCGCCTCGCGGATTCTCTTCTCTCTCTCAGCTTCAGCTCTAAGAATTGTAGCCTGCTTATCAGCTTCAGCCTGAAGGATCTTACTCTGCTTTTCACCTTCTGCAACAGTGATCTGTGACTGCTTCTCACCTTCCGCAAAAAGGATTTTCTCTCTCTTTTCACGCTCAGCCTTCATCTGCTTCTCCATGGCATCACGGATCTGCTCCGGAGGATTGATGTTCTTGAGCTCGACTCTTGTGATCTTGATTCCCCAAGGATCTGTTGCTATATCAAGCGCATCCTGCATCTGAGCATTGATCTGATCTCTTGATGTAAGTGTCTCATCAAGTGTAAGTGATCCGATAACGTTACGAAGTGTTGTTGCAGTAAGATTCTCGATAGCTCCGATAGGATTTCTTACTCCGTATGCATAAGCAACGGGATCTGAAATTCTAAAGAATACGATAGAATCGATCTGCATTGTTACGTTATCCTGAGTAATAACGGGCTGAGGGGGAAAGTCGCAATACTGCTCTTTCAAGTCAACCTGTCTTGCAACTCTGTCAAAAAACGGAACCTTTACATGAAGACCTACATCCCATGTCTCCTTATAAGCTCCAAGTCTCTCAATGACAAAAGCCTGTGCCTGAGGAACAATTCTGATATTCACAGCCACGAGGATAATTGCCAAAATAATTAAAATTGCAAATGCTAATCCCATTAGTTATTAACCTCCCTTTCAACAATGAGTTTATTTCCGACAACATTTACTACTCGAACTTCCTCACCTTCTCTGATGATTATCATATCGGAAGATGATCTTGCAAGCCAGATTGAACCCTCAAACTGAACTTTTCCGCTCTGTTTGAGATTATCTATATCACACATTGCAATAAGTTTTTTCCCAATAATCGCATCAAGATTGGTCTTCTTCAACTTGTTGTTAAAATGTTTTGCAGCAAGCGGTCTTACTGAGCAAAGGACGAGCACGGAAACAACGAAAAATGCAACAACCTGACCAGGCACACCCACGCCAAGTATAGCAAGTATCATGGAAACAAGCGCTCCGGCAGCAAACCATATGGTAATAAGCCCCATGGTCGCAAGCTCGATCAAAGCCATAACAACAACTATAACAAGCCAGATCCCAACCGGCGTACTAAGAATTTCCATCGCGTCACCTCCCATCGATGTCAAAAAACTCTCATAAATAATCTAAGTATTACCATTATACATTAAATCCATCCACTAAGGAAATACCGATTTATTTCACTGTTACCATTAACGGTCGGGGGGATTGGCTGTACGGCGCCGCCTGCTTCGGGCACGGCTCCCATGGCTTCGGGCTCTGCGCGTATACCCTGTGGGGACTGATTTTTTATCTGTGAAAGAGCTTGCAGATTCATGAGATACCAAAATCTGCCATTTAATTCTTCTTGCGGCTCATTTGTCTGACACCCATATCCGTTAGTGCTGAGCCTTTGGTGATATTCTTTATCGCGACCAACAAACCTCACATTTTCTTTGATGTTCCGTCGTTTTTCTTTTAACGCGCATACTGCGACTATAGACGTCTCGTATGCGCAGGAAAAACGAGTTTGGAACATCTGAAAATGTGGATTTGTTGCTAATGACTCAAAAGAATATCACCAAAGGCTCAGCACTAACGGATATGGGGGAGTTTATGAGCTGCAGAATTAAATGGCGGATTTTGATATCCATGAATCCAAGCGAAAGAGCGATAGAAAATCAGTTCCCACAGGGTATACGCGCAGAGCCCGAAGCCATGGGAGCCGTGCCCGAAGCAGGCGGCGCCGTACAGCCAATCCCCCCGACCGTTAATGGTAACATCCCGATATACAGGGCTTTCCGAGCGAAGATTTTAATTTATTATTTATTATTTTTAACACTTTATTGTTTGATTATTCGTCCATTTTTGGATAATATAATTATATATGTTTATTGTGCGGTATAACGCATATCGGAGGTGAACAATGTCACTTGATACAATGTTTGATAAATTTTATGAAAAAGATTTATCTCCCGCGCTCTCTTCGTTCATCATTCGAACCTGCCTCAGCATGAGAAAAGAAGCTGATTTCCAATCGAGTATGAACCGAGTTGCAAAGGATCTGCGAGAATATACAGACGCTTATGCTGCCTGCATAATGACGATTTCAAGAGACCTTTATAAGTTTAATGTTGTGGGGCAATGCGTAAAAAACAACGAAGTTAACCTTCAGAATGTTTTTGATAAAATCCCCTATGACGTTATAGAAACATGGGAAGAAATGATTCTCGAGAATGACTCAATCGTGATAACCGATCCTTCCCAGATGGATCAATACGAGAAGCGCTCTCCCGATTGGGTAAAGACTTTAAAAGATAACGGTGTCGAAACATTATGTCTTGTGCCTTTTATCCATCAGAACATGATAATCGGCTACATGTACGTTACAAATTTCCAAAAAGAAGCTCTTCCCAGAATAAAAGAAACAATTGAGCTTATGTCAGCGTTCGTTTCTGCTGAAGCTGCTCATCATCTTCTTATAGAGAGACTCAGAACACTCAGCCTTATTGATTCGAGGACAGGTGTATATAACAGAACCGCTATGAACAACAAGGTTGATGAACTTGCTGCACAGCTCAAGTTAGCTCCAGCTCCTTTCAGTGTCGCTTTCTGTTATCTTAACACTCTTAAGACCATCAACGAGAAGAGAGGACACGACGTAGGAAACTCACTCCTTAAAGACGCGGGCAAGACCTTGAAAGAAGTATTCAAAAACGATTATATCTACCGCTCTTCCGGTGATGAGTTCTGTGTAATATCAACCACAAGCACAGAAGAAGAATTTGAGGAAAAAATTGATAATCTCAAGGATCTGGCAAGCGATCCCGAATGGATCTATTTCACAGTCGGATACTATACAGACAATACCGACGGCGCACTGCACAGTGCAATGAGATACGCAAATAAATACGAACACGAATTTAACGAAGAGTTCTATTACAATTACCCTGACATGGTTAAGTAATCAGATAGGAGTTAAAAAGTGGATAGAGAGTTTTATGATGCGGTCAAGGATTCAATAAATCTTATAAGCCTTCCATGCTGTATCTTCTCTTTGGAGAAAAACGAGGATGGAAGCTGCAAAGAAATGAAGTTTTTTGCGGTTAACAATACTTTTCTCGGCGACTTTATAATTCTGTTCTATCCGGACAAAGATAAATCTAAAAGCCTATCAGACTTCGAAAAGGAAGTTGAAGGCTCTGTTTATTCGAATTACATTCCAAAAGAACCCAAATTTGAAGCATTCTGTTACAGGGCTGCCTTTGTAAAGGAGCCCTGTCATACTTACGTTGACACCACTAAGATGTACGGCTATTGGACCGAAGATTATCTTCTTCCCATTGGTCCATCAGACAATCCCAACATAGGCTATTGCCAATTCATATACACACTCAACAAAAATCTGGATACGGGTAAATATTCTACTGTATCACCGGATATCGCAAGCTTTACCATAAAAGCCTGCCTGGAACTTCGAAACGAAGAAGACTTCCATACAAGTATAAGTGTCGTTAACGAAGACCTGCGCGCTTATACAGGCGCTCTCGGCTCCGGTATCATCACCCTCAATACCGAAAATGAACATTCGGAGATAATATGTCAATCCGTAGAACCCAATTATGAAAACGTAAGAAACGCTTTTGCCCAAACAACTTATAAGATAATACAGGGTTGGGAGAAACTTCTCGCTAAAACAAACTCCATAATCATTAATAGCGAAGCGGATCGAAAGCTCTATGAAGAACAATATCCCGAATGGCTACGTATGCTAAAAGACAACGGTATCGATAACGTATGTCTTGTTCCTTTTATTCACAAGGAACTTATCATAGGTTACTTCTATTTGCTTGATTTTGACCGCGAAAAAATGTCTCGAATAAAAGAAACCGCAGAACTAATCTCCTTCTTCCTGTCATCCGAAGTTGCCAGCCACTTGTTTCTTGAAAGGCTTGAATATCTCAGCAATGTCGATATTCTCACAGGAGTATCGAACCGAAATTGCATGAATATCGATGTAAACGAACTTGCAACCAGATTGGAGATCGAGCCACATCCTTTCAGCGTAGCATTCTGCGACCTGAACGGTCTTAAGAACGTCAACGACAACTGCGGTCATGACAAAGGCGATAAGCTTATCATGGAAGCTGCCGCGCTGTTAAAAGAGATATTTAAAGGCGACAAGATATACAGAGCGGGCGGCGACGAATTTACAATTATCTCAATTGACTGTTCCAAAGAGGAATTTGAAAAAAAGATCGCAACTCTCAGAGAAAGAGCCTGCGATCCCGACTGGATTTATTTCGCCATTGGACACTACTCTGACGCTACAACCGGCAAACTTCGCCTGGCACTCAGATATGCCGACGAAAACATGTACAAAGACAAAAATGCTTTCTATGAAAAGTATCCCGACAAGAGACGATAAATGAACATAGTAAAAGCCTGCAAAACACTGTTTTTGCAGGCTTAATTTATTTAATCAGAAATTTCTATAGACTCGATAAATACTGTAACTGTTGGAATAATACTGTACGATTATCTGAGTATTTGGTGTGATCGGTCCCATCGTAACAGCGCTTTTATCCTCGGGATATTGCAGTAAAAACGAATTCTTATTGCCCTCAAGGGATGTTCCTTCAACTCTGTAGCTGACACGATGAAGATGCCAACCTCCCCTGATAGTGTTGACTGTACAATTCACCAACGTTGACGTCAGTATATCACCCTCTCCCTTTATCAAAAATACTAAATTATAAAGGAAAACAGAAATACCAACAATCAAAACGAAAATGATAAAAACAGTCATTTTCTTGCGATCATCTTCTGTACTTGCAAGAAGAATAGCTGCGGCCATTCCCGACAGCGCCGAAAAAGAATGCCCTAAACGAAAGAGTCTTCTGTTCAATCGAACATATCTGTTTAAAAAAAACATTCCAAATACTGATACCAGGAAACATATTCCGATAACAACGCCTAACCGGTTATCAACAATCATTCTTCTTCCCCTTAAATAATCGATCACGTATTGCCTTTACTACAAAATATATTATAGCACCGATCAATACTCCGGTTGTATTTAATATAATATCGTCAATGTCACTGCTTCTCCTGTAGAAAGGAACTTGTGACAACTCAATGCAAAATGTATAAAAGAATCCGGCGAGAGTAACCTTAAAGACATTGTTGAGCTTCTTAAAGCAAAAAGGCCACACAATACCTACAGGAACGAACATAGCTATGTTTCCATATACATTCATCTTATATCCGGGATAAATTTGTTTGAGAAACAGAAACGGTTTCAAATTGTATCTGCAATGATATCTCCATTGAGGATCGAGAACCATTGGAGCTAAATGCCCATCCTGCAACGCCATAGGGAAATATACAAATCTGGAAATAACCACTATGCAACCATATACAAGCAAAAGCTTAAGTTCACGTTTAAAGTCTACTTTACCTTTGATCTTCGCAATTATAAATCTTGTAATGATCCAGCATATTGTAATAAAAGAAAGTAATTCCCAAAAAGTAACCTGTAACATGTAAAACCTTTCCCGCTTAATCATCCACCATCACTTATGAAAAACGCATATTTCAGCGATTCAGAGCTAAATGTTATCATTGTAAACAGATAAAGTCAAATAGTTACTTGATAGCGATCAAAAAAGATCGGCTCCGCGTAATGCGGAACCGATCTGTAGATAACTAATTATATATAAGCCTCGCTAAGTTGTAAGTGGAAGTTCGACTCGCGCGCGTTGCGCGAGGTCAAAACTTACCAGCCTTAGCAGCTTCTTCGATAGAAACGGCTGTAGAAACAGTCATACCAACCATCGGGTTGTTACCTGCGCCGATAAGACCCATCATCTCAACGTGAGCGGGAACTGATGAAGATCCTGCGAACTGAGCATCTGAGTGCATACGTCCCATAGTATCTGTCATACCATAAGAAGCAGGGCCTGCAGCCATGTTATCAGGATGAAGTGTACGTCCTGTACCGCCGCCTGAAGCAACTGAGAAGTACTTCTTACCAGCCTCAGTACGCTCCTTCTTGTATGTACCTGCTACAGGATGCTGGAATCTTGTAGGATTGGTTGAGTTACCTGTGATAGATACGTCAACGTTCTCCTTCCACATGATAGCAACACCTTCCTGTACGTCGTTAGCGCCGTAGCAGTTAACCTTAGCACGAGGTGAATTAGCATCCTTAGAGTAGCACTTTCTGAATACTTCCTTTACCTCGCCTGTGTAATAATCGTACTGTGTCTCAACGAATGTGAAACCATTGATACGAGAAATGATCTGAGCTGCGTCTTTTCCAAGACCGTTAAGAATAACTCTGAGGGGTTTCTGACGAACCTTGTTAGCCTTCTCAGCGATACCGATAGCACCCTCAGCAGCTGCGAATGACTCGTGTCCTGCAAGGAATGCGAAGCACTCTGTATCCTCTTCAAGAAGCATCTTTCCAAGGTTACCGTGTCCAAGACCTACTTTACGACGGTCTGCAACAGATCCGGGAATACAGAAAGCCTGAAGGCCGATACCGATTGCAGCAGCAGCCTCAGAAGCCTTACGGCATCCCTTCTTGATAGCGATAGCAGCACCTACTGTGTAAGCCCACTTAGCGTTCTCAAAGCAGATAGGCTGAATACCCTCGATGAGCTTGTAAACATCGATGCCTGCAGCCATTGTAATATCTCTACATTCTTCTATTGAAGAAATCCCATATTCCTTAAGGCAAGCCAGAATCTGGGGCTCTCTTCTTTCATATGATTCAAATAAAGCCATTTATCTATCCTCCTTACCTTATCACTCTTTTCTGGGATCGATGCATCTAGCTGCATCCGCAACACGTCCATACTGGCCCTTAGCCTTCTCCATAGCTGTGTTAGCGTCATCACCGGCCTTGATGAAGTCCATCATCTTTCCGAAGTTAACATACTTGTATCCGATGATCTCATCGTTCTCATCAAGAGCAACCTCTGTGATATATCCATCAGTAAGCTCAAGATAACGAGGTCCCTTATCAAGTGTTCCATATGTTGTACCAACCATAGAACGTGTTCCCTTACCAAGATCCTCAAGACCTGCACCGATCTGAAGACCATCCTCTGAAAATGCAGACTGTGTTCTACCATAAACGATCTGAAGGAACAGCTCTCTCATAGCTGTATTGATAGCGTCACAAACAAGGTCTGTGTTGAGTGCTTCAAGAACTGTAAGTCCGGGAAGAATCTCAGAAGCCATAGCTGCAGAATGTGTCATTCCTGAGCATCCGATTGTCTCTACAAGTGCCTCCTGAATGATACCCTCTTTAACGTTAAGAGAGAGTTTGCAGCATCCCTGCTGAGGTGCACACCAGCCGATACCGTGTGTATAGCCGGAAATGTCCTTGATCTCTTTGGACTGAACCCACTTAGCCTCTTCAGGAATAGGCGCAGCGCCATGATGTACCCCTTGTGTTACGGGACACATATTCTTTACCTCTGTTGAGTAAATCATGTGAAAATCTCCTTTCGTAATGTAAAGTAATTATCCATTACTTACTACCTAATTCAGATTGACCATAGATGTGCCTAAAAAGCACGGTCATAGACGGAAAATATAATTAATTAAATACATTCGCCAAAACATATTTTTACATAAATCAGAGCATATTTCAATGGTAATGTTATATTTTTAACGTATTAATTACTACTTCAGTCCAAGCTCATTTTTAAGTTCTTTGTATGTCATCTTCCCTGAAAATGGCACATATTCCAGATCTTCAAGTTTTCTTATATTGTTCTCAACTTCCGCTCTGGACTTATCGGCATCATAGACATATGACGCATACGGTATATTTACACCGACTTCAAACTTGTTGTTCGGATCCGAATAATAATCAAGTCCCGGCGTAAGTATCCCTATATCGCTTGAATTTACTTTCTCTTCATTCAGATAGTCACTGTTGATAGTATATGAAAAACGTATAGTTCCCTTGCTTATGAACGAATAGCTGATAGGTTCGCTGTAGTCACCTTTTTCAAAATCGACCGACCTGTTTCTGATCACATTCTTTTTTTCGGAATACTCCGACACATAGCCGTCCCTATTCAGATAGGTGCCTAAAGATACGGCATGCCCGTCTCCGAATGTATACAGATCCCACTCAGTGCCCTGATCAACCACCAGTTCCGGCATATTGTCTTCATCGACATACATAATGTCAAATGTACATTTTTCATTCAACATCTTGTTGATATAGGCAATCTGCGCATATGCGGTGTTAAACGTATCAAACTTGCCTTCCTTGTTATCGGCGTACATTTTATCTTTTAATCCGTCAAATCCCGCGCTTGCGCTTAGAAGCTCCTGATGCTCGTCAAAAAAACGGTCGTGCTCATAATAATTATCATTTCCGACGTTATATACGGTCATCGCATCTCCTGCGTCGGTTTTCCCTGTCACTACAATGTCCGACTTCCCGTCAGCATCATAATCAAAAGTTTTTATATCGGTTATCTCTTTAAAAGAATATGATGCGCCATTGACAAAAACATCGGGAATAAACTCACCTTTTGAATTGCCGTCTTTTAGCACAAGAACATTACAGCCTTTATCTTCCTTGGGCGGATAAACCCTGAACTCGCACTTTCCGCCAAACTGCAACATATCACACTCAAATTTCTCTTTTCCTTCTTCCCACAGGAGTTCATTTGAGACAACATGATACTTTCCGTCCTCTTCTTTCAAAGTAAGACGCGTAGGTGTAAGTGTATAGTAATCCTTATCATCCGCTTCTTCAAAATTCAAAGTATATACATCACCCTGTTTTGTTCCGGATGTACATTTATAGTAGGAGATCAAAGCTCCCCACTGCGAAACATCCCAGGAAACATAAAAAGAATCCAATTCTTTTATATAAGTCCAATCAGGCTTATTATTGCATTGCTCATACGTTATTCCTGTATGTTCTTTTATATATTCATTGAGATCGTCTGCAGAAACTCCCGAAGCTCCGCATTCAGGCCCAAACCAGCAACTGTTCAGAACCTTCAAAAAAGCGTCTGCTTCCTCCGGTGAAACCTGATGTCCGACCACCTCATGTTCAAGCAAGCCGCTCCAGTCAATATTTTCAGGACAATCATACGCTGTTGTCAAAAAGAAGTTATTTGCCGGCTCCTGAAAATAATCAGTAAATTTCTGAAGTTCTCCGGTATCAAGCTCTGCTCCGTCTTCAGCCTGACTCTCCACAGCACTTTCAGACGCACCGGCTCCGACTTCTTTATCTTCACCCACTACCACAACACTTTCAGAAGTGTTTCCGGACGCGCATGCACCTGTGCCAAGCATTATTATCGGTGCCAATAGACATAAAAATTCCTTTTTCACTTGTTCCTCCCCAAACAGCGATCAGTCTTCTGTCTTTTTTACGATATGATCTTTGTCCTTGAAGATATGATGCGCAGGGATACAGCCTCTTACAGATGAAAGAGGATAAACATTGCACCATCTTCCGATGACTGTTCCCGGGTTAAGAACCGAATTACAGCCAACTTCCACGTTATCGCCAAGCATAGCGCCCATCTTCTTAAGCCCTGTTTCTACCTTGTCATCCGCACCGTTCTTGACAACGATAAGCTTCTTGTCGCTCTTTACATTGGATGTGATGGAACCTGCACCCATATGAGATTTAAACCCAAGTATTGAATCGCCCACATAATTATAGTGTGGAACCTGAACTTTATTAAAAAGAATAACATTCTTAAGCTCTGTGGAATTTCCTACAACCGCGCCCTTTCCAACAATCGCACTGCCTCTGATAAATGCGCACTGTCTGATCTCCGCATCCTCATCTATGATGCAGGGTCCGCCGATATAAGCGGAATCAAATACCTTTGCGCTCTTTGCTATCCAAACGTTCTCTCCGCGCTTTTCGAATTTATCTGCGGGCAACTTATTTCCAAGCTCTATGATATAGTCCTTGATACCTGCAAGAAGCTCCCAGGGATACTCCTTAGTCTTCATAAAATCTGCAGCAATAGTCTCATTAAGATCATACATATTTGAAATCTTAAATTCTTCCATCTTATTATTCCTCCGTAGTCTTCGCTTCTTTTTTCTTTCGCGTTGTTTTCTTTGATTCAGTCTTTTTATAATTTGTGGAAACATAGTCAAATCTTGATCTGAGCAGATTTCTGTAATCGTTCTGCTTTACAAAATTTGTTCTCTTGCTGACAAAGTCGTCGAGCTTTTCCATATACTCTTTCTCGGAAATTGTTCCCTCCGCAACACCCGTAAGTCCTTTTTCCCAACTTGCGGTAAGTGCGGGATTGAGCATAGGCTTCATAGAGCAAGCGACTGTCTCATATATCATTTCTCCCATCTGCGTTGGGGTTATGATCTGCGTCTTTTTATTAAGATTTAAATACTTGATATTTACCAGTTTTGTAAGTATTCCGGCTCTGGTAGCGCTGGTGCCGATTCCGGACCCTTTTATCTGTGCACGAAGTTCCTCATCTTCGATAAACTGTCCTGCATTTTCCATCGTGAGAATCATCGTACCCGAATTATAACGCTTTGGCGGCGTAGTTTCACCCTCTTTTAATTCAAAAGATTCTGCGCTCAGCACATCATTTTTCTTAAGCTTTTGAAGATGCTCAAAGAGCTCCTCATCTGTTACCGTCTCTTCTTCGCTCTCGTTCTCTTTTTCCTCGTCGGCTTTTTTCGCCTTATCCTTATTGAACGAGTAGTCCATTACGTGAAGATAACCCTTCTGCGTAAGAATCTTGAAGTTTGCAAAAAAGTGCTCCTTCTTGCCCTCTTCTTCCCTGTTGTCCATGAGAAGTTCAAGGGATACCTTCCTGTAATTTGCAGGCGGATAAAATACTGCAAGGAACCTTCGGACTATTATCTCATATACCTTTGCAGATGTGGGGCTAAGTCCCTGAAGTGCAGAAAGTCCCTGTCCGGTCGGTATTATGGCATAGTGATCGGTAATTGCCTTGTCATTTACGTATCTTGATTTCTCAATGCCTTTGTACGCTTCGTGCTGCAGTATTGACTTTGCAAACACAGCGCAGGGCTCATAGACCGTAAGCCCTTTTATATTCTTATCGATTACCTTGGCGATTGCCGAAGACATTACTCTGGCATCCGTTCTTGGGTAAGTCGTAAGCTTCTTTTCATAAAGTTCCTGAGCTACCGCAAGGGTTTCATCGGGATTTATCTTAAAAAATCTTGAACAGTCATTCTGTAGCTCGGCAAGATTATACAACAAAGGTGCGTTTTTGACTTCTTTTTTCTTCTCGCATTTAAAAACAGAAGCTTCTACAGGAGTCTCTCCGAGAGAAGCAATCAGCTTATTTGCGCCTTCTTTGGTCTTAAAGCCCTTTTCGCTGTACAAATCAAAAGAGTCCTTATACTTGGAATCATCAGTTACTCTCCACTCCGCATCACACTTTTTTCCGCCGATATCGACCTTGGAAATGATCCTGTAAAAAGGAGTTTTGACAAACTCTCTTATCTCTCTTTCTCTTTCAACAACTATTCCCAGAACACAGGTCATAACTCTGCCCACCGAAACTACGCATTTGTCTATATTGAGGTAGTTTTTGATAGAGTAGGCATATTTAAGAGTAAGTGCTCTTGAGAAGTTGATACCCATGAGGTAGTCCTCTTTTGCCCTTAGAAATGCAGATGCTCCGAGGTTATCGTACTCACTGTCATCCTTCGCCTCACGTATTCCGCGAAGTATCTCCTCTTCCGTCTGTGAATCGATCCAGACTCTTTTTCTCTTTTTATCCTTGACGTTTGCTTGCATATCAACAAGCCGATATATATATTCACCCTCTCGTCCCGAGTCGGTACAAATATATATCGTATCTACGTCTTCTCTGTTTAGCAGCTCTTTTACTATCTTGAATTGTTTCGAGACATTTCCGATAACTTCATACTTGAAATTATCAGGAATAAAAGGAAGTGTGTCCAAAGACCACCGTTTGTATTTTTCGTCATAGACCTCAGGATAACTCATGGTTACCAAGTGTCCGACACACCACGTGATTATCGCCGTGTCCGACTCAAGGTAACCATCTCTCCTGGTAAAATTTATTTTCATTGCTGAGGCAAACGCCTGAGCAACACTGGGTTTCTCCGCTATATAAACCTGTTTAGCCATTGGTAAGTTCATCTATCCCAATCAACCTGATCTTACTGTCGGGTCTCATCGCCGCATCTTGCAGCCATGCATCAAATCCCACGGTTGAGAAGAGATAGTAATAATCTCCCTCCAGTCTTGCTTTTTTTGCGCAGGACTCTATGCTAATAAGATCTTCATGGGTAGCTTGCTTCTGCCAACAGCAAATTCCGAGTGCCGTATCTCCCGTATCACTCTGGACTATGATATCAAGGTTGCCCTCTTTACCAAGCCATTCGCCATCTTCTTCAATAGCAAAGGGGAAAAGACCTCTCTCCTCGCAGCGTAGGATATACTCGCGGCAAACGGATTTAAAGTGCTCCGTAGCATAGTTTTGCATTCCTGCAGATATAAATATATCATAAAATCTTTCCGCAGGCATCCGCATCAAACTACTTTCATTCGGAAAAATAAATCTAAAGTAAAAATCCAAAAGAGGATCCGCAATCTTATACACGCCCTTTACGACGTTCTCTCTTCCGACATTTCCGAATGAATATGCTTTATATGCAAAATCATGATGAATCAGTGTTTTCAGATAAACAGAAATCTTGGCTCTGGAGAACCCTGTCTCATGATAAATATCATTGAGCTTATTGATACCGCGCGCCATAACAGACAATATCGTATGGTACACCGCAGTTTCTCTAAGATTCTGTGATGTGAGGCGAAGTGCCTCCCCATAGAGATAAGAATTCCTGTCCAAAATATTCTTGCAGACATTTTCTTTGAAAGAAAGGGAGTCGTCAAAATATCTCCACAGTCCCGTCTGTCCACCGAGAACCGAATAAGTAAGAACCGCATCCTTGTAGGACATCTTGGGATAGAACGATCTAAGCGCAGAAAAAGGAAGTGGCTTTATCTTTCTGAATCCCGCAATGTTTGCCGCAAGATTTCCAAGGCTCGCCACCATACTGTTTTCAACCCAGTTGACGTCATTACTTACAAGAAGAACAAGAACCTGTCTGTACTTACCGTTCTTTTCCAAATACTCCGTCAGCTGACTCATAAATGTTTGATCGGTCTTTAAGATATTCTCAAAATTACCAATCACAAAAATTACCGGAGCTCTTCCGACCGAATCCGCACAAGAAGCGAGCAGATCATAATAAGTACTCACTTCTCCCACCGGAATTCCATCTCTTTTGAGCTCACCGGACCACAGAGTGAGCTGTTCCTTGGCAGATGCAGATCTTGCCGAATAGAAAAAGCTCTTTCTGTTTTCCATGAACTTCATAAGAAAAGCATCCTGCTCAATATTCTTGTGCCCGTAGACAACAAGAATATTGGACAGTCCGCTCTCATAATATCTATTTAAAAATCTTAAATCATCCTGTCTCTGTTCTAACATATCCTATCACTTTTTGTTAATAAAACCTGTTGCTTTCAAAAGCTCAGCACACTCAACAGCTCCGCCTGCTGCGCCGCGAAGAGTATTGTGTGAAAGTCCTACAAACTTCCAATCATATACAGAATCCTCACGGATACGTCCGATGCTTACACCCATACCGTTCTCATAGTTGACATCAAGTGTAATCTGAGGTCTGTTATCTTCCTGCATATACTGAATGAACTGCTTTGGAGCGCTGGGAAGCTGAAGCTTCTGAGGTACTCCTGAGAAGTTCTCAAGTTTCTCGATAAGCTGTTCCTTTGTAGGATTCTTCTTGAACTTAACAAAAGCAGCTGCTGTGTGGCCGTAAAGAACAGGGATTCTGATGCACTGACATGTAATCTTAACGTCGTCAGCGGGAACGATAACGCCGTTCTCTACCTTACCCCAAATTCTGAGGGGCTCTTTCTCTGACTTCTCTTCCTCTCCTGAAATGAAAGGAATAACGTTTCCTACCATCTCGGGCCACTCTTCAAAGTTCTTACCTGCTCCTGAAATAGCCTGATATGTTGTAGCTACAACCTCATAAGGCTCAAACTCCTTCCAAGCTGTAAGAGCGGGTGTGTAGCTCTGGATTGAGCAGTTGGGCTTAACTGCGATAAATCCGTTTGTTGTTCCGAGTCTCTTTTTCTGGAACTCGATAACGTCTGTGTGCTCAGGGTTGATCTCAGGAATGATCATAGGAACATCGGGAGTCCATCTGTGTGCACTGTTGTTGGAAACTACAGGTGTCTCTGTCTTAGCGTATTCTTCTTCGATAGCCTTGATCTCGTCCTTAGACATGTTTACTGCTGAAAGAACAAAGTCAACGTCCTCTGAAACACCCTTTACATCAGTAACATCCTTAATAACGATATTCTTAACGGATTCAGGAATGGGACCATCCATCTTCCATCTGTTTCCTACTGCCTCTTCGTAAGTCTGTCCTGCACTTCTGGGGCTTGCAGCAATTGTTGTGACTTCAAACCAAGGATGATCTTTGATAATGTCAATAAACCTCTGACCAACCATACCAGTTCCGCCAAGTACTGCAACCTTTAATTTCTCGCTCATAATGTCCTCCTAGATTCAACTAAATATATTAAAGCTTATTTTCATTTAAAAAAGCTTTATTTGCATCAATAACTTTTTTCATTGAGACGGGGCTCGGAGCTCCGATCGTAAGTCTCTTGTTTACACATGTCTCAAGACTGATCGCATCATAAATATCTTCGTCAAAAAGCTCCGAAAAGCTCTTGAGCTCATCAATCTTAAGATCATCTATTGCGCACTTCTTGTCTATGCAATGAAGAACAAGTTTTCCGATAACGGAATGCGCATCCCTGAAAGGCATCCCCTTCACAACAAGGTAATCTGCCGCATCAGTGGCATTTGTATAACCCATCATCGCGCTCTTTTCCATATTTTCTTTATTGAACTTAAGCGTTCTGAGCATATCAGTAAAGAGTGTGAGACAGTTCGATGTAGTATCTATCGCATCAAATGCCGCCTCTTTGTCCTCCTGCATATCCTTGTTGTATGCAAGCGGAATTCCCTTCATCGTTGTGAGAAGAGACATGAGGTCTCCGTAAACTCTTCCTGTCTTGCCTCTTACAAGCTCCGCGATATCGGGATTCTTCTTCTGAGGCATGATACTGCTTCCTGTTGAATATGCATCATCAATGTCAACGAATCTGTATTCATTCGAATTCCAGATTATGATCTCTTCACTGAATCTTGAAAGATGCATCATCACAGTTGAAAGCGCCGATAAAAACTCAATGAGATAGTCTCTGTCCGAAACGGAATCCATACTGTTAAGTGTAGGTCCGTAAAAATCAAGAAGCTGTGCCGTATAATCTCTATCGAGAGGATATGTTGTTCCCGCAAGAGCTCCGGCTCCGAGAGGACAATAGTTCATCCTGGTGTATATATCCTTCATTCTGAGAAAATCTCTTTTAAACATTTCAAAATATGCGCCTACGTGGTGCGCAAGTGTAACGGGCTGCGCCTTCTGAAGGTGTGTGAATCCGGGCATGTAAGTCTGTGTATGTGCCTCCATGATATCAAGAAGCGTTGTAAGCATTGTGTAAAGAAGATCCGACATATGCTCAACTTCACCTCTTGCGTAAAGTCGCATATCAAGAGCAACCTGATCGTTTCTGCTTCGTCCTGTGTGAACCTTCTTACCGGCATCACCGACCCTGTCTATAAGATTAGCCTCGAGGAAGCTGTGAATGTCTTCGTACTTGCTTGTAATCTCAAGCTTTCCCGCCTTGACGTCTTCCAATATGGAATCAAGACCTTCCGTTATAAGCTTCTTTTCCTCTTCGGATATGATATTCTGCTTGGCAAGCATCGTTGCATGAGCCTTGCTTCCTCTGACATCCTGTTCCAAAAATCTCTTGTCAAAACCGATGGAAGCATTGAAATTCCATGCAAGTTCATTGATACTTCCTGTAAATCTGCCACCCCATAGCTGCGCCATTTTTTATTCTCTCCGCTTTTTCATAGTAAAGTAAAAAAAATTATAATCACAACTTAACATAAGAGGATTCCAAAAACAATGTAAAATATTGCTCAAATCTTGATTGCTTTAACTTGAATTATTGTATAAAAGAACAAATGTCCGCGTAATGCGGACATTTTGCTCATTTTTTACCGTATATGTTTATAGCTGTCTGTCGACAGTAACGCCCTTGATATCATCGGAAAGAAGCTTAAGACCGTTTAGAATATTTGTGATTTCAGATTGAACATCGCCTTGTGATTCATCAAGATTAGCTGTATCGGCAATTACCTGCTTTCTATCTTCAGGCACATCGAACTCCACAGCTTCCATTCTCTCTTTTCTTGCACTTGCTCTCTTTATATCGGCAGTTGTCTTTTCTCCAAGCTCGGCACGCTCCTTTATATTCTCTATCATCTCCTGCTGCCTTGCTTCTCTTTCTAATTTCTCTGCCTTTTCTTTCTTTGCTTCCTTCTTCTCTTCCGCCTGTTCTTTTGCTTCTTTTTCTCTTTCTTTTTGTGCTTCATCCAAATGACTGACAGCTTCATCCGTCAAAAGGACCACCGCTTCTTTATTTGCAGACTCCATTATATCCTCGGACGCCTTCTGAGCATCAATCATGTTATGTGTCTTTTCACGCGCCTTCTTGATTTCTGTATAATTTAATCTGCTTTTATATATGGCATCTTTAAAATCATTTATTTCATCGTTTAATTCTTCATTGCTTTTAACGTACAAATATGCTTCTTTTTGATACTCGGTAATCGGTACTGCTGCATCTTCCTCAGATTTTCCTTTTAAATATCCTGTTGATCCCTGAACATCTTCTAATTGTGACAACAGCTTATGTTCTTCACTATTAGGATCTACGTTATACTTCTTCTGCAGCTCTTCAAGCTTTTTATTATTTATTTCAAGCCTTTCCTCTCGTGCACTGATTTCATCCTGATACATATGTATCTCATCCAAAAGCTGCTGCATCTGTGTATCAATTTTGCTTTCACTCTTAAACGCATCAGCAACCACTCTGAGCGCCTGCTTCTGAGCAATTCCGCGTCTCTGTGCAACAAGGCTCTCACCTGTAAGGTTTGTGCCTGATACAGACGGATTGTTGTTATTACCCGATTTTCCGGCTTTTTTGTTTTTTCCGCTTGCGCTGTTTACTCCGATATTTTGTGAATTACTTGCATCTGTACTACCGTCCCGCTTCTGAAAAGTACTGATCGGAACATCCATTTTCCGCTCTACTCTCATAGATTTACCCCCGTAAATATGAATTAAAAAAATTGACAGTTATCGGTTTCTCTTTATATATCGGCTTATTTGGGAAATTTCTTAGAAAAATTTGGTAAAGAAAATATGAGAAGATATTAGGAAATACAAGCTTCACTAGGCTCGGAAAAACCTCGCCAAGTGAACTTGTATGGTTCGCACTAAACTCGAAAATACCTCGTTAAGTGCTCTACACAACTGAGATGACTTCGCGTGCAGGTTTTTCACAAGGGCGGATAGACTCGACGAGACAGGTTGGGAATTCCACATCGTACTTGGCGACATAGTCCTTGTCGACCGTACCTGTTATCTCAACCCAATCGTCATTCTCGACAGGGTCACTCCCGCTGTAGTGACAGATTATTCCAAAAAGAGAAATATCCTCTTCACAGCATGTCATTGCAAGCCTTCCCGCAAGGAATATATCTTTACCTTCCTCTTTTGCTTTCATGATACGTGCCGTAAAGACTATCTTCTTCCCAAGATATCTGTCGAGATTATCAAGGCTGTCAAGGTAAAAGACCGAGAACCTGTCGTCTCTTACATCAATTACCTCATCGTCCAAAGAATACGGAAGATCATCTTCAAATTTCTGAAGTATGTCTTCTCCGTGCTTATCCTTGCAGACTATATTAAGGCTGGGATTTACAGCCTTAACACTTCGTCTGTATGAAGCCATCTTATCCATGACATCGTCGCAGTTATTGAAAATTGTAAGATATGCTTTTCGCACATGTTCGGACATAATAGATTTCATATTCGCCGCAAACATCTCAAATGTGGCTGAATCTATTATTACGATTTCCATGATATCGTCCCAGAACCTTGAAAGATCAAGATTCCTTCTATCCCACATTCCGTTGTATTCAACAACAATCCTTTCGGGGCAAACTTCTTTTTCAAGCTCCGCGATATGTTCGGGAGTGAAATCTTCTTCGTTTTCGATATTTTTGATAACGACTTTCAGATGCTGCATAAGAAAGTCATCATACTCTACTTCTCCCTCCTCACAGAGTATAAGGAGTGTCTTTCCGTCTATCTCGAAATAGTCCTCCTCGAGAAGATCCTGTATAAAACTGGTCTTACCGGCATCCAAAAAGCCGTTTACAAAATATACCTTATTCAACTTCTTCCACCTTTTCAGCCAAACAATCATCAAGTCTATCGGTGATGGCGTCTTTATCTATTTCTTTTCCTATAAAAACAATCTGGTTCATTCGGTCTCCGTAGACCTCATCCCACTCATCCATAATATCGGGATAAGCTTCAATTACTTTCTGCCTTTCCTCTTCTTCAAACGCTGCAACCCAGTTGGAAACTTCAGAAACCGAAGCGTTTCTTCCTGCCTGCTCAAAGAGCTGAACATGAATATCGTCGTCGGCAAACCATATATAACCCTTGGCTCTTACGATATCCTCAGGATATTCGTTTTCTATAAAATTGCTGAAAAGCTCTCTGTCAAAAGGTCTTATATTCTCATATACAAAAGAATTGAGACCATACTCATCGACACAGGACTCCTCCATCTTGCTTTCTCTTGCAAGAGCCTGCTGCATAGCAGATGAATTCATTACTTCGTCGTAGTCGAACTTATCTCCGCTGAATATCTTGTCGGAATCAACCTTTCCGCTTACGCACTCGATGATTTCCGCTTCTCTTTGGAAGTTTCTTATAGTGTTTTTTACTTCCTCGATCTTATCGGGAGGAAGAAGGTCACACTTATTTAAAACAACGATATTGCAGAACTCGATCTGATCCATAACAAGATTCAGGATATCAGGATCTTCGTCCTCTATCTCACTTATTTCCTGCTCACTCTTTTCATTCAAGCCGTCAAGAAATTCTGTGTAGATTCTGTCCGCATCAACGACTGTCACTATTGAATCAAGATAAACGTTACTCTTTTGGTGAGTATCCTTGTACATTAAAAAGCCGTCTGCTATGGATGCGGGATTGCTGATACCGGAAGCTTCAACGATTATCTTTTTTACATTCTTGTCTTTGGACAATTCCTCAATCTGATTCATGAACGCTTCCTGAAGCGTACAGCATATACATCCGTTTGTAAGTTCAATCATCTTGGAATCGGCTTCTGTCACGTTGTTGTTCTTAATGAGAGAAGCATCGATGTTTATGCTTCCCATATCGTTTACAATAAGTGCGATCCCACTGTTGTCTTCATTCTTTAAAAGCTCATTCAAAAGAGTTGTCTTTCCTGAGCCAAGGTATCCCGTGATTATGGTTACGGGTTTTTTGTTATTCCCAAACATAAGTATCCTCTCTAGTCTAGCAAGTAATCTGGCATGAACGCATGGTCTCAAGGGCAGCAAGGTGCTTTTCTACGGTAACTCCCGCACAACACTTGGGATCCACACTAATCTTTATTTCAGGCATGTAAGCCTTAAGCATGAGCGCATTCGAAACAACACAGATATCTGTGCAAAGACCGATGAGCTCTACTTCTATCTCTTCTTTATCAGCGATAGCCTTTATAGTCTCTGCGAGCTTAACAGATCCGAATGTGGGCTTATTGATAAATGTAGCACCCTCAACCTCTGCTGCCACAGTCTTATCAAGCTCCCAGCCTTCTGTATTCTCTACGCAGTGAACAACTGGAAGATTTTTTCCCTCCTGAGTGTCCATATAGTTTTCCTGATGTGTGTCCCTTGTCACAAACACATCCTTTATGTCGTAGCTTCTTATCTTCTCTACAACAGCAGGAACGATCGCAACGGCCTCCTTTGTTCCAAGTGCTCCGTCAACGAAATCCTTCTGCATATCTACAACAACAAGTAATTTTCTCATATTAAATCTCCATTTCCTGTAGCTATTATGTCACTTCCCGTGCCCGCTACGTTTTTAATTATAACATCCCCTATCGAAACAGGCGCCTTGGCGATTGCCTCATTTATCTCTTTCATGACATCAAAGATCTTGCTCTTGGGAATATCGGTGCTTGTTTTTACAGAAACTCTGCTTCTGTCGCTACCTTCAAGCTTCACGGTACTTGTAACTATTCTGGTCGGGTTCACTACTTCTTTTCTTGCGTAGATGTCCCCTTTCTGACAAGTATTGCCCTCAACGGACACAGCTTCTCCGTTCTCAAGCATAACAGTAAGAAAGCATCCCATGGGACAACCTATGCATGTAAGTTCTCTTTTATCCATAGCGTTACTCCTTAACTATTTTTTTATCCTTCAAGTCTCATCATAAAAATCGAATATTCATCGTTCTGAAAGTCAAGATCGGGTGAATTCTCTCCGCCGCCGTTGGTACTTCTCTTTATCTCCGCATAGAACTCTTCTCCCTGATTTATAATATCCATAACAGTGAGTTCAATTCCGTTCTTCGTAGCAATATCGCAGAAATCAGAAACAGGATTTGCCGATTTTCTCGTTGAAAGAAGCTCCTCTTTAAGAGCCGGATTTTCTTTTGCCATCTCAAGTAACTTATCAAGCTTTTCAGTAATCATGATCATTCACCTTCAATCCTTACAACTATCTTCTTAAGACCGCTTCTCTTTACAAGTTCATCCTTCTTAAGAACAATCTGCTCCATTTCACCCGGAGACATGATTCTCTTTTTGTTATGCATGACTCTCTCATCATCAAAGTACACACTGACAAAAGAATCCTTGTAAACATCGCCAACTCTGAACCTCACGGTCAAGAGATCTTCCATCCTACCTGTATCAATCGTCTTTGGAACAGTATACCTTGCTCCGCTCTCAGCGACAACCTCTATATTTCCCGAAGTGTTTCCTGCCCTGCATCCGCTCTCGATATATTTTGCCGCATTATAACCCGCTCTTTTAGCTTCTTCTGAGACATAGTCCACAAGATCGTGAACATGCAGAACATTGCCGCAGGCAAAGATTCCGGGAATATTGGTCTCAAGAGATTCGTTGACCGTAGGGCCGCCCGTTACTGCATTCATCTCTATTCCCGCAGAAAGAGACAGCTCATTTTCGGGTATTAAACCGCATGATAAAAGAAGTGTATCACAAGTATAGCGCTCTTCCGTCCCCGGAATCGGCTTTCTGTCAGGTCCAACCTCTGCTATTGTGACCGCCTCTATATGCTCTTTTCCCTCAATGTCTACGACTGTATGCGACAATTTAAGCGGAATATCATAATCATCAAGACACTGAACAATATTTCGCTTAAGCCCTCCAGAATACGGCATAAGTTCTGCGACAAGCTTAACTTTTGCACCTTCAAGAGTCATTCTCCTCGCCATGATAAGTCCGATATCTCCCGAGCCAAGGATAACTACTTCTTTGCCCGGCATGTAACCTTCGATATTTACAAGTCTCTGAGCCGTTCCCGCAGAAAAAATCCCCGCAGGGCGATAGCCCGGAATATTGAGAGCTCCTCTTGACCTCTCCCTACAGCCCATGGCAAGGATCACTGCTTTAGCCGGTATCGTGAACATGCCATCCTCTCTGTTCATGGCTGTGACCGTTCTGTCGCCTTCAATGTTCATCACCATAGTGCCAAGCTTATAATCTATTCCGAGTTCAAAAACCTTTTGCTTAAATCTGTCGGCATACTCTGGACCTGTGAGTTCCTCCTTGAATGTATGAAGTCCAAAGCCGTTGTGAATGCACTGATTCAAAATGCCGCCAAGCTCTTTGTCCCTCTCAAGGATCAGTATGCTGTCATTTCCCGCTTCCTTTGCCGCGATTGCAGCTGCAAGTCCCGCAGGTCCGCCTCCGACAATAACTATATCGTATGACTTCATGCTCATCTCACCTCCCCTTTGGTTCTCTCAAGGACTATGTTGGACTTTCCGCCCGACTTTGTAATGTCTTCATAATCTATACCAAGTTCTCTGCTTAATATCTCCATTGTCCTTGGCATGCAAAAGCCCGCCTGACATCTTCCCATTCCCGCTCTCGTCCTTCTCTTTACACCATCAAGACTCTTTGCCCCAAGCGGTCTGTGAATTGAGTCGATTATCTCGCCTTCTGTTATTGATTCACATCTGCAGATTATATTTCCGTATGCGGGATTCTCTTTTATAAGAGCGTTCATCTCCTCTGCAGAAAGCCCTTCCGTTCTTCTTACAGCCTTTCTCGTTGTGATGATCTCATCTTTCTTTTTCATGGGCAAAAGAGATTTCGCTATATCGCAGACCATCTCGCCGATTGCAGGACTACTTGTAAGTCCGGGAGACTCTATTCCCGCACAATCAATAAATCCCGGTGCATCCTCGATCTCTTTAATAATAAATTCGTGTCCATCCTCGTGTGCACGAAGTCCCGCAAATGAAGTAATCACCTTATTCATGGGAAGCTTCTTAATATGGTTTCCGGCTTTTTCTATAAGCTCGTTTATTCCTTCCGCCTTCGTGTTCGTAGCCTCTTTATCCTCGGTATCTATTGCCGTCGGGCCGACTATCATATTGCCGTGTACCGTAGGTGCCACAAGAACACCCTTTCCAAGAGCCGTAGGCTGCGGGAAGATAATGTGATTCACATATCCCCCGACCTGCTTATCAAGAAGGCAGTAGTCACCTCTTCTTTCTGTTATATGTATCTTGTTTGCACTAACCATGTTGTGAATGACGTCGGCATACACACCCGCCGCATTGACAACGAGCTTTGTAACATACTCTCCGTTATTTGTACTTATGTGCCAGTTCCCGTCATCACTCTTTTTGATGTCTTTTACCTCGGTGTTAAACTTAAACTCTGTTCCGTTAACAGCAGCAACTTCCGCCATTCCCATGTTGAGCTCAAACGGGCAAACAATTCCCGCACTCGGGGCAAAAAGAGCTCCTTCTGTATCGTCCGAAAGATTTGGCTCCATGGAAAGTGCTTCTTCCTTAGAAAGAATCTTAAGCCCTTTAACACCGTTTTTTATACCTCTGTCATAGAGAGTCTTAAGCCCCGGTAGCTCCTCCTTGTGGATGCAAACGACAAGTGATCCTATCCTCTTAAAAGGAATATCCAGATCTTCGCAGAGCTTGTCCATCATCTCGTTTCCTCTGACATTGAGCTTTGCCATAAGAGAACCTTCGGCGGCGTCATAGCCTGCATGAATTATCGCCGAATTAGCCTTGGACGTTCCTTCGCACACGTCATCGCATTTTTCCAATACGCAGGTCTTGATGTCATACTGCGAAAGCTGCCACGCGACAGCCGCACCCGACACGCCCGCTCCGATAATTATCACATCATACATAAACTTTTAGTCCTCCTTAGCCCAAAGAAGTGTTGACTTTACGGCTTTGTGCCAGCCTTTTAGTTCTTTCTCTCTCTTTTCCTCAGTAATCTGAGAATTGAATTCCCTGTCAACAGCCCAGTTCTTGATAACATCTTCCTTACTCTTCCAGTATCCGACCGCAAGTCCCGCAAGGTACGCAGCTCCCATCGCCGTAGTCTCTACGCATGAAGGGCGAAGAACTTTGGCATCAAGAATATCCGACTGAAACTGCATAAGGAAATTATTGTTCGAAGCTCCGCCGTCGACTTTAAGAGACGATATCTTTTTGCCCGTATCAAGCTCCATTGCGTGCAGAACATCATAGGTCTGAAATGCCAGCGACTCAAGAGTTGCCCTTATTATGTGCTCTTTGCTTACACCTCTTGTAAGTCCTGTTATCGCGCCCCTTGCATAAGGATCCCAGTACGGCGCACCAAGTCCTGTAAATGCAGGAACAACGTAGCAACCGTTTGTATCCTCAACTCTTGTTGCAAAATACTCGGAATCAGGCGATGAGTCCACGATCTTAAGCTCGTCTCTAAGCCACTGGATTGCAGCGCCTGCAACGAACACCGATCCTTCAAGGGCATATTCAACCTTGCCGTCAACGCCCCATGCTATGGTCGTAAGAAGATCGTTTTTGGAAAAAATAGGCTTATCTCCGGTATTCATAAGCATGAAACATCCGGTTCCGTATGTATTCTTGGCTTCACCTTCAGTAAAACATGTCTGTCCAAACAGCGCCGCCTGCTGATCTCCCGCAGCTCCCGCGATCTTGATGGGGCCACCAAAGAACTCGGAATCGGTCTCTCCGTATACGCAGCTTGACGGCTTAACTTCAGGGAGCATGGACATGGGCACTTCCAAAATGCCGCACAGTTCCTCATCCCATTTAAGTGTATTTATATTAAAGAGAAGTGTTCTTGATGCATTGGAATAATCGGTAACATGAACCTTCCCCTTTGTAAGCTTGTATATAAGCCAGGAATCAACGGTTCCAAAGCATAGCTCGCCGTTTTCTGCGCGCTCTCTCACACCCTCCACATTTTCAAGAATCCATCTTATCTTGGTTCCCGAAAAATAGGGATCGAACTTAAGTCCCGTCTTTTCCTGAAATTTCTTGACTATCCCCGGGTCTTCCTGCATCTTTTGCGCAGCGTAGTCCGCAGTACGTCTGCACTGCCAAACGATAGCGTTACTGACGGGCTGACCTGTCTTTTTATCCCAAACAATGACAGTCTCACGCTGATTGGTAATTCCGATCGCAGCGATATCTTCATAGGTTGCTCCCACATTCTGCATAGCCGTGCGCGCAACCGAAAGCTGAGTCTGCCATATTTCGTTGGCGTCGTGCTCCACCCAGCCGGGTTTAGGGAAAAACTGCGTAAACTCCTTTTGAGATACGCTGCACATCTCTCCTTTTTCATTGAAAAGAATACATCTGTTGCTGGTAGTTCCCGCATCCAACGCCATTACATATTTAGCCATGCAATATTCCTCCTTGTGTGAAAAAATTATTGTAAAATCGGCTTAATTCTATTATACTTGAAAAGCCGCGTATTGTATTCAGGGCAAATAATAAGCTATAATTAGAAAGGAAAGATGAATATGTGGAGGGCTAGTGTCATGGCAAACGAAAGAGAAGATCTTATTCACTCACTTGCTAAATCCATGGGCGTAGGCGACGCACAAAAAGCGCGCGGCATATCGGGTAAGTACAATGCTGAGACCGGTACCATGTACTGTAACGGCCACATTATTTCCCGCACTACCATTGAACAGGCAAGCTCCTACTTTGGTTCACAGTATAAACGTCTTGCCGAAATCGATGACGAGAACGCCAAGGAGATGGCTTCGCTTTACGAAGTTGCAATGGAAGCGATAAACATGATAGTAACACCTACAGAGGCAGCCGAATAACGGCTACCTCTTTTTTTGCTTCGCAATACCACTCGCTCTTCGAATCATTAAAAAATTCTCCGCTATGGATGCACTCAGCTATCACTCTTCTTCTGCTTCGTCCACTGCTTCATAGGCGGTGTAGTACGTCTCCACTCTATCAAACCTGTAGTACGCATCTCCCTTTACTGTTCCCACTCCGTTTGGCTCCACATACACATTGCTGTTACTCGCGGGAATGAGCCAGATACAATCAACCAGCTCCGCCCCGTCAAAAAATAAAACAAATGCGTCCACTTTCACTTTCTTATCACATAAATTCTTAGCCTCAACCACCACAGAATTTCCTTCAGCTTTGGAATGAATAGCAATGTCGTTAAGCCTGTCCTTCTCATAGGGATTTCTTTTGGTGACAGAAAACTCATACATGGTGGGAAGTTTCCCATTAAGCTCCCTCTTATCAAACCTTCCCTCAAATACAAATTTGGCTCCGTCTTGAACAACTTCAACTGTCTTCTCGGATACCGAAAGCTCATCGCCATCATCATTTCTAGCAATAAATCTGCACTCATACCGAAGTTCTTTTCCCGAGTTATTCTGGAGAACCAGCACCGGATTGCAGTTGTGATCATCTTCCCTGAAATACTGCGCGATCAGACTCGTTCCCCTGGGAATACCGCCGTAAGATGGCATGTTATCGTCAGAAGCACCTATCTGTATGCTTGCTGGCTTAAAATCACCATCGCCCTCTATCTTTCCTTTATCTCCCGTACCTTCTGTTGTTTTACCGGAAAGGCTTCCGTCCTTGTCGGTACTTTCGCCGACAACTTCAAAAACTACGGTTTTATCTTTTGCGGCGGTCGAAGTAATTTTTTGGTCGTCTGTATTAATATAAAATATCTGCTCTTTTTCAAGCTCGCTCTCCACCAACCATTGCATATCAAGCCCCATGTTTGTGTAGTTGTCGTAAATAATCTGAGATAAAATTGAAAGCTCCTCGCTCTTTTCATATGGCAGAGCAAATCCGAAGCTGTTTAGATACATGATAACAGGAACAAGTGCTCCGACCACAGACATAGCAAGAGCCCGCACCGCACTAATTGTTTTTTCCCGCAAAAGACACATCACACTGATAACGGCACCGGCAAGAGACGGAATGATCCCAACCACAGTAAATGAGGTTATCAAGCCAATAACCGACAGAACTATCGCAGCAATCGTCATTTAATTCAAAGTCCCCCGATTTTTAGAAAAAAGACAAAATATTGCAAAATGTCAATACTTGTATCTGATTTTTTTTGAGCTACAATATGTTGTAGAATATATATTAATATTATAACAAAATGTGTGACCGTATATTTATATTATTTTATTTCGGAACATTTTTTGTGAGGAGGGTATGATTATGAATAACGTTGAAACATTGGAGGCTTCCGATTCTCGCGTCATCCGCAGCATTCTTCGTTCAATGGCAAACGAACATTGGTCCGTAGCCGAAGCTTTGGATGAATACGATATTCCCGAAGATCTTCGCGATTCATACGAAGCGCAGATTTCAGAATTTTTCATAGACTAAAATACTTCTCACTCTTATATATGGTAAAAGGACAGTGAAATTTCCATCTTTCACTGTCCTTTTATTTTGATTTATTCAAAGTTCCCTATTAAGTCAGCTTCTTTTCCATGCGGATGCAGTCGAATGTATCGCCGTGAACAATATGCCTGTCGGTTACTGTATACCCTAAAGTCTGATAAAACCCGACAGCAACATCGCGGCTCTCAATCAGCGCATGCGTATAGCCAAGATCCAAAAGCCAGTTTTCTGCCTCTTGCATAACGCGCTTTCCAAGCCCCTTTCCGCGATACTCAGGAAGTACAACAACTCGGCCTATCATAGCTGACGTCGCGTCAATACTATAAAAACGACAGGTTGCAACAGGAAAATCATCATCTGTAAGGACGATATATTTCGTATCCGGTCCGTCATGTTCGTCAAATTCGCGTCGAAGCGTAATATTGTATTGTTTTGCCATTCCTTGAATCCGGACGTAATACGCTCCCGCCTGCTGCCACGTTTCCGTCGCCCTGATAACCTGTATGTTCATAAGTACCCCCTCTTAAGTCAAAAAACTGTCAGCTTACATTAGCTTGCAACTTCTTATCCATTGCAATCACTTTCTGACAGTGTAGATATATCTTGCCATTTTCTCCGCAAACAAACCAAAAGATTCAGTAACGCAGTCGGTCTGTGCCATCAGCATATCGAACCACTCGCTGCTACCTTCATTTTCAAATTCCTTTTGATGCAAAATAGCAGCTTCTCTCTTCTTTTTCAGAAGTTCATAAGTCTCTTTGGTTATATCTTCCACTTCATAAGGGATGCTGTTTTTCTGTAATGCTCCGGCAAAGACAGTTGTATCCTTGTTATCAGTCTTAGGCATCACATCACCTTCCTGATAACACACAAAAAGTACGCCGTCTTTCTTAAGCCATCCAATAGCCTGTAATATAAACTTTTCCATATCCGGAGCAAAATACATCGTGTCCATAGAGGTTATTACATCAAACTGTTCTGTAGGATAATCAATCTCGCCAATAAGCCCCTGTCGAAACTCTGCATTTGTCCGGAATAATTTCTCTGCAGTATTTATAGCGTTCTCGGAATAATCAAATCCGTGGATAAAAGCATTTGTTCTTTTTTGCAGGTATCCCAGCATCTTTCCGTTTCCGCATCCCACATCAAGTATATGACTTTCCCGACCTGTCGGAATATAATCGATAATTCTGTCTATCTGCTTAATATCACTAAATCCATCCTGCGAAAAATCATCTCCGAATGCATCCTTACAGAAATTCCTGAATGCATCGGAGCGTTCTGCCATTTCATAGAAATTCTCATACTCATTGTAAAATAACTTTTTGTCGCTCATGTCACTCTCTTATATAATTTTTGCCTTCTATTCTTGCATCGCAAGTTCAATCAATTTGTTCAAATGTATCTCAACCGAATCCAGACAAAGAATAGGACAATTCTTTTCGTTTAATAAAAGCGGTAACTCCGTGCAACCGAGAATAACTGCTTCTATACCGTCTTCAACATGCATTCTCTCAATGATTCCTCTGAACTCTTCAAGTGTACTTTCTTTTACAATACCTTGTTCAAGCTCTTCCAATATCCTCTTTGCAATCAATTCACGCTCATTTTTCTGTGGTATGACTACATCTATTCCGGCTTCAATAAGATCTTTTTTCATGTAGTCTTGTTCCATTGTAAAAATGGTTCCAAGAAGACCTACTTTTTTGATCCCTTTGGAAACCGCTTCATCACTTACAACCTTAGGAATACTTATCAGTGATACATTTGTTTTCTGAACAATCTGCTCATATACGATATGCATTGTCCCTGCTGTAAGCGAAATAATCTCTGCACCGCCCGCTTTTATGCTCTCCACCTTTTCAGACAGATAGTCCGCCAGTTCCTGATACTTCCCATCAGAAACGAATTTCCACGCCTTACGAAAGTTTACACTTTCTATTGCTACATCAGGCATAGAAGCTCCATTCGTCAACTTATCAATTCTGCTATTCAATTCTTTATAGTACATTACTGTTGATTCAGGTCCTGTTCCGCCTACCAGCCCAATTTTTTTCATCTGCATCCTCCTATATTTGACGTTATTACGTACAGGATTGAATTTACAGATTCTCCCAGTCAATACGTTCGTTCTTATAAAAGTATTCACGATCTCTATCTGATACTTCACGTAAGACACGGCATGGATTTCCGACCGCAACCACGCCATCTGGAATGTCATGTGTAACAACACTACCGGCGCCTATCACAGTGTTCTTTCCTATGCTGATCCCCGGAAGAAGCATGGCTCCTGCGCCTATCCACGCATTTTCTCCAATCCTAACATCTTTGTTATACTGTAGGCCACGGGCACGAAGTTCCGAATCCACAGGGTGACTCGCTGTGCTGATAACCACATTGGGGCCGAACATAACCTTATCACCCACGTAGATATGACCGTCATCAACAAGCGTCAGATTTGAATTGGCATAAACATCCGATCCGAAGTGGAGATGATGGCCGCCCCAATTGGCGCGAAGCGGCAGTTCAATATAGCAGTTATCGCCACACTCTGCGAAAACCTCATGCATATATTGCTGCTTTTTTTCAATATCGGAGGGCTTAAGCTGATTGAATTCCCACTGTCTGTCCAGAAAAGGAACCTGCTCATTCATAATTTCAGGATCACCCGGATCATAAATCAAACCTTTTTCCATTCTCTCATATTGAGTCATAGTTAACCTCCTTACATTCTTCCTTTCCCCAATATGGCCTCTCCCCTTTTTTATATTTCTTACACCGAATATCCCAAATTTATATCAAATGGTGCAATCAATAGCTTCTGCAAATCTTTATTATAGTTATCAAAGAAGAATTTAATAGCCTCGCCATAGTTTTCTTTGGTATCAAACTCCCAAATCGAATAGTATTTAACGCACTTTATAATCTTGGTTAGCTCTCTTGGCGGTTCGCCAAGTTCAATTCCATCTATAGTATAAAAGCGTTTAAAGTACTTAAGGGATATACAGCCTTCGCATTTAGACTGATTCGCAGACATCTCATCAATCTTTGCTTCGAATTGCTCGAGTCTATCGGGCTTTACTTGAAATAGTTTCATTTCGATAAAGTTTTTTTCCATTATATATCCCCCATAGTTCTTACATATATATGTATGTTTAAATCTTCCATGCTTACTCACTCATCAGATCATTCAAAGTATCCTGCATATCCACCGGCGTCCAATGACCCTCCACACATATTTCCGGATTGATTTTTTTGATTGTATCCGAGAGTTTCTCGCAAAGGTCAGCTCTTTTGATTCCTGCGAAGAAATCGTCACAGGTAGAATCACCGAGAAATAACGTTTTATCTTTCTCAATATAGACAAGCGTAGAATCGTCCGTATGCGGAGCCTCTGTCTGAAGAATCTTTACACTACAACCGCCAAGGTCAAGCGTACTTTCTCCGGAAAAAATTATATCTGCCTGTTTTACAATTACTTCGGCGCCACCGCTGTATTCTCTTCCTATGCTTTCATGAATAGCGAAAAAAACTTCAGCCCCATTCTTTTCTATTTTTTCTTTCCATTCCAAAAGATATTCATTTGTTTTTGCATTAGCCATGCAAAGTCCGTTTACGGCATGCATTCCGAAAGTATGATCCCAATGCCAATGGGTAAGGACAGTCAGCGCAGGCAAAGGCAGGTTTTCTTTTTCAAGAAGTGCATAGAATTCCTTTGTATGAGCCTCAGAATGACCGGCATCGATCGCCAGACTCCAGTTGTCTCCCTTCACATAGCCAAGATTAGGACGATCCCTCTCCGTTTCATAAGGCATGTACCATATATGTTCAGTAAGTCGTTTCAGCTCCATCTTATATCTATCTCCAATTTAAACCTGTTTTGAAAAAGCAACGTTATATTCCGATCTATTACAGCACCAATATCACCATCGATGCAGATAGCCTGCTCACTTAGAATATTTCCCAGTGAATCTGGACATTATAATCCACATCTATCTGCTTTGTATAAACAGCCGTTTCAGCAGGTCGTCCGATTCCTATAAAACAAGGAATCATATACTCTTCGGGAATATTTAAAGCATCTTTAGCTATTGACTCCTCATTTCCCAGTGCAATTCTGACATTGCATCCATATCCTTCTGCCACAGCTGCAAGCCACACATTTTCTATACTGCACCAAATGGACGCATAACAGTTAAGATCCGACAGGCAGGAAGGATTTAGAATATCCACTTTCTTCTTCATCAGCGGAATTATTATAGCAGCAGCATCAATTAGCATTCTGTATTGCTTTGGTACAGCAATCTGATAGCTCTCCTTCTGAACAGGATCAGAGATAAATGTCATAGAATCCACATCCTTAACAGTCAGATTCTTGGGAACTCCTTCTATAACATTTTTCATAATCTCTTTATCTGTTACCACTACATAATGCCAATCTCTGAAATGGTCATTTGCAGGTGCACTATATGCCGCCCTGACTATTCTCTCCATCATATCCTTAGGAATACTCTCATCTGCAAAATCTCTTATACTATGTCTTGAATTTAAAACTTCATAGAAATCCATATTAATATCCTCTCCGATTTTAAATATATAATCCAAACATAAACTCAATTGCATTTTTCATTTACAGTTTTATCTTATCATCAAACTTATATACAGTGAAATGAATATATGTTATTATTTATAAATAATTGGAATAAATGATATTTCATCTCTAACCCCTGAATTCCATGAATAGCAAAAACCAAGGAGAACACTATGACAACATCTCAGCTTGAATGCTTTATCAGCCTGGCAGGTACCCTGAATTATATGAAAACCGCAGAACAGCTCGGTCTCACACAACCAGCCGTATCAAAACAAATTCAGTCTCTTGAAACAGAACTAAACTGCAAGCTTTTAAGCAGAACCACCAGATCCGTTACACTGACAAAGGCCGGCACAGCATTTCTCGCGGATGCAAATACAATAATTGATACCTTCTATCACTCCAAAGAACGTATATCAAATTACCAGGAACGAGATATCCACAATCTTAAAATCGGCTATATGGATCCTCACACAATATATCTTATAAGCCGAATTCTTAAACCTCTGTTAATATCAAAACCAAATGTGATACCGGAGTTCACTCAGGATCAAACAGACGCCAACTTAAGTCGTCTTGCAAACAGCCAACTGGATTTGATCGTAGGTATGAAGGATGCCAAATTCAAAGATTCCAATATTCATTTCACCAAGTTATATGACGAAGAATTATATTGCGTGCTAAATAAAAATCACATTTTAGCAAAAGAATTAAAAGCACATAAAAAAAAGACGGTAACCACCAAAGATTTATGGGAGTACCGTCAAATTATTTCTGTCCCTCCATATCTAATAAGGAACCTTTTTTCAAGAAGGCGATATATCGTACCTGTAAATGAAGAAGTAGATAATGCAATATGTGCAAATGCCACTGAAGCATACGGCCTGCTTCTTGCAAACTATGGCTACGCTCTCCTCGCAGGTTACGAAATACTACAGCATAAGGATCTTGTCACATTTAAATGGGAAGAATCTCCTCACGCCCCTTTTGGAATATACAGTAAATCAACTGTTCTTAAAGATAAAAACTCTATGGAATATGAATTTATACAGATTGCGGCAACGCTGGTGTAGCAAAACACCATTTATTATTTAATGCCTTGGTAGGGTTTCTTATACTTTTCTATACCCCCCATACACTTCACCCTCCATAGCGAGTTTTACTGCAATATTATTTGTATCCCGATGTTCTTTTCAAAACATCTTTACACCAATCCAATAATAAATCTATTTTCAGATCTATGTTCTCATAAGTAACATTTTCTGAGAAACATTCCCAAACCTGAAGATCAATACCTTTAACTATAGAAGTCACCTCGTTTTTTTTCTCGATAAAAGTATTATATTCGAGATAATAAAGATTCTGAAGAATAAAGAAAATATCTCTTTTAGCTAAAGGCAGTTTATTAACGTTCTTTTCCATTTCAAAATGAATACGTCTATGACAAAGCATATGATATAAATTTCCGACACTCATCTTGATATAGTTCGCCACATCCTTTTTACTGTAATTCGGCACTATATCATTCAGTTTACCATATATATCCGAAGTGGTATGAAGTACATGGCTGATTTCTTCAGGGAACCAATTCAACAATTCATTCCTTCCGCAGACGAATCCACATGCACGATTATATTCACCAAGTTCTTCCAGTATCTGACGATAAACATTCAAATCTTTTGAATGTATCTCATCCAATACCAACATAATATCAATGTCGCTCTCAGGCGTAGCTTCACCTCTAAGATAACTTCCTTGAAGTCCAACATATAAAAGCCTTTTGCCAAACTTCATTTTCAATTCTTCTGTCAATCTTTTCGTATAATCTTCTATATCCACTAGATTATTCATTTTTATATCACCTATTATTTGGAAAAACTGCATTTGCCACTTTTAACTGAAATATAAATCTGCCAGCCACTCATATTGTCCATTCAGTCCACTCTATGTGGTTGTATTTCATTACATCGTCAGCCCTTTTCATACCGATTTTCTCATAAAAACCTACAGCATCTTCATTGGCAATCAGATATATGGCTATATCCTTTTCTCCACCGGCAATTTCATGTGCAGTCTTCATGAGCTTGCTTGCGATACCTTGTCTCTCATAATTCCTGTCCACCCCAAGGTCTGTCACGTACAACCAATAGCAGAAATCTGTAAGCCCAAACAAAGCCCCAACAATTAGACCTTTATCATTACGCGCAATCAGGCTAATGGAAACATTCTTGACAAGCTTCCTGATTCGTTCTTCAAAACGCTCTTTTGGATATTGTGACCCCAAACCCGTCCTCTTTAAAAAATCAACATATTCCTCAGCAGTAATGCGTTCTTCCGCAATATGAATCCGATCTTTTTTCATCATATATCTGTTGCCGTCATCACGGAAAATCTTATAGCCAAGCCTTTCATATAATCGGAATGCTTCAGTATTGGATTTTTCAACGTGAAAAAGAATGTGCTGTATACCAATTTCTTGTGCATAGACCTCTGCTTCATGAATCAAATCACTTCCGATTCCACGATTGCGATATTTTTCTGTGACAGACAAATCATCAAGATATATATAATCTGCTTCCGGCTCATGATGAACTTCAATTGATAAATACGCCACAACAGCTTCATCCTCTGCAACCAGAATACGTTCTTCACCATTTGTCCAATATCGATCCAAACAGCCGGATTCGTAGCCCTCCACATCTTCTGTATGATAAATAGTCTTAAGCATCTCAATAAACAATTCGCGAATTCTCTGTTCATCTTCCGGAATTGCTATTCTAACCCTGTACTCCATTTCCACCCCCTAGTCAGTAATTATTTATCCTTTCTTTTGCAAAACGTATCTCCATCCATTTGCCAAAAAGATGTAGCCAATACGACTACATCTTTCATCATCAATTGTATTCTATCTTTAGGATGCATCCTTCATCCCACTGTCAGCGGATGATTTCCGCTTCCTTGCAATTTCTTCGCAAATACTTTGCGGCCATCGAAAAATTAGTAACTTCCGATTCTTTGAAACTCACGACTTTATTGTTGAACTTAATAAAAATAGCCCCTTGGTGATAACCGTTCTGCGCCCTGAATTCCCCGATATCATAACAGACATCTCCGTAAGAAAAAGAAGCTTTTTTAAACATCCTCTGAATGTCTATCCCATCTTCTCTAAAATATATGATCTGCGTAACTTTCAAGGAAACATACCAAAAAACGCCGATTGCCATTAAAATATAAATTCCAACCAGTACGCATACAAGTAAGAAATCGCCTTCATTCTCACTAAGGAACGCGATCATAGCTTTGAAAAATACTCCCGCCATAACCGCTACTCCAAAAGCTAACCCCAATAAAGTTGTCAAAAATACTCTGTTTATCTTTACAATAAATTCTTCCATACCTTAATACCCGAGCAATAAATCACTCTTCCCTCAAAAGCTCCGTGCCGACATCATAGACTTTACCGTCAACTGCATCGCTAAGCCAGCGCGCCATTGTGATACCGTCCTGAGTAAAGGTCGCAAATTGCATATCCCTTACGCTTGTGTGAACCGTGCCACCCATAGTGATAAGCGGGAGCTTCCAATTGTTTATAAAAAATCCGAACTTAGGGTTGAGCTCCCTAAGTGCCTGTACCATCTCTATCAGCTGTCTGTGGTACTCTTCCTGAACCTGCTGATCCGTCTTATATTGCTTATTTATTATGTCATTGTAGTAGGCGCTCAAAAGGTAGTCCCTGTCGGAACTTGAGTACAAATACCTGAATCGGTCACCATATTTCCCGTAAAGAGCTCTGTACCAGTCAAGAGTTATATTGTCTGTCGTTATGCTCTTCCAGATTTCCTCTTTCGTATTCCAGATGTTCTTGGCGGTCTTTCTCCACTTATCGTAAAGAAGCTGTCCGCTGTCCGAAAAAAGAGTTATATCCTTAGCCTCGGGATAATAATCATCCACGATTTCACCCGAAAGTGCAGGAATCGCAAAGGCTCCTGCAGAATTACCCGCAATAAGGATATTTTCCGGCGAAGGAAAAAGTCGCTTTGCCACCTTCATGCTCTCAAGGAAATTTGTATATCCGTGAAAATGAAGAATCTCATCCTTGCCTTCCTCAGAAACGTAAGAATACTCGTTGTTTCCTACATGGAAATCCCCCGTTGCATAAGTCACAACGACAAAACTCCAGTCTCTGAAAGGATTTTTCTCAGAAGAAACATCGGTGATACCAAAGTTGATATTCATAATCTGAGTGACAGGTCTTAGATTGTTCCAATAAAAATTTGGAAGTCCCGCTGCAAGTTTGCCTATTGTGACAGGCCTTGCCGCCGTATATTCATTCCAGGCAACTCCGCCGCCGGAAAAAAATATACACAGCTTCTTGGGATCTCCTATTTTCACATAGATATAGTACTCGGATCCGTCTCCCGAAAGTCCCTTGGGCAATGATACTCTGTACCATTTAAGTTTCTCGGGATTTTCCGGAAGTTCCTCTGCCAAATGATTGCGCTGAACAATAGCCTTTTCGATCGAGTTCTCTACAAAATCACCAAACTTGGTAGCAAATACTACTCCATGCTTTATGTTCTTTTTTGTAACTCTGTCTCTTAAGCTCATATTTTTCATCACATATTAAACATTTTCTCAGAAGCCTTTTTAAGGTCACGGAATCTGAAGATCAGTACTCCCGCCAAAAGAATCATGTACAGCATAATACTGATTCCTGTAGGCCACAGATTCTTGGTATATCCCTTTGTAACAAAAATAATCTGCATAACAGCCATAATAAGGTCAAACAACAGATAAAAGATATACTCATCCAGTCTAAGCTTTGTAGCAAGGGCGATTATGAATGTTATAACGCCAAGCAACATAAGTGTAAGCGGAACAAAAAAATCTATACTCCATCCGTAGAAGCCCGTCACTTTATCAATGTAAATTTCCGCAAATATCAGGACTATGGCTTCCCATGTAATAACCTTCAAAATATTGTTTCTTAGATAAATCGTAGCAAGAACCGCTATCCACGCTCCCAATATTCCCAAACCAAGCGGTCCCAGGAAAGGTAACGGCTTATCTGAAATTATTCGTATCGTGATAAAGATTATCTCAAGCACAGCACAGATAAATGTTGTCATCTTCATTATCGTGATGTGACTCATCTTTTTCTTTTTAAGAGTGGGAAAAGAAGCTGTTACTTCCTCAGCGCTCTCGACCTCCTTCAAAGATCCCTGACACATCGGACAGCACATCTTGTTCCCTCTTATCTTTATCTTACATTTTGGACAATACTGCATATATATCACTGCTCCTCGTCGTAATCGTTGGTTCCAAGCTCCACTTCCATTCCCATTTCCGTAAGCAATCTGAAGAAATTAAGCATAACCTTGTGTGTCTTAAAAGGTGATACTTCTCCGAATACCATCTTGTCCATATATGAGCAGACCGTGATCTGCTGCGATTGTGCGGTCATAAAGGCGCTGAATCTGTCTATATAGTCCTTGACGGCATCAGGCATCTTGATCTGGCCAAGATTCGACATTGAGCTTGTAACTCCGCGCTTCGCGTTTTTGTCAAAAAAGCCGATTCCGATGTTCTTGATTGGAAGAGGAATAACCTTGATTCCTATGTTGTGCTCAAGTGCCGAATAGGAATTCATGGTCTTTTCTATATTTTCTATCGAGAGCTTTTCCTTGAAACTCTTATCAACGAATTCAATTATTGTCTTAAGCTCTCCGTCATATTCGCTTGGATTATAATCGATGCTTATTACACCGAAAAAGTTTCTCGCTGTTCCGCTCTTAAAAAAGTTTCTTAAGTTAACGGGAACACTTACAACTATATGCCTTCTTCTCTGACTTCTGTTCATTCCCATGAGAACAGCCTTGATATATACGGCAACACACATAACTCCTACTGTTGTGTTGTTGCTCTTTGCAGCCTCGTAAAACTTTGAAGCCGAAACTGTTCCCTCAACCAGATGAGGAAGAAGGTCATCATCTATCTCACCGCTTAGCTGATAAGCTTTCACGGAAGACATCTCTTTTAACTGCTTGAGACCTTTCTGCTTGCTGTAGAAATCTCCGAATGCATCCACATTCTTTTCCTCAAGAGAAAACTCATCAATAGGCTTAATATCGGGATCTACTCCGTGCTTAAGCTGAATGTACTTAATGATAAGTCCCTTAAAGAACATGAATGCTCCCGTTCCGTCCGCAAGAACATGGAACATCTCAAGGTTAATTCTCTTTTTATAATAATTTACTCTGTATAAAAGATTCTTTCTTCCTGGAATATAAAGTGGCATGCATGCGGGAGTTTTCTCCTCCTCCACAACAGCCTTTAGATCACTGTCTTCCAGATAGTACCAAAAAAGTCCTCTGTGAAGGACACAGTTAAAAAACGGGAACTCTTCAATCGTCTCATCCAGAGCCTTCTGAAGAATATCACCGTTTATATTCTCTTTTAATTCACATGTTATTCTGAATACTCTTGTGTTTGCTCCCCTTGCGGTCGAAGGAACAATCTTCGCCGCATTGTCGAGCTTATACCAGTTACTGCTTTTATTCATTAAAAATCTTTTCCTCGATAAAAAATATTACAGGTGCTCTATACGCTCAGTAACTACTTCCATGGTGCCTCTGCTGATCCTATACAATACATCTTCAAGAGAAATAAATTTTTTTCCTCTTATAAATTTCAGGTATTTGGGCGTAAATCTCATGCTGATTCCTTTGACATCAAGCCCTGCATTTACCTTATCCTGAATGGTGTCACAAGTATCTGCCGCATCATGTGCAAGACTCTTATTGAGTATGCATAGCAGCGTCCCTACTGTCCTTACTAGTCCTTCGGCGTTCACATCTTCGTTAACATCCAAAGATTGTAAAGCACCGATACTCCACTTCTTGATATTATGATAAATTCCGTACTCACAGTCAAGTTCTACGAGTTTTTCTGTTGAACTATCATATAACCAAACTTCATTTCCCTTAACAAACATATCGCTTACCTTAAAGAGATTTCCGTCAAAAGGAAAGCTTATTCCGGCGTTCATCGCTCCCGTAAGAACGATGTTCGCATTTATAGAGGCAACTTCAGATTCGGATGTAAGTTCCTCTGCCACTTTTTCTTTTGCCTTATCCTCTATCCTTGCGCTCTCTTCGTGACTTATTCTCGTGGATGCATCATCCGGAGTCTGCACGGTGAACCTGTCTGTTCCGCACTCCTCAAAAGGTCCCGAAACAGGGAATCTTCCTCTCTTTCTTCCAAAGTAATCGCGGTCAAAAGAAATACTGCTTCCGTCGGGATTTTCAAACCTCTGCTCAGGCTCAAAAGCAAAGCCGAGCATATCTGTGTTCACAGGCACGGTAAATCCCCTTGGAAGGAACTCATAGAGATTCGTGTGAATCGTGTACCTTCCGTCACTCTCATCGACATAAAGGCTTATCTTGTGATCCTTGTCGACATGTGCCGAAGACTCATGTTCACAAGCTCGTGCGCCGTTAAAATACGCATTGCCTCCGAAGTAAACAGGAAGATGATCGTAGTAAGGATCGTTTGATCCGTACTCCTTATATATATCTTTTGTAAAGCGCGAAAAATATTCCGAAGCGAGTGGATATTCGTTGTACGGAATTGTTCCGCAGATAAAATTATTTTTATCAAGCGTATCCGCGTTCTTCTTAACGCAGTAATCCACGAGGTCTCTTCTTACATCTTTCTGTACGAATATGTTGTTGTAAAATCTCGCATCACCGTGAAGGATCGTCATAAAGCCCGCAATCTTGGTAGAATGCGGAACATGATACGGCGTATATCTGGGTGAAGGAAACTTCTTGCCCAGATTATCGGTACCCTCTCCTACGTATGTAAAAGAGCCTGCTATCAGATTATGAACAAACGCTATACCCTGAGTTGAGATCCTGCCTGCGATATCTGACAAAAAGAGATTGTGATCGAGCAGAGTCGGACCGTGAGAAACCTCTACAAATATATCTTCACCAAGAGCCAGATCATCTTCAATGATTGTTCCCTTAGGTGGAACATTATCATGGAAGAAGTTCTGGGATACTCTTGTTCCCTGCGCTTCCCAATCAAGCCAGATTCCTCTTGTGCAGTGATCTATATGGTTCCTTCTAATACAGGTATCGATCGCGGCGTGAAGCTTGATGCCTCCGATCTCGGCACCTGCAAGATTGTGTCTTGTATTGATGTGATGAATATGGTTGTCTTCTATAATACAGAAAGCACCGCCCATATGACCAACGATTCCGGTCTGTCCGCAGTCATGAATATCACATCTTCGCACAATATGCGAACCCACAGTCTCTTTGTCCCATCCCTCGTTTACCGCCTGACACACGGCATCTCTCTGAGTCTGGGTACCATCCTTGAGTCTGTAAGTCGTCCACTTGTTATCACTGCCCTTTTGGAAATACTTGCCAAGACTTATTCCGCTACACTTAGACTCCGATATCTCGCAGTCCTCTATTATCCAACCCTTTGACCAGTTGGGACCTACCATTCCCTCCTGAAAAGCTGTCGGCGGTGCCCACTGAGTGGCTGCCCTTGTAATGCAGAATCCTCGCAAGGTTATATAATTTATCCCACTTGTCTCAGGGAAAAAGCAAGCCTTTCTCACTGAGATCTCAACATTTTCAAAATTGGGGTCTTTGCCCATAAAGTTAGCGTAGATCACGGTACAATCATCTTCCTGTGCCGTAAACCACACGTACTCCGAATACTCGGGTTCCCATGACCTGTTATCTTTTTGCGGATGCAGACAAAAAGAAAGGTCAAATACCTCAAGCATTGCCCTTTTATTAAGATATATCTCTCCTGTATGTGATGGAATCTTGGGATCGCCGAAAAACCAATCCCCGTGAACTTGCGTATTGAACGGATTGTAATCTCCGAAATAGCTGTTGGGAATGCGAACGCGCCAAACGTTATCAAACGCCTCCCAACCTTTTATCTCTTCGGAACCTGTGATAACGGCTCCGCCTTGTTCTGTACTAAGATAGGTTATTCGTTTATCTTCCGTTCCTGAATTATGCGGTCTTACCCACTCTCTGTATATTCCGGGTGCAACCATTACGGTATCTCCCGGACAGGCAATCTCAGCCGCTTCAGAAATCGTCATAAACGGATGGCCTATCGATCCATCCCCACTTCTGGACACATTACCGGCAACATAAATCTTCATACTCCCTCCAATCCTGAATTCATATTCAGACATACATGCTAAATCGGTTGTATCCCAAAAAAAGATACAATATAATTATAGCATGATTAATCCAAAGGAGTACGCCATGGCAAGAATGAAATTCCTTTATGCAATCGCCATATTGGCAGGATTTATCCTCGCCGGTCTTGCAATAAATTTTATCAGCTCTCTGTTTTAAATATTATTCATCTTCCTCTGCTTGTACAGATCTGAATCTGCTCTTGCAATGAGTGACTGAATGGATATTGGAGCTTCATAATCATACTGAGCAATTCCCACGCTTACGGTAAGGTCATACGCACATCCCGTAAGTTCGGGTATTCTCTTCACATTATTCTTTATCTGGTCGGCAAGCCAGCTGGCTTCCGCTCTGTAAGACATCTCAGCGACCACAACGAACTCATCCCCGCCGTATCTTGAAATAAAGAATCTGCTTCTGGGGCCCTGACAGGCATCCTTGATCGCATTCGCAACTCTTACCAGGATCTTATCGCCTTCGCTGTAGCCGTAAGTATCGTTGATAGCCTTGAATCTGTCTATATCAATGATCAGCATAAAGAGAGAAAGACCGGGATTCTGGTTTCTCATCTTCTGCACCAGATACTTGTACATCTGGTTCTTGTTGTTGATCTGAGTCAAAGGATCGATAGAAACAAGGTTGTCCATATATGTTATGTATACGTACAGAACCGCAGCAAGACTGCCATAGCAGACAAGCGGCACTCTCCAATACATAGCCTGCAAGATTCCAAGTAATATAGGTGTAACCGGGAATATACCGATCATAAAATAGATATATCTGTCCGCATATCTGTCCTTACTGAACGCACGCGACAACGCCTTGACCGATGCGGCAAGAAGATACCCAAAGGGTATGATTATAAGTATCAGGTAGAGCTTTCCACCTGTCAGCTTACCATTCTCATCAAGATAATATACCAGTCCCGTCCTATATGCAGTCACGCACAACAGTGCAGATATCCAAACCGGAACGCTGATTATAACTCTGGTCAGGTCACTCTCGATATATTTCTCCTTCTGCATAACCTCAGACAAGATATACCAGATATATGCTGCAACACTTATCAAGAGGTATGTAAATACATTGGATAAATACAAAAGAGTCTTCGACGAGCCCAAACATCCGCCATCAACCAGTGCCCAAAATATTTCTGCAGCGCAATATGCGATGAGTACAATTATAAGATTACCGAGATAAATTTGTGAAAGTTGCTTGTTTACGCCTTTTCTGATTTTGAACAAAAGGAATGCCATCAGAAATATACAAGCAAGCTGAGCTTCAATGAAATAAAAGACGTATGTCAAAATCAGACCTCCCATCAACCTCGTACACAAAAGTAATTTTATCACGAATCCCCAAAAAATTCCTACGTTATTGCACTTTTTTATACAATGTTTATAAATAACAAACGGAAGTCTTTCAAAAAAGACTTCCGCTATTTATCCGCCGCCTGCGATGGCCTTCAGCGCATCAAATTCCGATTCGTACACTCCCCCGAGCCTTTCAATGTCTTCCCAAGTGTACCAAGCACCGCTAAGTTGAATCCCCCTTAGGGAAATGTCCGTGACGACAACCATAAAGGGCTGGTGCTTGACCACTATATACGCAGTCCTGTTTAGAGCGAAAGGTGTAACAAAAACATGCCCTGTATCAATGAGATGATTTAATTGATCCAACGATAAACTCTTGGATAAAGGTACTGTTTTCATCATAGGCTTTACCCACTTTTCGTTTTTAAAACTCATTCCGACATCATTTCCTTATAAGTTCCATAAACTCATCAATTTCAACCGGTTTTGAATAAAGATAACCTTGGAAAGATGTGGCGCCGTAGTTTTTCATAATTTCTTTCATTGTTGGTGTTTCTATTCCTTCAATGGTAGAGCTTATCTTCATATTTCTGGCACATGCCAAAATAGCATCAACTACATACTGCTTCTCTTTGATGTTCTCAATATCCATAACAAACGATCTGTCTATCTTGATGGCATCGATAGGTAATGTAATAAGAAGTTCAAGTGCAGAGAATCCGGTACCAAAATCATCAAGCGCGACCCTGATTCCCTTTGACTTCAAGAAGATCATCTCGTTTCTGAGAAACGATTCGTCTAAGAGTTTACATCTCTCTGTAAGCTCCAGACAAAGATTCTTTGGCGGATAGCCGGTTTGCTCAAGCAATCGCATCAGGTCTTTTCTAAAGTTCTGCCTCTCAAGCTGCATATATGAGAGATTTATGTTGAGAACGAAATCCGGAAATACCGGAAGAATCTTCTCTTTTACCGCAGTCATCGATGTCCTCATGATCCAATTACTGAGATCGTAGAAAAGAGGATCGTTCTCAAGCCACGCGACGAATTCTCCGGGAGGAACATTACCGATAGGATCCATGTTCCATCTCACAAGAGTTTCCGCTCCCACAAGCTTCTCGGTAACTGCATTGACTATGGGCTGATAACACATGTAAAAGCCCTTGCAGCCGTCGTTTATACAGTTCCTGAGGGTATTGATTATAAGTATCCTGTCATGATTGTTAATATAGTTGGCATCACTGAAAATAACAAGTTCTCCGTGTTTCTCATGCATGGACTCGTCAAGTCCCAGAAGTTCTCCCGTCAAAACAGTGTGCTCATCAATATCGTGATTTCTTATTTCAGCAAGGCTTCCTCCGAGGTTAATGGCAACCATGCTGTTGTCAATCTCTATGGAATGTCTCGCATAATCGGAAAGTTCTTTGTAAACTTTCGCCATTTCTTCTTTGGTGTAATTACTCGAAACTATTGCGAACTTAGTTCCGCCCGCGTGGAAAACAAATGCTCTGTCGAGATAATCAAGGAGCTTCTCCGCAAAGACCTTAAGCACCTTGTTTCCTATCTCATAGCCGTAGATATTGTTGATCTCGTGAAAGTTACACAGACCAACCATAAGAATTATATAATCTTCTCTTTTGTCTTTAAAATCTCTTAAATCTGTAAGAAGTTTGTATCTTGTATAAAGATTGGTCACAGGATCGTATTCGGTAGCGATTCCGTGATTATCGATAGTACCCGCAAAATAGATCGGCTTGCCTTCATCATCATCTATAATAAAGCCCTTGCACGAACAAACGACGTATTCTCCTGATTTATCAAGCGCTCTGTAACTCATATCGTGAACTTTGCTGTTTCCTGCGATAAGATCCTGCAATGATTTCTGAAATCTCATTCTGTCCGCCGGATTCACAATAGATGCCCAAACCTCTCCGGCGTTCTCAACATACTCACCGGGAAGCTTAAACCTATCAGCACAACTCTTCGAAAACCTGCACACGTTTCTTTGAACATCGAATAAAAAAACATATCTGCTGTCGGAAGAATTTGCAAACGCTTCAAATACCTTACTCAAAAGCTCAGTCTTTTCCAAAATAATACCCTCATAAAAAAAGAAAAATTATGTAATTTTATTATACTATCCGCCTATATCTGTGTAAATTCGTTTATATATATTTAATATTTCCATGAAAAACTGCCGGTAGAAATACTGTAGAACTATTGAATAAAAGAACAGAGCAAATCATCCCTATATGATGACTGCTCTGTATAATTATACTTATTATAGATTGCGAAGGTCAAGCAGATTCTCGATTCTGCGTGCCTGTTCAGCAAATTTCTTTTCTTTATTGCGTTGACGGAACGTTCTGTTATCTCTTACGTCCCTAAGCGGATGCTCAAGATTCTTAGGTATCAAAGGCTCTCCCGACCTGATAGTAATGGTTCTAAGCCTCTGCGAATCCTTCTTGTTCGCCACATCCTCTTCCAGCTCTCGAAGCTGCTGCTCCTTAGGAATCTGAGGATTGAGAGTTTCCTCCTTGGCATTGTTGTTCTCCATCTCAGAGCGCATCTCTTCTTTCTTGGCTGTAAGAAGCCCTATAAGATCTACGTTGAGGTTCTCGATACTGCAACCTACGGCATTCTTCCTGCCAACCTTGAAGTTTCGTACAACCACAGTCTTAAGCTCGTAGTTGTGAAGAGTTGCTCCGTACCTGAACATAACATCGATCTTGTCTCCCGGAATGCAAGTAGTGCCGTCTTCCATTACCAGAGATATACCTCTCATCGAGATATCATGCACTATGCAGTTCCTCAGATCCATCTTGTTTCCGTTTACAGAAATAAGACCGAGCTTTTCAATATTGAAACGCTCTGCTCTTCTTGAATTCTCCGGCTCGAGTGTAGAAGAACATCTGATCAGGTGGTAGTTACCATACCTGGTCTTAACGGGAGTAATTGTTGTAGACATGAACTTATACACTCTGCCGTCACGCTTATTCCTGATCTGAACGATCGACGGTTCCAAGAATTGTATGTACTTGCCAAAATACTCCATTGGATTTACCAGAAGTCCTGCAGCTACTCCAAAGACAGCCTCTGTCATCAATACGATCGAGTGTCCTTTAACGGCTGCGTAAATTTTTACCTCTGATCCATTTCCGATTTCACTTACTTTCATATATGAATCCCCATATAAGATTTTTGTGCCCTATAATATGATATACTATAACGGACAAAAATGAAAGACAAATAGAGACAAAGGAGTGTCACATGATTAGGGAAAACCTTGAATTTGTGGAAAATAACATAAAAAAAGCATGCGAAAAATCAGGAAGAAGCAGAGATGAAGTCACCCTCATCGCAGTCAGCAAAACCAAGCCGGTAAGCGACATTCGCGAGGCTATGGCATGCGGAATCACAGTGTTTGGCGAGAACAAAGTTCAGGAGATCAGAGAAAAAACAGAAATTATTAAAGAACCTCTCTCCTGGCACATGATCGGACACCTTCAAGCCAATAAAGTCAAATATCTTCCCGGCGTTGCCTGCATGATACACTCTGTAGATAACAAAAAGCTCGCAGATGAGATAGAAAAACAGTGCGCCAAGCACGATATCAAGATGGATGTACTCATAGAAGTAAACATGGCAAAAGAAGACACCAAATTCGGACTTTCTCCCGAAGAAGTAACTGATTTTGTCCGTGAAATCAGCACTCTTCCCCACTTAAACATAAGAGGTCTTATGACAATAGCTCCTTACACCGAAAATGCGGAGTCAAACAGAGTATATTTCAAAGGACTTAGAGAACTCAAAGATTCTATAAACAGCTTAAATATTCCCGGTGTAAACATGGACACACTCTCCATGGGCATGACCGGCGATTACGAAGTAGCCATCGAAGAAGGTGCAACCTTCGTACGTGTGGGCACCGGTATCTTCGGAGAGCGCGACTACAGCAAAAAGGCATAAAAGAAGGACAAAAGCTTGAATCATAAATATTTAAAAACAGCGCTGTTGCTCGCAATTATATGCTGCGGAATTTATGGCTGCGCAAACATCGCTGACAAAGACACCTCTGCTACAGCCGCTGTAGAAGCAACCTCAACAGGAAGTACAGACTCTGCCGCATCAGAAACTATAGAATCAATTCCTTCCAGATACAACATCAAACATAATGAGTATTTTTTGTATTATGGATACGGAAATCCGTCGGATTCAATGTATCTGATAGACGAAACCGGAGAGAAAAAAATCAATATATCCGAGACTGTACAGAATATTCTTAAAGAAAACGGTTTAGACTCTGCCTGGAAGTATATGTGGGATGTCACATATTACTATATAAACGGAATACTATATGCAGATTATTGCGGTAGTTCGACCGAAAAAGAAACCGGCATATACGCCATTGATGTTAATAATAGCAAATTTGTAAAAATAACAGATAACAACGGTATCGATTACATTGATTATTACAATAATAAGCTGTATATAGGTTTTTATGAAACGGATGACGAAATAGATACCGAGAATGTCTATACTATTTCTGATGATTTTTCTTTTAAACCGGAAGAAACCGAATATTCCAAAGTATTAAACCACACAGGCAAATACGAAGAAATTGTAAAAACACCCTATTGCCTGTATTCGGAAGACAGAAATTCTTTAAGCAAAAAAGATTTTTCTTTAAAAAGAGTATTCGATGAAGTCGGATATGTAATAGTTCATGAAAGCAACTATGGTGTAGATGAATATATCAAAATTTTTCCGGATGGAACTACTGAAGAAATTAAAGGTTTACATGACAAAGATGGCGGCATTCTTTACTATGATAAAGATAAAATCTATTTTGCCATGGGTGAATTTGACGATATTGAATTTGCTACCGATGTTTATTCTTTAGATATGAAGGTCGGCGAACCGGTGCATATTTTAGACCTTAAAGACGGAGAGATAATACAAGTTGTAAACGACAAACTATTCCATACTATAGACAAAGATCTTTATGTATTTGACCTTAAAGAAGGAAAAGATGAACCTGTTTATCATTATGAAGAGAAACCGGGCGTCGCTATATATGACAGATATCAATACCAGATCATGAACGGTATGGTATTTACATGTGATCTTAAGGATGCAGAGCTTAAGTGGCTTAGAGTAGATAAATACGGAGATGAATCGGCAGCTATTGATATTGGTTGCCCTATCTTTCCTGTCAATGCGTATAAATACGGCTCGGTAACAACTTATGAATCCGATGCCAAATGTCCTGTTTGCGGTAGCCAAATATTAGTCCATACCTACGAACTGTTTCAATTAAATGATGAATATTCAACTCATGCATCGGCAATCAATAAAAGTCTAAAAGAAAAAAAAGATGACTTTATAAATAATTTTTCGGAAGAAGAATTAAATTTGGGAAGCGAATGTGAATACCATAAAGATTCCCCTTACTATACATTTTACGGAGATGAATCATTATGTAATGCCAATATAATCAATTCACGGTTTCTTGTAATTGAAATGGCTTACTGCTGGTATGGCGGAATCGCACGCCCCCTTTCTGATAATGATACTTATGTTTTTGACCTTTCAACAGGTGAATCTTTAAGTGTTAATAACTTTTATCCGGGTACAAAATCAGAATTAAATGCTTTGATTAACGAAAAAATTAAAGAAGCTTATCCCCAAAATAGTTATTTGTCATTTGAGGGAATTTGTGTAGATTCTTCAAATATCTCTTACTATGACGATCATATAACATATCACTTTGGCGAATATAATATCGGCACATACGAAGTGGATGTTTCTTATGAAGAATTAAACGGACATGCAAAACTTACAAGAATGCAATAAACGTAAATCCTTTCCTATGATATAAAACGGGCTGACTATCGCTAGTCAGCCCAATTTATTGGAAATCATATTTAGAATCGAACCTGTTTCTCAACCATTCTTACAAACTCAGTGTTGTTTCTTGTCTTCGAGAAGAGGTTAATGCACTGATCTACAGCGTCATCAGCCTTCATGCTGTTAAAGCCTTTTCTGAGGTTGTTGATAGCTGCAAGCTCCTCACTGTCAAGAAGCAAGTCTTCTCTTCTGGTACTTGACTTCGGAATATTGATCGCAGGGAAAATTCTCTTTTCCTGAAGTTTTCTGTCAAGAACCATTTCCATGTTTCCTGTTCCCTTGAATTCCTCGTAGATAACATCGTCCATCTTGGATCCTGTCTCTATAAGAGCCGTTGCAAGAATTGTAAGGCTTCCGCCCTCTCTCATGTTTCTCGCTGCACCGAAGAATCTCTTAGGCATATGAAGAGCCGCGGGATCAAGACCACCGGAAAGTGTTCTTCCTGAAGGAGGAACAACGATATTGTACGCCCTTGTAAGTCTTGTTATTGAATCAAGGAGGATAACAACATCCTTACCGTGCTCAACAAGTCTCTTTGCCCTCTCCATAACCATCTCGGCAACTCTCTTGTGGTGCTCGGGAAGCTCATCGAAAGTTGAATAGATAACCTCTGCGTTAGGTCCCTCAATTGACTCCTTGATATCCGTTACTTCCTCAGGTCTCTCATCAATAAGAAGGATGATAAGGTGTATCTCAGGGCTGTTCTTAAGAACTGACTTTGCAACTTCCTTAAGGAGGGTTGTCTTACCTGCCTTAGGAGGAGATACGATCATTCCTCTCTGTCCCTTACCGATAGGGCTTATAAGATCCATAATCCTCATGGCCACGCTCGCGCCGGGCTGTTCAAGTCTTATTCTTGAATTAGGGAAAATAGGTGTCATATTCTCAAAGTTCCATCTTCCCATAGCAACTTCGGGCTTATATCCGTTTACCGTATCAAGGCGAAGAAGAGCCGCAAACTTATCTGTCTCTTTCTTTGCTCTGCATGTTCCGGCAAGGATATCACCCGTCTTAAGATTAAACTTCCTGATAAGACTGGGTGCAACATAAACATCATTCTCACCCGGAAGATAATTCTCACATCTGATGAATCCGTAACCATCCTGCATTATCTCAAGGATTCCGTTTGCTGTATCGCCGTCTGCGATCTCATTCTCAGCATCCTCTTTTGCAGCTGTATCATTTTTCTTTTCAAGTTTTGTTTCGTTATTGTCACTTTTGTGACCTGACTCCTCTTTTGAAGTCTTTACCACAATATTTCTACGACGGGATTTTGAAGGAGCTTCTGTTGCTTCCTCAACCTTCTCCGACTTTTTTTCCTTTTCATCAAGTTCACACATAAGATCGATAATCTCAGACTTTTTTAAAGCAGCAACGCCCTTGATTCCTCTCTTCTTTGCAATGTCTCTAAGATCATTAAGTTTAAGTGTCTCGTACTTTTCTCTCAAATTTACTCCTATTCTCTGCGCCCCTGTCGCAAATTTAAAACTATAACGGTTAAAATAATTGAGTGGGATAAACAAATGAATGCGTAAAACACGCGTTTGCTTACGGAAATATTACTTTTTTAGCACATTAGTACAATACAACATATTTTTTGCAATTGCAAGAAAAAATTTCACATAGTAACGGAAAAGCGATTGTCCCAAACCGGAACAACCGCTTAACCATGCACCTTAACGTTAATTTTTTAATTAATTAAAATCTCCATAAAGTATTTTTGCAAGCTCTGAGTTCTTATCAAGCACAAGCGTCTTGTCTCCCTTAAGAGATCCCTTGAGCGCATCGAGCCCTCTTATATAATTGTAAAACTCAGCCTTCTCAACAGTATCGTAAGCCTTTGAAAGTGTAGCCATGTATGCTGATTCACCCTCTGCTTCAAGAACTGCCGCATCTTTCTGTGCGTTTGCCTTTACAATGGCAACCTCTTTGTCGGTCTCGTTATGAATCTTCTGAGCCTCAGCTTCACCCTGAGCAGTAAAGGATGCCGCTATATTATTTCTCTCGGAGATCATTCTCTCATATACAGCCTGCTTATTGTCATCAGGAAGATCAAGAGCCTTGATCTGTGCCTGTACAATCTCAATGCCGTATCCGTTCATATCAGAATTGGATTCTTCAGAGATGAGCTTTGTGAGCTGCTCTCCTCTCGCCTCGATGACTTCATCCTGAGTCATTGAAGAGATTGCATTCTTAGTGGAATTATAAACAGATGCCTCAATTCTCTCCTCTGCCCTTGCATCGATCGCGTTAAGAGTCTGAATGTATTTGATCGGATCAACAACCTTCCATATAACATATGTATCTGTGATCATTGACTTCTTGTCTTTTGTAATAACGTCAGACTTAGGAATATCAAAAAGTACGATCTGAGCGCTTATTGTCTGTGTATCATCAATGAAAGGTGCCTTGAAATAAAGTCCGGGATTCTTGGCAATGCTGATGATCTTTCCGAATCTTCTTACCGCAACATACTCTTTCTGATGAACAACATAAGTTGCAGATCCTGCAAGGAATGCAAGGATCAGGATCAATATTACTATTATGGTTCTTGTAATCTTCTTAGTTTTCTCCATTGCCGCCTCCTTCAACACTGCTGAAACTCTCCAGAGGAAGCATCTTCTGTGTGTTTCCGTCCGAAATTATAACCTTAAGATCGGGAAGAATATCCTCCATTGTCTCATAGAACAATCTCTTCTTGGTTATGTGCGGCTGGAGCTTGTACTGTTCGTACATCTCGTTAAATCTTGCAACCTGACCTTCAGCCTCTGCGATTCTGGACTCTTTTTTAGCCTGCGCATCCTGAATGATCTTGTCGGCTGCTGCCTCTGCCTTGGGAAGCTCTTCGCTCTGATACTTCTTGGCATTGTTTATTGCAGTTTCTTTGCCCTGCTTTGCAGTCTCAACAGACTTGAATGCCTGAACAATCTCCTCTGTGGGAGGCTCTGCATCCTGAACAGAAAGATTTACGACCATAAGTCCTATATCTTTTTCGGTTAGTTCGTTCTGAAGCTTCTCTTTTACCTCTGACTGGATCTGTCCCTTCGCTGTTGTGATGACATCATCAACAGGATAATTTACAACCGTGTTCCTGATGCATGAAAGAGCCATATTCTTCATAACAAGCTCAGGATTCTCGCAATTGTAATATGCAGCTACAGGATCGCTCACCTTGTATTCAAGGTAGAAATCGATGTCAACAAAGTTGAAATCCGAAGTGATCATTATTCCCTCATCATCGACGGTTATGTTCTGACCGTCCTGAACGGTATATCCTATGCCTATACCGTGCGTGGTCATATCAATAAGATGAGCACGCTGAATGAAAGGAACTTTGAAATAAAGTCCTGCGGTATCAACTCTTACAACCTTACCGAACATGGTAAGGATCGCCTGCTCCTGCTCCTTTACGGAATAGAAGCTCCCTGATACTACCATAAGCACTACAATGACTATAATGCTTATAACTATGTACCTGGGATCAAATTTTTTCCTGGTCTTTTTCATCATTATCTCCATTCTCATAAAAACGGGCACCGCCACCAAAGAGATCAGTCAATATCTCTTAAGACAACAGTGCCCGTAGTTATACATAATCAAGCAGTCTTATTGGAAATTCGTTATTAGGGCAATTATCCTAAGCGCAAAGAGAACAAATACCACCCACATAATAGGGCTTACATCCTTTGACTTCTTGGCAATAACCTTAAGAATAACCCAAGCGAGGACTGCAAACATGATACCTGTAGCGATTGAATATGCAAGAGGCATCATAACTACCGCAAGATATGCTCCTACAGAATCAGCAATATCCCCGTCAAATTTTACTTTTGTGATACTCATGAGCATCAGCATGCCGACATAGATAAGAGCCGGAGCTGTTGCGAATGAAGGAATCGCAAGAAACAGGGGGCTGAGTACAAGTGAAACAAGGAACATAACACCTGTTGTAAGTGCTGTAAGACCTGTTCTTCCGCCTGCAGCAACACCTGCGCTTGATTCCACGAAACTAGTGATCGTTGATGTTCCGAGAACAGCACCGGCTGTTGTTCCTACAGCGTCTGCAAGGAATACCTCACCAACTCTGGGAAGATTGCCGTCTTTATCCAGAAGCCCTGCCTTGTCGGCAACGCCTACCACTGTTCCAACTGTGTCAAACAGATCCACATACAGGAAACTGAATGTGATCGCAAGGAACTGAATAAGGTGAGATCCCGCCCAGCCAAAATTAAGCTTGAACGCAGTCTCAGATATTGCTCCGAGCTGAAGTCCGTTTGAGAAATCAGGGAAAAGATTACCTGCTGTATAAACACCTGCTGCCTGAAGGATCATACCAATGATCCAAGTTCCGATGATTCCTATGAGAACACCACCTGTCACATTGTAGTGAACAAGTGCTGCGATAAGTATAAGTCCGATAAGTGCAAGGACCATGTCAAGGTCGCTAAAGCTTCCAAGTCCTACAACTGTAGCTTCATTAGCTACTATAATATGTGCATTCTGCATTCCGATGAAAGCAATGAACAGACCGATACCTGCAGAAATACCGAATTTAAGGTTCTGCGGAATGCTGTTTATTATCTGCTCACGGAATTTAAAGAATGAAAGCAAGATAAATATCAAACCTTCTACAAAAACTGCTGTGAGAGCGATAGTAAAAGGATTCTCTTCTCCGGCAAGCTCCGAAAGACAAACAGTATATGCAAAATATGCATTAAGTCCGAGTCCTGCGGAAAGTCCGATAGGATAATTGGCAAGAAATGCCATAATAAAGGTTGCGATTGCCGAAGCAATGGCAGTTGCAACAAATACACCGTTGGCATTCATTACAGTACCCAGAATATTAGGGTTTACCGCAAGAATATACGCCATTGTAAGGAATGTCGTGACACCCGCCAAAATCTCCCGTTTCACCGTAGTGTCATGTTCCTTGAGCTTAAATAACTTCTCCAACATACTTTTCCTCTCCTTTGCATTTACCTTTTTTTACTTCATAATCGGATCATCTGAAAAAGATTCTTCCGAGTGAGTAAACAATCTCATAGGTATTGTCCCAGAATTCGAATATGACATGCGCCATTATAGGAATATATATATTCTTAGTAGCTATGTAAGCAATCGTAACAGGGAGAGACATCAGTATCCATTGCATTATCGCAACAGGTCCGTGTGCCCTGCTGAGTGCACAGATAAGGAGACTTGCAACGGTCAAAAGAATCATCTTTTTCTTATCACCGAATCTGATGATCGCCTTTCTGTAAAAAAGTTCCTCAGCAACAGGTTTCATTATAATCATCATGCACGCATAGATTATCGTCGGTATCAGATTATTAGGAACAATTATCCATACATTCTCTTTATAACTGTTTGGGTACAGCTGAGAAATATAATCTTTCAATTTGGATGCCGCAAACAAACCTGCAAACGTCACAAGGACGGGTAACCAAAACGTTTTTACTTCGCAAAAATAACTGTTAAGCTTTCTGAACGAAAACTGTTTATTTATAAAATAAAAGTATATAAGCAGTCCGAGATAAAAAGCGAGAAATAAAACGAATGCCTGTTTAGGAAAAAATATTGTCAATATTATTAAAGCCAATTCCCATACGAACGGTATATATAAGTGTTTCAAGGTACACTCCTTTTTAAAGTACAATTACACTTTAAATATTATAAATACTCTAATTATCGAGGTCAATTCATTTTTATTCCGTTTCGTGGAGTTCCGGTGGGTTTGGATGGGTTTGGACTTCGGCTTTCGGGGAAGCTTCTCCGGGCGCTCTTCAGGGGCTTTCTCAGAGCTTGCTATTGGCTTTTTCAGCCTCATCTACGTGAATGATCCGCTTTTTCTTACGCTTTTCACGTAGTTTCCTGCTTATTTTCCGCTCACCTACGTGAGCTCCTGCCCAATATTGGTTTGCTTTCACGTAAATATTTCCGAATTTTGGCGAAATCTACGTGAGAGAGAAAGGATTTTGAGGTTTGCTTCACGTAGACACGCCCGGGTTTCAGTCCTAATCTACGGGAAAAAAGAACGATTATTAGTCACATACCCGTAACCCAAGAAAGTACTAATTATATTCTGTGCCCCTTCAGAACCATCCCAAAAGTCTACTCTTAGATCCACCAGAATCAACCTGCGACACTCGTATAGAACCCCAACTGCAATACAAGTGTCTATTTCGAAGAAAACTCCCTTGATTTAAGCAAATCCGACACTTGCCAAGAAGCTCAATCGATTTACAAGTGTTCACACCACCTGTTTCAGACACTCCTCCCGCAATCCACTGCCATATCAAGTGTCGCTCCTCAATCTTTCGCCGTTGTGCTCCTCATTTCCTGCTCAACTCAGTAACCGGAACTCATAATAAGTCCTTAATACTTTCAAGATACTTTGCGTCATCATATTTAAATATATTTTCCCCATCGAGCATGTACGCTCTCAGAAGATAGAACGTCATAAGCCTCTGCATATTTGTCTTGCATGAAATATGCATCACCGATAGAAGTCTGAAACCACACCGATTCTTCACGTGTATTCTTAGGCTCTGGAACAGAGTCCAAGCCCTGCTTTCATATCTCTATTGCATCATCATATTTCTCTAAATCAAGTACTTGTTCCGCTTACGAATTTTTTATCACCATTAAGAACGCTTTCCCTCGATATTTCCATCGTTGCGCTTTAGTCTGCTAGATTGTAAAATTATTGAAGTTGCCCTTACATCATTTGAACATTTTACAAGGAGAAAATAATGGACATAAATAACGCTTTAGAAATCCAGTCATTAAAGAGACGAGTTGGGGTTATCGCCTTAAAACTCATACTAGCATTTATGATGGTTAATTTGCTGGCAAAAGGTGGTGAATTCGTCGGAAAGTTACTTATATTCTTAATATCATATGGCTTCATCTCAATTTTCGGTTTCTTTGTTAAAGTAACCAAAAGCTATATTGTCGGCATCATTGTAGGATTAATTACGTTTTTATTTTTCATTAATTTCTTTGAAAAAACTAACACTAACATTCAGGGAATAGCATCAATAGCTTTTTGTGTCGGCGGAGCCCTTTACGACGTTATGAGCATGTTGAAATTATACAAGCTCACCAAAGGTTCAACAGGCAAAACAGAAACACCTGATGACAATCAGAAAGCATCTTGATCAACAACAATATTATTAAAACAAAAGAATCGATTGCGATTTTTATTGAATAAGGAGCTTCATTTCACGCCTTCTCCGCAACTATAATACAATTCGAGCTCGGATACTCGGTTGGAGTGCCGGAGGGGTCAAGAAGCTCGAGGTGTTTGCTCAGGTTATCGGGATAGCCGGGTTCGAGAAGCTCTTTTGCCTCGATGATCTTGGCGCCGAGTTCTTCAAAAAACTCCCTGTACTCTTTCAATGTAAAATACCCAAACTGCTCCTGAACTTCGTGTGCATAGCTCTCACTTCCCCATGTGTAGGTAAAAAGAAACTCCCTTATGTAGTTTATATCACCGGTCACAGTGAGGTTTTTGTCATCTATGGAAAGAACTTTTCTTTCCTCGGGAATATCTTTAAGTCCCTTGAAATCCTTGACGTAGTTTTTGAAGAAATCAAGTCCCGCCGAAGTCTTAAAACGTATCATCCTAACGGCATTTCCTTCAGTCTTAACTCCGTCGCGTATCACAATCCTGCCGCCCGGTTTCAGACTGTCAAAGGCATTTCGAAGAGCTTTCTTGACACTCGCGATATCAAACCTTCCGTTCTCGGTTTCCGTATAAGAATAGATTTCATGAAGTATCGAGGAAAAGATAATGCTACCTACTTCTTTTTCCAAAGTACCGGACACAAAATTGTGAACCTTAACTTCCCAGTTATGTCCCTCGCGGTGCTTCTTCTGTTCGAGAGTCTCGATGACATTGGTTGAAATATCTGTTCCGATAACTTTCTTGTCAGGGAAACGACTCTCAAGCTTATCAAGAAGAATTCCTCCGCCTGAGCCGACATCGACAACACAGTCTCCCGTAACAAAATCAACAATACCGTCCTTGGTGCTTGCAGCGACGTTGTTCATTGTCTCAAGATACTTATCTTCGTTGTTTAACCTGTCAAAAGCATCTCTCCTAAATCCGAACATATCATAAAGAACAATTATGCTCTTCTCAAAAGTAAGAAGCCCGCTTCTTTCCGCCTCCACGCAGAACTCAATAAGCTTCTCGCACACACGCGAAAACTTGAAATCAACAAAAGCGCTCTTATTTTCTATCTTTACCGCTATATCCACATTGCTGACAGAGGCATCGAGAAGGTACTTCTCAATAATCCTCTTCTTATAGACATTGATATGCTTCTTTCCTTCGTAATCGTAAAAAAGATTGTCCGACAAAGGTTTGAAATTAAGATGATCAACCTCTTTTCCCGACTCATTTACAGCCTTTACGGTATTGGTGAGTATCGTCCTTATCTGTCCCATGTCAAAACTTGAAAGCGCTGCCTCGAAATACCACAACTGGAATTTTGGAAAGATCTCTTTATCAAAAAACTCCACATCGTTTTCAAAGAACTCAAGCTCCCCGGGACAAAGCCGCTGCAATCTGTACTGAGGCGAAAACTCCTTGAGATTTCCCGACACGATATCACTTATCAGCGACTCAACACTCACTTTGTTGGCTTCCCATATCTTCTCGGATGCAGCTCTTATAATGCACTCATTTAGCACAAGCAGAATCTTCTTAAGATCATATTTCTCGTCATCACAAAAAGCCTGCAACTCACTGTTTGCAGAAACAGAAATCTCTCCGCGAATGCACTGCCCAACGATTCCGTGAGTTTTGATAAGAGTAAAAACAAATCCTTCATCACCTGTCTCATCTCTGTAGATATAGGCAGATGCTATGTTGTGTATATCAACAGGATATCCTTTCTTTATCCATTCGCTTCGCTCCCTGGCAAGTCCGCCTTTGGCAACTTCAGACCACTTGAGTGTCGTAGCGATCAGCTCCTTATCTTCGTCGGAAAGCCCTTCGCGCACAGAAACTTCATCAAGAATATCCAATGTCTTCATCACATACATCAGCGTTTCTTTGCCCGACAAACTGCCGATGCTCTCAAGTCTCTCAGCATTAACATAAACATTGTCGGTTTCCGTAAGGAACTTAAGCCAGCGGTTGCCTTCAATCACGCCGTCCTTCACATTTCCGTCTTTATCAAAATATTTATCAAAACTGTTACCCATATTTTTCTCCAATCCAAAAAAAGCTTCAGTCATTTTTTCCATAAATACAATTTTACCATCTTTTACATATCGACGCTCGCATGCTAAAATGTGGTGTTGCAATATATTTTTACGGAGTAGGAATAATGATACTTTCAGTACATAACATATGTAAATCATTCGATGGAAAAGACATTTTAAAAAATGCTTCTTTCCATATTGAAAATAACGAAAAAGCCGCAATCGTAGGTATAAACGGCGCCGGCAAGACAACACTCTTAAAGATCATCATCGGTGAGCTGTCTTCCGACGACGGCGAAGTAACTTTCTCCAAAGGAACAACATGGGGATACCTTGCCCAGCACCAGAACGTCGATACAAACAACACAATCTATGAAGAACTCATGGAGATAAAAAAAGACGTCATCGAGCTCGAAGCTTCCATTCGCTCCGCAGAGGACGAAATGAAGCACCTTGAAGGCGACGAACTTACAAAGCTCATGGACAGATACACTCTTATGAACGAGCAGTTCCAGAGAATGTCGGGGTATGCCTGGAAAAGCGAAGTTACAGGCGTTGCGAAAGGTCTTGGATTCACAGAGGATGAATTTGATAAAAAAATAAGCACCTTATCGGGAGGTCAGAAAACACGAGTTGCCCTGGGTAAACTCCTTCTTCAGAGTCCCGATCTCATCATCCTCGACGAGCCTACGAACCACCTTGATATGACTTCCATAAAGTGGCTTGAAAACTATCTTCTCAACTATAAGGGCGCCGTTCTTATCGTATCTCACGACAGATACTTCCTTGATAAGATCGTCGGCAAAGTCATAGAAGTTGAGAACACCAAAGTCTCCTCTTTTACAGGAAACTACTCTGCTTATTCGGAAAAGAAAAAGCAGAAAAGAGCAATAGAATGGGCTGCCTATGTGAAGCAGCAACAAGAGATCAAGCATCAGGAAGAAGTTATCGCAAAGCTCAAAAGCTTCAACCGTGAGAAATCAATTAAGCGCGCAGAGAGCAGGGAAAAGATGCTCGACAAGATCGAAGTCATCGATAAGCCCATGACCATAGACGATAAGATGAAGATCACTCTAAAGCCATTCTGCGAAAGCGGAAACGACGTACTCACAGTTGACAATATCGCAAAGTCCTTTGGCGACAACAAGCTGTTTGAAAACGTGAGCTTTGAGATCAAAAAAGGCGAGCATGTTGCGATCATCGGTGACAACGGAACGGGAAAGACAACTCTTCTTAAGATGATAAACGGTATCGAGAGCTTGGACAAAGGTTCTATCGAGCTTGGCGTAAAAGTCTGCATCGGCTACTACGATCAGGAACACCATGTTCTGAACGACTCAAAGACTTTGTTTGGAGAGATTTCGGATGCTTATCCCACGCTCAACAATACCGAGATACGAAACACTCTTGCGGCATTTCTTTTTACAGGTGATGACGTATTTAAGAGGATCGGTGATCTCTCGGGTGGTGAAAAAGGTCGCGTAAGTCTTGCTAAGCTTATGCTCTCAGACGCAAACTTCCTCATCCTCGATGAGCCTACAAACCACCTTGATATCACGAGTAAAGAAATCCTTGAGTCCGCAATTTCAGGCTACGAAGGAACAGTCCTCTACGTAAGCCACGACAGATACTTTATAAACAAGACTGCAACCAGAATCCTGGATCTCACTCACGAGAACATGGTTAACTATATCGGAAACTACGACTACTACGAAGAGCACTCCGCTCAGCAGAACGAGATTCACTTCGGCTCTGCCGCTGACAACGCTCCCGCTGCAACAAATTCCGAAAAGCCCGCAGCTCCTTCCTCAGGAAACATCGATTGGAAGGCACAAAAAGAAGCTCAGGCAAAAAAGAGAAAAATCGAAGCCGCGCTGAAAAAATGTGAGGAAGAAATCGCAAAGCTGGAAGAAAGAGACAACGAGATCACAGAAGCTCTCTCCGATCCTTCCATCGGAACAGATCTCGCCAAATTGCGAAAACTCTCCGATGAGCAAAATGAGATAAAAGAAAAGCTCTCCGAACTGTATGATACATGGGAAGAGCTGTCGTCCGAAGAAATTTAAGGAAATACGAAAACGCAAAATCCGCGGCTGAATTCACTTCATGCCGCGGATTTCATATTATAGCGCTTACATCACCTATACACAACCGAGTAAGCACCGAAGTTTTCTATTGTACAGCCGGAGCTTTGATCAATCTTTTCAAGTTCCGAACTGCCAAGAATAAGCACCGAATCCCGATACTCCTCACTCTCATAGTTTTCGGGAAGTTCAAATTTGAAGTTTCCGAAACTCTCAGCCACTCTGAATTCTGCCTGTTCATCCTTATACACGACAGTATCCGCGAACTTCACGGGATCGTAATCCGTGTAGTAAAGAGCAATCACAAACGGTGCAGACAATCCTTCGTAGGTTGAATAGATCTGCTTCTCATCTCCCGCCACCTCGTAGGCTCTCTTAGTGGCTTCGCCGTATCCCGGCATGAATATTCCGACTGTCTCTTTGTTAAAGTTAAGGAAGTAATCTTTCATAAAGAGCGCCGAGGCAAGTGCAACCACAATCATCACGACATATGCACCCTTTGCGTTTCTGTCCCAGATAAACGAAACGCCCTTAACAAAGAAATAAATAAGCGGAATAAATATCATTACCATCCTGCTTATATCCGCCTTTATTCCAATCGCAAGGAAAACGCATGCAATGAGAAGTGTTGTAATAACAGCTCCCATCGCAGATCTCTTATTCTCATCAAGAGCCTCTCCATCACTCTTTTCTTTTGCGAAAGCTCTTTTTCCAAGGAACATACCAAGGAAAGTAATCGGGAAAGTAAACTCAAAAAGAGTTGCATATCCCGGATAAAAATGGCATCTCATCTCGTTATCATCACCTATCGTGAGAGTCACAAGAAGCTGCTTTATATTCTCAAAAAGAGCTGCAGGCAAAGTCGAATCAAGCGGAAGGAACACTTCTCCCGATCTCGACGCCGTAAATTTATTGAGCGAAAAATTTTCCGTTATAACCTCGGGAAGTCCCAGATAATTGACCGCATAAAAAGCAAGTAGCGGCGCAAATACAACAACAAACGTAACCGCAGCCAGTATAAGTTGCTTAACACTTATAACTTTTTTCCTGAGACAAATAATACTTATCAGCAAAATATGCAGCGGAACCACTATCGTAGCGGAACCGTAGCTGTACATGCAGAGCGCGTAGCACACTGCACTCAGACAGTAAATAAGAGTCTTTCCCGTCTTTATTCCCAGAATAAAAAGATATACCGAGATTCCAAGCGTAAACGGCATTATGTTGCTGTCAAGGCTCCACCTCGAAAGAATTACATGCCACGGGCAGACGGTAAGGAACGCAGCTCCAAACAGCGACTTTTTGTAAGAGCCCGTCAGCTCTTTTAATATAAGATAAAAAACGTATACCGTTGCAACGCCGAGCACTGCGGGAAGAAGACGAAGTTTGACAACTCCTGTTCCAAAAAGCCTGATGATAAGTATATTGATATAGATCATAAGCGGACTTCCGCCGCCGCATCCCCAGGTTATCGGATATACCGGATAAGGAAATCCGTTTCTGTCGACGCCAAACTTAGCGATCGCATATGCGTCATACCCCATCGAAGCTTCATCCTGCTGTAGCCCCGCAGGCACACTGTCAAGTCCAAAGAGCCTTACTAAAGCCGCTACGAGAATTATCGCAAACAGGACTATGCGCGCGGTCTTGGCTGAAATATCCGGTATCGCTACACTCTCTTTATCCTTATTCTTTTTAAAAATAATTACGGCTGCTGTGCCTAAAATGACACAGACAGCCGTAGCTATATAATTGTAACAGTCAATTACTCTCATTTACAATTCTCCAACGAAACTTTCTCATCTCGCATACATGGCAGCATTCCAATCTTCGATTCCGGCATAAGCGGCAGCTCTTTGGATATATGATCCGGCATTTGCGCCGTTCATCTGCTGATAGAATTCAAAAGCAAGCTTCGGTGCTCCGTCCTGTCCCGTGAGTCCAACGGAGAGTCCGTCCGCAACTTCCAAATGGAAGTCTGTCTGCCTGTTGAAGACGATCATGTTGATGTAGCGGTTGGTCATGGCTCTCTGATAAGCATAGACAATCGCTGCAGCCTGAGCTTCCTGCCCCTGAGTTGATGAGTAGCCAATCTCCGTAAGAAGGATCGGTCTGACCGCTCCCTTTGTATTACGCATTCCGGGCTGACACATGAAGTCCGTAAGCTGTTCTATGTTCTGCATGGAAAGATACGGTGTGTCAATATCGTGCCTGATCATCGCAGCTGCAGTCTCATTCTTGGGTGTCCAGAACGGAGTCCATATCATGGGATAATTGTATGGGTGCTCCGCAAGAGCCCAGTCAATATTACCCTGCGCAATAATGCAGGCATTCATAGCCTCTATCAAACTTCTTGCCGAAAAGTAAGAAGGATCGTTTCTATGTGTCCAGTTATGGTCAAAACTTGAGCATACAAATGCATTTGCATTTCTGCTCTTTATGGCATTGTAACACACTCTGAGCTCATCAGCATAGAGCTGTGCGTAAGCCATCTCATCGGATACATTGGTGTAATTCCACTCATTCTTGGCATTTACCTCATTTCCGATGACCCAGTTATCAACCTGCCCAAAGCCGTTCTGGCCGTTATATCTGTAAGCAAGATATGATACAACCGCTTCAAGCATCTCAAGTCCTGCGTCCTCAGAGGTATTCATCATATAATACCTTCCGCGTCCGCCTCTTGAATAAGGCGATATCATAAATTCTTCACCGGGCGCAAGCTGATTCAAAAGAACAATGGTCATTCCCATGCCCTGGCTTGTGCTCGTTCTTATACAGTGATCGTACTGACTAAGGTATGACGAATCAAATTGATATGTCTTTCCGTTGTACTCATACAGAACTCCGCAGTCTCCCCCGATAACATCTTCGAGGTTGATATTGTAGGCTGCCTGCTGTACTCCCAAAGTCATTACTTCGGTATTTCCGTTACCGATCTTGGCTCCGTCAAGTATAAGGCCCTTTTTTCCGTTGTTTTTTCTTTTCTGAGATGATGTTGCGAGCGCTTCAGGATTGGTTATGTAGTGTGCTCCCGAAACAGGTACAAACGTGCCGCCCGAAAGGACAGCTACTTGGAACTTATCATAGAGTTTGCACTCTGTAGTTTTGTAATCAAGCGGAACAGAGAATTTAACCGAATTATTCATCGGTGCTGATGCTACAGGTGCTCCTGCGGGTCCGGGCTGGTAAACCTTCTCCGCAAAAAGATAAAACTTGCCATCGTCACTCTGTGGCATCTCTGCTACAGATACATTAACGACAACTTTCTCGCCGGCAATGGTTGCCGACGCAATCGATACCGAGCCGGTTCCTTCCGCCCTTACGGTGATCGATCCTTGAGAAAAGACACTCAGTGCCACAGACGCTGAAAGCGCAATGCCGGATAGTGCTGAAAAGATCTTCTTTGTCATTAGTTTCCCCTCATTCGTTATTCTATTTTTGCAATAATAATATATTAAGCTAAAAACTCGCTTCTTATCAACGTATATTTGTAAAAAAATTAAAATGCATCAATAGTCAACTTTCATGAGACAAAGCCCCATCGGCGGAGCTGTCGGGCCGGCTTTCTGCCTGTCGCAGGCTTCAAGGATCTCTTTTACCTCATCGGGAGATATATTCCCGTAGCCCACTTCAAGAAGAGTTCCGGTCAGGATCCTTACCATATTCTGCAAAAATCCGTTTCCGTGAAAATAGAATCTTATATAATTGCCGCTCTCCTCTATATTTATGGTGTCAACGCATCTCACTGTCGATTTCTTCATGCGACTGTTTCCGCAAAAACTCTTAAAATCATGCGTTCCGACAAGATACTCCGCAGCTTTTCTCATCTTATCCGCGTCAGGCTTATTATCCAGAACAGTCACATATTTCCTATCAAAAACAGGTTTGCAGTCGCCGCACCAGCACGTATATCTGTATGTCTTGCCAAGTGCGTTGTACCTTGAATGAAATCTGTCCGAACAAACCTTCACATCAATTATGCTTATGTCTTCGGGAAGATATTTGTTCATGTAATCTCTGATCTCATCTTCCGACATATCGGTATCTAGCACGGTATTGGCAGTCATAGCCCTTGCATGCACTCCCGCGTCGGTTCTTCCCGCACCTATAAGATTTATCGTTCCTTCCGGAAGGCCTGCCATCCTGTTAAGAACAGCCTCGAGCTTGCCCTGTATGGTCATTTCATTACCGGGCTGCCTCTCCCATCCGTGGAATCTGGTTCCGTCATAGCTTATTAAAAACTTATAATTTCTGCTCATATTTCCCCCATTTCGTGTACAAATGTATATTACAGTGTATTCGGAATGATATCAATAAAAATGTCGTAGACAAAACATCCTTTTAATGTTAAACTTTCAGTCGCTGCGGAATAATTGCTCGCGGCACAAATTGTCAGTTCGAGACCTTCCTGACATAAAACAAAACTAAAGGAGATTTGAATATGCGTAACACAAAAACATTCTTTATCGTGGAAGCTGCGATAATCGCCGCTCTCTACATAGTTCTGACCTACTTGGCAGATACTCTTGGTCTTGCAAGCCATGCCATACAGGTTCGTTTCTCGGAAGCACTTACCATCCTTCCGTTCTTCACACCGGCAGCTATACCCGGCTTATACGTCGGATGCTTATTAAGTAATATAATTTTTGGTTGTGCTCTTCCCGACATTATATTTGGCTCGCTCGCAACACTTGTGGGCGCAATCGGAACATATTATATTGCTCACGGCACCAAGAAACCTACTGATCCGAGATTCATCACAGCAAATAAAATCAAACAGTTTCTGTGCACTCTTCCTCCCGTTATTGCCAACGTAATTGTTGTTCCTCCGATCCTCTTATACGTATATCAGTTGGAAGGAACTCTTCCGTTCTTCATGCTGACGGTAGGAATAGGCGAGATCATTTCCTGTATATTACTCGGACTTATTCTTTTAAATTGTCTGTTCCCTTACAAAAACAAAATCTTCATAAAATAAGAAAAGACAAAAGCGCAATATCTTCTTTAATGCTACAAGAAGAAATTGCGCTTTCGCTTTTATTTTTCAGTTTTACACTATCCAAGCTTGTTAAATCAACCGAGTGCTACGTCAAATATCATCATAATGACGAAACCAAATGCAAATGCAACAGTTCCCGAATTAAGATGAAGGCCCTCGGACATTTCCGGTATGAGTTCTTCAATTACAACATACATCATAGCTCCTGCGGCAAATGCTAACATGTAGGGAAGAATAACTGTGATGACGCTTGCAGCCACAATAGTGAGTGCGGATGCCAAAGGTTCTACAACCCCCGATAAAACTCCGTACCAAAATGTTTTAGCCTTGGGTACGCCTTCAGCCCTAAGCGGCATTGATACTATCGCCCCTTCTGGGAAGTTCTGAAGCGCGATACCTATAGCAAGAGCAAGTGCTGCAGCCTTCGGCACTCCGGTGCCTCCTGATATCCATCCGGCATAAACGACACCAACTGCCATTCCCTCAGGTATGTTGTGAAGAGTAACTGCCAGAAAAAGTTTCGTGGTTCTCTTAAGTCTGCTATTCTTCGGTCCCTCAACCATATTATCCATGTGCATGTGAGGCGTGACCATATCAAGTACCAATAGAAAACCTATACCTACCATAAACCCGACTGCGGCAGGGACAAAAGAAAACTTTCCCATCCAACTGCAGCTTTCTATAGAAGGGTTTAACAAACTCCAAAATGATGCCGCAACCATAACTCCGGCTGCGAATCCCGTGAGGATCTTCTTGATCCTCTCCGATATATCTCCCTTAAGGAGAAATACCATAGATGCACCGCAAGCGGTACCAAGTAAAGGAATCAAGATTCCAAGTATTATTTCACCAGTAAACATATCGTCTCGCTCTCTGTTAATTGATTGCGTAAAAAACAGGCCTTAATACTAATTGCAAAAGAAATCTCCAATTACTGCTTAACGGAAACTGTGATATGGCCCTGCATATACATTAGTTTTCAACAATCTTAACAGTTGTTTAACAATTAATATTCTAAAGCATTGCTAATTACAAATCAATGATTTTTGTTAAGTTTTATCAATCAAATTTAAGTATGGTCTTAAGTATTCTCTTAGCGCTGATACGAATATTTTCTTCATCAACTGCACCGAGTTCAATAGCCTTTTTCACCCTCTCAGGGAAGCCTGTAGCCATCTTGAGGTCATTGCCGGCGTTGATCTCTTTGTAATGTTCGCCTCTTGTCCACCAATCGGATGTAACAATTCCCTCAAATCCCCACTCATCGCGGAGGATTCCTGTGATAAGATCTCTGCACTCAGATGTCCTCTCTCCGTTAACAACATTGTATGAGGACATGATCGTGTAAGGCTGTTCCTCTTTTACTATCATCTCGAAAGCCTTTAAATAAATCTCTCTCAAAGCTCTCTCAGACACTCTCGAGTCACTGTGCTTTCTGTTGGTCTCCTTATTGTTGCAGGCAAAGTGCTTGACGCTTGCGCCGACGTGGTTCTTCTGAATACCTCTTACCATCGCGCCCGCCATCTTTCCTGTAAGATAAGGATCTTCCGAATAATACTCGAAATTTCTTCCGCACATGGGACTTCTGTGTATATTGATCGCAGGTGTGAGCCATACACAGAGATTATTCTCTTTTAATTCTTCTCCGCCTGCCTTTCCGACTGCTTCTGCAATCTCTTTATTCCAGGTACATGCGATCGATGTAGAACAAGGGAAAGCTGTGGTTCTTATTCCCGTCTCAGGCATGATGCGAACACCTGCGGGGCCGTCTGCCGTCATAGCATTCGGAACACCGTACTCATAGAGATTACCGAATCCGAATACATTGGCAACACCTGTATTGGGCTGACCTCCGAGAAGTTCTATCATATCGTCGAGAGAAAGCTGATCCATAAATTCATCAAGGCTTATCTTGCCTTCCGCAACTTCTGAGAACTGCTTAACGCCCTCTCTTATAGGCTTTGTATAATAATGTCTCTTTAGCTCTTTTACAGTAGGCGCAAGCGCTTCCTCTGTTCCGGGCTCCATCTTCTCTATTACACTGAAATCTTTATCCTGCTTTGTTCCAAGAGGAAGTTCTTCGTATGTTCCATCTCCCAGAAGTCTCTTCTTAAGAGCAACGGGAGCTGCCTTGTGACTTAGTTTGCTTACAACCTTATCCTCTGTATTGTCCCAGGTAAATGAAACCTTGATTGCATCCCTTACGTTTTCTCCGATATAGAACTCATATATTCCTTTCTCAAGAACGTAGGACGCATCGCTAACCTTGCCGAGGTCGTCATATGATGAAATCTCATATTCCGTAGTCTTTAATGTTAAGATCTGCGACTCTGACGGATTAAGTTCTCTCGTCTTTTCAAAATCCGCAAGACTCTTTTTTGCTTTAAAAAGTTTTCCTGAAGGAGCAGACGCATAGAGCTGTACTACTTCTTTTCCGGAAACTTCACCGGTATTTGTAACCTTTACATTAAATATAAATGCGTCGTCTTTCTTTACGGCTCCCATGAATTCTATGTCAAAGCCTGTGTATGAAAGGCCGTAGCCAAAAGGATATACCACCTTGTCTGCCGCACCCTTTATGGTCTCAAAGTATCTGTAGCCCACATAGATATCTTCCGTGTAATCGACGTAATCAAAAGAGTCGTGATATCCTTCGGTTGAAGGATAGTCCGCAAGCTTTCCCGCAAAGGTATCTGCAAGTCTTCCCGAAGGGCATACGTTTCCGAGAAGGATATCTGCTGCCGCAAGACCGCCTTCCATTCCGCCCTGTCCCATATAAAGAGCCGCGTCAATATCAGAGTTATCCTCTATCCATCTGCAATCGATAACTCCGCCAACATTAAGAACCGCGACAACTTTTTTGAAGTTGTCGCAGGCATTTTTAATTACAACTTTTTCTTCTTTTGTGAGATAGAAATCTCCGTCGGGGAAGATCTCACCCGAAAGAGTTGTCATCTTAACTCCCGAAGGCCAGGGATTGAAAGCTTCAAGATCACCGTCTATATCGCTTCTGTCCCATCCTTCACCTGAAAATCTGTTAATAACAACAATAGCTGTATCCGAAAAATCTGCTGCACCTTTGAGAATATCCGAAGGAATTTCAGGCTCCCTTGTCATACCGGGAACGCATCCTTTTTCGTACTGTTTCTCCAGTTCATCCTTGTAGTATTCAATGATCGGCTCGTAGACCTTTACTCCGCGAAGTTTAAGTCCGTCATACAAAGACCTTATGTACTCACAATAAACATCGCCCGATCCACCGCCACCTTTAACGTACTCATAAGAAGCCTTTCCGAGCATGGAAACCTTCTTTGTGTTTTTAAGAGGCAAAACTCCGTTGTTCTTTAAAAGAACTCCGCTCTCATCCGCGGCTTTTTTGGACACGTCAATATGTCCCCCGCTCCCCGTAACAGGCACTTTTCCGTTAAGAGAAAGCGCCGGCTGATATAACAGTCTAGCCCATTTCTGCATCTTACAAAAACTCCTTCGTATTTAATTATTCTCCAAGTATTTCAAGCAGCTTATCTGCCACCAGTTCAGCAACTGCAAGCTTATACTCGTATCTTGAGCTCTTCTCCGGTAAGTTTGCGTGATAACTCTTATTTCCAAATGTGGAAGCTATCGCAAAAAATACTTCGCCCGGAACACTTTCGGGATTGGCATAATCTACATTTCCCAGTGTTCCCGTAACTCCGATTGCAACGTCAGCTTCGTAGATCGCACCTGCTGCGAATGCCATATCTTCTGCGGTCTCATAAGAGTAAGCACCATAGTGCTCTATAGTATCTTCCGGAACTCCGTGAAGAGTCTTAGCCTCATTACTGTATGTAATATAGGCACCCTTCATTATAGCAGATGCTCCCTCTGTATCGGAAATAAGTGAAGCAATTAATCCGGAAGTGCAACTTTCCATTGATGTAAATGTAAGTTTTCTTTCTATTAATATAGAAGTTATTTTCTGATATTTTGCTCTTACCGCATCTTCATATACGGACTGAGCCGGTCCCATGCCCGGCTTTCCAAGTGCAAGCTTATCCTGCTTAGGCTTAACAGTCCTTGGCTTCTCTGCCACAGGCTTCTCAGGCTTAGGCATTTGAACCGCAGGCTTTTCTGCGATCGTTTTCTCAGGTCTTGATCTCTCTGCCTTTACTTTAACCTGCCTTGCCTTCTCTACTACAGGCTTCTCAGCTCTTACTCTCTCTCCTGCAGACTTCTCGGATCTTGTTCTTTCCGCAACGGGCTTTTCAGGTCTTGGTCTCTCTGCCGCTGGTTTCTCCGGTCTTTGCCTCTCAGGTCTTGGTCTGTCTGCCCTTGGCTTATCAAGTGCAGGTTTATCGATCGACGGTCTCTTCACCGGAACTTTCGCAGCAGGAACATTTGCTATCGGAGGAGTAAGTGGTGCTGACTTAACAGGTGCCTTGCCCGGTCCGGAAACAGCCTTTCTGCCCGGCTTTGGTGCAGGTCTCTTTCCTATTCTGGGAGCCAGCCTTCCGACATCTTCGTCATCATCATCGTCCTCGTAATCTTCATCCTCACGATAATCTCTGATGTCGTCATCTTCATCGTCGTCTTCATCATCGCGATAATCTCTGATATCATCATCCTCATCATCGTCTTCGTCATCACGATAATCTCTGATGTCATCATCTTCATCGTCGTCATCTTCAATATCATCATCTTCTTCGATGACTTCATTGCGGCGGCGTCTTATCATCTTGCTGCCGCGACGTCTTCTGATATCTTCTTCCTCATCGTCGATATCATCTTCGTCGTCCTCGCGATAATCTCTGATGCCATCATCTTCATCATCATCGTCTTCATCTTGGAAGTCAGCTATCTTTTTGCTCTTCCTATTTTTGCCGACATCGTCAAAGCTCTCGAAATCATCATAATTATCGAAACTCTCAAAATCGTCGTTGTCGTACTTCTCGAAATTATCGAAGTCGTCATCATCCTCCTCATGAACAGGCTTCCTCTGCGGCTTGGGTGCCGGCTTCGGAGCAGGCTTTGCAGCTGCTCTTGAAGGTGTTCTGGAAGGTCCCTTTGAGGGCGCTTTCGCAGGTGCCTTAACAGCTTCCTTTGATGCAGTTCTTCCCTCGGATCTTCTTCCGACTTTGATCTCATCTCCGCAGTGAACATAGCGGATCTTGTCCTCTAAGATCTTCTTCATTTCTCTGTAGGGCTTAACTCCCGTACAGTGACAGGTATAGAATATCGTATTGTACTTATCAAGGTCTTTTGCCATATCCCTGATAAAATCGATATCATCCTTTGAAAAGCCCTTATGCTTTGTCGTGTGAAATCCACTTATCACAGCATACGGCTCGTCATCAAACAACTCCTCGTATCTGTCCAATATGTTCTGAATGCCTGTGTGTGCACATCCCGAAAACAGATATCTTCTTTTGTTTTCTGTGACAACAAGGCATTGCTCGTGTGTAAATGAATCCTCTCTGAGTTCAAAGCCTCTCTTTACAAAAAGATCTTTATTGGTTGCGGGTGCTTCATGAGCATCCCCGATGTCTGAAAAGATTGTGAGTTCATCATCAATCTCGGTGACTCCTTCTTCAAGCATAACGATCTGAGGAAGTCTTTTTGCCTTGTCCTCAAGTCCGACGTACTGTGGATCTTCGCCCCTTGAAGTGGAGTAATGTTTTCCGAATGCACTTTTCCTAACATAAATCGTTGCGCTATCATTTATCTTTGAAAAAGGTATGATCCCGCCACCGTGGTCGTAATGCCCGTGACTGATCACAACAGTGTCTACCTCTTCTAAATCTATTCCGAGTTTATCGGCGTTCTCCGCAAACAGATCTGATGCTCCCGTATCGACCAGAATTTTGTGATTTTTGGTCTCTACGTAGAAGCACAGCCCATGCTCCGGTGTACATTCATTCTTTCCTAATGTGTCTTCTACTAAATTAATAATACGCATATGCAAGTCTCCTTACTGCATATTATTGTATCATAAAGAATGATTTAATGCCCTTTTTCCGTACACATTTTCATAATATTGAGAAGATGTTATCTTATAAACTAGCGCATATAACGCAAAGAATGCGATACAGGAAATGACAAACGCAGCATTGAAGATACTTTCGTCCACAAATATTATTACCTTAAAAAAATACATTAAAAGCGTCCTTGCAACGATCATATGAACAATTGCAGTTCCTATGGGCAAAAAGAACATTAAGAGCACCTGGCTTTTGATTGATGCCTTTGCTTCTTTCTCGGTGAGCCCTGCGTTGTACAGGATCTCATACCTCTTCATATCCTCACGTCCCTCTGACATCTGCTTGTAATATACGATCATTACAACGCCTACAAGAAACATCGCAGCAAGGAAAACTCCCACAAAGAATATTCCGACATGCAGTGAAACAAAAACTTCTTTTTGTTCATGTCCGTTTCTTACCGTGCAATCACTTGCAGCTCTCATTTTCTCGCAGAGATCATCACACTGTTCATCAGTTAAAGAATCACCGTTTACTATAACCTTAGCAATTTTATCGCAATCTTCCTCTCCTACAGCTGATGATATTTCTTTTATCACATCTTCATCCCTTACAACATATACAATGTTGGCAGCAAGAATTTCTTCCGAAGGATCGGCTATGTATTTGATTAGCCGATCGTCCAAGGGCTTTTCCACAGTAAACTCTTTACCATACATTACGATCTTCTCGCCGCCTTCATAGTTGTTTTTTCTCGCGCTTACAAGAACCTGACCGGGCTCAAGATCAACACTGTCTCCGAAGTTTTTGTTGTAATCATCCTGAGTAATGAAATATGCCAATACAAGGTCATCCCAATTTGTCATCACTTCGTCGGTAGAGCAAAAAACAATGTTTCCGTCTTCATTTCTGGAAACAACATAAGTGCACATAAAGGAATTGACCTCTGCGTCTTTAATCCCCGATTCATCAAGAACCTTATTTGTCATTCCAAATATCTCATCAAAGTTTTCAGCTGTCGCAGGATCTTTATACACAACAATTTTATTACAGAAAAGATTGTTTAATGTATATTCTCCAAGAAGTCCAAGCGCTGAAGTGCAGGTAACCAGCATGATAACCGCCGTAGAAAGAATACATATTGAAGCCAGACCCACAGCATTGTGTTTCATTCTGAACATAAGATTTGAAACACTCACAAAGTTCTTGGGCTTGTAATAGAACTTCTTATTATTCTTAAGAAGCTTCAATATCAGGATGGTTCCCGAAATAAACAGACAGTACGTTCCAATCGCAACCAGAAATACACTCGGGAAAAAGAAACTCAGACTGTCGCTTGCATTCTTTGCATTAAGCGCAATGCAATAACCAAATCCCATAGTAATAAGTCCCAGTATCAAAAGAACCATCTTAGTCTTCGGCTCTTTTTCTCCAAGGTTCTCACTCTTTAAAAGTTCTGTTGTCTTACCGAAACGCAAAGTGCACACATTGCTAATAAAGCAGATCATGAATACGATCACAAAAAATATTACCGTTCCCAAAAGTGAACCGCTCGAAAAAATAAATCCTCTCGGAACAGGTAGCTTCATAAGTCTGCACAAAAATGCGACGGCAAGCTTATTTAATACAGCGCCCGTGATCACACCAAGAACGATTGAAGCCGACGATGTAACAAAACTCTCTATACCGAGTATTACGGAAATATTTCTCTTACTTAAGCCAAGCACTTCGTAAAGAGCCATTTCTTTTTTTCTTTTTCTCATGACAAATTTGTTCGCGTACAAAACAAAGATCACGGAAAAAAGCGCTACTATAACTTCACCGAATATTATAAGCAGAGCCACTATATCGGCGTTTCTTACATTGATCTGCTCCAAAACACCACCGAAAGAAAGTGTTATCAAAATGTAATTCATAAGAACCGAAAATGCACCGACAAAGATATAGGAAAAAAAATCTTTGTGATTCTTTTTTATTGCTGTAAATGCCATCTGAGGAAGAAGCTTATGACTCACTTTCATCGCCTCCTCTCATGAGGACTGTAACTGAATTGCATATGTCATCGAGCATTTCGTTTCTGGTTCTCTCACCCTTATATATCTGATGGAACACTTCTCCGTCTCTTATAAACATAACTCTGTTTGCATAGCTTGCAGCGACGTTACTGTGAGTTACCATAAGGATTGTCTGTCCCGTTTTATTTATCTCGCGAAGCTGCCTCATAAGATTTGTAGCAGCCTTTGAATCAAGAGCTCCCGTCGGCTCATCTGCAAGAAGTATGCGGGGATTTGTTATTACAGCTCTTGCCACAGCAGTTCGCTGCTTCTGTCCGCCCGATACCTCATAGGGATACTTATTTAAAAGATCTTCGATTCCAAGTTTTGCGGCGACGTCTTTAGTTTTCTTTTCCATGACATCAATCTTCTCTCCCGCGAGCACAAGCGGAAGTTTTATGTTGTCAGCGATCGTAAAATTATCGAGAAGATTGAAATCCTGAAAAATAAAACCAAGGTTCTGTCTTCTTTGAAGCGCCCTTTCATTATCGGGAAGTGAAGCAAATTCTCTTCCGTTTACAAGCACCTGTCCCGCTGTCGGAACATCAAGGCTTGCAAGAATATTTAAAAGGGTCGTCTTACCGCTTCCCGACTCTCCCATTATCGCAACAAACTCGCCCTCTTCAACCGTAAAGTGAACGTCCTTAAGAGCTGTAACCTGTTCAAGTCCCATACGACTTTTATATATCTTTTTTACATGATTAACTTCCAATATCGACATTTCTTCATCTCCTTATACTTGATGATTCGATGATATCAAAAAGGGAAATGCGCTGCCCTTTCATTGGCTTACATTTCCCGCTTATATTCTTACATTTTCGTAAGGTCTCTGCCTGATACATTTTCGCCGTAGACAATAACGGATACTTCGGTTCCTTTTCCGTACTCGGAGCTTATCTCAATTCCATGGCCCAGATTGTCACATATTTTTTTGCACAGATAGAGCCCCAGTCCGCTGGCTTTCTTATCAAGTCGTCCGTTGTATCCCGTAAAGCCCTTTTGAAAAAGTCTGGGAATATCTTCGCTCTTAACGCCTATTCCGGTATCTTTTACAACAACTATCTTTCTCGTTTCTTCGGTCACGCACTTGATGGTAACGCTCCCCTCTTTCGTATATTTAAGGGCGTTTGAAAGAATCTGCTCAAGAACAAAACAGAACCACTTATCGTCCGTAAGTATCTTAAAATCTATATTTTCAAGCTTTAGCTCGATGTGATTGTATATAAAGATCGACGAGTATTTTTTTACAACCTGCTTCACCATGGAATCCAGGCTGTGCTCTTTTAACACAAGATCCGATGACATGTTGTCGCTCCTTAAGTAGTTAAGCGACATTTCAACATAGCTTTCAATCTTGAAAAGTTCCTGCTTGCACAGAACCTTGTTGTCTTCCTTATCTTCGAGAAGGAGTCTTAAGGCTGATATCGGCGTCTTTATCTGATGTGCCCACAAAGCAAAGAAGTCCTCTTTATCCTTGCTCTTATTCCATAGCTCGCTGTACTCTTTGGAATAATCATTTACTTCCACAGCTGTCTCATCTTTTTTTTCCAAGGTCTTATAAATTGAAAAAAGAACCGCCAACAGGCACAAAACATAAAAAAGCATAAAGTATAGGATCACTTCGAGATACAAGTCGTACAAATATCCGAGTACAATCGAAAATATAATGAATACAGCGCTGCTGCCTATGCTCGCTTTTATAAGTTTAAAAAATTTCCTTTTCTCCAACTATATATCCCAGCCCTCTCTTGGTTCCGATAAAGTCCTTAACTCCGGCGCCCTCTATCTTCTTGCGTATTCTTGTAACGTTCACGGTAAGCGTATTGTCATCGACAAACTCTTCGTTTCCCCAAAGCCTTTCCATTATCTTCTCTCTTGCCACGACTTTGCCGGGATTTTCCATGAGTGTCTTTAAGATCAGAAACTCGTTTTTGGTAAGGTCTATCCTTTGATCATTTGCGGTTACTGAGGTGTCATCAAGATTGAGCTCAACGCTGCCGCAGGAAAGTGTGTGCTTTTGCATCTCACCTCCGGAAGTTCTTCTGAGCACTGCCTGAATCTTTGCCGTAAGAACCTGAAGGTCAAAGGGCTTTGAAATAAAGTCGTCCGCTCCCAAATTCATAGCGGTTATTATATTCATATTGTCATCAGCCGACGAAATAAAGACGATCGGGGCTTTGGATTCTTTTCTGATCTCGCTGCACCAGTAAAGCCCGTTGTAGCTTGGAAGTTTCAAATCCATAAGTATAATGTCGGGATCAAAAGAAAGCGCCTCTTTGGCAACATTGTCAAAATCTTCCGCGATCTTTGTCTCCATCTTCCATGATTCAAGATGTTTGGAAACCATCATTGCTATTACGCCATCATCCTTAACAATAAAAACTTTCTTCATACTGTGCGCCCTTTCGCCTGTTGATATCTTTTATATCATATCATAAAAGGCAGCATAAAAATCTTCTTCAAAAATACATTATACAAACTACACATAGAAAAAGAGGCTTTTCAGAATTCACTCCAAAAAGTCTCTTTTATACAATCAATCTTTCTTTTTATTTGCTAATGCAAACTCTTTATATAACTTTTTTCTGTATTCACTGTCTTCGGTGGCTTTTTGGACATCAGAGATCCTATCGTGCTTGAATAACCAAGCATAAAGCTCTGTTATATCTTTCTCTCCCTTGTCATATCCGTTGTCATATCCGTTATCATAGCCTTTATTATAACCGGCTTTAACGCCATCCTCATAACTCTCTTCCTGTATAACCTGAAGATGCCTCTCTGCACTATATCCTAAAACACCCATCTCAACGACCTCCTCTTTGTTCTCAAGTAAGAAATCTTTAAGAATGCCCTCAGAAATACACTCATCTATTGCTCTTGATATCGCTGAGCTAATGACCTCTTTCTGAGTAATGTCATTCATGTCGATAATATCGTTCATTTCTTTGTTTCTTTCCTTAGCTTCTTTAATACATTTTCGCACTTTTGAGACAAAAATGGAATACTCTTTGAGGGTTTTGCAGTCCTCCATAAGCTCTTTGTTATGGCCCTCGTTGATGTTTATAACTTTGACTATGAGCTCAAGTTCCGGAGTATCGGTATCTTTGGCAAACAAATCCGATAATCTATATATCTTTTCGTCATCCAGCTTTATGGAACCATTATAAAACGTTATAAATCTTGGTGTTGGAATGCTTATGGCATGAGACTTATATGTATCTTCAGTTGGAACTATTCTTTTATAGATACTTGCCACATATTCAAGATCTCGTAGTGGAATGTTAGGACATGGACTGGACTGATGTTCATAGAGACTTAACTCATAGTCAAAGATAAATGACAGATCGTTTTTCATATTAAGAAAAGTATTACCCTCAAGTGTGGTGATTTCCAGATCATCCGGATTGTCATAATTACTGTGATTGACACCGTTATATAATTCAAGAAGCCGCCGTTTATCATGAAACAGCTTTCTGAACACAGTGTCCTTATACTTTTGGTTGTCAATTTTCATAAACTTACCTTCTTTCATTGCTTTTAGTTACTTCTTTGGAATCTGATGGCGAAAGCCGTGAAAAAATAGAATGTAACTTAGAATATACATCTCAGATTTGAGCACAAACATGATTCTAGCACAGAAGGTAATCGAAATAAAGATAAAAATTCTTAAGATTTTACAAATGTAGGCAAAGTCTGATGGGGATGTCGCTTTAGATGATTAATCATCTAAGCGAAGCCCCATGATCAGCTGCCATAACCTATTCAAAGTGAAAACAATCCAAAGAACGTTTTCATTCTGCAAAACAATACAGGATTGATCGCATAATATAAATAATCAGGATTCTCATACTGACAAAAAACAGTCAACAGACACATTGCAAGTGTTGCTATGCACAAAAGAGAAATCTTCCTCGCCCTCCTGTTATAGTTTTCCTTATCACAACTATTCTTATTAAGCAATTCCATCGCGATTATAGCTGCCGGAATAACAAGATACAATCTGAAATCCGCCTGGTATCTAACAAGGACTCCGCACATTATGGTATCCACCGCAACAACAATAAGCACTATCAGATAACAAAAAATCCTCATATATAACATTTGGCTGTTTCGTGTTTTTTTCTTTAAATCCAACGCGCAGATCAATACAAGCGGAATCAACCAAACCACTCCGCCAATTTGATCTTCGCTGACAATAAAGCCCTGATATCCGCTATCAACCGATGTCGGATACATATAGGGAAACTCGAAATTGAATTTTGGCATATTGAAAAGATAATACCATAATCCTATCGGTATTCTTGCAATATGTATGCCCATATGTACCATGTCGTACCCGGTCATATTATAATTTGCGCCAAAATCGAATACTGACCCGAATCTAATATAATTGTAATACATAAGACCTGCGGCAACAGGCACATAAGGAAGTAGCAACATCAATAATCTCGGGATTCCGATATATCTGTTCTTACTGTCTTTTTTTATCAAATTCCTAAAAATAATAATTCCAAGAAAACTTGCTATTGCAAATTGTGGTCTGCATCCGACTGCACATGCCATGCAAAATGATCCAAGCATACCACGCCACAGACATATATTATGAGACTCCTCCAAATCGAGCGAACTCATCCAAAGAGCCAGCCCAAAGCATACAAAAACAAGTCCTGTTCCTATGGCAACATAATAAATAGATGCTGTCTTGATCAATAAGATCATTCCTGCAGAAAAGGTACATGTCAAAGACAACAACAGAAACAACCTTAACGGCATCTTTTTATTAATTCTTTTTCTGAGCTCATTCATCAAAGCAAAGCATGATATCAATAGGAGCACATCGATAATGCAAGTCTCCTGCATGTATGTCATATCCTCACAGGTCAACAGATAATACGGCAAATTCAAAAACAGCGCGGGAACAACTCCGAAATATACATAATATTTACCTTGATAAAAAGCTGTATCCCATTCCGCATGCGCACCAAGTGCTGCCCTGTTTGCGGTGTCATATGGATTCTCCATAGATGAAAGAATATCGTCAGCTTCATCACTAACATAGGCTTTTCCTTCAGATATGGCTCTGGCAAGTTCTCCATACCCCATACTGCTCCCCCAGTCCCTCGTTTGCCTCTGGACTGACAAAACAATTACAGACAATCCAATTATAAAAAGCAGACAGACAATCTCCGCTCTGCGTTTTCCTTTCTCCATATCTGCCATATCATAGTAATCTCCACGCAAAATAGTACGCAATCCGACAAGAACTATAAAAAGAAGTAAAGCTCGCACAATATTGAATCTAAATGGCATTCTGTCATTTACCACGATAGAATCAAATACTATTTCATCAATATCATCTACAATATTTATTTTTATTTTATCTACCTTACCAAACGCTTCCACCGGCAGATACATTGAATCCGAAACCAATGGGCTTACAACATTTTGAACAAAATTATAGAACCCGGCATGCCCCTCATCCGTAACAGAAGTCAGGACATGAAGCACACATTGTCTGTCTTTCCTCACCCAGCTTTCTTCATTACAGTCCAAAACACCTATATGAATATTCTTTACATCGACGCCAATACTCTCCGATTCCAATTCCATATTTCCGGAAATGGTATAACTTTGACCACTTACAACAGGAGTGCCATCTTCAAAATAAAAAGTTGGCGTTATCGGTTGTCCCATATTTCCATAGAGCCAGAACTTAAAATTAAATCCAAAAATCTCAATAAATAAAACAGCAATGACAGCTACAAGCAAAAACTTATTTTTCTTTATAATAACCGATATCATCTATATATAGTTCACCTTCCTTGCTGCCGTCAGTAGTTATTGTTATTGAGGTTATATTGCTGAAATCAAAGCCACTTTCGCCGAACATTTCAGGTGTCAATCTTACAGTCTGGAACTGATGCTTATATTCATAGCTTTTAAAGAATATATCCTGCTTATAGAGCTGCACTGCAAGAGCCGGATATACAAGCTGAGGATTATGAACAACGGCGGTTTTTCCGGAAGCATCGGTGAGCTGAACTGTGTAGTCATATTCTGATGTGATATCTTCAGTATGTTCCCTCATATCCGCAATGGCAAAATTCAAATATCCTTTTGAAATATCGATCCCGGGCACACTTACCTTGATAGAAGGCTCTGCATTCTCAGACCATTTACAGGAAAGAACATAGTCTTCAGATTCGTTGCCATTTCCTCTTTCGTAAGGCTTTAATGTCCAGGTGTCAGTGCCTGTCACTTCAAGCTTGGCGTTATCATTACCATTACTTATATCAGTAGTGTCATCAAAAGAGAAAAGACTTATAAAATCAGAATCTTCATAATTTGTTATATATGTTGTGTCGGGAAGATATGCCTTATAACCGGATATATCCTCAAGTAACGAAGCATAGGTATCCTCACCAAGAATAGTAGTATCAAGGAAAACTCTCATATATGCTTTTAATATGGTTTTCTGGTCGGCTTCACTAATAAAATTATTAGTATTCAGATAACCATTCAGGGCACCGGCCATATCATATTGTCCCCAGAGTGTATTAAACTGGCCATGATTAGCGCCAAGTATATAAACAGAGGACTTAACGAAGAACTTATCTGTATCATGACTGAAGGTAACATTATTGTATTGCTTCTCACCCATCATGTTAGAGACATCCTGATCATTTGAACCATGTATAAGAAAATAGTTTACATCTGATATCTCTACTGAATGATTTAGAGGCGTATATTGATCCACAACCGGCGCTATGGCTATTATCGATGTAATATTAAAATGATAATCAAACTTTAAATTTCCATCTTCAGGATATGCATCGAGATTGTTAAAGAGATAAGCTGTTGCCACCATTTCACCACCTCTTGAATGTCCGCCGATGGCAATTCTATCAGGATCTATCAGTCCATATATCAGACTTCCATTCGTCTCATTTTCTGATAAAATCGCTTTCATATTATCAAGAAGAAGTATGGCGCGCTTGTCATTTCCTTCTCCAAGTTTATTTATAATATTCTCATCAACAGATACTACTACATAACCATTTGATGCGAGGTAAGATCCCAGATATTCATAGCCAAGATAAGAGGGAACATCTCCATCATGAGCACCGTGAACAATGAAGAGCGTTGGGCAGTTTGAGGCTCCTTCCGGATACCAGATCTTTCCTTTAACAGGAGTCTTTGCATAATCATAATCAGTGAATGCGCTTTTAAGCTTATCCAAAAGACTTCTATTCTCCATGGAATCAAAACCGGAATAATCCAGTGTTTCTGTTACAATATCAGCGTCTGCTTCAAGTCCATAGGAAAGACTCTTTACCGTATAACTGCCATTTTCCAGATAGGCATCAAAGCCTGAAGCAGTACCAACAGCTGAATCAGCTTTACCGGAATTGGTACTTATTTTGTTGTAGAAATCTACACGACTCTCGCCAAAATTATCATTACGGTACATAAAACCATAGAGCAAAAGGTATACCAACGAAAGAGTTGTCATAACATAACCGAAAACCTGTTTGAATTTACGGCTTTTTATGAATGCCCATATGCAGCTTCCAACGGTATGTACAGATAAGGTCAATAAAAATGACATGATAACAGCAACAAGAACTATTTTTTCTTGTGTACCTACATTATTACAGAAAGCAACACAGATAAATGTAGTAATGAAGTAAGCTTTACGACGGTTTCCTCCACCAAAGATAAATTTAACTACCAGATTTAACAGTTCTGAGACTGCAGCAACGATTATGACTGATAACAAAAAGGCCCATATCACCGGCAATCCTTCCAGTGTACTCTTGCAGAAGAACTGAGCACCTAATATAGTGTCGGCTATCATGCCACCGGCACGCCCTGCTCTTATAAACTCTCTTTGTTTATCAGTTTTCTTCCAGACAAAAGAAAATGGTTTCTTGATTCCACCACAAATCCGCTTGAAGATATTTTCCTTTTTGGGCTTCTCAGTAATAACTGTTTCTTTTTCTAATATTTCTTCTTTATTTTCCTCTGACAATTTTTCTTCTCCGTTTTCTTATCGTTTTAGTTATTAACTTTTACCATTTATGTCCGTTTACTGTTACATCACCGTCGTCGGTGTGAACGGATATGTTGTCTAACCTCATAATAGCGATCAATAACATTGAATATTTTTTTTAACTTTTTAAGCCTCTAAATATGTCCTTATCTTCTGCTTCATCAGAGAGTCTTTAAAAACTCTCTGATGCCGTTTATTATTGTGTCAGGCTCTTCCTTATAGACATAATGTCCGCAGTCAAGCTTTATAAGCTTGCCGTTCTCCGATGCATCAACCAAAACCTGATGGCCAGGTTCCCATTCGGCAGACAGATCACAATTCTGCTTAGCTACATACTGAACTGTTGGCACCGTAGGATACGGCATGCTCTCTACCTCATCCAAAGCTTCAATGATATGCTCATGCTCACTTAACACATTTTTATTAATTTCCTGCCTGCAGGAAATGGCATTCTTCATCCTATCTGTTTCATCCTCAGGTTTATCAAGCATAAACCTCCAAAGTCCTGTAGCCCTCAAAAATCTAACTACTGTTACTGTAGTTTTAGGAACTCCTTTGGCGTATTCTTCTCTCGCAGAAGGCACGGAAATGTCCAATCCCACGATTCCTTCAACTTCGGAAGAGTACTTCTGTCCCCAGAGAATTGCTTCCAGTCCTCCAAGTGAATGTGGGACAAGAACATAAGGTCCTTCAATACCCGCTTTTTCAAGTCCTTCTCTGTCCTCTTCTAGGATCTTATCAAAAGTTCTCTCTTCGTCTACGATATCACTGAGGCCATATCCGAATCTCTCAAGGATAACAACTTTGGCATCAGAGCTAAGCTCCTTACAAAGAGGAAGGAAATTATTATACGGGCTTGTATCACCCCAAGCGGACAGGAAAACGATTGTATGGTCTCCTTCGC
>JAGAAO010000026.1 GCA_017615275.1 Butyrivibrio sp.
CTTCGCTAACATCAAGTAAATAGCCGATTCTAGCACCATCTGAAATACGGTGTATTCAGATGGTTTATTAAAGTTACCCTCAAGCCAATAATTATAAAATATTCTCTAAAACCTATTGACTACTAATAGTTTGTCACCTCTGGAATTATTGTGCGGTGTTATTGCGCTACCTGCTGCTATTTTGGCAACAATCCTGCGCTCCCCGCTTCTGCATCATTTTAATAAAAAATACGCCATAACTCAAGTGAGCTATGGCATATTTGATACTTCTTTCGCTCTATGGAAAAACTATAGCGGTTGCAGGCGCACTTATCACCTACGACAGCACATCAATTGTTCTCCATATTGTCTGTCGCATCCTTTACAGTTTCATAAACGTCGATGCGCATCTTCATATCTTCAGGCATTCCAATGAACAAACCGCCGTAATGGAAGTTCTTGTCATCAGCCTTGGTTGCTCTCACGATCTGAATGAATACGTGTAGCACCTCTTTGGTCCATATGGTCAGGTTGGCTTCATAGTTTGCACCGATAGTAAGCTGTGTCGGTGTTGAAAAGCCGACTCCGTCCCTTGAACAGTCGGTAATCTTGATCTCTACAGTCTCATACTTGTTACCGCCGATCTCTTTTATGATTATCTCTCCGGATAATTCAAGTCTCCTGTTTTTCCTTCTATCTTCCATATGTACCCCCGAAAGCGTCTTTTAATAATATAATACTCTATTATAAAAAATTATCCAAGAGTTTATTTTTTGTCGTATATGAAACATGCATCTCCAAAAGAGAAGAATCTGTACCTCTCTTTTATGGCTTCAGCATAGGCAGCAAGTATGTTTTCCCTGCCTGCAAGAGCTGCAACAAGCATTACAAGCGTCGACTCGGGAAGATGAAAATTTGTTATAAGGCAATCGAGAACTTTAAACTTATAACCGGGATAGATAAAAATAGATGTATCCCCGCTGCACGCAGAAAGTCTTCCGTTTTCATCCGCGGCGCTCTCTATTGTCCTGCAGCTTGTGGTTCCGACACAGATAACTCTGTGCCCGTTTTCTTTTGCCCTGTTGATCTTCTCTGCAGCCTCAGCCGTAACCTGATACCACTCCGTATGCATATGATGCTCTTTGACGTTTGTAACCTTTACGGGTCTGAATGTTCCAAGTCCGACGTGAAGCGTTACAAAAGCCATATCTACGCCCTTGTCGGATATTTTCTCAAGAAGTTCCTCCGTGAAATGAAGTCCCGCTGTCGGTGCAGCCGCAGAGCCTTCATATTTGGCATAAATTGTCTGGTACATATCTTTATTCTTGAGCTTGTGAGTTATATAAGGCGGAAGCGGCATCTCTCCAAGTCTGTCGAGAACCTCTTCCCAGATTCCTTCATAGTAGAACTTAACGAGTCTGTTACCATCATCTACAATATCAAGGATCTCCGCGGTAAGAATTCCTCCGCCAAAAGAAACTCTTGCACCGGGACGAAGCTTCTTTCCCGGTTTTACCAAAGTTTCCCAAACATCATTTTCTTTTCTCTTAAGAAGAAGGATTTCAACTGCCGCGCCCGTGCCCTCTTTTTCACCAAGGAGCCTTGCAGGTATAACCTTGGTGTTATTAAGAACAAGGCAGTCACCGGGCTCAAGATAATCAATGATGTCACTGAATATCTTGTGCTCCGTCTCTCCCGTTTCTTTGTCTATCACAAGAAGCCTGCACTCATCCCTCTTTTCGAGAGGATCCTGTGCGATCAGCTCCTGTGGCAGATCAAAGAAATAATCTGCGGTTGATAATCCGATCTGTGTAGTTTCTGACATAATATCTTACTTTCTAAAAAGAACGTTTTTATTCATTGCAAAAATCCATGTTCTCAAGGAATGCGATATATCCTCTGAGAGATTCATAGAGATCTGCTTTGCTTATTACTTCGCTTGGTGCATGCATATTAAGAACGGCTACACCCGAATCAATAACATTCATGCCATACTTTGCAAGAATGTAAGCAATTGTTCCGCCGCCGCCTGCATCAACCTTACCAAGTTCAGCTGTCTGGAACAGTACACCTGCATCGTCATATACTTTTCTTACTGCTGCGATATACTCCGCATTTGCATCGTTTGAAGCAGATTTTCCTCTTGCGCCGTTGTACTTGTTAAATACAGGTCCGAAACCAAGGAACGCACTGTTCTTCTTCTCGAATACAGAAGCAAAATTAGGATCGAAAGCCGCGCTTACATCAGATGAAAGCATGCATGAGTTTGCAAGACATCTTCTGAGTACAAGATCGTCATATTTTCCGTTTACAAGAGCAATAAGCTCCGCAACGGTATTCTCAAAGAATCTTGACTGCATACCTGTAGCACCAACGCTGCCTATCTCTTCTTTATCAACAAGGATGCAGCATCCTGTTCTCTTAAGATCACCTGACTGAACGAGCGCACGTGCAGAAGGATATGCACATACTCTGTCGTCATGTCCGTAACCAAGAATCATCGATCGGTCAAAGCCTGCGTCTCTACTCTTTCCTGCAGGTACGATCTCAAGCTCTGCGGATAAGAAATCCTCTTCCTCGATTCCATACAGATCATATAAAAGCGCAACGATTCCTCTTCTTACAGCGCCTGAAAGCTTGCCGGCCTCAGCCTTCTCCTCTTTTTCTGCCTTAACAGCATACTGCTCACCGGGAGTAAGCTTGGAATTATCTTTTTTATCTTCAGATTTCTCTTTTCCCTCGACAACAAAAGGTCTGTTACCTATAACAAGATCAAGAGCTTCACCTTCGATCACATTGGAAGCCTTCTTACCCATCTGCTCACTTGCAAGATGGATGAGAATATCTGAAATGAAGAATACCGGATCATCCTCATCTTCACCGACATTTAAAATTACTGTTGTTCCGTCTTTTTTAACCACAACTCCGTGAAGAGCAAGGGGTATCGTAACGAACTGATATTTCTTGATTCCGCCGTAGTAATGGGTATCAAGATAAGCAATTCCGTTGTCCTCATACAAAGGATTCTGCTTAACATCGATTCTCGGAGAATCAATGTGTGCTCCGAGAATGTTAAGTCCTCTTTCCAAAGGCTCAGAACCTATCTTAAACATTACGATAGTCTTGTTCATCCATACGGAATAAACCTTATCGCCTTTTTTGAGCTTAGTATTACTGCGGATAAGCTTATTGAGCTCAACATAGCCCTCAGCCTCGATCTCGTTAACTATTGTATCGATGGCTTCACGCTCTGTTTTGGAGTTGTCCAAAAACTTCTTGTAGTCCTCCGCAAATTTATCGCACGCCTTAAGCTGTGTGCGATTGTAAGTTGTCCAAACATTTTTCTTATTCATAGATTGTCACCTCATAAAAAAATTTACATTATGAACGAAGCTCTATGCCAAGACTCTCCAAACCGTTAAGTATCTTCTTCATTGCTGAATTGATCTCGTCGTCTTCCAATGTCTTTTCCTTATCTCTGAATACAAGAGAATAAGCCATTGACTTGAAGCCTTCTTTGATCTGAGATCCTTCATAGATATCAAAGAGTGTCAATGCTTCCAGCTTCTTGCCACCACGCTGGCGAATCATCTTCTCGATATCTCCTGCCAGAACCGACTTGGGAACTACCATTGAAATATCTCTGGTAACTGCAGGGAACTTGGCAATGCCTGTATATATTGTATCAAATTTAGCGTGTTCAACAACCTTTGGCATATCAACAACAGCAACATATACTCTTGTATCGATGTCATAGTTGTCACAAACAGCGGGATGTACTTCTCCGAGGTATCCGATCACTTCTCCGTCATAGATGACATTTGCCTGTCTTCCGGGATGAAGGAATGACTTACCTGCGTTAGGATCGTACTCAACCTTATCGAGCATGTTTACGCTGTCCAAAAGCTCTTCTATAACACCCTTCATGTCGTAGAAGTCACCCTCTCCGTAGAATCCGAGTGTGAGCTGCATTCTCTCATCGGGAAGCTCTGTAAGAGGAAGGCTCTTTGCAACATAGATATTGCCCATCTCATAGAGACGAACATCCTTGTTTCTGCGGTTGTAGTTGGTTGCAAGGCTTGTAAGCATTCCGTTTAAGGAAATTGTTCTCATTATTGAGAAATCTTCTCCCAAAGGATTTGAGATCTTTATAGCCTTTCTTTCAACAGCGTCCTCGGGTAAAAGAAGCTTGTCAAATACCTTGGGGCTCTCGAATGAGTATGTGTATCCTTGTGAGAAACCGCAGAACTGTGCAACTTCTCTTGCTTTCTTCTCAACTCTCATCTTGAAAGAAATGCCACCTGTTGTAGCGCTGTTCTTTGGAAGAGTTGTAGGGATCTTGTCATATCCTGAGAATCTTGCGATCTCCTCAGCAATATCGCACATCTGGTTAAGATCCTGTCTGAATGAAGGAATGATAACTTCATCAGTCTTCTTGTCATACTCAACTTCTTCTCTCTTTAAGATCTCGATCATCTCATCTTTTGAAATGTCTGTTCCCAAAAGGCTGTTGATCTTATCTGCCTCAAGCGCAAATCTCTTAAGAGGCTTGATCGGAAGACCAACCTGAACAACACCGGGAACAACCTTACCACAGCCAAGCTCGTTGATAAGCTGGCAAGCGCGGTTGATCGCATCAAGTGCGTTTGCGGGATCAAGACCTTTTTCGAAGAATCCCGAAGCATCTGTACGAAGTCCTACTCTCTTAGACGACTTTCTGATGTTAGGTCCGTTGAATGTAGCAGCTTCGAAAAGAACTGTCTTAACATCATCGGTGATCATTGAGTTCTCACCACCCATGATTCCTGCAAGTCCTACTTCCTTCTCTGCATCGCAGATCATAAGAACTTCGCTGTCGAGCTTTCTCTCCTGTCCGTCGAGAGTCACGAAAGTCTCGCCGTCTTTTGCTCTTTTAACAACGATCTTGTTTCCTGCGATCGTAGAAAGATCATAAGCGTGCATAGGTTGACCGTATTCCATCATTACGTAGTTTGTGATATCAACAAGGTTGTTGATAGGTCTGATTCCTACGCTTGCAAGTCTTCTCTGCATCCATTCGGGTGAAGGTCCGATCTTTATATCTGTAGCAACTCTTGCACAATAATTTGAGCAAAGGTCTGTATCTTTGATCTCAACGTCGATGAAATCCTTGACGTTTCCTGCTCCGTCCTCTTTAACCTCTACTACGGGAGCCTTGAAGGGGAGCTTATATGTTGCCGCAGCTTCTCTTGCAATACCGAGAATGCTGTAGCAGTCTACACGGTTAGATGTAACTTCGAATTCGAATACTGTATCGTGAAGTCCGAGAACTTCCACAGCATCTGCTCCGACTTTGGTATCTTCAGGGAATATATAAAGTCCGTCCTCGGGAGCTTCGGGATAGAAATCCTTGGTTGAACCAAGTTCCTCGATTGAGCACATCATACCTGCACTGGGAACTCCGCGAAGTTTGCCTGCTTTGATCTTGATTCCGTCTTCAGGATTAGGGCTTCCGTCATGACCTCCGGCAACGCGTCCTCCGTCAAGAACAACGGGAACCTTATCGCCTTCCTTCATATTCTTGGCACCTGTAACGATCTGGATTGTCTCTGTTCCGACATCAACCTGGCAGATAACGAGCTTATCCGCATCGGGATGCTGCTCGATCTTCTTAATCTGTCCGACAACGATCTTATCAAGGTTCTTATCAAGTGCTGTATATGTCTCTGTCTTTGTTCCGGAAAGTGTCATGTCATCGAAGAATTCCTGATCGGTGCATGTAAGATCCGGTACATATGCTTTTATCCATGATTTAGATGAATTCATATTTTTTCTCCTATTTATGTAAAAAAGTGATAATCGAAATGATTTATTGCTGCGCTAGTGTATTAGCGATATACGGATGCTGCGCGACTTCGTCGCTTCCGCATCCTGCGGAAATTCGGAAATCGATATGCTCATTACATTCGCATATCTTTTTTCCTCATTTCCGTTCGGTCTTCATATACATTCAATGCTTTGTGCAAGCACAGCATTGAATGTACATGAATCCCTATATCGCTAAAACTGATTAAGAAATCTAATATCATTTTCGTAGAGAAGGCGCATATCGTCGATCTCGTATTTGAGAAGTGCGATTCTCTCAAGACCTACACCGAAAGCAAATCCTGTATACTCGTTAGGATCGATTCCACTCATTTCAAGAACGTGAGGATGAACCATTCCGCATCCGAGAATCTCAATCCAGCCTTCACCTTTACAGAAACGGCATCCCTTTCCGCCGCACTTGAAGCAGCTTACATCCATCTCAGCCGAAGGCTCTGTGAACGGGAAGTGATGAGGTCTGAACTTTGTCTTTGTATCAGGTCCGAAGAGCTGCTTTGCGAATTCCGCAAGAGTTCCCTTAAGATCTGCAAATGTAATATTCTTGTCGATAACAAGTCCCTCTACCTGATGGAAAGAAGGTGAATGTGTTGCATCGACCTCGTCTGCTCTGAACACTCTTCCGGGAGCGATCATCTTAATAGGAAGTCTGCCCTTCTCCATCTCGTGAACCTGTGTCGAAGATGTCTGTGTTCTAAGAAGAAGATCTCCGTTAATATAGAAAGTATCCTGCTCATCTTTTGCGGGATGATCTGCGGGAATATTAAGAGCCTCGAAGTTGTAATAATCTTTCTCAACTTCAGGTCCTTCTACCACTTCATAACCCATTCCGGTAAAGATTCTCTCTACCTCATCAAGAGCAATTGTATTGGGATGACAGTGACCAACTTTATTCTTCTTTGCAGGAAGTGTTACATCGATAACCTCAGCTTTGAGTTTGAGGTCTCTTGCAGCTGCTTCCATTTTGCTCTTGGTCTCTTCAAGAACTTTTTCGATTGCTTCTCTTGTCTCATTTACAAGCTGACCAACCTTTGGTCTGTCCTCGGGAGCAACATCCTTCATACTCTTTAAAATACTTGTCAGTTCACCCTTTTTACCGAGAAAGTTGACTCTGATCTCATTTAACTTATCAAGTCCTTCTGATTCTTTGATTTGCTTCAGAGCTTCCTCACGGATTTTTTTCAGCTGTTCACTAATCATATTTTCCTCCTAATTTAAACATCTATGTTCCGCTTAAAGGAACTAACACTACAAAAAATCCCTTGTGCAATCAATTATGCACAAGGGACGAATTTATCGCGGTACCACCCAATTTCTTGTCTATCCCTCGATAAACAAGCTCTCATTATATCCGTAACGCGGACAAAACGTTCCAACCTACAGGTACTGTCATACAAATACTTTCAGAAGGACTGCTCCGGTGCGAAATTTCCGTATATGCTCTCCGTAGGAAGCTCCCAGCCGATGACTCCCAATCTCTGCAACGAACCACATAACATCTTGGGCTTTAAACCCACACCATCTATGCATTTATTATTTATCTAATACAGTTACATATTGTATTTTGCAAAAATTCTTTTGTCAACCCCATTTATAAGGGCCATTTTCTGCTTGCGCTTAAGTCTTTTTATATGCCACTCCCTGCTCATCGCTTCTTCCTTCGTATCAAAGGTCTCAAAGTACAAAAGCTTTACGGGAAGCCGTGATTTGGTATATTTTGCGCCCTTTCCGGCGTTGTGATCCGCAAGGCGCTTCTCTATGTCGTTTGTCCATCCGCAATACAAAGAATTGTCGGCGCATTCCAATATATATGTATAATTCATCGCTTTTGCTCATACCTTATTTAACTGTTATGGTTGCGCTTTCATCAGAACACTTATGAAAAGAATATTTCAAGCCCGATACCGATAAGAATAAGACCGCCTATAATCTTCGCGTTTCCCGCAAGCCTCGTTCCGAATTTAATTCCGAGCTTAAGCCCAACATAACATACAATAAGCGTTACAAATCCTATTATTGATGATGCAATCAACACCATGCCTGTGTTGTATTTTGAAATTGTAAAACCAACAGAAAGCGCATCTATGGAAGTAGCTATTCCCTGAATAAAAAGTGTCTTATTTGACAGACTCTCCGAAAACGAATCGGGATTTTTGTTGACGCATTCGGTATTTGTACACGTAGCGCACTTAGCTCCGCTTCTGCACTCCTTCTCCCGCATGCCTTCCGACAACATCTTTGCACCGATTATAGCCAGCAAAATAAGCGCGATCCACGGAATAAACGGTTGAATACCTATAAAAATATTTGCCGCATTATGAACAAGAAACCAGCCGATAGCAGGCATCAGAAACTGAAATACAGCGTATACTCCCGCAATCTCCAGTCTTCGCCTTCTTGTCATCTTGGAATCGGCAAATCCGTTAGCCAATGAGACCGAAAAAGCATCCATTGCCAGCCCCAGTCCCAACATGGAACTGTTCAGTATAAATATAAGAATTTTTGCCATAACAATCTCCAACTCAAGTCGTAAAGTATAATAAGAATACTAAAATAGCATTTTGCTTGCAAAATGCTGGCGCGCGAGCGGTATTGCGAAGCAATAGTTTTCCGCTCCGCGAGCTGCGCATCCCTGCACATCATTTAAAATGGGGTTTTCTTTGAAAACCCCATTTTAAATGATGCCTCATTATAATAACAAAGCACCCGTCTTTCTTCAATGAATTTTTAATCAGCCATCGATACCACCTTTACGACTTCCTCTGTATTCGGATCAAAAATCACGAGTTTTGTACCTATACAACTAAAGGTTACATCTCTTGGATCAAGATCGCAGATACTCTCAGACTCCTGTGATGATAAAGATACTCTTGAGAGATTACCGTTTTTAAAGATATAAACACAATCATCATGGAATCCGACAATCCTGGAATAGCCGTTTTTTGTTTCATACAGTTTTTCATACTTTCCGGTGGCAGGATCGAAGGAGAATAAAAGATCTTTTTTTACCTGTTCGGTAGTCACATCTTTCATATCGGCGAAAGCATTTTTACTACTTTTGGATTTAATCCTGACAGCAGTAAGAACACCATACACCTTCCCGTTACTATACGAAAGATTACCCCATTCAATACCGGATTCATCGTAGTTTTTGTCCGTCAGACCGGTCATTTCATAAAAGCTTTGTTCGTCCGATGAATAATAGTATCGGCTGTCATTGAGATGTTTGGTAAAAGTCACTTTCCCGTATTCCGGCGTATTCACATAGGCATAAGCGACTGCGGCAGTCCCATCATCCACACTATATAATGGCCAATCAGGATCCACAATCTCTCCGGTATCAGACTGACAATTCTCTATCTCACCACTTTTCGATCTGTACTTAAAATATTTTTTTCCTTCCGAAGCCTCTACCGAGAAAAACACATCATCTCCGACGTAATAGACCCCGTCTATATATTTCTCTTCGGGAGATATACGAAAAATCTCTGTTGATTCTCCGCTTGCAATATCATACACTTCCAGTGCTCCGTGCAAATGTCCGTCAACAGATTTTTCATACACAAAGTGCCCGGAATCATTGGCATTTTCTCCAAGCTGTTGTAGATATATTCTGCAATGATCCCATGCAGGATACTCATCCTTGGACGAATTGTCGCCACTTGTGCATCCTGTAAGAAGCATTGCCATAACAATAAAAGGTAACGGCATGGCTTTTTTCATGATATTCTCCGTTCAGATTTTTACAATCAAAAAAGTGAGTTTTTAGTCCTTGTATAAATAGAAGACGAGCATCCGTTAATCTAACGAACACTCGTCCTCATGTCTGATTTTCCAATGGTCTGTCCTCTCTTTTTGTTTTTAATATATATCAAATCACATCCTTAAGCAGCACTTTGACATTCCTCGGCATATGTGAAGCCTCGCCACCCTAGCTGTGAATGTCAGCCGCTCCGATAACCATCCGTTTACCTTTGGTGAAGCTTAAGCCACCTCAGCTACTTAGGTTTTATCTCATATGTGATTGTAAATATAATATACCATCATCCTAGCTTTTTGTCAATCACCTTAATGAAATTATTTTTATATTCAGACAATTCAAACAATTCCAGTAAATACACATAAACAATTCAGACACGAATAGGATTTGATAGAGAATGATTATTAATGTATTATATTAGGGAATTAATTACTGTAAAAAAGGGGACACTATGAGCGAATATATTATAAGCACATGCTCTACCGCCGATCTTACGCGTGAGCATTTCGAAAAAAGAGATATCAAGTTCGTCTGCTTCCACTTTGAAATAGACGGACAGGACTATCCCGACGATCTAGGAAACTCAATTCCATTTAAAAAATTCTACGACATGATGGCAAACGGATCTATGACCAGAACTTCTCAGGTAAGTATCGGAGAATATGTTGAATTCTTCGAACCTTTCCTTAAGGAAGGCAAAGATATTCTTCATCTTGCTTTAAGTTCAGGTATCTCAGGAACATTTAACTCCGCTTCTGTTGCAAAGGAGCAGTTACAGGAAAAGTATCCCGACAGAAAAATATATATTGTAGATTCATTGGGTGCTTCAGCAGGTCTCGGACTTTTAGCCGATAAGCTTGCAGATCTTCGCGATGAAGGAATGGATATTGATACTCTTCATGACTGGGCTGAAGAGCACAAGAACAATTGCCAGAGCTGGTTCTTCGTTTCCGATCTTAAGTACCTTGTAAGAAACGGACGAGTTTCCAAAACTGCCGGAGCAATCGGAAACGTTCTCAACATCTGTCCTCTTCTCAACATAGACAAAGACGGACATCTTATAGTAAGAGCGAAACTCAGAGGCAAGAATGCCGTAATGAAAGCTCAGGTTAAAAAAATGGTAGAGCTTGCAGATAACGGATCAGATTATAGCGATGGCTGCTTCCTGTCACATTCGGATTGCTATGATGATGCCAGAGCCGTTGCAGATATGATTGAAGATCAGTTCCCGAACCTCAAGGGCAAAGTCCAGATCTTCGACATCGGCACAACCATCGGAAGCCACACAGGCCCCGGTACCGTTGCTCTCTTCTTCTGGGGTTCTAAGAGAGTCGACTGATAATACAATTCCGCATAGTTCGTTACACAGGCGTTAATAGGACAGCATACAGCTGTATGCTGTCCTTCTTAGCGCCTGTGCTAACGAACCATGTGACCACTAAATTTAGAGCAACAGCCCTTTTTAGTTTTTAATTCTTTTTTCTATTATTCTGCGCTGCGACACTCAGAAAACAATTTGCCATCAGGACAAGTGTCTGACTGTATAAGAATTATTGTTGCGCGACACTTGTAAATCTATCCGCTAAACCTACAAGTGTTCTCACAACAATTTTAGACACTCCTAGAGTGCACCTTATGCAATATCAAGTGTTTTATCAATTTCTCAACTCCGCTGAGTATCCTCTTATCTTCTTATTTCCAAGCGACAGTAGTTGGATTTCTTATTCAATATAATCCGGCTTATTATCCATAATTACTGCCGCGATGATGTATACCAAAATTCCGCTTCCGTAGACAACAGAAAGCACCAGGTAGATCATGCGCACGAACGTCGGATCCAACCTGAAGAATTCTGCAATACCTCCGCATACACCACATATTTTCTTATCTCTGCTCTTATAAAGTTTTCCGCCTCCCATATCTATCCTCCTAAATTATATTTTTTATTTATCTGATAATTCATGCCCGTTCAAAACAACATCTCCGTGATTGGTGAAGGCAGAAAAATTATTCATATCAACGTCATGCTGCGTATCAACAGTTATATCGCCATAGTCTGTAATATTCGCTTTAAAACTCGCGAATTCAGAATCTGTGATATCTACATCACCGCTTTCAATGTTAAAAGTCATATTCTCAATCTTAACGCCCTGTATCTTCACATCGACCTCATCCGCATTTACATCGGTATTAGTCAGTACTGTTCCCTCCGGCACAACAATCGTTGTGGAAAAAGCATCTTCCGTATTGCTGACTCTTATGCTAAAGTCTTTCTTCGGAACTTCCTGTGAAATTGTAAGAACACCATTCTCCAATGATGCTGTAGGCATCTCATCTACAGGCTGTTTTGATACAACTTCCAGCTTTGCACCATAGACAAGACTCAGATGCCCGTGATCCATATTAACCTTAACTTCTTTAACCTCTTCTTCGCCAAACTCTTCTGTTTCCGTAGCTATACTTGAATCGTTGGAATATGCCACTTTCGGCATCTTTTTTATACTAAAAGCAATTCCCACGATAACACATATCACGGCAAATGCTATTACTGCCATCGAGTACTTTTTCATAATTAATTCACCTCTCTTTTATTCTTCTTGTTTTTTCTCCCTCTGCATATCCGCAACTTCATTTCTTTCTCATATCAGAGAGTCTTAATAAACTCTTTGATACCATTTACTATCCTGTCCTTCTCGTACCAATAAACATAATGGCCGCAGTCAAGCTTTATAAGCTTGCCGTTTTCCGATGCATCAACCAAATCCTGATGTCCGGATTCCCATTTAGGATCCATATCACAATTCGGCTTGGATACATACTGAATTGTAGGCACGGTAGGAAACGGCATGCTTACAATCTCATCCAAAGCTTCTACCAGATGCTCATGCTCACTTATCTTGTTCTTGTTGTTCATCTCTCTGCAAGCTATGGCAAGTTCCATCTTATCCGCTTCACCTGCCGGTTTTCCGTACTTAGCCATAATATTTCCGTACATGAGCCTAAAAAGTCCGGAGTCTACCAATAGCTTTTCCATGAATGTCACACTAATTTTCTGGTTAGCATATTCTTCTCTTATAGACGGAACGGAAATATCCATTCCCACAATTCCTTCAACCTCGGAAGGGTACTTCTGAGCCCAGAGAATTGCTTCAGGTCCTGATATTGAATGAGGAGCAAGAACGTAAGGACCTTCAATACCCGCTTTTTCAAGTCCTTCTCTGTCCTCTTCTAGGATCTTATCAAAAGTTCTCTCTTCGTCTACGGTATCACTGAGGCCATATCCGAATCTCTCAAGGATAACAACTTTGGCATCAGAGCTAAGCTCCTTACAAAGAGGAAGGAAATTATTATACGGGCTTGTATCACCCCAAGCGGACAGGAAAACGATTGTATGGTCTCCTTCGC
>JAGAAO010000027.1 GCA_017615275.1 Butyrivibrio sp.
ACAATATCAGTACGAGGCATTCCGCTTCCGAAGGAGACGTAAGTGCAAAGATCTTGAACTCCGTCGCCTGTAACATCGTAACTAAAAACATGATCCTCGTTAATGCCGAACGATGTCGGAAAACCACTGCAATACTGTTTTAGTTTTTCAACCGCATCATCGTAATCATATGGCTTGTTCTTTTTGCAACCGGCAAAGAGTACAAGTGCTGCAAAGATACAATTGATCAAGATGTATTTCGTTGTATTATTCTTTTTCATATTATTCAAACTCGAAGGGACGGATCTGTTTTAAATTATATTTTTATGCAACAATGACTCTCTTTTATCTGTATATAGAGTAGAGGACCGGCACATTTAAAGCAAATGATTCAGAGGATGGATATATGGAAAGAGAAGAACTTGCCAGACTGCTTGACACTTATGCGACAGCACTTAAGAACAGGGAAGAATGTGAGAAGAAGATAACCGAACTTAAATCAAGGAAGGAAATAACTGCCAGCCGCGAATACTGTCAGTTCACTTTAATCAGATTCTATTGGCCGTTCTTTATACTCTTCTTTGTGATCATAGTGATAGCGACGATTGTTTTCGGCATCGTTAACAACAACGGGTTTTCTTTCTCGTTTGTGCTTTATCAGTTGATTTTCGCGCTGTTTTATTTTCCGATAACGGCTCTTATAGCAAATGCCCTAAAGAATAAGGCTTCTGAGAAGTTGTATAACGAGAACGTCGGACAATTGAATAAAGAGAATGAGAAAGCCGAAGAAGAGATAAAGAAGTATGAGACCCTGCTGGATGAAAGCTACAGGATTATAGCTGACACAAAGGATCTTGTACCTGCGAAATACAGAACTGTTTCTTCAGTCATGGCGATCAGGCGACTCCTGATAGCAGGAAAGGCTTCAACTGTCGAAGAAGCCGTTAAATTTCTAAAATAACGAAAGGAGATAATAGAATGAAAAAGAGATTGCTGATATTCATGTTAGTTTGTTCTCTGTCGATCTCTTTTTGCGCATGTAAAAAGGAAGAGAACCCGGCGGAACCGCCTGTTACGACAACAACGACAACAATTGGGTCAAGTGTAAGGAGTTTACCTGATTACACGCCGGAACTCAGGGAACATCTTGGAGTTGAGCCTGAGCCCTCTACATTTGATGAACTCCTAACACTGTCACGGGCTATGAAGGGTCCTGGTTTCTACGAGGAAGATGAAGAACATCACTGTTGTACGCTTGTTTACAACAATAATCATTACGATGTTATCCGTTATGAGAAGGCCAAAGAGTGGTTTGAATATCGCTTTACCGGTGCAGACCATCTGTATTTTGAGGAAGACAACGGACGTCTGATCATCAGAGATGACAGTTACTCAGGCCCTGAAGGCATGCTTATGCCATATAATTTCATTGCATTTGTTGATAATTCCTGCAAATATCTCATCATAATTGGTGGCAGTTATGAGGTCCCGACAGTTTCTGATGCCGATATCGATGCGTTCAAGAATTTCTTTGTTAAAGCTGATAATCCTGTTGATCAGTTTAAAAGTTTTTACGGGCTGGATGACGAGATTATAGAAGATTTTATTCTCTTTCAGCAGATAACAGAAGATGACTTGTTTGAATATGATTACAGTAAAGATTTGGTTGAATCTTTCAATAACGGGGATTACAGTCAGTTTGGATATAGCATGAACTGGAATAAACTTAACTTTGAGGAGTTAACATTAAATAATAAAACTGATATCACTAACGCGATAGATAATGCCAGATGGATCTACATGGTCTTTGAAGTCCCGATTCCGGACAGTGATGAGACGGAGAAAGTAACCATGCTCTCTGATTTCCACCATGACATGTTTTATTATGATGTCGATGAAGATAACTATCATAATTCCGGGAGACAACTTGCTCTGACTGAACTGGCGAAGGAAATACAAGTGAATATGATCCCGGAAGATGCCGAAAGACAGAATCCTGACCGCGATAAATATGCTTTGTCTTACAAATATGATGTATATATTTTCACTTACGACAGAAAGTATATCCACATCTCGAACGATACCTACTACCGGTTCCACCAGTCATTTGATGTTTACTGGAAGCTGGTATACTACAGGGAATTCGATAAGGAATTTTAAGTGAAGGAAATGCTCATAAACCGCTTCAAACCATAATGAGACATTGTTGTCCCATAAGTATATTCGGGCTTTTGCTCGTTTTGTGTCCTTTATGAAGGCTTTTGTCATCTGTATATTCAAACGTAACAACTACCTGTGAGGTGAATATATGGATGCCAAGGAAATAACCACTAAGAAGTTCATAGCCTTTATGGCAGTAGCATTCGGCGTAGCATACATACCGCTTATCTTCGCCGGGCTTGCTCTGGCCAAAGGACAAACTATATTGTTTGCGATTCTTTTCAGATTCGTTGCAATCTTTATTCCTCTCTTAGCAGTAATCGTCGCGAGACTCCCGTTCAAAAAACTCGGCTTTAAAATCAGGGTCGGAATAAAGAACATATTCCTATCTCTGATGGGATCGCAGATCATGGCTTATGTCGGAGCTGCCATATTTCTTCTGATCTTTTGGGATAAGTGCGAGCTGTCGCTGGCGGGATTATTATCACAGTTTCCTGCGGAGTCCGGTGATCTGTTCGGCCAATTGGGGTTAGATACGGGAAAGCTGCTTCCATTTATATTGCTGTTTTCTCTCGCGGCACTTCCTATATCACAGATCCTGCCGAGCCTTGGAGAGGAAGCGGGATGGAGAGGCGTTATGTATCCATTTCTCAAGTCAAAGCTCGGAAAAACTCCCGGACGTATTGTCGGCGGCATACTCTGGGGTGTTTGGCACTGGCCTTTGCTGATCCTCGGAGGATATTTCTACGGCAGCGAATACCGGGGAGCTCCTGTTCTCGGACCTGTTGTTATCTGCATAGCTCTTACCGCATTCGGTATCTATATTG
>JAGAAO010000028.1 GCA_017615275.1 Butyrivibrio sp.
ATGCATCATATTATAATGGACAGATATTTGTATATGTAGACTCATGGGATCCTGATACAAATAAGTATTCAGATGTTGAGTATGTAATAGATGCTGATACAGAAAAAATCGTTCACACATACAATTATGGCGAAGCTGATTCCGGGTTTCAGGCTCCGTCAGAGTATTATATCGGTGATTACAGAATAGAAGCAGATCGGCCTGATATGACGCGTAACACTTCATATTATGTATTAAGAGTGTTCTCTCCTGATGGAAGTATGAAACAGGTTGATGTTAAGGATCCTGTAGAGGGAGTATATGAAATTCCATTTATTTTTGCCCTCGATGATAACACCGCTCTTGTATCAGCTGCTGTGAGCAGGAATTATAAGTATTTCAAACTTGATCTGTATACCTGTGAACTGACCGAAGTTAACGCAGATGAATATTCCTGGATAGATCCGGATGATATTGGTGCAGTTTTTAACGGATCTGATGGAAATGTGTATTTTACAACAACACAAGGGATTTCCAGGATCGATCTGAATAATAAATCTTTCGAAGAATATATGAATTACAGCAGTAGCAATATCAATCTGTATTATACTTCAAGATTAAAAATAGCGGATTTCTCAGAGGATAAGATCCTTCTTGGAGGAAGTTTTTGGCCTTCGAATATGTTTGAATTAAAGCATGTAAGCAGTTTTGTAATTGTTGAACTGACAAAGGCAGCCAAGAATCCGCATGCCGGTAAGATGATAATGGAATTATATATTCCTAAGGGTGAAATGAATGGAATTATATCTGATGCCATAATCAGGTTTAATGAAACAAATAAAAAATACTATATTCAGGTTACTGACAGATATAACATAAATGATTACTTTAGTTCAAATGTAGGATTTGACAGTAATGATGAGCGTGAAACTATATACATGAATGCGGATGCTCAATTGAGTTATGAACTTGCTATGGATATCATGAACGGAGAAGGTCCGGATATCCTCATGAACACGAGTGGTTTGGGTCAGCTGAATAATGATAACTATCTTGTTGACCTTTCGCCGTATTTATCGGATCTTGATGCAAATAAATACTTTACCAACATAATCGAAAAAGCAGAAACAAACGGAAAGCTATATCAACTCCCGATAACTTTCACTATTGAAGGAATCCAGACGGATCCTCAATATGCAGGTGAGTCCGGTATTGGGTTTACGCCGGAAGAATATATGAACCTGGTATATGGTCCGTTGAATGGTAAAGATATCATTGAATCCGGACAAGTATTGTACTTTGCTCAACTCTTTAATGGAATGAGTGACGTCTTTATTAAAGACGGTAAAGTTGATTTTTCAGGACCTGAATTTGAAGCACTTGCTGAATATGTTAAGGATAATGTTCCGGAAAACAGCAAGAAATGGAGTGAAGAGGAACATCCCCGATCTGAGGAAGAGGATCCTTCACCCGGAAGAAACAGAACCGCATATTATTGTAACTGTCCGGGAATAAGTGGATATCTTGTTAAAAGGGCGCGCATAAATGAAGGAACAGCTATACTCGGGCTTCCTTCCGCAGACGGACGCGGTCCAATGTTCGGAACGGATATCTCGGTTGCTGTTTCAACACGTGCTGAAAATAAAGAAGCCTGCATAGAATTTGTTAAGATTCTTCTTTCTGATGAAGTACAGGCTGAATTGGCATTGAGTGACAGGTTCGTATTGAACCGCAATGAATTCAGAAAGGTTTGTGAACAGGCAATTGATTATTACAACACTCCGGAGGTTCAAAGGACTGCATTTGATTATTCAATCGGTACTGATGTATGGATAAATATAGAGTTTACAACTGATGATATCGATAATCTTGAGAAGATAATTCTGAGCTGCTCGAAAATAGATTCCCCGGATTCTGCAATTAATCTAATTTTGGCAGAAGAGATGCCTGCATACTTCCTGGGCCAGAAGGATCTTGATGCAGTAATCAAGATAGCTCAGGATAGAGCACAGAAAGTTTTGGATGAAAGAGGATAAGTGGTCGCAATTTGGGGATAAAAAGTTTAAGTTGATTATTGATACAAAAAAAGATGCCCACGCCGGAATCTCCGACATGGGCATCTGTAGTTTGATTATCTTACTGATGATCGTCTCTTCTTAATATCAGGCATTGCTTTGCGAGGTTGCTCTTTCCTTGCTGCAACTTTCGCTTTGTTTTCCTTAAGAGTCTCGACAATCAACTTCGGTTTAGGCTTCAGGAACTCTTTAAACGCCTCTACAAGGCCTTTAGCCTCAATGAAGCTCGTTAACTGATTTACCTTAACTTTAAGCTCATCTATACGTGCTCTGAGACTGTTTACCGATAATTGCAGACTATAACACTTTCCGTAATAGTCTTGGTATAACTTCTCAAAGGTTCTCGCTACCTTATATCTCTCAAGGAGTTTGTCGAATATCGAGCGGGGTATCTTGACCATAGGCTCTTTACCGAATATCGGTTTTACCTCAATCGCCTTCTGTTCGATTTCTTCTGCTTCGTGCGCAACAGACTTTCCTGCATCAAGGATTTGACTTATTTCATGGAGCTTCTGTTCTCTCTTTTGCTCAGCCTCCTTGATCTGATCATCAACACTATCAAGGATCTTCAGCTGTTCCTCTATAGCATTGTCATACTGCTCCGTCTTTGCTTTAGATTCCTCAAGACAGGATACGACCTCATCTTTCTCTTGATTAAGGATCTCGATTTCTGCTTCTGCAGCTTCCACTTCGCGCATAGCAGCTTTGTATTCCGGCAGGGAATAGTCATCACGCTTTATTCCGAGAACTTCAATATCCAGTCCACGCTCACGACAGAGTCCTGTTATAAACTCCCTCTCACGCTGCTGCCAGTGCATTGTCTCATTATCGTTTCTTCCTTTAGCCGGCTCTATACCCATCTCCTGCAAGCTCTTGGTGAGACTGTTTCTTGTAGGGAGTCCCGTCTTGTATCCGTGTGCGACAGGAATATAATCCAGGTGCAGGTGAGGGGTAGCCTCGTCCATGTGGAGAACTGCGTTGAACAGAATCAGGTTAGGATTTCTTTCCTGAAACGTTCTGGCATATTCATCCAGTATCTCTCGAGCGAGCAGTGCTTCGTCCGTGATGTTACCGTCTGCATCAAGTATGCCGGTATCGTCTCGTTTTCCAATCTGAATGACATTCTCGTAAAAAACCTTCTCGTTGTTCTTGGATTGCTTGATGTGGGAAAGATAGTCGGTTATCTTCCTGTCCTTTCTTTTTTGCTTAGCGTTATATTCCCGGAGAGCATCTCCGAAGATTTGATCGTATGCTTTATCGATCGGAGTCTTTACATAAGTGATGTTCATAGATGATCTTGATGCGTCCACATTACTTGCTATAAAGTCTCGGTTATTGTGATTGATACTACCTTTGCCTTTGACAAAAGATATCGTCCTGGCCATCGTATGTTTCCTCCTTTCGTAGGTGGTGGATTGCTTGTTTTTCGGTTGCCGCTCTTGTTACTTCTTCCAGAAGTAACGCCTTATTACTTTTGACACTGCGTATCAAAAGCAAGGCGCTCTTCCAGAGGGGGTCCTGCGGACGGCTATACATTCGGGCCACCTTCCCTGAACAGGTAGCACATCATCTCCAGTATCGTTTTCAGTCGTTCGGCATCTGTCGGTTCAAGAGCTGTCAGATCAGGGTTCTTGTCGATTTTCTCCGACAGATCCCTCAGCGTTTCACGTATCGCAGTGAACGACTTGATGTTCCCTTTGACGAGGATCTTTTGATAAAGGCAACTCTCTATAAAGAAAGTTGCCTTTGCCATTCCTGTCGTTGCGATACGTGCTTCGATCAGATCCTTTTCCTTTTGTGTCATTCGGAAGTTCAGGAAGATGTCCCTATGTCGTCTGTGCTCGTCGACCTTTTTCCTTCTTTTACGTCTTTTAACTTCGACCTTTCCGTATATCTTTCCCATAGTCAGTCCTCCTGTGATTTGTTGAATGTCTCATCCAATTTGTCCGCCATCTTTCTTTGTACGGAAGGGTAGAGGTGAGCGTATCTGTCCGTTATGGTCGAGTTCTCATGTCCGAGCCTCTCGGCTATTTGTATCGGGGAGTAACCGAGCGAAATGAGAAGTGCGCAGCTCGAATGCCTGAGATCGTGGATACGTATTCTCTTAACTCCGGCTTCTTTAGATCCTCTATCCATTTCGTGATGGAGATAGTGTTTGCTGCAAGGGAAGATGCGGGTGTTGTCATCTAATCCGTAGATTGAATCGAAGTAATCTTGCATCTCGTCACAGATAAACTGCGGGAGTTCTATCGTACGATTACTCTTCTCGGTTTTCGGAGAAGTGACCATCTCTTCGCCATTTACGACCTGGTATGTTTTATTGATGCGAAGAGTTTTCTTATCAAGATCAAAATCTGCTTTTGTTAATGCCAGGAGCTCTCCGCAACGGATGCCGGTCCAGTACAGGATCTGAAATGCGTAATATGACATTGGCTTTCTCTTCATGGTCTCGATGAACTTCATATATTCATCCTTAGTCCAGAAGAGCATTTCCGGGCCATGCTGTTTACCCATTTTCTTAAAGGCTCTGCAGGGGTTCTTAGGCAGGTCATAATACTTGACTGCATGGTTGAACATAGCTGTCAGCTGATTGTTGATAGAGCGGAGATATGTTGCGGAATAACCTTTCCCGTCAGCATCCATTTTCATAAGAATCTCGTTCTGCCATTGAAGAATATGGGTGTAGGTGATTTCTGCAAGGGACAGGTTCTGGAAAAACGGTCTTATGTGTTTGTCTATGATTTTTTCCTTGTTTGCATAAGTGCTTTTCTTAATCTGCGGCTTCATATCCCTTAAGTAGGTATCAATAAAGGCACTAAATGACATATTGATATCTTTGGTCTGCTTTGCTAAGAAGTTGTGCTCATATTCTGCGGCCTCTCGTTTGGTAGGGAAGCCACGCTTTTCATGTCGGATACGTTCTCCGCGCCAGTCGGTATAATAACAGACTACTCGCCAAGCATTGCCCTTATATACGTCCCATTTATCTTTGAAAACTGCCATATCACACCGCCTTTCCGCACTCTGTAATAGCCATAGCAGTCGCTCTTGTTATTCTGCGATGACCAAACTTGTGCTGCTCTTCATCTATTCGCTTTTGGATTTCAACGGGTAATCTGAGATAGGCCTCATAGCCTTCAAAATCTGCTCCCAATACTGAATCAGTGGAAATGAGTGTATGTTTGCCCCAAGATTTGAGCAGCTTTCTCCAATCTCGTATAGGTTTCCCGTTTAACTCTCCCTTACGGTCAACGTAATAGTAAGTGATGAACTCTTTTGCATCCGCTTCGGACACCTCAATACCGTGATGAGAAGCGGCTTCTAAAACTTCGGTGACGGATGGAGCATTATTGTCTGACATGACAGACATATTCATATCAGAATCAGACTCAGTATCAGAATCAGTATCAGAATCAGTATCAGTATCACCATCCGCTTGTATTGCTTCTGCATGCGATTGCATATCAGATGGATTGTTCCATCTCTTCTGAGCTGCTTTTCTGTTCTTTTCGCATCTGACTTCATATGCTTCGAGATCCTCTTTCATTTTCGGTTCAATAGCTTTTAAGGCTGATTTGACGCGGTTGTTTGTTACTGCCGTTTCCTTGCCTTCAGCAATATCAAACATGGTATAGAGAAGCTCCTTGATCAGTTCCGGTTCTTCCAGCAACTCAAAGAAACTTCTCCATGATGTGTATATCACGAATGAATTTTTACTTACCATAATGCCTCCTGTTTTTCTGATTGATAAATACGCAGAAAAGCACTATAATCAAGTTGCTTACATAATTATGCGTGCTTTTGCATGCGTATTCGCCTCTCTTAGGAGAGGCTTTTATTTTGTTTTCAACGTTTAACATCTCAGAAGCTCCCATTGCCGTTACCTCTCTGAAGGCAAGCCTCTTCATACCAGAAACGATTTACTCTTCCTGATACGACAAGAGCACCGGGATTCTTCTTCTTGAGTTCCGCATTCAGGTCCTTGATGATCTGATAAGCTTTGGATCTCGAGATTCCCCAGTCCTGCTGGATCTGAGCTACACCGATAAACATTGTTTTGTTTTCTGCCATTTTTCTTTACCTCGTTTCTTTAGATTTTTTGTTCTTCCTCCCGGGGGAGAGGACAGACTCCCCCCTGGGATTTTGTTTTTGTTTTTGGGTTTGAGATCGTAAGGCTCTCGCATTGCTGGCTACGAGATCATGGGAGTTCCACCCCGGTGGCTGATACGCCCCGCTGCTCTTCACAGAAGTGTCCTAACTTTGTATCTGTCATCGCCTCCCTCGGGGTGCAACCCCGATTCTGACTCATCCCCTTTATCGCTCTCTCCCTTTCGGGAGGTCTTGGCGAGGTCGGAGTCAACTTGGCTTGGTATTTTAACGCCGATACAAGTTTCGTACCTTACGGTCTTTTTATTTAATTGTCAAAGACCG
>JAGAAO010000029.1 GCA_017615275.1 Butyrivibrio sp.
ACGTATAATCGTGCAAGTAACGATACTTAAGTACCAAACGCTCATCCATATCATCCACTTTGGAAATAACCTGCTGGACTTCCCTTTTAAGCTCAATCAGCCTATTTACCTCATTGTTAATAAGCTCCTCCATCTCAGTTATCTTTTCAATGGCCTCAATAAACGGTGCATCTGTATTCCTTGACGTCTGTACTCTTTCATCACCATTAAAAGCTGCTAAGCTCGTTGCCAGCTCACGTAAAGAAGCAAGCTCTTCGATGTCATATCTAATCTTGTACTCAAGCCGATATACCTGTCTAAAATACTCTTTTGTTGTCATTGTTTTTTCTCCTTCGTCATGTATTAAATAGTCTTTATTCTGTCTCATTCTCTCTCCCTCTCTATTACTGCCTTAACCGCATTGATAAGCGTGCTCTGACTTTTATCCTTGCTTGTTAATGCTCTTAAAATGTCCTCATCAATAGTTCCTGCTGTAACGATGTGCTCAATAACAACCGTCGTACTTTCCTGTCCTTGTCTCCAAAGCCTTGCGTTTGTCTGCTGATAAAGCTCAAGCGACCACGTAAGGCCAAACCAAACAATAATATTTCCGCCTTTTTGAAGGTTAAGTCCGTGTCCCGCAGAGGCAGGATGGATTAGACCGACCTGGTACTTTCTGTCGTTCCAGGCTCTGATGTTCACTTCCGTTTCTATCCTTCCGAATGAAACCTTAAGCTCAGTCAGCTTCTTTTCTATCCTTTCAAGATCATGCTTAAACCAGTAGCAAAGTAGGATCGGGCTTTGGGCGGCTTCAATGATATCCTCGAGTGCATCCAGTTTCCTGTCATGGATATGAACCGCTTCGCCTGACTCAGAGTAAACAGCTCCATTTGCCATCTGTGAGAGTTTTCCTGAAAGGGCTGCAGCATTTGCCGCTGTGATCACCTCTCCCTCTTTGAACGGAAGGACGAGGTCCTTTTTCATTTCCTCGTAAAGAGCCGCTTCTTTTTTATCCATGTACACCGGATACCTGTTTTCTATAAGCTCCGGCATCTTAAGATGGTCGACTGCCTTCATGGATATTGTTATGTCAGAAATCCTGTCAAAAATCTGCTTCTCTGCTCCCGGTATTAACTTATAAGTGAAGATCGTATGTCCATTCCTCTTATCCGGAACAAAGTATGCATTTCTGTACTGCGTTATAAATCTCCCAAGTCTTTCACCCATATCAAGGCATCTAAACTGTGCAAATAGGTCCATCATTCCATTAGGCGAAGGTGTTCCTGTAAGGCCTACAATCCTTTTTACCTTTGGTCGCACCTGCATAAATGACCTAAATCGCTTTGAGCTCCAGTTCTTAAAAGACGAGAGCTCATCAATAACAACCATGTCAAAATCAAATGGGCAGCCGCTCTTTTCTACAAGCCACTGGATATTTTCCCTGTTGATGATATATATGTCTGCATCTTTCCTTAATGCATCTATCCTGTTCTTCTCTGTACCTACTACAACGCTGTACTTTAGGTGCGATAGGTTGTCCCACTTTTTTATCTCATCACTCCATGTAACCTTTGCGACACGAAGCGGTGCGATAACCAGCACCTTTCGAACTTCAAAGCTGTCATACATAAGCTGCTCTATTGCATCTAAGGTACAGACCGTCTTTCCAAGTCCCATCTGCAAGATCACTGCTGCAATCTTGTGGGACAATATAAAATCTGTTACAAACTTCTGATAGTCATGTGGTCTGTATTCCATCAAGTATTCCTCCAATATCGTCAGGGGTATCAAGCACGTACACTCTTGCCCCAAGTCTTTTTAAAATGTTGTGGCGATGCACCTGAATGGCTCTTGGCTTTCCTCCGGGGCGCTTTACCTCTACAAAGCCAATCTTCCCATCAGGTAATATGATTATGCGATCGGGCCACCCTACCGTTCCGGACGTCCACTTCTCACACAGACCGCCACGCTTTTTTACTTCCAAAATTAACTTCTTTTCAACTTCACGTTCTCTCATGGCACTCTCCCGTCAGGATTATTTGGATGTCACTCATAGCAGTCGTTTCCTAAACTTCTCTATAGGCTTTTTTTACCTATTTTTTCTATATAGAGAACTTTTATCCATAACTGCCACAAGTGACACAAATAATAGAAAAATGGACTTTATCTATAAAAACTTTTGTAAATGAATGTCTTGCCCGTCACTAAAACCAAGCGGATAATCAAATAATTTATAAAACGACTGACACGACATACATCCCCATCAAGCCTGACGCGAACGTCACGCCAAGAAATCTTGTCCATCCTTTAGCTTCAGCCCCATAATCATTCGGCCAGTATTTCTCCTGTGCTTTTTAAAACCTGCTTTTTCAAGTGAACTATAGAAATCCGTAGTGCTTCTGATATATTCACCCGCGGCCATGCATGATGAACGATAGAACTGATAAAGCTCGCCCGACTTAGCTTCAAATGATGGGTTTACATCACAGTGTTCTTCAATAAATTGTCCAAGCCAGTCGTTCTCATCGCGGTAGGCTGAAATAGCATCTTCAACGATCTTTGGAGCATTTATCTTGTACTCGACCTCGATTGCCTTTTTAGCACCCTCGATTATCCAGCTCATGATGTAACCTCCCGCGTTTTCATAAAGGTAATCTGCATAGTTCTTGATATCAGATGAGCCTGTAATCTTTGCATTGAAGGGGATTACAACAAGTCTGCGCCATATACCATCATCGTTCGCTCCTACTCTTGGCAGATGGTTTGTATAGAGAACCAGCGTGTGTGATGGAACAAAGTGGAAAGGATCCTTATACTTCTTTTCTGCGTAAATCTCGTCTGTTGAGCAAAGCTGCTTTACTACTGCTGTATTAAGGCGCATTCCCTCTTCCATTTCAGATGCAATGACAAGGCGCTGTCCTTTAAGCTCTGCCATTTCAGGCTTTACATTTCTCTTGCATCCGGTAGTAAGAGTTTCTGCAGAAAGCTTTCCAGCATATGTGCCAAGCACCCTTGCAATCGTGTTCCAGAACGTACTCTTGCCGTTTGCTCCTCCGCCATAAGCAATAATCATGTGCTCCTGGAATACCTTGCCGATGGCAGCACTTCCGACCGTCTGCTGCACATACTCAATAAGCTCCTTATCGCCAAGAAAGAACGTATCAAGTGCTTCCTCCCAGATCTTCTTTCCAACCTCTGATGGAGAGCAGGTCGTAATCTTCGTAATAAGGTCTTCAGGATTATGTTCTCTTCTTCCAGACAATCCCTTTGTCATATCAAAGGTTGCATCAGGTGTATTGATGAGATACGGGTCCTTATCAAGAGAAGCTACTTCTATACCAAGCATCGGCTTTGCAGCATTAAGCGCTGAAACAATGTACTTATAATCCCTGCGTTTCTGGATGAACTTAAGATATGTCTTTGCTCCAAGCAGCGTGAAATATAGCGGCATTAGCTTATCTGTCGAGCATGCCTTTTCAAGTGCCTTTCCACCTGCCCTTGCTATGCTCTCTTCAATGCCTTCAGCGATAAGAGCCTTAATCGCAGCTTCGACTTCGTCCTCAGCATCCGCAAGCTGGAGATCAAGAAACTCCTCTGCTGCTCCGACAGCAAGCTGCCTATCTTCACGCCAGCAGTCGCCATCATAGCGAAGGTAATCTGTAGCATTTGTAAACTTAAGCTCGTTGCCATACTCTCTTGTAAGGACCTTTGCTTCTCCAATGTCTGAGTAATCTTCAGGCTTTAAAGTAGCCGCTCCAAAATCGTCGTTATACTCTTTGGGAGAAACGTATCCTTCCGAGGTCATAACCTTTGTTTTGTAGAAATTTGTAGCACTGTTCCATATGTTTGCTACTTCTTCTTTTGGAAGAGGCGGATCACACTTTGATACGTATTCCATAAAGACATCAAAGGCTCTGTCATCATTAAGCCCATACTTCTTTAATATTCTTCCTGCATAGTGGCTAAGCGTCTTATTACGACTTCCCTCTAAGATAGGGCCACTATGTGACGGAGCATCAAAATCATCCTCCACCTCAAGCTCATAGCCTGTAAGGTCTCCGTCCTCAAGCTCATCTGTTATATCAAGCCATCCCTCATGCCAGGTAGCCTCTTCCGTATCACAGCCAAAAAGGAATCTTGCAGCATCAAGAGCGTTTCCATCAAAGAATGGATATAGCTTATAAAGCTTTTCCTTTACCTTTGCGTACTCTGCTGCATCAGTTATTTCCTTTATTGGAAACATTACGTGATACCTTGGAGCCGCAGGATGTGTTCCTTTAGGAAGCATGTGATGTCTACTTGGAACCAAGCAATAATCGATGTCCGGAAATAGCTCATCAAGCTTTCTTTCCGTAATAAACTCTGATGGCTTATCTGCATGATCGTTGTCTATG
>JAGAAO010000030.1 GCA_017615275.1 Butyrivibrio sp.
GACCAGAGATTTGCTTACAGCTTCCTTCAGATTCCACCTCACGATGGACACCCTTGCTGTTCGGCTATACACTTCCCACTATCTGGGCGTGTTCGGGACTTGCACCCGTTAGAGCGCGCCCATGGCGCGCAAACCAAAAAAGGAACCAACTGCATATCAGATACAGTTGGTTCCTATTCAAATGTTTCATCCAAAGAAATCCCAAGGCATACCGTTTTCCTCCTATAATTTTTTGTAATATAATGTCACGCTGCTTTGCTTTTCTGTCTGTGTTTTTTGCATCTGATAATTATATATTACAAAAATAAATACGAAATAACGTTAAAAGGAACTAACGGTATTAATTTGGGAGTGAACTGTTATATCACGCTGTAAGCATTATTGTTGCTCTTGCTGTAAACACTTGATTCTCACAGCTAAGCTGCAATTCACCGTCATATTTGCGAGTTACTCTCTCTATATTTGAGATTCCGAATCCATGAACTTCTTTATTTTCTTTTGTCGTCTCTATCTTGTTTTCCCTGATCATAACATTTTTTACGCAAGGATTCTTAACAGACAATATCCATATATTCTTTCTAAGGATAGATTGTATCTCTATCTTTCTTTCACCATCCACCTGTTTTGCGGCCTCTATTGCATTATCAAGAAGATTCGAGATAAGTATCACAAGATTTACATCCTCAACTCTGTTTGCCGGAATACATCCCTCAACAGTCATACCTATATCACTCGCCCTGGCCGCTTTAGCTTTTGACTCAAGAAGTGCGTCCGCAATAAAGTTACCGGTATCAAATTCCTTGATCTTGGTTGTTTCCATAGTCTCCTGCATTTTGGCAATATAGCTGTTTGCCTGCTCATATTTCCCTTCAGAAATAAGCGAACTAAGCGCCAACAGAAGATTTTTGGTATCATGTCTGAACCTACGAAGCTCGGTATTTTTTTCATTCATTTCAATATAAGAAGCGGTTATCTGCTTCATCGGCTCCTTCAAGTTACCAATCATGGTATTCATTGAAGTATTCTGCTCACGTATCATGATCACATGCAAGATCAATATAATCAGCAACGAAAATGTAATTATACTCAACGCTCTCATGGTTCCGTTAACTGTTTCAAATTTAAAAATCGTTGCTTCAAGCAATCCGTAAAACATATTAAACAAGAACAGCAGTATATATTCAACAACCGTCAGCTTGGTAAAACAAATCTTTAAAAACAGTACACGTTTTAAAAGAAGCAATACCATAAGGAATGCAAATACAACCACTTCGGTTATAAGTACCGATATATCCACTTTAAAACTCGGATATATCTCAATATTCATTTTTCCCAGGAATAAAAAGAATATGTTCTGCCCAAGGCAATCAACCAGATTTCCGTAGAACAAAACAATCAGAAGATAACTTGGATTCAATCCGTACTTTGCCCACAAAAAAGGAACAATTCGAATAAGATACAAGCCGAATATGATCAAACATATATATTTTGGTCTGTAATTCATGACCGGTCTGTAAGCAAGATTTATTACAGCAAAAAAAACGATCCATAACCAGTTGGTATTCTTCCATTTTTCTTTTGGAAAATCAAAGAATTTTTCAAATATGATCCAATAGTCTATAAATCCAAAAATTCCGCGAACAGTATAGACAAGTAACATTACGCCAAAAGAATCTGCCATATTCCCCATTTTCTCACACTCCCACCTTTACAAGATAATCTGAATATATATTGTTAAACTCCTTATACTTCAGTCTGCTGATAAGCAGCTTATCTCCTGTACTCATGGTAACTTCATCGTGATTATACGAATCAACATGTGCGAGATTTATTAAAAAAGATTTATAACATCTATAGAATTTTTTGGGTGACAGTCTTCCCTCTACAGCTCCCAAAGTTTCATGGCACTCCATCTCTTTCCGTCCGTCGCAGAAATGCAGAATGCAGTTTTTGCCCATTCCTTCAACATATGTGATAAGGCTTTCCTTAAAGAAATGATTTTCGCCGTCCAAACGTATCTTGAGAACATCATCTTCTTCCATCAGCTGTAAAAAAGAATCCATAACATCATAGAATTTCTTGTCATCGATTGGCTTTGTCAAAAAACGAAATGTACCTACTTCAAATGTATCAAATACGATTGAAGGATAACTGCTTACAAATACAATAACGGAATTCTTATCGTATTCTCGGATCTTCCTTGCAATATCAAGACCATTTGCTCCGTTATCTTCAAATTCGTAGTCCATAAATATCAGATCATACTTAATCTTTGATTCAATAAGTTTCTCTCCGGCATCGTACTCCTCCAGAGAATAATCAAAATCTTTTTTTACTGAATAATTCAATACCCTCTTCTTGACTTCATTACGCATAAATTTTGAATCATCACAAACTGCAATTTTGACCATACTTCTTCTCCTCGCCCCCATAGTTTGTAGATTACATAAAGTTTACATCCACAGCTGCCAACAAACTTCTATAAATAATTATGCCAAAAAAATGCATATGTATCAAATTTTTTAATCATAAAAACACTTGGGCATTGCACAGAAACACCATGCAATGCCCAAGCTTTTCAATCATTATTTTTTTACCTAAGAGTTGCTTCCCTTAAAGATAGGACTTATGTGCTTATAAGACACAAATGTTATTGCGCTGTCCGCAATACCTTTTATTAAATTGAAAGGCGCAACTGCGAACAGGCAGAACGTAGTCACATTAGTTATCGCAGGGTTGATCTTTGTTCCAAACTCCACAAGAACGCTCATGTCACAGCCATAGATAACAGCATATGCGGGAAGCAGGAAAAACGCATTTAAAAGAGAACCTGCAAGAGTAATGCAGACAGTTCCGACAATGCAGCTTGTAAACGCAACATTTCTTGTCTTGCGGAATCTGTATATAGCTGTTGCGGGAACCACAAAAGAAACACCCACAACAAAGTTTGCTATCTCTCCCACAAAGCCTGAGCTTGTTCCCTTTATCACAAGCTTTAGAAGAATCTTAATAAATTCGATCATTACACCTGTAAATGGACCTGCCGCAAAACCGCCTATAAGTGCGGGTAGATCACTAAAATCTAATTTATAAAAATCAGGTGCAAAGGGAAGCGGGAATTCCAGAAGCATAAGCACAGCAAAATACTGTAAAAAAGGGACAGCGATAATATTATATATCGCAGTCCCCTTTTACATGTTCAAAACGATTATTCAAATATTTTTTATATCTTTATCCCGCGCGAAGGCTTATATCCACATGTTCTGCATATGCATCCTTGTATTTGTAGATGCTCAGTACTATGCCAAGCATGACATACGATGCAATCAATCCTTCATAAGTCATTCCGCCTGAAATAAACGGCAAAAAAGTTGTTCCGGCACGGTCAGGATTAATTCCAAGCCAGAATGCTATATTGAATATAACTTTTTCAACAAGCCAGAACATGCAACCAATTCCCATTACGAGCCCCAGTTGGTTTTTAGTCTTAGTTGTAACAATTAGTGCATAAACAATCAAGCCGATCACTATAGCTACAACTGCTATTGCAACACCTATCCCCATTGTTGTAGACAGATATTGCAAAATACCGCTGTCTTCAGCATATCTGACATCATCCCCCCGTACAATGCCTCTTCCAAACAGCCTTGATCCTCTAATGATTGGTCTGATTGTATCCTCCTCATACTCAAAACCATATAATTCACAAAATGTTTTTATGGATTTCATAAAAGGAAGTGCAAATAATGACCACATCGCTATAGTAGCAGGTATCTTATGAACTTTTATCCACTCTTTATTTATAGCGATTGTAAGCTGAACAAGCATACAGATTGGTATTACCATCATTGCTTCAATACTATAACCACCATTACAAAACGGTAACAAAATAGTAGTAACCATGATCCATATTACCGCTTTTATCAATCCGCCATACTTCCGTCCTTTATACTTATAAAGTATTCCGGCATAAAGAGGGACCATCAAAAACATAAGCTCAGACAACCTATACTTTAGTCCTTCAAAAAACATTACTACATCATATCCCATTGAATCTGCATTTACATACATAGAATCCGACACAAAATGAGCTGCCAGCAAAATAAATCCTGCAATCTTAGAATATTTCGCGATTGTTGTAAAATCGATAAGATAAATGAGCAACATTAACGCCACGCCCAATATAGTCCAGAAAACGAACATCGTCCCCTCTTGAACGAGATGATTTTTGGATATCTGAAAAGACAAGCCCCAATTTAACTGTTTTGACATATAAATATGGAGTATACCCCCCAGAACTGTCACAACCAGCGTCGCAACGACCAATTCCCACGCAAGCTGCGGTCTGTGAACTTTATCAAGCTCAATTCCGGCCTCGACGGGATCCCCCATATCTTCGACAGCTTTTTTCTCTGCAATCTCTTTATCCATCCCTTCGGAAATATTCTCATTTATCTGATCTTCTATATGTAATCTGATCTCATCTTCAATAGCTTTGTGTGCTTTTTGGAACCTGACCTGTTCCAACAATTTCTTTATGTATTCCTCCATGATTGTCCTCCAACATTTAAGCTTTTCCCATTAAGTAATCACCCGGCGAGGTTCCTTCTTTATCAACGCACTTTTCGGAAGACTTATACACCGTAAGCCAATACACTTGCAATTGCGCCGGCATATTCCTTCCACTCCTCCGTCTTACTGTTTAAGAGTTTTCTTCCTTCCTTGGTGATACTGTAATACTTCCTGGTCTTGCCAAGATATTCCCGCTCATAAACTCTGAGCATTCCTTTCCCCTCAAGTCCATGGAGAAGAGGGTAAAGAGTTCCTGCCTTAAATTCAAAGACGTTCTGAGATTTTTTTCTTAAAGTATCTATCATTTCATATCCGTACATATCTTTTTCAGAGAGTAATTTCAGGACCAGCATTGTACTACTGCCTGCCAAAAGCGCTTTATCCACTGCCATATTGACCTCCTTATATCGTGCATCTACATATATCGTACATCTATATACTATATCGAGCGCCGATATATGTCAAGAACAAAGAGTGCGAGCGGTATTGCGAAGCAATTATCTACCATTCCGCGAGCTGCGCATCCATAGCGGAGCGTTTTTTATTTGAGAGGAAATTTCCTCTCAAATAAAAAAACTCTCTACACCAAAATGATGTAGAGAGTCTTATGTGTCTGAATTATAGAATTTCTTTGATATACACGTCAGGGTGCTTGGTAAGGTCAATGTAATCATCGCCTACCTTTACAGTCGGACGTGAGAGCTGCATCTTGTTGATGAAGACAATCTCGCCGACTTCACCCGTGCTTAAGCGAACTGTGTACAGGATGTATGTATTAACGAGGTTCTGCAAAAATGCGATTATCATTTCGGGATCGTATTTCTGGAAGCCCTCGTCTTCAAACATAGATATCGCGATAAACGGGCAAAGCGGTCCGCGGTAATAGCGGGCGCTTGTCATTGCATCATAAACGTCTGCAATGGCAACAAGCTTGGCGTATTTATCTATCTGAGGTCCGTGTAGCTTCAAGGGATATCCCGATCCGTCGCACCTCTCATGATGCATAAGAGTCGCATTCTTGATATGCTGGCTTACATTGAGAGTCTTTATTATCTCATAGCCACGCTGAGGATGCGTCTGCACAACCGTGTACTCATGCTCTGTGAGCTTATCGGGCTTCTTGATGATCGTATCCGGAATAAGAAGTTTTCCGATATCATGGAAAAGACCTGCCTGCGTCGCAATATCAATCTCTGATTCGCTCCACTTAAGCCACTGTGCAAGAACGTTTGAAATAAGCGCAACGTTGATGCTGTGAGTATATGTGGCATCATCGTAAGTTCTTAAATTGTGAAGCATATCAAAGATATTGGCTGATGAGCGGCCCTTCTGAAGAAGGCTGTAGATCGGCATCATCATATCATCAAAGACAAGATCTCTGTTATTATCAATTATATTTTTGATGGTGTGCTCAAATTTCTCGGCGCACTGTTCAAAACTCTTTTTAAATTCCTGAAACTCGGGAGATTGTCTGATTCGCTCGGAATAAGTAAGCCCCTCATCGATAGGTGCGCTTGTTCCGCCTTCGACTTCGACATCAACAACTTCATCTTCGATAAGAACATCGATAATAGAATAGAAAGCCAACCTGGCAATGTCTTTGTCCTCAAGGACAGTTCCCTTGTCAAGCAGCTTCAAACTTGAATTATAAGTATGCACATCGTTCGCAAGCACCATACCGGGTACAAGCTTGCGTGTTAGTATCCTTTTCATTATTCCCTCATTGTGAACAAAAATATATCAAAATATTGATAATTTAATTATATTGGCTAAACGCGCGTTTTGTCAAACATTCCTTGACAAGGACGCGCATAGGGAATAACATAATTTCTGATATATATTCTTCGGGGCAGGGTGAGATTCCCAACCGGCGGTATAGTCCGCGACCCGCTTTGGCGGCTGATTTGGTGCGATTCCAAAACCGACAGTAAAGTCTGGATGAGAGAAGAATGCATAGAAAGTCTATTAAGGTGCCCCAAGTATGCTTTGTACTTGAGGTTTTTTTACGCTCTTTTATGAAATTCCCCCGAAAGTCATAGGAAGGAACAAAAAATGAACGAGAAAAAAAGTATTTTTCAAACTATCGCAGAAAGCAGTCAGTATTTTGTTGCATTGGTGATTCTCATCGTTGTAGCATTTGCTATCACTGTACTTGCAGAGAAATTGGCAGCAAAAAGAGAAGGAAAGCAGGAAGACAAACTTTTAAATGTCCGCAAGATGGCTATAGTAGGTGTGTTTTCCGCAGTATCATTCGTGCTTATGCTTTTGGAATTTCCACTTCCTTTTGCACCTGATTTCTATAAATTTGATTTCAGTGATATGCCTGCACTTATAGGTGGTTTCGCGGCAGGCCCGTTCACAGGCGTAATGATTGAATTCATCAAGATTCTTTTAAAGATTGTGATCAAGGGAACAAGCTCAGGTTTTGTAGGCGAGATAGCAAACTTCGTTATAGGTGTTTCCTTTGTGGTTCCCGCAACCGTTATATACAGATTCCACAAGACAAGAAACGTAGCGCTTATAAGCTGTCTGGTAGGCACCGTATGCATCACTCTTGCAGGTTCTCTTCTGAACGCATTTTTCCTGCTTCCCGCATATGCAATCATCTACGGCATGGATATGAGCATTCTTGTAGAGATGGGAACAAAGGTCAATCCCGCAATTACAAATGTAACTACATTCTGCCTGTTCGCAGTTGCACCTTTTAATCTCCTAAAAGGAATTGTAGACAGCGTCATAACTTTTGTAAGCTACAAACATATCAGTCCTATATTCAAGAGCGGAAATAAATAAGCATAGCAAAGAGTCGCAAGCGACTCTTTCGCGTGCGAACGGTATCGCGATGCTAGTATCTATCATTCCACACACGGGTGAAATACCATCCCCAGATAAAAAGTACTCTTCTCGTCACTTTTATCTGGGTGCGACCATGATTTTCTCTCAAATTCGACATATTTTTACAGATAAACACCGCCATTTCTTCATTTTTATCTGGGGTACGACGAAAATTTCCCGCTAGAAACGTGCGCCGTCAGGCGCACGCAAAAGCGCCTGCCGAATCAATATCGGCAGGCGACAAACA
>JAGAAO010000031.1 GCA_017615275.1 Butyrivibrio sp.
GTCTTCAATCGGAAGCTGGATCTCAGTCAGCCATTCTTCCTCAGATTCTTTATTCCAGATTCCGTCAATATAACACTCTCTGGCAAGACCTGCTACTGTATATCCGTTCTGGTCTGCATATTTCATAAGAAATGCATAAGCTTCACCGATATTAGCATAAGAGCCCTTATGATAGATGCTCAGAACCTTTGACTCTGGCAGTGTTTTGAACTTAATGTGATCATTTTCTTTTCCGATCGCTTTTACAGCTTCGTTATGCCTGATGCGGATATCAGTTTCCTTATACTCTCCATCAAGATATTCGCAGAATTCATAGGGTGGATCTGCACACTCCATCCCCGGATTAAGACTTAGGCATTCTTCTCCAACTGCAGGTATCCATTGCATCATGTCCGAATACACCTTTAAAACGGTTTCGGATGTATAAACAATCTTCTCGGGGATCACTTTTTCTGTAACCTGATAGTTCATCTCTTTGTCCTCCAAAATTGATTTTATTATGGAAAGACGGGATTCAATTTGATGCTTTTCTTCGATAAGTGACTTGGATTTTTCCTGCAGGATTTCTTTCACATCTGCACCTGAAAAGATTGCTTTTATTTCCTCTACAGACAGATCGAGCTGCCTGAATGATTTGATTCTTGCAGCGGTTTCAAGCTGAAAGGTATCATAAAACCTGTAATTATTCCATTCGTCAATGTGCACAGGCTTCAGAAGGCCTTCTTTTTCGTAGTACCTTAAGGCTTTGATTGTCAGATGTGATAGCTTTGAAAATTCACTTATCTTCAGCATTTTTAGAATTTCTCCTTTCCACATCTGAAACGTTAAACTATCCCCTAAGGGACGAGTCAATTACTTTTTTCATCACGTCATAACAAAGGTGATCACCATCTTCACTTCAAAGAATCAATCTCATTCTGCAGATTCTGCAGGAATCTTCCTGCATGTGCTCCATCCATCTGCGTATGATGAAATTGGAAGGACAACATCATATGATAGCTAAATAGCGTTTTGGAATAACGTCCCCATACAATGAACGGATTGTTGAATCCACTGTAGATATTCACAGCCCCTTCGATTTCAGTCTCTACAATTGTTGAAGTTCCTATTATCATATGATCTGCTGATAAATCTCTATCCATGCATTTTCCTGCTGTTTCCGTAGTATTTTTCAGGTATTCTTTATTGAACTCTTCGATATCTTCTGAAAACAATAGATCACAAGAATTAACTTCACCATTCTTGTTCTTTACGATAGTGTTCACAGCAATGTCATCATATTGAATCAACTTATCGTCAACCGGAAGTATGTAAAATTCTTTAATTTCTGAAGCAGCTTTACCAATGCAATAATCCATCAGCATATTAAACTTCAGACGTCTTTTTTTACTGACTTTCACAAGATTCGTAACATTGATTTTCTTAAACAGCGTCACCATTGGATTCGGCGCTTTCATCCACAGATAAAATGCCGACTCTCTGCTGGTTTCCTCAGGTTTTATTTCTTTTACCATCTCTCTTATAGTCCTTTACACCTAATTATCTCAACAAACCGGAATTTGTCCGGAAATAACACTCTTATGAGATTATATCAGAGAAGCTCTCTGCATAATCCGCTCATCTATCCTGCGCACAACGCCGTTGGTATAGGCATGAAAAAACTTAAGCCAAAACCCGCTGCCTGATAGTTCCTTTTGCTGCTGATAAACCGGACTATCCAAACAACTTTCTAATATCCCTCTCCCCATATAATTTCGAGGGCAATACCGTGCATCGGTCCCAAAACAGTTCTTCACATATTCTAAGCTCAAGGCCCTGCCTGTGAGTCCAGTGCCGGACTAAACCTTCTTCGCCTTCAAGGCCAGTTCTGACTGCATGAGGACTGTTGTTAAAATATTCACAGAGCATCGAAAACCAGACCTCATTGCCTTTATCATCGACTCGGGTCTGCCGTGCTGTCTCAAGATTCCTTCTGATATCATCCGTTTCTGCCTTAAGATAAGCTATTTGGATCTGCTTATCGCCTATGGCTTTCTTAATATCTCTATAGAAATCTATTATGTCTTCATCCGGCATATCCCGGAACAGTATCATGTCCTCCACGATATTTTGGAATAGAGCGCATTCTGTAATCAGAGGTGCCCCGTCCCATCTGCCGTAGCGCTTTAAGACAATGTCTTTGAACCGCTCAAAGGATACCCGGTTGTTATATATCTCATATTTTTCCATTGCCTGGTAAAAGTTCCGGTCATCAGTCCGGATCTTTGTATAACAGACAATCGCATGATCATCTTCAAAATGGGTTTTCGCTTCTATCTCCGGCCTCAGGGAAGTATGCTTTTCCATAGAGGCCCGATAGTCTTCCATGCCCATATATGCGCACCAAGCAAGTTCTACCGGAGAATAGTCACCTTCTTCAAGAACTTTATGGTCCAGACATTTCTCCGACAATAACTTTACAAGAGTGCTCTTACCGCTTCCTTGTATACCTTCAACGAAATATGTCATCTTCATATTACCTGCCGCTTTCCCAGATCCTTTTCCCAAAAACCTATTTCCGTATTCTCTTAATCACTTTTCCTGAAAGTTAATCTATTTAGCAAAATTGGAATTTGTTAATCTGGCATTTGCTCATTGATCCCATTAATTTGCCTCCACATAAAGGGCAATCCACAGAATCGTGTCATTTCATCCTCCAAGGTCTTTCTTTACCAAGCCA
>JAGAAO010000032.1 GCA_017615275.1 Butyrivibrio sp.
ACGCAGGAGGATTTTGATGCGTTTTAATTCTTTTAATTACGGAAAGATGTTAAATATAATTGAATAGAGTTAAAAGATATGTTACAATCCTTTCAAAGAGTACTTCCCACTTTTTTTGAAACATTTTTAATAAATCAATATTTTAAAACCGTAAATACTTTGTTTTTGGGAGTACTCTGATCCCTATTATTTTTTTTTAAGGCATTTATCTGTAAAAGGATAGGTGCTTTTTAATGCACGTTGATGGGGATTAGAAAAGCGAAAAGAGGATGTAAGTTATGAAAAAGACGTATGCAGATATGACTGCGGAAGAGTGTGCAAAATATTATGCCAAAAAGGTGAAGAAGTTGTATGTTTGCTATACCTTGACACTTATTTTGCTGGCAGCAATATTTCTCATGGGATACATATATATATTGCCGCTAAGTTATTGGGATGAAGAGGTTCTGGAAATATTCGAGGGTGTTAATAGAGTATGGCATTCATTATTATATATTTCAATGTTTTTGTCGTATTTGGTATTTGTTTTCATAAGGGCGGTTCAGATTTCTTCATTTAATGGGATTGCCACGTCCTTGTGTGATCCGGAGAAATATATTGAAGCTGCAAAAATTATTTCTAAGAAGGCACTTTTAGGGCATAAAACCAAGTATAAGCAGACCCGATTTGCAAATGCATATATGTTGCTTCAAGATTATGATAATGCGTGGAAAATACTTGAGAAATTAATTCCGAATGATATAACCAAATGTAATAACAGGTATATTCTTGAGGCGCTTTCTTGCTATTATTGTAGTGCTGAAGATAAGGAGAATGCTATTAAATATCTGACAAGGCTTGAAGAAATAAAAGCATCCAAAAAGGTAAGTAGTAAATTCTTAGGTTTGACCATCGATAATATTAAAGGTTCCATAGCACTTGATGAAAAAAAGTACGATGAAGCAAAGGAATATATTAATAGATGTTTGGATTACAAATATTTGGGTAGTGCTTCAAAAGTGAGTTGCTTTTTTAGGCTTGCGGAAATAGCTTATGAAACCGGCGATTATGCTGAAGCAATTCATATGTATAAGAGTGCGATAGATATTGGAGGTAAACTTCATTACGTTGCGGAGGCAGAGGAAAAGCTTGAAGAATTAGAGGCAAAAATCATAAAAGATTGAAAAAGTAAATTACAATACATAAGGCATCTATCTGTCAAAGGGTAGGTGCTTTTTTCGTGCAACTGTAATACAAGATGATTTCGATATTTTTTTATCTTACACCCGTAAAGAAACTGATAAAACAAAGGATTCTCATGGTATAATATGATCTGATGCTAGCTAGAGAAGTTATTTGATAGATGGAGGAGCACTATGAAAACTGCAAAAGAGATGTACGACTATTGTTTGAAACAAAAGCTTGGGGCGGGTTTTTCTGCTGGAAACAGTTTAAAGCATTTTGAAGTAATTGCATCAAATCTCCGCTCAGACGAGAATGTACTTTTTGTATTTATAGGGTTACACAATTACGTATCAATGACAAAGCATGACAATAACTTTGCTTATGCAATCACGAATAAGAGAATTCTGATGGGGCAAAAGAAAGTTATAGGTCAAAATTTCCAGTCGGTTGCACTTGATCAGGTAAATGATATAAAGTTCAAATCCGGCTTGGCTTTAGGAGTCATTACAATTGACACCATTAAAGAAACTTTCAATGTTGCTCTGGATAAAGCACAGGCATCAAATATTAATGATCAAATTCATAGAATTCTTATGGATTTGAAAGGTAGAAACACAGCTTCATCACACTCCTCAGGAGCTGATGATATAAGAAAATACAAACAACTGCTTGATGATGGAATCATTACACAGGATGAATTTAATAGAAAGAAGGCTCTGATTTTAGGAATTTGAGTCTTTTGTATATAAGGCACTTACCGGTAAAAGGGTAGGTGCTTTTTTCGTGCAGTAAAGGAGGAGCTATGGCTGATAGGCTTAGGGGCATAACAGTTGAGATTGGCGGCGATACTACAAAGCTGTCCGCATCTCTTAAACAAGTAAATACAGAAATAAGGTCAACTCAGTCTCAGCTTAAGGATGTAAATAAGCTTCTTAAGCTTGATCCGGGGAATAGCACTCTTGCAGCTCAGCAGTATAGGCTTCTTGGAGATGCAATTAAAGAGACAAAAGAAAAATTGCAGGCTCTTAAGGAAGCTGAGAAGCAAGCCAAAGTAGCTCTTGATAAAGGAGAGATATCTCAAGCTCAGTTTGACTCTCTACAGAGAGAAATTGAAGATACAACCTTAAAACTAAGAGACCTTGAAACACAGGCTTCGAAATCAGGTGTAGCTCTTGAAAAGATGACTGCAGTTGGAAACAAGATGAAAGATGTCGGAAGCTCGATATCAGGTGTTGGAAGAAAGCTGATGCCTGTGTCCGCAGCTGTAACTGGAATAGGAACTGCAGCAGTAAAGACTACAGCGGATTTTGATTCTTCTATGAGTAAAGTTGCTGCTGTATCAGGAGCTGCAGGCGCTGAGTTTGATAAGCTTAGAAGTAAAGCAAGAGAGATGGGAAGTAAGACAAAGTTCTCTGCAACAGAAGCTGCTGATGCAATGAACTACATGGCTATGGCCGGATGGAAGACGGAGGACATGCTTGGTGGTATTGAAGGAGTTATGAATCTAGCAGCAGCTTCCGGTGAAGACCTTGCCACAACGTCTGATATCGTTACGGATGCACTTACGGCTTTTGGGCTTTCCGCAGATGATTCAGGGCACTTTGCAGATGTACTTGCTGCAGCATCTTCAAATGCAAATACGAATGTATCTATGATGGGCGAGACGTTTAAGTATGCTGCTCCTATTGCGGGAGCACTTGGTTTTTCTGTAGAAGATACTGCAGAAGCAATCGGTCTTATGGCAAATGCTGGTATTAAGTCGTCGCAGGCTGGAACATCCTTGCGGTCTATTATGAATAACCTTGCAGGAGATGTTACTTTTACGGGAGCAGCTTTTGGTGAGATGCATGTACAGACAACTAATGCTGATGGTTCTATGCGAAGCCTATCAGCGATTCTTTCTGATTGTAGAACTGCTTTTTCTAAAATGTCAGAGTCTGAGCAGGCAGCAAATGCAGAAGCTCTTGTTGGAAAGAATGCTATGTCGGGCTTTCTTGCTATCATGAACGCCGGAGAAGGTGACATCAATAAGCTAAGCGGCGCGATAGCAAATTGCGATGGAACATCCGCGCAGATGGCTAAGACGATGCAGGATAACCTTTCGGGACAGCTTACAATACTAAAGTCTCAGCTCCAAGAACTTGCTATTTCTTTAGGCGATACTATGATGCCTGTTATAAGAAAGGTAGTGGAGCATGTTCAGTCGTTTGTAGATAAGCTAAATAAGATGGATGAAGGAACAAAAAGAACGATTGTAACGATAGGGCTTGTAGTTGCAGCACTTGGCCCTGTTCTTATTGTCGTAGGAAACGTCATATCTTCAGTAGGAACAATCCTTACAACTATTCCTAAGGTTATTTCTATAGTAAAGCTTTTATCGGCTACAATGAGCGGAAGTGCGGTGCCGGCTCTTATGTCTGGGGTATCTGCACTTGGAGGTATTGTTGCTGCGGCAGGCCCTGTTATTGCAATAATAGGAGCGGTTGTTGCAGCAGGCGTTCTTCTTTATCAGAACTGGGATACCATCAAGGAAAAAGCAGGGCAGCTGAAAGACTTTGTAGCTCAGAAGTGGGCAGGACTTAAAGAAAATACGGCGCAGCTGTGGAATGGTATAAAGGATCATGTTTCAAAGACGGTCGATAACCTAAAATCAATGGTTTCAGGCAAGCTCGATAACATAAAAAAGGCTTTTGAAAGTAATGGCGGAGGCATAAAAGGCGCTGTTGCAGCGGCGTGGACGGGGATAAAAGAGTATTACACGCTTGGGTTTGATACCATAAATGCATTGACCGGAGGAAAGCTAAACGGAATTAAGCAGGCTTTTCAGGATAAGCTGTCACAGGCTGCTGATGTTGTTAGAAACGCAGTTGAACGAATAAAGAACTGTTTCAATTTCAGTTGGAGCCTTCCAAAGTTGAAACTCCCACATTTTAGTATAGATGGTAAGTTTTCTTTAGACCCGCCCAAAGTTCCTCATATATCCGTTGAGTGGTATAAGAACGGAGGTATCCTTGATGGGCCTACTATTTTTGGTATGCAGAATGGGAAGCTACTTGGAGGAGGCGAAGCAGGAAAAGAAGCGGTTGCTCCTCTTGAAACTCTTAAAAGTTATATAAGAGATGCTGTGGCTGATGGAATGAGAGGGCAGGACGGCCAGATCGTAAGCCTTTTAAAGGTAATAGCAGATAAGGATATGAGAGTGTACCTTGATAGCGGGGAACTTGTAGGAGGAATTGCTCCTAAGATGGATGTTGCACTTGGAAATATAGCATGGAGGGCATTAAGGTCATGAAAGGGGTAAAGTTTGGGGCCTATAGGTCTGATACTGACCTTGGGCTTGTTTTATATTCAAAGAAGATAAGTCCTCCGATTGTAAGGAAAGTAACGGTTGAGGTTCCCGGAAGAGATGGGAATCTTGATATTACTGAAGCTCTTACAGGAAGAGTGATGTACGAAGATAGAACGATATCTTTTGTTTTCAGGGTTCCAAATTCCAAGGAAAAATGGGCATCTGTTTATTCTGGTGTTCTTAATAAGATTCATGGAAGGAAAATGGATATAGTTCTTGATGATGATCCAGATTATATCTATACAGGAAGAGTCAGCATAGATGATTTTGCAACAAACAGGACATTATCAGAGATAGCAGTTACTTGCACTGTAAATCCAAAGAAAACATATAAGACTCCGGTTAAAAAGAGCATTTCTGTTTCAGGAACAAAGGCTCTTACAGTAATAAATGCAGGAGTTCCTATTGTGCCGGAGATTACAGCAGATAAGGCTATGGATGTAGCTTTTAATGGTAAATCATATCACCTGTCTCCTGGAAAGAATAAAGTGTTCGACATACTTCTTCCCGAAGGTGATTCGAAGTTGTCATTTAGCGGAAATGGGAATATAACGGTAGAATTTAAGGTTAAGAGCTTATGATCTATAAGATTTTGTGTGATGGAAACTTAATATATGATAGCAGGGATGAAGAAAAGCTTATTGTAAATCCTATGCTTGAGCTTGAGGTAAATAAGGCAGGGAGCCTTTCTTTTATAATTCTTCCGGGGAGTGAGCATAAAGACTTAATCAAAAGAATGAAGTCAACGATAACGGTTCTAAGGGATACAGAGATTATCTTTACCGGAAGAGTAACGGAGATTCAAGATGATTTCTACAACAGAAGGTCAGTGTACTGTGAAGGTGCATTGGCCTTTTTTAATGATTCCATTCAGCCACTCTCTGAGTATCACGGAATAACTGTAAGGGGATATCTTGAAAAGCTTGTGCAGGTTCATAATAGCCAAGTTGAGGAAAACAGACAGTTTACGGTTGGCGTTGTTACGGCAAGAGATGCCAATGATTCTCTCTACCGTTTTACAAATTACAACGATACTATCACAGAGATAAAAGAGGACCTCCTTAATGATCTTGGAGGGTATCTTTTTGTAAGAAATGAAGGCGGAAAGCTGTATATTGACTATCTTGAAGATTATCTTTATGTCAGTGATCAGAAGATAGAGTTTGGCGAAAATCTCCTTGATTTTACTAGAGGTTTTAACGCTACAGACCTTGCAACGAGAATCATCCCGCTTGGAGCAGTTCTTGATGGTGAGTCAGCGGATGTAATAAAAAAGAGGCTTACTATTGAAGCCGTTAATAACGGAAAGAACTATGTTGAGAGTTCTGATGCGATTAAGAGCTTTGGAATCATAACAAAGAAGGTCACCTGGGACGATGTTACAACAGAGAGTGCTCTTTTATCCAAAGGAAAGAAGTATCTTCAGGAAGCTCAGTTCGATAACATGACTATTGAGTGTCAGGCGATAGACCTTCACTATGCTGATGAAGAGATTCCTGCATTTACAGTTGGGCAGTATGTGAGAGTTGTATCAAGCCCTCATGGCCTTGATAAGAGATTTCCTGTAAGCGTTCTCAGGCTTTCTCTTGATAATGTGGCAGACAATACGATTACTCTTGGTACTACTGAAAGAAACAGAACATTTACCGGGGTATCCAATGAAGTTAATGCCCAGATAATGAAGAAGATAGAGAAGATTTCTGATCCAGGAGATGTCCTTGCACAGGCAGGAAGAAATGCCACAAATCTTATAAATAAGGCTACACATGGATATGTTGTAGTAGAGCCAAATGAAGTACTTATCATGGATACTAACGATAAGAACACAGCTAAAAAGATTTGGAGATGGAACCAGGGTGGACTTGGATTTTCTAAGGATGGATATAAAGGAAACTTCCCTGTTGCCATAACGCAGGACGGCTCTATAGTTGCTGATTTCATTACGGCAGGAAAGCTCAACGCCAATCTTATAAAGGCGGGAGTATTGCAGTCAAAGGATGGTGAGACGTTCTATCTTGACCTTGATAAAGGCGTTCTTAATATGAAAGCATCATCTCTTTCTGTTGTTGGTTCAACGCTCAGCAATATATGGAGAAATACCGGCACCTTTAATAGTATCAGTAAAGAATGGCTTACCTTAGCTTCATATGAAAGGGGCATCTGGATGGGAGATGTTCATGACAGTGATACGGGAGATGTTGTGCAGATGGATATATCTTCTAATCCGCCGGAGGGG
>JAGAAO010000033.1 GCA_017615275.1 Butyrivibrio sp.
TACCCAATCCACGTATATCAGAGTGGCCAATGCCGGGAACTGATACCCCGAGGCTCTTTCAAGATGCCTTCAGAAACAATTAAATAAGTTTGTGGTGACTCCCTGTAAGTTTTCTCTTGACAGGAGGTCATTACATATCAGGATTTTTAGTTCTTCAGAAAAAAACATGGTCATCATCCTTTCTGTGTTCTGACATATTCCATAAAGGTCACGGTACAGAGGTTTAAAATCAGGATGTGTGTCCAAAAGTCTGGAGATATATTCCGGCTCATCACAGCCAAGGAAAGTCAGCCACGCATCCAATTCACTCTGTATACCATTATTATGTAGATTTTCGATGAAAATATCAACGGGAATAAATATAAAGTTTTGGAGCATGTTCATTTTGAGACCAGTATTGGAAACAGTAGAAAATCTGTGAATGAATACGTCTTTATATTCTCTAAATACCGAAGGTGATTTTTCGAGAAATACAATGGTATAAACAGGGGCAATGTCCTTGTATGAGAAATCATCTTTTCGAATATCACGTATACGCTTGTACTGGCGCAGCAGAAGATCTGCGGAGTAGCAGGAAGCTCTTTCGCCTGTAAAGGCATAACCTAGTTTTTGAACTTCAATATTTGCAAGAGTTCCGTCTTCGAGTTCAACTACAATGTCGGTTATTACTAGGGAGGATTCGTCTCCTATGCGGGTGTTATCATTGGTGAGCTGATATTTGACGGTGACTTTTCTGCCGAGTATGGTGCTTAGAAGCGAAGAAAGCCGTTCGGGCGCATATTCAGGATTGAGTATTTCCTTGAAATAGCAGTCATAAAGCATTTTTACTCCTTTGGAACCTGTGCATATTGACAGGAACTCATTTTGATGCTTTTCGGACCAGTTGTTGAAGAGTGCGCGAAGAGTATCATTTGAGTTGATTTCTTCAAGAATCTTTTCCTTTGTTTTAATCATTGGAAATAGTTTTGCGAGTTTTGTCTGGTTACTTTTCATTTTAGTACCTTCCTTAGAAATAATAGATTTGGCGATTCGCCATGATGTCGACTAAGAATTGTCATTGAAAGACGTCGACTTTTTCATGATAGCAGAAAAATATTAAGATTTACCGCAAAAATTCCTTAAGATTTTTTGTAGATGACAAAATTATGAAAAAGTACCATACGCTCACTCAAAAAACATGTCGTTCACTAAATATCGCTTGTTTTTTAGGGGGGGGTAGTAAACTAATTAACAGTTGCAAATCTTTCGAAATGCAATTTTTAAGATCTATACCTAGTTTTTCTTAGTTTTAAAGTGTTTATTGTTTTGACCAATTGAAATACTTTTTTTCTTGCAGGTGTTCTTTCTGCATTCTGAATTTAGGCAGTTGTTTTTTACCGAGTTACTTAAATTTCATACATCATGAGATTACTAATGAACAAAGCAGTGATTCTTGACAGAGACGGAACAATCAATATAGATCATGGATATGTTTGCAGGGGTGAAGATTTTACATACCATGATGGGGTAATTGAAGGTCTGAAAATTTTACAGCAAGAAGGCTATATCTTGATAGTTATAACAAATCAGTCAGGTATAGCTAGGGGATATTTTACCGAAGACGATTACAAGAAGCTTGATAAGTGGATGATTGGTGATTTAAAACGTCGAGGCATTAATATCTCGGCATCATATTATTGTCCGCATCATCCAGAGGCGGTAGTAGATAAATACAGATATGTGTGTAATTGCCGCAAACCAGGTATTGCCTTGTTTGAAAAAGCGGTATCAGAATTCGATATTGATTTGAACAACTTAATCGTAGTCGGAGATAAGGAAAGGGACGTTGCTTTCTGCAAAAAACACCAATCTGTCAAAGGAATCGTTATTTATTCAAATGAGGAACATGTATTAAATAATATTTCTTATGTTAAGGGAGGGTTGTTGGAAGCTGCAAAGCTGATAATAGGAGATGCGGATGGAATATTGGATCAAGCAGATTATTGAAGATAAGATAAATCTTTTGAATTCAACAGAGCTCTCGGAATACATGATATGGCTTGAAAGAGCCGGAGATATGCTCGTAGAAGCATTAAAGAATGGAAAGAAAATTCTGATAGCCGGCAATGGAGGCAGCGCGGCTGATGCGCAACATTTCGCCGGAGAAATAGTGGGCAGATTTACGAAAGAGCGAAGATCGCTTCCGGCAATTTCTCTATGCACCGATCCTTCGGTAGTTACCTGTATTGCAAATGATTATGGCTATGAAGATGTGTTTTCAAGGCAGATAGAAATATAGCTATTAATGATGAAACAATTAGCGCAGCGCATTTTGCGGCGGCTTTGGGGATTGATGTACACATTATGTTTGGCCCTGTGCTGTCAGAGTTTGCTAAACCTTATTCGAATGCAGGTGTTCATGTCTATGAGAATAATCATGTTTCGTGTAGACCATGCAATCAAGGCGAATGCCTTTATGGAAACAGATGCCTTGATGAGATATCAGTAGATGAGGTGGCCAATGGGATATTTAGGTGCAGCGGTGCAGTAGTATAAAAAAGAACCGGCGCAATTAACGAACCGCATGGTCTGTTAATTGCGCCGGCTCTTTTTATTAAACGCCTTGAATCTGTTCTTTGCCGTGGAAAGCAGGGATCTGAGGATGAACGTCTTCACTTCTTATCTCGATCAGAGGTGAAGATTTACCTTCAATGTAATCCCTTGTGATCGTTACGCGGCCGATGTTGTCATCCTTTGGAATCTCATACATGATATCAAGCATAAATTCCTCGATGATTGCCCTGAGGGCACGTGCACCGGTATCTTTTTCCATAGCTTTCTCAGCTATTGCTTCGAGAGCGCTGTCGTCAAATCTAAGATCCACTTCATCCAGAGCAAGGAGCTTCTGGTACTGTTTGAGAATTGCGTTCTTGGGTTCTTTAAGTATCTGTATGAGCATATCTTTGGTAAGAGCCTGCAAAGTACAGATAATAGGAAGTCTTCCGAGGAATTCCGGTATCATTCCGAACTTCTTGAGGTCGTCAACCGTCACGTTGGAGAGAAGGTTGGGATCATCCTCGTATTTATCCTTAAGATCTGCGTCAAAACCAATCGAAGTCTGTTTGTTGAGCCTCTGAGTGATGATCTCCTCAAGATCGGGGAAAGCACCTCCGCAGATAAACAGTATGTTTCTGGTATTGACTGTCGTAAGAGGAACCATTGCGTTTTTGCTGCCGGCTCCTACCGGAACTTCTACGTTTGAACCTTCAAGGAGCTTGAGCATTCCTTGCTGAACGGATTCACCGCTTACATCTCTTGAAGTAGTGTTCTTTTTCTTGGCAATCTTATCAATCTCATCGATAAAGATAATGCCGTGTTCTGTCTTATCAACGTCGTTTCCTGACGCTGCAAGGAGCTTACTTACAACACTTTCGATATCGTCGCCTATGTAGCCCGCTTCCGTAAGGGATGTGGCATCAGTAATGGCGAGCGGAACATCGAGGAGCTTGGCAAGAGTCTTAACAAGATAAGTCTTACCGCTACCTGTGGGACCGAGAAGAAGAATGTTTGATTTCTCAATCTCAATCTCATCCATAGTGTCTGTAGCAACTCGCTTATAATGGTTATAAACCGCAACGGACATGACCTTCTTGGCTTTGTCCTGACCGATAACGTACTCATCAAGTTTAGCTTTAATCTTGTGAGGAGCCGGTATATTCTTGATGTCTATTACAGGCTTTGATTTTGCAGAACTCTTTTTCTTGATCTTCTGTGAATTTGGAATGCCGCCCATGTTAAAGTCTGTGGGCATATCACCCATATTGAAGAATCCCATATTCGGGAATCCGCCCGTGTTCTTATTGAGCTCGCCCATAAGATTCGGATTGTTCAGAAGGTTCTGATAATCAAACTGCGAAACTGTATCCATAGTCTTATGCATACAGTCTTCGCAGATGCAGATGTTGTTGGGAAGATGGAACATCTTGCCCGCCTTGCTCTCAGGTCTTCTGCATACAAAACAGACATCTTCATACTCTGTTTTATTGTCGTTCTCGTTCTGGTTTTCTTTTTTAGTTTCTTTGTTTTCTTCTTTTGTGTCTTCGTCTTTCACTTCTCTGAAGTCGAAGAGATCGTCTCTGTTATCTTCCATAATATCTCCGTTTGGAAAAGAGATTATTCAAATGTTATAAATGTACCTGCTTTTCCTTTAAGTGCATCTTCTACAGAAGCAAGAGATGTGATGAGCACAGAACCGTTATGCTGTGTCTCCAAGAATTCGATAGCTGCTTCAACCTTTGGAAGCATATCAACTTCGCCGAATTCGTCTGCTTCTATATATTCTTTTGCCTGGTTAATGTTCATTTTAAGGATGGGTTCCTGATCATCCTTGCCAAAGTTCTTGTAAACATAAGGAACCGATGTGAGAATGATAAGTCTGTCTGATTTAAGGTCTGCTGCAAGTTTACCTGCGATCGCATCTTTCTCGATTACGGCTGAAGCGCCCTTAAGTACATGACCCTGTTCGATAACGGGGATTCCGCCACCACCGCAAGCGATGACTTCCTGGCCTGCATCAACAAGAGCTTTGATAGCATCAATCTCAACAATATCAATAGGCTTGGGAGCGGCAACTATTCTTCTGTAGCCTTTTCCCGGATCTTCTTTTACAAAGTTGCCTTTTTTAACTTCTGTGTCTGCGTCCTCTTTGGACATGTAGCGTCCGATTGCCTTGGTGGGTGCGTAGAAGGCCTCATCATAAGGATCTACCGTAACCTGAGTCAGAATTGTACTGATAGGTTTGGAAATACCTCTGCTTGTGAGCTCTGTCTTAAGAGAGTTCTGGATGTCGTAGCCTACATAACCTTGACTCATTGCATTGCAAACGCACATAGGTGCGCTCGTATAATCTATATACATTCTGTGAAGCTCTGTCATTGCCTTGTGTATCATGCTGACCTGAGGGCCGTTGCTGTGTGTGATGACAAGCTGATAGCCTGCTTCAATGAGATCTGCGAGTGCCTTTGCTGTGAGTTTTGTGGCATTCTTCTGCTCATTTGTAGTAACGCCCAATGCTTCATGTCCGAGAGAAACCACTGCTTTAATGTTTTCCATGTTGTCCTCATTTCCGCACTGTTTCAGTGCTTAAAAGATAAAGATAGAATCATTTTACAATAATTGCACCTTTTTTGAAAGGTTGGGATCAAGGTCAGGATTGATCTTGGTTATACGCCTGTCGTACGTCATAAGTCCGTTCACTTCTTCTTCAACGTCGCTGAGCTGCGTGTAAACCGCGCCCGAAAGTCCCTTGGGAATAAGAGGGATGATATTTGCATTCATTATGTTGTAGTAAGCAACGCCGAGAGAAGCAAGGGAATCGAACTTCTTGTAGCCGAATACTCTGTCTACACTTGAATGTCCTTTTATGTGGCAGGTATATCCGCCGTATTCCGATATAACAAAGGCTCTGTTCTCGGGATCTTTTTCCACGGTAAGAGGTCTGAAATAGTTGTGTACACTTCTGTAGTCGCCGCTTCCTTCGTCAAACCAGCCGCTTGCCTGATCAATTGGTCTTGTGGAATCAAGGTCTTTTGCCATGACCGTCGCACCTGCCGCATTGAACTGTCCCCAGCCTTCGTTAAACAGAACCCAGGTAGCAATGGAAGGAACGCTGTAGAGATACCTGATGGTATTCTGCATCTCGTGAAGCCATTCCCTTCGGCCTTCGGCTGAGTGTCTCGAGAAAGTCTTGTAGTATGCGGGACCGTCCGACATCTTTCCGAATACTTTAGGGAAAAGAGTGGGAAGGTATGTGACAACCGGTTTGGCATATGAGGAACCGCCGCTTACCATGTCCTGCCATACTATCATTCCGAGCCTGTCACAGTGGTAATACCAGCGTGCGGCTTCGACTTTGATATGTTTCCTGAGCATATTGAAATGAAGTCTCTTCATCTCAGTTATGTCGTATATAAAGGCTTCGTCTGATGGAGCGGTGTATAGACCGTCCGGCCAGTATCCCTGGTCGAGAACACCCATCAGGAAGTAGGGCTTGTGATTTAAGTGAAAACGTCTCGTGCCTGTACTGTCTTCTTCTATGGTAAAAGATCTCATGGCAAAGTAGGATTCGACCTTATCATCGCCTGCTTCTAATATAAGTGAGTACAGATACGGATCTTCCGGACTCCACAAGTGCGCAGCGTCGAGTTCGAAACTGAATCTGTAGTCCGTGGGAACGAATTTTTTTACACTTGCTTCGTTAGAAGGATAAGTGTCGGAGGAATAGAGTTCCTCGCTTTCAAAATGAAAATGCTCCACGGTTCCTTTGGATATCTCGGGGGCGTATCCAGGGATTGTAAGGTTTACTTCGCAAGGTCTGTTCGTGGATACGTCGATTGTTACGTGATGAAGATCCTGCGCGGGAGTAACGATTATTTCTCTTATGTAAGTTTCGGGAACTTCCTCAATCCATACAGTCTGCCAGATTCCGCTCTGAGCTGTGTAATACATGCCGCCTCTTTTGAGCGTCTGTTTTCCTCTGCTGTGATATGAACTGTCGCTTGTATCCTTGACTTTGACGTGTAGAAGTGTCTCAAGGGTCTTGGTATCTTTATCCGTAAACTTAAGATAATCTGTTATATCCAGGGTGAATGGAAGATATCCGCCGCTGTGAGAACCTACATGTTCCGCGTTTATGTATACGTCGGCGAATTGATCGACAGCTCCGAAGTGAAGAAGAAATCTGGAGCTTTTATATTTTCTTGTAAGTGTCGGAAGTACCTTTTTATACCAAAGAACCTGATTCGGAAGGAGAGTTTTTTCTACTCCCGATAGGAAACATTCGGGTGAAAAAGGTACGAGTATCTCGCCGTCTGTCTCCAATGGGAAATCAGTGGCATCTTCATCTTGTACTATCTTATATTCCCAAACTCCGTTTAAGTTAAAGTAGCTGTCTCTTATGAAACGCGGTCTGGGATATTCGGGAAGAATATTATCTTTATCAAGATTTTCTCCCCAAGTTGTATAAAGTCTGTTAAGCACATCGTCCTCGTGTGTCTTGTCGATGGCTTTTATTGCATCAATTAAGTCCATTTTCTACCTTTCCTGTATTATGAGCAGCAATAAGATCTTGATAAAATGCTGTCAGTGTTGCATATCTGTAGACAGAAATCCACAAAAGGGGGATGAAAAAAGTCAGACATCCGAAAATAATAAGCGGAATAAAGCTCATATGAAGATAAAAGAGCTTAAATCTGTTGCCTTCCATAAGCGATTTGCTGTATGCAAGAAGATCTTTTGCAGATCTGTCGGGATAATCGTGTAATAAATAGAACGCCTGCGAATATGTAAGTGACACATATACCGTTGCCACAAGTCCCAATGCTATCGCAACAAAAAGTGCGAGGCCGACATAAGAGGGCGACGAAGGCGTCAAAAAGAAAAAAATAATTGAAGCCGGAAGTCCGGCGATAAAATTTGCAAGTACGAACACCGACTGAATCTTGACAGCTTTGTCCGGGTGCTGTTTGAAACCGAAAAAAATGTCTCCCGTGGAAACTGTCTGTGAATAGATAAGATTCATGTACAGATAAGTTTTTCCTGAGACCAAAATGCCCAAAAGTATGCTGGTCACAAGGATGATCAGTTCATTTATTATAAATATAACAAGGCTACTTGGGGTAGCAACTGTAGCAATTCCCGAAATAGCCATTTCTATAATAATTATTATGATATTTGCGATTATCAGAACCCCATATTTATCAAGGGATCTTTCCTTGGCAATAGCCTTTAATTCTGCCGCCGTTTTAAGATTAGTCATTTGTATGATGCTCCCAACTCATACTGCAAGGTCAATGTTTGCACCTGTAAGACCTTGACTATGTAGTGCCTTTCTTTCTTTTTCATACGGATTATCTTCGTTTTTATACGAAATCTTGGTGGTGGTAGTTCCGCCGCATACATAGGTCCTGCCGCATTCGGGGCAGACTGCCGTTTTAAGCGCAACCGAAGCCTGAAGGACTTTGCCGTTGTTCATTGCGGCGTCCTTGTAGGCATTACTTACGTGTTCAGCCTCGTGTCCGCGAACTCTTGCGGGTGCGGATTGAGGGCTGATGTGCTGTGCACTCTTAAAAGAAACCATCTCATCCGAACCGTCCTGATACTTACGATTCTTGCAAGTTTCACACTCTGCGGGAGATGATACTCTGCCCGGTGCCTTTGTTCCGGAGGCATTGGGGTTCAATATTGGTTTTCCTACAGCTGCAGATCCGTATTGTGAATATCCGCCGCCTACAGCACCTATACTACTCATAAAAACCTCACTGATCTATTTCCGAATGGGAAGCTCCCAATTCTTCAAGCATTTCATCAAAACTTACTCCGTTCATCCGCTCCGACATGTCATTGAGCTGTTGATGATATTCGGGATCGGTCATGATCTTGTAGACACTGTTTATCATAACGAAGTATCCGAGTGCAATTCCGATTGATCCGAAAAAAATTGCTTTTTTTGCCTGCGGAAGGAATTTCTCCATGGTTCCTTTCGACAATAGTGCAAGTATTACAGCAACACCACCCAGAATGATACCCGAATAAAAGATCAGGCATAGCGGGATTGAAAAAATCCCCAGAACTCTGGCAAAAGTGGCAAGGCTGACGTGACTGTCCAGCTCGTTGTGTGCTTTGTTGTAGTTGTAATTATTGTAATAGTCCATTATACGAAGGACTCCTTTTTTACAGATGTTGTAACATAAATTTTATTATAAAAGTGCTTATTTTACAATGCTTCGAGATTTTCGGTGCTCTTGAAATGAGCCCGCAAGGCTTGGTATAATATGGGAGTGTGTGATTTATGAAAAATTAATCGAAAATTATCGGGAAATTTATCATATTTAATCCGCACAAAGCATATATATACTGCGAGGTAGGTATGGACATTGTATTAAAGATTAAAGAGGAGCTTAAAGTCGAGAAGTGGCAGGTAGAAGCCGCTATCAAGCTCATTGATGAAGGAAACACCATTCCCTTTATCTCACGTTACAGAAAGGAAGTAACAGGCTCACTTAACGATGAGCAGCTTCGTGATCTTGACGAAAGATTAAAGTACCTTAGGGGACTTGAAGAGAGGAGAGAACAGGTTCTTGCTTCTATCGAAGAGCAGGGCAAGATGACTGATGAACTCAGAGCCAAGATTGTTGCGGCAGAGACCATGGTTGCTATCGAAGACCTCTATCTTCCTTATCGTCCCAAGAGAAAGACAAGGGCAAGTGTTGCCAGAGAAAAAGGTCTTGAAGGCTTATCGGAGATCATTCTTGCGCAGGAAATAACAGGTTCTTTGGAAGATGCGGCTAAAGCATTCGTTGATGCCGAAAAAGGTGTAAACGATGAGAGCGAAGCAATTCAGGGAGCGATGGATATCATTGCGGAAGATATTTCAGACAACGCCGACTATCGTACGTATATAAGAGAGACCACAATGGAGAACGGTATCCTTGTGGGCAGAGCCAAAGATGAGAAGGCTCAGAGTGTATATGAGATGTACTATAACTACGACGAACCCGTTAAAAAGGTTCTGGGACACAGGATTCTTGCCCTCAACAGAGGAGAGGCTGAGAAGTTCCTTGTAGTTAAGATACAGGCTCCCGAGGAAGACATCCTCAGATATTTAAATACCAAGATCATTACAAAAGATAACCCTGTGACAACTCCCGTTATTGAGGAGATCACAAGGGATGCATATGAGAGACTAATTGCACCCGCAATTGAGAGAGATATCAGAAACGAGCTTACAGAGAACGCCGAGGACGGAGCTATTTCCGTATTTGGCAAGAACCTGACACAGCTCCTTATGGCACCTCCAATCGTAGGAAAGACAGTCCTTGGCTGGGATCCTGCTTTCAGAACGGGCTGCAAGCTTGCGATTGTTGACGCAACAGGAAAAGTTCTCGATACAAAGGTTATTTATCCCACAGCTCCTCAGAATAAAGTTGAGGAAGCCAAGGAAGACCTCAAGAAACTTATAGATAAATACGACGTTGACCTTATCTCTGTAGGAAACGGAACAGCTTCAAGAGAATCCGAACAGGTCATTGTTGAACTTATAAAAGAACTTGCTAAACCGGTTCAGTACGTTATAGTCAATGAGGCAGGAGCTTCTGTTTATTCTGCAAGTAAACTTGCAACAGAGGAGTTCCCGCAATTCGATGTTGGACAAAGAAGTGCGGCATCAATAGCAAGACGACTTCAGGATCCTCTTGCAGAACTTGTTAAGATCGATCCCAAGTCAATCGGTGTCGGACAATATCAGCACGACATGAATCAGAAAAAGCTCGGCGAAACACTTGAAGGTGTCGTTGAGGACTGTGTTAACAAGGTAGGTGTGGATCTTAATACTGCATCAGCACCTCTTCTTCAGTATATTTCAGGTATTTCTAAGGCTATTGCCAAGAATATCGTAGATTACAGAGAAGAAAACGGTAAGTTTAAGAGCAGAGAGGAACTTCTCAAGGTTCCGAAGCTCGGACCAAAGGCTTACGAGCAGTGCGCCGGATTCCTCAGAATTGCAGACGGAGATAACCCTCTTGATGCTACAAGCGTTCATCCCGAGTCTTATGACGCAACTCTTAAGCTTATGGATAAGCTTGGAATCACATTTGATGATGTGCGCGCAGCTCAGAAGAATGCAGCAAAAGCTGTTCTTGAGAAGCCTGCAGCACGTTCAGAGAATAAGCCTGCGCCTAAGAAAAAGCCTAAGCAGGTTGTAATTAAGAATACAAATACAGCTATGGGAGCAGCACTCGCGGCAGCACTTGCCGGAAGCAACCTTGCGGTTGTGGATGTGCCTGAAGACACTAAGGCTTCCAAGAATTCAGAGAAGAATACAGAGACAGCGAGCGTTTCAGCAAACACTCTTTCCCGCAAGATTACAGAGAGTGAGAAGAAAAAGCTTTCAGAGGAGCTTGGTATCGGTGAGATCACACTTACAGATATCCTGAGTGAGCTTGAAAAGCCTTCTAGAGACCCTCGTGAGAGCATGCCCGCGCCCATTCTTAGAAGTGACGTTCTTGATATGAAGGATCTTAAGCCCGGAATGGTTCTTAAGGGAACGGTTCGTAATGTAATTGACTTTGGTTGTTTCGTAGATATAGGAGTTCATCAGGACGGACTTGTTCATATATCACACATCACTGACAGATTTATCAAGCATCCGCTTGAAGCTGTCAGCGTAGGTGATATCGTAGACGTTCAGGTTCTTGATGTTGAACTTGATAAAAAGAGAATCTCTCTTTCAATGAAGCTTCGTGATCCTGCGAAGGTCGCAGCTGAGGCAGAAGCTCAGAGAGCCGCACGCGGCGCACAGGAAACAGCAAGAGCAGCCGAAAGAAAAGCAAAGGATGAAGAAGCCAAGGCAGCTAAGAAAGCTGCAAAAGCCGCATCTCCCGTTAAGAGAACGGTTGTGAAGAAATCAACTGTTAAGAAGACGGATATAGCTTCAAGTACTGCTAATAGTGCAAGTGTAGAGGCTTCTGGTGCAGTAAAGAAAACAACAAGCAATTCGGCATCTGCCGTTAAGACCGCAAGCAGCGCAGCAGCTACATCAGCCGATGGCGCAGCTCCCGCTAAGAAGTTCAAGAAAAAGGGCATTGTTATCTTTAAAGGCAATGCAAATGATTGATTAGGGTTATTTTTAAGGCAATGCAAATGATTGTTTAGTGAAATCCCGACCGCTTGCGGTCGGGACTTTTTAAATATATCTTGCCAATTATTACCTGTGGAAATATAATGTCTTTCGGAGTAGGACAGAAAGCATCTATTTTCTACTCATATTTATGTCTTGTTACAGCCTGATTGGTATAATCCAATTTTGGGCGTAAATCTTGCCGATTCCGGCATGATTTCTTTTTTTTGTTTGATGATTTATAGGGATTTATAGGAATATTGTCGCAGGAACCCAGCTAAAACTTGTGCTAGAGTCAGCTTTTATCTGGGATTTTATGACATGTCCGGGAGAAAATTGAAGAATATTACAGCTTAAAAGTGTATAAATGCCTCAAATTATCTGGAATTTGAAGGGATTTTACAATTCTGGATGTGGCAAACAGGAGGGAAATATATCATGAACATATGGGGCTTCTCGATGATGAAGAATATAGGTTTCACAATCTTTGTAAGATAGAAGAGTATAGGAAAAATGACATTTTCATTGGAAAAAATCTTTTTATAACACATGAATCAAGTGGCTGCCCGCTTAATATGCGTGAAATAGAGAAGTGTGTAAGATGGTTGTTTGGCATCTGACAAGGGCAAAATCGTATAACAATATTTAGTGAGATATCAGCAAAAAATGGCGTGATTAGCAATTGGGAAATGGGTATAATGGATGTGTAAAATGCCGTAGAATAAATGTCGGTATATTTAACTAGGAGGTTACATATGCTTTATATTGGAGTAGATTTGGGAACGTCATCCGTTAAGCTCGTACTTATGGATGAGACAGGTAAGATTCATGGAACAACATCAAGGGAGTATAAGCTTTATTTCCCTCAGCCCGGCTGGTCAGAGCAGGAACCTGCAGATTGGTATAGGGAAGCAATAGATGGACTTAAGGATCTCCTTAAGGATGTGGATAAGACACAGGTTGCAGGTATCAGCTTCGGTGGCCAGATGCACGGACTTGTAATACTTGATGAGAACGACGAAGTTATTCGTCCCGCTATTCTCTGGAATGACGGAAGAACTCAGAAACAGGTTGATTATCTCAATAATGAGATCGGAAAAGAGACTCTTTCCAAGTACACTGCAAACATTGCATTTGCAGGATTTACAGCACCTAAGATCCTTTGGGTAAAAGAGAATGAGCCTGAGAACTTTAAGAAGATCAAAAAGATAATGCTTCCTAAGGATTATCTTGCATATAAATTATCCGGAACATTCTGCACAGATTACTCTGATGCATCAGGAATGCTTCTTTTGGACGTACAGAACAGAAAGTGGTCCAAAGAGATGTGCGACATCTGTGGAATCACAGAGGACATGCTTCCTCAGCTCTTTGAGAGCTATGAGAAAGTCGGAGAGCTTAAGCATGAGCTTGCAGCAGAGCTTGGACTTAACGACGGCGTAGTTATCGCTGCAGGAGCCGGTGATAATGCAGCAGCTGCCGTTGGTACAGGAACAGTTGGTAACAACAAGTGCAACATCTCACTTGGAACCAGCGGAACAATCTTCATGTCAGCTGACAGCTTTGCTGTAGACAGCAACAATGCGCTTCATTCATTCGACCATGCAGATGGACATTTCCATCTTATGGGATGTATGCTCAGCGCAGCAAGCTGCAATAAGTGGTGGATGGATGAGATCCTTAAGACTAAGGACTATGCGGATGAGCAGAAGGGAATCACTAAGCTTGGTGAGAACCACGTATTCTTCCTTCCTTACCTCATGGGTGAGAGATCTCCTTGGAACAATCCTAATGCACGCGCAACCTTCACAGGTATCACAATGGATACAACAAGAGAGGATATGACACAAGCTGTTCTTGAAGGTGTTGCTTTTGCTACAAGAGATATGTATGAAGTTGCTAAGAGCATCGGCGTAGCTCCCAAGAGAACAATGATTTGCGGCGGTGGTGCTAAGAGCCCTCTTTGGAGAAAGATGATCGCTAACATCCTCAACGTTGAAGTAGATGTTCCTTCATGTGAGGAAGGTCCCGGAATGGGCGGCGCTATGCTTGCTATGGTTGCTTGCGGAGCATACAAGAGTGTAGAGGACGCTGCAGCAGCTATCGTTAAGGTAGATAAGACAGAGAAGCCCGATCCTGAGCTTGTGGCTAAGTATGAAGCAAGATATCAGCAGTTTAAGACAATTTATCCTGCGCTTGTAGATACATTTGATAAGATAATATGATATAATAATTAGTGTTTTTAGGGAAACACTAGAATATAACAGACATGAGAAATTCCCAGCCAATACAGGTTGGGAATTTTTTTGTGTAGAGCAGTTAGCGAGGTTTTTTCGAGCTTACTGCGAACCATACAGATTCACTTGGCGAGGTTTTGACGAGTCTAGTGAATTTGTAGTTTTTGATTCTTGGGGGACGCAATATGAGAAGACGAAAAGCTATTTTGATTTTGTTGATCTGCGTATTGTGTGGGGGAGGCTGCGGAGTCCAAGATGTTATATCCTGTATGGAAGCGGAATTGCCTGAAGAGAGTGTGGCGGGCGATAGCTCGGCAGATGAGGCATCTATAGATACACAAGATGATTCTGCGGTAGCAGCTTCTTCGGAGGAAGAGCTATCACAGAGTTCTTCTGATGTCAGTTTAATAATGGTTGGCGATATTCTGCTTCACGAGCAGATTGAGGACGTGGCGCAGGATGCAGACGGCAACTACAACTTTGATTTTATTTTCGAGAACATGAAGCCGGAAATTGAAGCTGCTGATATCGCTATGGTCAATCAAGAGGTCATTATTGGCGGTGAGGAGCTGGGTATATCAGGGTACCCCGAGTTTAATGCGCCCTACGAAGCGGGTGATGCGCTTGTGGCAGCAGGCTTTGATATAGTGTGCAGCGCGACGAATCATGCGCTTGATAAGGGCAAAAAAGGGATACTGAATTGCAGAGAGTTTTGGAAACAGAATTATCCTCAGATGAAAGTGGTAGGCTTGAACGATACAGAGGATGATTACGAGAATATAGATATTATAGAGAAGAACGGCATTAAGATCGCAGTTCTTAACTATACATACGGAACAAACGGCATTCCACTTCCTTCCGATATGCCGCATATTGTGGATGTACTTGATGAAGATAAGGTGATAAAAGACATTGCATATGCGGAAGAAAATGCCGATTTCACAATTGTATGTCCGCACTGGGGAACCGAATACAATCTTGATATAGATAAAGACCAGAAGAAGTGGACTGAGATTTTCAGAGAAAACGGCGTGGATCTGGTCATAGGAGCGCACCCGCACGTGATCGAGCCTATTAAGATGTTGGAAGACGAGAACGAGGGAATAACCAACAATCACGGCGATGGAGATATGCTTGTATATTATTCGATCGGGAACTTTGTGAGCTGGACGTCATCATCGGGAAAAGGCGTGGCAGACAGAAGCGTCGGAGGAATGGCTAAGATCACTATTACAAAAACTCCCGAAGGCGAAGTGGTTGTAAAAGATCATTCAGTAAAAGCGCTTGTATGCCATAACCGCAGCGAGGAACATGGCGTGACAGTTTACCCGCTCTCTGAGTATTCGGAAGATCTGGCAAATGAAAATGAGATAAGAGAAAAAGACAGTTCTTTTTCCAAGCAATATTGCACCGATCTGTGCAATAAAGTCTGGGGAGAGAGCTGGGAGTGATCCGATTTTATTTACGAAGTTTAGATAATTATTATCATTTGAACTATTGCTTTTATTAACCTAATATTGTATTATCAAAAGCGAACTTGCGAAAAGGTGAGTTCGCTTATAATTTTATAGGACGTTCTCTTATTCAGAGTGGTGGAGGTACATAGGACCTGTGAAGCCACGGCAACCCCTTGAGTGATTTAGGAAGGTGCCAACCTGAGCGTGCATTTCCGTTTTATACGGACGACGAGCAATAAGAGGATCTGAGACAGTTATTCAGTTCCGCTTGTTTGTGCACGCAACAAGCGGATTTTTTCATGGGTGGACCCATGAAAAAATCGCTCCGCGAGGATGCGCATCGGCGCGAAATGTAAATGATGCTAAAGCATCGGCGCCTCGCGCGAAAATTTCGCGAGCGAAATTTTAATATATGCAGAGCGCTTAACGAGGGGCTGTGCATCAATTTTTAAGCGCAAGAGCGCAAGAAAGGAACACTATGGACAAGTTTATTTTTACATCAGAATCAGTTACAGAAGGACATCCCGACAAAATCTGCGATAACATCTCAGACGCAATCCTTGACGCATGCATGGCAGAGGATCCTATGAGCCGTGTTGCTTGCGAGACAGCTACTTGCACAGGTTTCGTACTTATCACAGGTGAGATCACAACAAAGGCGAGAGTAGATTATGCCAAGATCGCAAGAGAGACTATCAAAGAGATCGGATACGATGATTCAGCTAAGGGCTTTGATGGAAATACATGTGCTGTATTCGTAGCACTTGATCAGCAGTCAGCAGACATCGCTATGGGTGTTGATAAGGCTCTCGAGGCAAGAGAGAATCAGATGACAGATGAGCAGATCGAAGCTATCGGTGCCGGAGATCAGGGTATGATGTTCGGATATGCTACAAACGAGACTGAAGAGTATATGCCTTACGCTGTAAGCCTTGCACACAAGCTTACAAAGAAGCTTACAGAAGTTAGAAAGAATGGAACACTTGCATACCTCAGAGCTGACGGAAAGAGCCAGGTTTCTGTAGAGTATGATGAGAACGGAAAGCCTATCCGTCTCGAAGCTATCGTAATCTCAACTCAGCATGATGAGAAGGTTACACAGGAGCAGATTCACGAAGATATCAGAAAGTACGTTATCGATGCTATCGTTGATCCTAAGATGGTTGATGACAATACAAAGATCTACATCAATCCTACAGGACGTTTTGTTATCGGTGGACCTCAGGGTGACGCAGGACTTACAGGACGTAAGATCATCGTTGACACATACGGCGGAGCAGCTCGTCACGGCGGCGGTGCTTTCTCAGGAAAAGACTGCACAAAGGTTGACCGTTCAGCAGCTTACGCAGCAAGATACGTTGCAAAGAACATCGTTGCAGCAGGACTTGCTGACAGAGCAGAGATCCAGCTTTCATATGCTATCGGTGTAGCACAGCCTACATCAATCCTTGTAGATACATTCGGAACAGGTAAGGTTTCAGACGAGAAGCTCACAGAGGCAGTTCGTAAGGTATTCGATCTTCGTCCTGCAGGAATCATCAAGATGCTCGACCTTCGTCGTCCTATCTACAAGCAGACAGCAGCTTACGGTCACTTCGGACGCAACGATCTCAATCTTCCTTGGGAGCAGACAAACAAGGTTGATGAGCTCAAGGCTGCAGTACAGTAATTATTAAGAGAACTTAATATTTTTCTAATAAAGGGGTTGAGACAGCAGTTGTGTTTTTGGCAACAGTTGTCCCAACTCCTATTGTGTTTAAGGAAAGAGATTTACAAAAATGGGGAAGAAAAACAGTAAAAAGAACTATAGGTTAATGGCAGCAGTCATTGCAATCTCGGTTGTTCTGAGTGGATGTGAGAATTTATATAATGACCCAAAGGAACCGGTTAATAAAATTGACGAAGAGATTGGCGATGAGGAAAATTCGTTAACCCCAAGAAAGCTTTTTGGTGTTTCGGAAGAAACTGTAAAGTGTGCAGGAATTATAAAAGCATCGGGGGAATATCGGTTTGGAGATTTGCATGACACTGAATTCAGCTATAGTGATGAAAGCTGTAAAGGAATGATTGAGTATACGAGAGCAAGGGATGTGAGCGGGAATACTTCAAGTTGCCTTTCCGGGAATGTTGACTTTGAAATTGTGTCATATGACGATGGTATTCCTATCAGAGGAATAGACAGAGATTATAAAGAAAACAAAAAAGCACGCTACGAGTATTATAAGCAGAATATAGAAGGAAAGTCTGAGGATCGGTTCGTATACTATGGAACGAGTGGGATATGCGACAGTATTGATATAGACAAGATTTTAATGCCTGACATTTCACAACTTTTTGTTGCGGAAATTTTAGTTAATGACGGAAAAATCAGCGTCGTAATTACAGATGGTATGCAGTCAATAATCGATGGATTTGGCGATGGAATTATGGGGACGGCATTAATATCTCAGGCAATATATGATTTTGATGCCAATACTCATCAGCTTAGAGGAGTAAGTATTCACGGCGATACCCACAGAGATAATAGCCAAGAAATAGATACATTTAATAATTCTAAGCCTTATGTTTATTCGGACACTGAGAGCGCAAGCTTCAATCTGACCCTAAATATAGATGGTATTGAAAAAGCACCTTCCGAAATGATACAGATGCCGGAGATTTGCACTCAAAACGGAAATTTAAATGATCTGATATTAAAAGATAAAGAGTTTACATATTGCCAGATTATTAATAGCCCTTTCGACATTGAGAGTGAAAGTCATGATGACATACAAAAAATATGGTCGGATTTCATAACGGGTATAGAAAAGGATTCTTGCAATATAAAAGAAATGAATACTGCGTTAAAAGAAATCGCTCCGAAATATGGATGTGATGAAGTGGAAAGCAGTTATGCCTTTATTGGAAGCGAGTATCATTCCGGAGGATTAAATTTACGCGGGATTTTCAGGTACCATAAAGATCAACAGGATTATGGTTATGATGAAGTAGTGCTTGTTAAGAATGAGTTCTTAAGTGCCGGAACTGTGAAATATGCGATAATTGTTCCAATCTTCATTGATGAAGATAAAGCACAGGCAAAAACCGGTATTGCAATTGATGGGGCAGATTATGTCAAGCTTGGATATAATGGGATCGTTGAATATGCACATGAGTATTCACCCGATTGCCGACGCCATGCAATATATAAGTTTGATGACGCGGGAACTATAAACAAGAAGTATGAAGAGACAAAGGTAGATAAGATTTATGCATTGGGCAATGAGTCAAATCTTGCTTTCTATCCGGAAGCTGACAGAGATGCGCTTAAGTCTATGGCGGATAGCCTTGATATTGCCGCGATTGCAGGAATTACAAAAATAAATATATTTGAAAGTGATAATGAGTATAGCTCGGAAGACGGAAATGCTGAGAAAAATCAGTTTTATGTAATCGAGTATGATCTTGGCGAAACGCGTATTAATGAGATCAAAGAGGAATATTCTCTTGATATTATTCCCCAAAAAGAGAGAGATTCAATATTAACCAAAAAGAAAATTGGTAATGTCGAACAGGAAGTAACATGGAATCAATTTTCTGAAGAGGAATAAGATAAAGGAGTTGTGACGACTGTCTCAACTCCTTTTGCGTATTTATATACTTCTATATACTTTTGACAGTATCTATGCTTAGTTGACATCGATAGATGGATTAAATATCATTATCATACAGAAAAGTTTACGGTATTACGCTATTCACAAGAGGGGAATACGATGAATTTTTTTGATGAAATATTTCAGAATAGTGATGTATTGTCACGTATGAAAATTTTTAAAAATATCACGAAGCAGTTTAAGAATGACTATGTTGTTTTCGATATTGAAACGACAGGTACAAGTATTTATTATTCTGAACCGGTTCAGATTAGTGCAGTAAAAGTATGTAATGGAAAAATGATTGATAAGTTTGACACGTTGGTAAAACCCAAAAGACCAAGTTCAGATGAAGCAATAGTCGTAAATCATATAACAAATGAAATGCTGATATCAGCTCCAAGTTTTCAAGAGGTATATTATAAATTTAAGCAGTATATCGAAAATTTTACTTTAGTAGGATATAACATAAGGCGGTTTGACTTACCATTATTAAATACGAGAGTAAAGGGATTGATATTCAGATTGTAAGAGAAAAAGATTTTATAAAAGAAGTGAATTCTATACTGTAGTAATAATGCTGTATTTTGCGAAAAAGTAGAATGCAATAATAAAACACATCATACTTTGTGAGAAAGGCAAGAAAACATTGAGTGGATCAACATTTTCTTAGATTTCTTGCAACGATTTATCGTGCTGAAATGTTTCAATAGTAAGGAGGCAATGATCATGAGAAAAATTGTATGCGGAATTCTTTGTGTAACGATGATGTTTTCTATGGTTGCATGTTCAAATAGAGTTGGATCGAGAGACGGATCAAGGGAGAGTGGATCGAGGAACGGTGAAGCTGAGGCGGAATTGAGAACCGATCTTGATGGAATAGAAAAACTTTTCCCAACGCTTGAAGGTGTAACAGAAGCTGAGTGGGAGTGTAAACCGCTTGGAAGTGGCGATTCTTTCGTTCCTGATCCTCATGACAGTCTTTGTCAGGGATATATCATATTGTCTGATGAGGCAGCAGAAAAATATGCTTCATCGTATGAGTGGACAGATGTTTCACCGAAGGTGGATTTTGAAGTTGTAACTGAGCGTGAAGGAAATTGGAAGGCTTCGCACGATTTTGAAGTAGAAGTATATAACGGAAATCTTAAAGGTAACGCGTGGATTGACGGAAATACTATATTATTTACACTGATCGATTGAGGATAATGATAAAAAGGAACTGTTGCATTAAGTATTCTTTATGGCACGCGGTTCGTTTGCACATCCCCCTGGCGCCTGTGCAAACGAACCGCATGGATACTGTGAATAATTACACTACCTGCACATTATCTTTGCCTGCAAGCGATTCAAGGCGGCTTAGCATTGTTTTATCGGCTTTGACGGTATAGGCGCGTCCAAGCTTCTTGACCTGCTTGGTGTCCTTTAAGAAGATAGCTACTTCGTCGCGTCCGTCGGAGCCTGATATGATATTCTGAAGCTCGGATTCTTTCTCCGAGTAAGTATCCTTGTTGTCGAAACGGATCCAGACTGTGCGAGGAATTTCGTCAAAGAGCGTGATCTTTGAGGCTATGAGCTTGGCGTCGCGCTCGTCCTCTACAGATATGCGACCTTCGATAAAGACCTTGGCGTCTGCGTCAAGTCTGGCGGCATTTGCTTCGTATGTCTTTGGGAATACTATTACTTCAACACTTCCCACAAGATCTTCTACAGTCAGAAATGCCATTATTTGATCGTTCTTGGTATATTTGATCTTTTTATCACTAATGATACCGCCTATCACAGCGTTTTCGTTGTCACGAACTGCGGGCTCACCTGTCTCGTCATCGAGATAGAAATCGGTCGTGGTATTTGTGATCTTCTTTTTCCACATTCCTACGTAGTCATCAAGAGGATGTCCCGAAACATAGATGCCAAGGACATCTTTTTCAAATTCAAGAAGAAGTTCTCTGGGGAATTCGCCTACGTCCGGAAGCGGAACTTCGTACTGCTTCTTATCATCTTCACTTACTATGTCAAAAAGAGTCATCTGACCTGCCATAGAGTTTTTTCCTGCATTGTGAAGGCGGTCCATGATTTGTGCATAAACGGTTATGAGCTGCTTTCTTGTTCCTGGGAAGCAGTCAAAAGCGCCTGCCTTTATGAAATTTTCGATAGCTCGCTTGTTTACGTCGGTATCTTTTCTCTGCATTCTTGAAAGAAAGTCATTGATATCCTTGAACTTTCCTCGAATGGAACGTTCTTTCACAATAGCCGCGATAGCGGGATGACCTACGCCTTTTATCGCAGTGAGAGCGTAGTGGATAGCCTTTTTCTTGCCGGGAGCTGTGGTTGCTACAGCGTTTGGAATCGGAACATAGTTGTCGCCCGCATCTGTCTCTGTAACCGAGAATCCTTCGAATCCCTCGTTGATGTCAGGAGGAAGAAGGGTTATGTTCATATTTCTGCAGCTCATGATATAACCTGAAACTTTTCCGGGGTTATCAATGACCGAAGTCATAAGTGCTGCCATGAATTCTACGGGATAGTAGCATTTAAGCCATGCTGTCTGAAGGGCTACGACTGCGTAGCAGGCAGCGTGGGATTTATTAAACGCGTATTTGGCGAAGTCCATCATGGAATCATAGATCGCGTTTGCTATATCGGGAGAAATTCCCTTTGAAGCGCATCCGGGAACGTTTTCTTCAGTGTTTCCGTTTACGAAATTGGCTCTTTCAACTTCCATGACGTGCTGCTTCTTTTTACTCATGGCACGACGAACAAGATCGGCACGACCTAAAGTGTAGCCGCCAAGCTGCTGAACTATCTGCATAACCTGCTCCTGATAGACGATACAGCCGTAGGTCGGTTTAAGTATCGGCTCGAGTTCAGGCGTGAGATAGCTGATAGAACCAGCATCGTTCTTTCCTGAAATGTACTTCGGGATGAAGTCCATCGGGCCCGGACGGTACAGGGAAATTCCCGCGATGATATCTTCGAGAGACTTGGGCTTAAGCTCTTTCATGAAAGCCTGCATTCCGCCCGACTCAAGCTGGAAGATACCGTCGCATTTACCGCTTCCGATAAGAGCAAGTACTGCGGGATCGTTGTAGTCTATTTTATCAATATCTATAAAGTTGGCATCGCCTTTCTTGGCGCCCAGAGATTCATTTGCAAAGCGCACGGCGTCCTTGATGACGGTTAGAGTTCTAAGCCCCAAAAAGTCCATCTTAAGAAGTCCCAGTTCTTCTATGGTTGTCATAGTGAACTGAGTTGTGATGTTTCCTTCGGCTGAACGTGAGAGGGGAACGAGATCTTCGGCGGGAGCCTGGCAGATAACGACGCCGGCTGCGTGTATGGAAGTGTGTCTCGGAAGTCCCTCCAGTTTTTTGCACATGTCTATCAGTTTGTGTACGGTATCTTCGGTCTCGTATCTCGAGCGAAGTTCCGGATTCATCTCAAGAGCTCTGCTTAGAGTCATGTTGAGCTCATTGGGGATCATCTTGGAAATTTGATCGCCGTAGCTGTAGGGAAGATCCATTACTCTGGCAACGTCTCTTATTACACCCTTTGCGGCGAGCGTACCGAAGGTTATGATCTGTACGACTTTGTCTGCGCCGTATTTTTCTGTGACGTAGTCGATTACGTCCTGTCTTCTTTCGTACTCGAAATCCACGTCTATATCGGGCATGGATACACGTTCCGGGTTGAGGAAACGCTCAAAGAGCAGATCGTACTTGATCGGATCGATATTTGTTATGTGCATGCAATATGACACGATACTTCCTGCGGCAGAACCTCTTCCGGGGCCGACCGCAATGCCGTTTTCACGGCAGTAGTTGATGTAGTCCCATACTATAAGGAAATAGTCGACATAGCCCATTCTTTTGATGACACCAAGCTCGTAGTCGAGCTGCTTTTTAAGAGTGCCGTCGTCATTAGGGTATCTCTCGTTCAGACCGCCAAGACACAGCTTGTTGAGATATGTCCAGGAATCGTATCCTTCGGGAACCTCGAAGTGAGGGAGTTTTGTTACGCCAAACTCGATCTCTACGTGGCATCTGTCTGCAATTTTTGCTGTGTTGTCGATAGCTTCCTGAGCATATGGGAAAAGAGCCCTCATCTCTTCTTCGCTCTTTACGTAGTACTGACCGCCTTCATAGCGCATACGGTCTTCATCGGTCACTTTTTTACCCGTCTGAATGCACAGAAGGAGGTCGTGAGCCTCGGCATCATCTGAGTAGGTGTAGTGGCAGTCGTTTGTAGCGACAAGCGGAATATCAAGTTCCTGCGAAAGTGACAGAAGGACACTGTTGACGCTCCTCTGAGCAGGGATTCCGTGATCCTGAAGCTCTAAGAAAAAATTGCCGTGTCCGAATATGTTGTCGAGTCTCAAAGCGGCCTCTTTTGCCTTAGCGGGAGTTCCTTTAATGATATTGCGGGGGATTTCACCTGCAAGACAGGCACTGAGGCAGATGAGCCCTTCATGATATTGTTCCAGAAGTTCCATATCAACTCTCGGCTTGTAGTAGTAGCCCTCGGTAAATCCGCGGCTTACGATGTGAGAGAGGTTGGAATATCCGATATTGTTCTCTGCCAGAAGGACAAGGTGGTAGTAGCGCTCGTCGGTGCTTCCGGTTTCTTTATCAAAGCGGGAGCCGGGCGCAACGTAAACCTCGCATCCTATGATTGGATTGATACCTGCATCTTTGCATGCTTTATAGAAGTCAATAACACCGTACATGACTCCGTGATCTGTAATGGCTCCGGATGTCATGCCGAGCTCTTGCAGACGTTTAACATACTCTTTTATTTTATTGGAACCGTCCAAAAGACTGTATTCTGTGTGGACGTGAAGATGCGAAAATGCCATATAAATGCTCCGTTTTTCTGTGTTGATTTCCTGATTGTTATAAAAAGGAACTTATTGAAAATTATAATACAAACAGAGGGTGTTTGCAGAGGAGAATTTTGCCCAAATATTTTAGATTTCACTTGGAAGTTAGAGATTGCATTTTGCTTCAAATTGCTCTAATATATGAAAAGAGTATGTCAATAAATTGTCAATTATTGAGGATTGACGATTTCAAGTTTTAATCATATAGAATCGAGGAAATAATTATGGCAAAGCAGATCAAAACAATCGGCGTACTGACTAGCGGTGGCGACGCACCGGGAATGAACGCTGCCATTAGAGCGGTTGTACGTAAGGCACTTGCAAACGGTCTAAAGGTAAAAGGAATCAAGAAGGGTTACATGGGACTTCTCAACGAGGAGATCGAGGACATGGACAGAAGAAGCGTTGCTGATATTATTCAGCGCGGCGGAACTATCCTCGGAACAGCGCGTTGCATGGAGTTCACTACTCCCGAAGGTCAGGCGAAGGGTGCTGAAATTTGTAGAAAGCATGGTATCGACGGTATTGTCGTAATCGGAGGTGACGGTTCATATCGTGGAGCACAGAAGCTTTCTCAGCAGGGAATCAACACAGTAGGTATTCCCGGCACAATCGACCTTGATATTTCTTGTACTGATTACACGATCGGTTTTGATACAGCAATCAATACCGCTATGAGTGCCATAGATAAGATAAGAGATACATCATCATCTCACGAGAGAGTTAGTATTGTAGAGGTTATGGGACGTCATGCCGGATATATCGCTCTTTGGTGTTCAATTGCCAACGGTGCGGATGATATTCTTCTTCCCGAGAAGTACGATTACAATGAGCAGCGCATCATTGATAACATCATCGACAATCGTAAGAAGGGTAAGACACACCATATCATCGTAAATGCTGAAGGTATCGGTCATTCAACATCAATGGCTCGTCGTATTGAGGCAGCTACTGGTCTTGAGACAAGAGCAACCATTCTTGGATACATGCAGAGAGGTGGAAGCCCTACATGTAAGGATCGTGTATATGCTTCTATGATGGGTTGCTATGCAGCAGATATCCTCACAGCAGGTAAGACAAACAGAGTTGTAGGCTACAGAAACGGTCAGTTCGTAGATTACGATATCGATGAAGCACTTGCTATGCAGAAGAACATTAACGAGTACATGTACGAGATCGCACGTATTCTTTAATATTTTACATAAGAACGAAAGAGTCGCTTGCGGCTCTTTTTTCTTTGCCCAAATCCCATTCACGTAAAAAAACGGTTATTCACTCAGTTGTGATTGACCAAATGGTGCATTGTGGTCTAGCCTTGTTTATATCACATGAAATTTGCGATCGAAATTCAGTGATAAAAAAGTTTTTTGGGTGAGTAGATGATCAACAAAGAAAAAGTTGAGCAAGCGGTAAAACTTCTGCTTGAAGGAATGGGGGAGGACGTCAACAGACCGGGCCTTAGAGAGACTCCTGAACGAGTGGTCAGGATGTATGAGGAGATTCTGTCGGGGTATGATGATTCTGCAAAAGAACATCTCAGTAAAACATTTCCCACAAATGAAAGCGGAATGGTTCTTGAAAAAGACATACAGTTTTATTCGTTGTGTGAGCACCATCTTCTGCCATTCTTCGGCAAGGTGCATATCGCCTACGTTCCCGTAGATGAAGTTGTTGGTATCAGCAAACTGGCGCGAACCGTTGAGGTATTTGCCAGAAGGCTCCAGATTCAGGAGCAGATGACTTGTCAGATCGCTGATGCAATCGGGGAAAGCCTAAAAACAAAAGGAGTAATGGTCCTTGTAGAAGCCGAGCATATGTGCGTTACCATGCGAGGCATCAAAAAGAGCGGAAGCAAGACCGTAACTGTTGCGGCGCGCGGATGTTTTGAGGACGACAAAAATTTAAGAGATACATTTTTTGAAATGATCCGTTGATTTAGGAGGAAGTAGTTTTTTAATTGTGGTGAGAGCGATTCTTTTACGGAAGACTTTAGCGTGAGTAAAGCGACGTAGAAGACCGGATGGTCACTTAAGGCAGCTTGGGAATGACATAAGACTATTCGGAAAGTTGGATATTTCCTATTACATCGTGGAATTGCTTGAAAAATGATATTCAACAAACTGACAACATATTGCAGATATAATTACTGCCTTGTGCAGACATATGCGGGGTCCGTGGGGGGTTGCCGCTAATAACCAATAAAGAGAAAAAAGATGCTGATAGACTTCTGCAATTGGATACGACATAGCAATCGCGAGGATACTCAACAAAGATTCCGTGAAAGAACCGTTTCTTATATATGGCGCGAGAAAATAGAATCAGAGGGGGTAAAACATGGAAGCTGTAATAAAAGATGTCGACATTTCTGTTGCATATAAGAGCATTTATGATTTTATTGAGGATTCAACTCTCAGATACAATAAAAAGAACGCCTTTACATTTGACAGGGACTACTCTTACGAAGAGGTAAAGGAAATAACCGATAAATACGTAGAAATACTGGAAAAGGTTGAAGTCGGCGAGGGAAGCGTCGTTGCTATAGATATGAAAAAAAGCATTGACTTCATAGCTTGCATTTTTGCGATAAAAAAGCTTGGAGCAGGGACTTTTATAGTGGATACCGATATTTTGGACCACACATTTGATTATTACATTGAGAAAGCAAATATCACACACTTGGTCGTAGATTCAAGCGGTGAGGAGAAGATTGAAGCCTGTAAGATAAGATTTGTAAGATATTCATCCAAGGCTATGTTGATTTGAGACTATGAAGATAGGCAGCAAAGTATTCGATCTTGATTCAGACAGATCGATCGTAATGGGAATACTGAACGTCACACCCGACTCCTTCTCGGACGGAGGAAAGTATTTTGACGTGGATAGCGCACTTTTTCAGACAGAGAAAATGATAAATGAAGGTGCGGACATTATAGACGTGGGAGGCGAATCGACCCGCCCCGGATACACTAAGATATCCTGCAGGGATGAGATAGACAGGATAATCCCTGTGATAAGTGCTATAAAGAAAACATTTGATGTTCCCGTATCCGTTGATACATACAAGTGGGAGGTTGCGGATGCAGCCATAGACAGCGGAGCGGATATGATAAATGACATTTGGGGTCTTGATTACTACGAAGACATGGACCGGCAAATGGCGAAAGTTGTAGCTACAGCGAAGATTCCGGTCTGTATCATGCACAACAGCTTTGAAAGAGTAAGCAGCATGGACAGGGACTCTTTTACCGGAGAAATACTTGAAGACATGAAAAAGAGAATTGGCATAGCCAAAGAAAACGGCATTGCGGATGAGAACATTATCCTTGATCCCGGAGTTGGATTTGCCAAGAATCTTGAAGAAAATATTTGGTGCATATCTCTTGTGAGAGAATTGAAAAACTTGGGATATCCGGTGCTTCTCGGAATCTCGAACAAGTCCATGATAGGCAAGATAGCAGGTCTTGAAGTGGATCAGAGAAAAGAGGGAACGATAGCACTTAACGTCCTCGGAAGAGAGTACGGTGGCAGGATCTTCAGAGTGCATGACGTTCTGGGAAACAGACGGGCGCTTACGATCGCTGACAGCATCTGCGGATAAGGCAAACAGGTAAGAAAAGAATGGATTGTATTAAGATTGTTGAACTGGAAATATACGCAAATCATGGGCTCTTGAAAGAAGAGAACGTGCTGGGACAAAAGTTTCTGGTGTCTGCTGACTTATATCTTGATACAAGAAAAGCCGGAAAGAGCGATGAGATGGAGCTCTCCGTTAATTATTGCGATGTTTGCAAGCTTATCGACAGCTATGTAAAAGAAAACACTCATAATCTCATAGAGACGCTGAGTGAGAACATTGCGGAGAAGATACTTTGTAACTATCCGCTTGTCGAAAAGGTTGATATAGAGGTAAAAAAGCCGTGGGCACCAATAGGTCTTCCGCTTAAATATGTGTCAGTGAACATTTCAAGGAGCCGCCATACAGCCTATATTTCAATAGGCTCCAACATGGGAGACAAGGAAAAGACCATAAAAGCAGCCGTAGAAGAGCTTTCAAAAGATCCTTTGATAACGGTGTGCAAGCAGTCTGAGCTTATAGTCACAAAGCCCTACGGTTATGAAGATCAAGATGATTTTCTTAACGGAGCTCTTGAAATAAAGACGCTCTATACGCCTGAAGAACTCCTTGAAAAACTTCATGAAGTGGAAGCAAAGTTTGGAAGAGTCAGAGAAATTCACTGGGGACCCAGAACGCTGGATCTTGACATAATCATGTATGACTGCGTTGTTATGAGCGGTGAACATCTTACGATTCCGCATACGGATATGCAAAACAGAGAGTTTGTCTTAAAACCGCTCGCCGAAATAGGTGAATACGTAGTTCATCCGGTGTTCAAAAAGACGGTCGGACAACTTCTGAGCGAATTATATACAAGAAATAAAGAGGTTAGTATGTAGGATATGTGCTTCTTATCCTTATCATATTCATTTCTGTCCAAATGCAAAGTGCCTGTAAGAGTTGCTCTTACAGGCACTTTGAGGGTTTTGTTTACAGGAAGATGAAATATCTCCCGTTTTGTCTTAAAAAGACCGGATCAAAGGTGTCTGATCCAATCATAAAGGTCCATAACTGTCATCTTATTTTCCCCCTCTCCCCTTTTAAACTAAAAATTTCATGTTTCCATATACGTAAACTTATAGTATAAGTAATCTAAAAGGAAGAACGACTTAGTAAACGACAGCTTTTTTGTGTGAACGACATGATTTTTGTGTGAACGACACAAAAAACGATATGAATCGATACGAAAACATATTATCAAAATTTCACACAGGCAAGTTGTTAGCGGATTCACGATATGTTAGAATATGTGTGCAATATGCTTTTTTCTTTAACATTCAGTCTTTAGGTGGTGACAATATGGTGAATTTTAGTGTTGGAATATGCGACGACGATCCAAAATGTCATCGCAGGATCATTGAGATATGCGAGAAACACTTCGCCGGAAGAAGCGTTGATTATCAGATCCATTCTTACCATTCCGGTGAAGAAGTAATCAAAGAACAAGAAAATTATATAGATCTGCTTTTCCTTGATGTGGAAATGGAGGGAATTGACGGCATTAAAGTTATGCAGAAGGCTGAGAAAATGCCGAATATTCACAGCATTGTCTTTGTTTCCGCTCATGCTGAAGCGGTGTGGGATTCTTTTGGATATAAGACAAAAGGATTTATTCAGAAACCCGTTGACCCGGATAAGATACGCAAGTTCCTTGAAGCGGGGTATGAGAATAAGAAAAATGATTCATTTATAGATTTTCCGAATTACAACGGTTCGGTTTTTTACAAAAAGTCAGAGATAATCTATGTTAAATCTGATTCGAACTACGCGATACTTAACCTTGGTACACACGAAAAGATCATAACGTGTACACTCAAAGAATGTGAGAAGAAACTAGGGGGCATCCCATTTTTAAGGGTTCATCGATCGTTTATAGTCAACCTCGATCATATCAAAAATATTACCGGTGAAACGGTGTGCTTTAAAAACGGATCGGCAATCAGGATAGGCAGAAGTTACAGGGAAAGTGTAAAAAAAGGTTATACTGATTATCTGTTGGGTGAGTTGCAAAGATGAAAGATTATATCGTCGCGGTTATATATTGTGTTTTGGACATATTCAAGTACTATTTTTGCATGACGTATGTTTTCAACATAAAGATCATACGTAAAAGGTATGCAATTCCCGGACTCGTAGTTCTTACGTCCGTTGCCTGCGCTTTGAGCTTTCTGCTTAGCGGAGGCGCGGATTCTTGGTATGTTGTTCCGAATATCTGTACTCTTATGATAGTATTTGTAATTCCTAAGGGTAACAGATTAAAGGGATTACTGTTTCTTTTTTTATCATGGGTAATAACAGATTCCGTTGCTGAACTTGTCAGAATAGTGGCTTCAGCATTCGGATATAGTGGGGACATCTTTTTTGGCCCTCTTTCTTGGGGGTATATGAACAATAAGTTAGTTGTTATAATGCTCATTTTTGTTTATCACGGAATCGTAAATATTGCCATCAGAAAGAAGTTTGATTACTCTTTCAGATCTGCTCAGTGGGGCGTTATTATCGTGGGCGCTTTAGGTGTTCTTTTTATCGTTCCGACTCTTGAAAAGATAAGTTTTGGAGTGGAAGTTACGCCCGAAGACTATATGAAGATGAGCTTTACTATGATTTTGATGCTTTTCCTTTTTATCGGAGTAATGATCTGGCAGAGCTATATCGTCAAAAAGAATCTCAGCATGAAAGAGCGTGAGATCCGCTATCAGTACATGGTAAAGTCGCAGGCGGCATATTTTGACAGTCTGCTAAAAGATTACAGTGAGGTCAGAAAGTTTAAGCACGACATGAGGGCGCATGTTACGGCGCTTACAGAGCTTGCGACAGACAGTAAGAACGATAAGATGCTGGAGTATCTTAAGTCCATCGATGCCAAGATCGCAAGTTCGGCAACAAAGAGCTACACAGGAAATAAGGCTGTCGATGCTGTCATAAATGAGCTTGTTAAGCACATGGACGAGGCAAACATCAAGTTTGAATATGAAGGAATCCTCAGAAACAGAGAGGATATTCTTGATTTTGATTTCTGCACGATCTTTTACAATGTTCTTCAGAACGCCATCGAGGCGTCCAAACCGCTGGAGGAATCCATGCGTGAAGTAAGCGTTGAGGTCAAAAATGTCGGTGACAAGGCGGGAATCCTTATCAGTAACAAGACTGAACTTAAGGAACTTCCGACTAAGAGCGCCGAGCGTTTCACGACCAAGAAGGACAAGGAAAATCACGGATTTGGAATACAGAATATCAAAGATGTTGTCAAAAAATATGACGGAATATATGAGGCAAAAATCGCAGATTCTCGCTATACAGTGACGATCGTCATATGATTCTTTTGTGATATACTGTTCTTGCGCAGATACGCGGTATGAAAAGAGGTATAGATGATTACAAGTGTAAACAATGAACGTGTACGCAAAGTTGTGAGCTACGTAGTAAAGAGCAAGGCCAGAAAAGAGAACGGCGTTTTTGTGATAGAAGGCATGAAGATGTTGCGGGAAGCTCCTGTTCTGCAGGTTCGCGAGGTATACGTGACCGAGAACTTCCTAAAGGACGCATCCGAGGATGACAAGGAGATTCTCTGGAGATACGGGGCTGTGACCGTTACAGCCGAAGTTATGAAAAAGATGGCGGACACGCAGACACCGCAAGGAGTGCTGGCGGTAATAAGCATGTACCAATATTCGGAAGAAGAGGTACTTGAGGGAGAAGACAATCTACTGCTGATCCTTGAGAATATTCAGGATCCCGGAAATCTGGGTACCATGCTGAGATCGTCGGAAGGTGCCGGAGTTACGGGAGTTATCTTAAGTAAAGGTTCTGCCGATATTTACAATCCCAAAGTTATCAGATCTACAATGGGTTCTATATTCAGGATGCCTTTCATATATGTGGAAGACATCCCCAAAATGCTGAAAAAACTTGCAGGCAGAGGAATAACGACTTATGCTGCCCATTTAAAGGGCAAAAAAAATTACGATGAATTCGACTATACTAAGCCAACAGCTTTTCTCGTAGGTAATGAGGGCAACGGACTGTCCAAGGAGACAGCCGATGCGGCATCTGAGTATGTGCTCATACCCATGAAGGGGGAAGTTGAGTCCATGAATGCAGCGACATCAGCGGCTATACTAACATTTGAAGCATCCAGGCAAAGGAGGAAAAAAGTATTATGACAGTAGGTTTTATCGGACTTGGAAACATGGCAAAGGCAATGATCGGGGGAATCCTCGCAAAAGGACTCATGGGTCCCAACGAGATTATAGGTGCAGCGGCGACTCCGGATACATGCCTTAAGGTTGCCAATAAATATGGAATTCAGACACGCAGTTCAAATGCAGCGGTTGCAAAAGATGCAGACATTATCGTTCTTGCGGTTAAACCGCAGTATCTTAAGGTTGTTATCGCAGATATCATGGACAGTGTCGATGAGAATAAGATTATCGTAAGCATTGCGGCAGGAAAGACAATAAACTGGCTTGCAAAGGAGTTTGAGAAACCGGTAAAGATAATAAGAGTAATGCCGAATACTCCGGCTCTTGTGCTCGAAGGCTGTTCCGCAGTTTGCAGAAACGATCTTGTGGATGATGACAGCTATCACTTTGTAAAAGAACTGCTTGAGAGCTTTGGAAAAGCATATACGGTGCCTGAGTCTCTCATGGATGTTGTGGTTGGAGTGAGCGGATCGTCACCTGCGTATGTGTTTATGTTTATAGAGGCTATGGCAGATGCGGCGGTAGCCGGAGGAATGCCGAGAAAGCAGGCTTATGAATTTGCGGCGCAGTCGGTTTTGGGCAGTGCCAAGATGGTTTTGGAGACAGGAAAACATCCGGGCGAGCTAAAAGACATGGTTTGCTCACCTGCGGGTACCACAATCGACGCAGTTCATGTACTTGAAAAAGGTGGTCTTCGCGGGACCGTGATGGATGCAGTAAAAACCTGCATTGACAAGAGCAGAAGCCTCTGATTTTGCGTGGATTTTTAGCTATTAAAAAATCGAAAATTTGACAAAAAATAATATGTTTGCTATCATTTCTATCATAGTGTTTTGTATTTTTTAACAAGTCGAAACATGTTTTTAATATTTGGATGGGAAGAAGTAAACGAATGAATAGAGCTATGAAGTTATCCGCGGAGGTATTAAGGCATATTTCTATTTTCGCTTTAATCTTTGTGCTATTTATCTCTCAACGAGTAACAACAGAGGCTAGGAGTAGTTCGCCAAGTGTGGTTCTCAATTCTGAAGGAATCTCAAAAGTAGTCAGCCCGATAACGCCTCTGGGTCTGGATTATAATTCACCTGAATATAAGGTGCTTGCGAATCAGAGAGAAGCCTCCTCAGGAGCGGGAACAGCATCAACAAGTTCAAATGACGAGAACAAGCTTGTAATGTTCAACGAAAACGAGACCTTGGATGTCATGGATTCCTACAAGGAAGACGGCGAGAAGGTCGGTGTACTTTACAAGGACTGTGGCGGCAAAATTTTGGAAAGAAAAGACGGTTGGACTAAGCTTCAATCAGGTGATCTCATTGGATGGGCAGAGGACAAATATCTGTTGTTCGATGAGGAGGCCAATGAGCTTGCGTCCAAGGTAGGAAAGCAGATCGTAACTATCGAGAGCAGTGCTCTTACTGTAAGAGCAAGTGATTCAACAGATGCAGATGCGATTGTTGTTATGAACAAGAATGCTTTCTTAGATATGATCGAAGATCTTGGAAACGGATGGATCAAGGTTGATTATAATGACAAAGAATGTTTTGTTCAGTCTGATTACGTTTGTACAGACTTTAGGATCGACCAGGGAGAAACAATTGCTTCGCGCAAGTTGAAGCAGGGAAGATCCAGAGCCAACTCCGAAGAGCTTACAAGAAACAGAGGAGCTGTTCAGGCAGATGCCGACGAACTCAAACTTCTCGCAGCACTTATTCAGTGTGAAGCGGGAAATCAGCCGTATGAAGGACGAGTTGCGGTTGGTGCGGTAGTTATGAACAGAGTTAAGAGCGGAGCTTATCCTAACACCATTTACGATGTTATCTATGCTTCCGGTCAGTTCACACCGGCACTTAACGGAACGGTTGACAGAGTTTATAACAGCGATAAGATATATGAAATGAACTATCAGGCTGCGCAGGCAGCGCTTAACGGTGAAACTACAGTAGGATCCGCGATGCACTTTAGAAGGATCAACGGACATGAAGGTATAATCATCGGAGCACACGTATTCTGGTAATATTTTAAGGGATTGCAGAAATGCAATCCCTTATTTACAATAGTAGTGCATGATTATTTGAACGGAGGAGCATTATATGAACTTAAAGGGACGCGATTTTTTGAAACTTCTTGATTACACTACCGAAGAGATTGAGTATCTTATCGACCTCGCAGCTGAGCTTAAGAGAAAGAAAAAAGAAGGTATTCTTCACGATGAACTCAGAGGAAAGAATATTGCTCTTATTTTCGAGAAGACAAGTACGCGTACCAGATGCTCTTTTGAAGTGGCGGCATCTGATCTCGGAATGGGAACTACATTCCTTAATCCCACCGATTCTCAGATCGGTAAAAAAGAGAGTATTGCCGATACTGCCAGAGTTCTTTCAAGCATATATGATGGAATCGAGTACAGAGGTTTCGAACAGGAAATAGTTGAGAACCTTGCAAAGTACAGTAAGGTGCCTGTATGGAACGGACTTACCAATGAGTTCCATCCCACACAGATGCTTGCGGATATGCTTACGATCAAGGAACATTTCGGTAAGCTCAAGGGACTTCACCTTGCATATATGGGTGATGCGAGATACAACACAGGTAACTCTCTTATGGTTGTCTGCGCTAAGCTCGGTCTTGATTTTACCGTTGTATCAAATAAGAAGTATTTCCCCTCAGAGGAACTTGTAAATACATGTAAGGAGATCGCTGCGAAGTCGGGATCGACAATAAGCTTCTCTGAAGATCCTATGGAGGGAACAAAGGAAGCCGACATTGTTTACACGGATATCTGGGTTTCAATGGGTGAGCCCGAAAGTATCTGGGAGGAGAGAATCAAAGACCTTCTTCCTTATCAGGTAAATATGGATATTATGAAGAATGCGGGAGAAAAGAGTGTATTCATGCACTGCCTTCCTTCATTCCACGATCTCAATACCGGAATCGGAAGAGAGATCAAAGAGAAGTTTGGTCTTGATGAAATGGAAGTAACAGACGAAGTATTTGAGTCAGACAGGTCAATAGTGTTTGCGGAAGCAGAGAACCGCATGCACACTATCAAGGCTGTTATTCTGGCGACTATAAAAGGAAATTGATATGCTAAATGCAGAAAATATTAAGGGGCAGCTCAGCACTAAGTGGGCTGCCCGCAACCTTATTTTTAAGGAAGAAACGGAATCTACAAACAATGATGCAAAGCAGCTTGGAGAAGAGGGTGCACCTCACGGAACTCTCGTTGTCGCAGATGTTCAGACAAGCGGAAGAGGATCAAGAGGAAGAAGCTGGGAGACTCCCGGAGGCAGTAACATAGCAATGAGTCTTCTCGTAAGACCGACGGCGCCACCTGACAAGATATCGGTGCTCACTCTTATAATGGGGCTTTCGATAGCGCAGGGCATTGAGGATCTTTTTGCGGCAAACGAAGATATCGCGGATTTCCCGCAGATAAAGTGGCCTAATGACATAGTTATCGCTGGTAAAAAGATCTGCGGAATCCTGACGGAGCTTCATATGAACAACGACAACACCATAAACAACGTGGTTATCGGAGTTGGGATCAACGTCAACATGACTTCTTTTCCGCAGGAGATCGAAGGTATCGCGGGCTCTATATATACCGAGACGGGATTTAAGGAAGACAGGGCGAGTGTTGTCGCTGCATGCATGAAGAGATTTGAAGAGAACTATGAGAAGTTTGAGCAGACGCAGGATCTGTCTCTTATGACGGAAGAATATGAAGAGAGACTTATAAACAGAGACAGAACGGTCACGATACTCGATCCTAAGGGCGAGTACGAGGCAGTTGCTCTTGGAATAGGAAATGACGGAGCACTGAAAGTAAGACTTTCAGACGGAAGCGTTAAGAATATAAATGCCGGAGAGGTCTCTGTCAGAGGACTTTACGGGTACGTGTGATAACGGAGGACAATATGATTCTGGTAATTGATGTGGGAAATACCAATATTACATTCGGAGTTTTTTCACGTGATGAGCTTGTGAGCTCTTTTAGAATGACTACACAGATGCCGAGAACTTCAGATGAATTCGGAATAAATCTTTTGACACTTCTTAATTCAAACGGAGTTACCAAGGAGAAAATTGAAGGCGTAATGATAGCGAGCGTAGTGCCTAAGACTATGCATGCACTTGTAAACGCCATTGAGAAATATATAGGAAAGACACCTTACATAGTAGGACCCGGGATCAAGACGGGTATCAAGATCGCAACGGACAATCCAAGAGAGGTTGGACCTGATCTTATCGCGGGTGCTGTCGGAGCATATGAGCTTTACGGCGGACCTGTTATGGTAATAGATTTTGGAACAGCAACGACCTATGTAACGGTTAATTCTGAGGGAGATTTCTTTGCGGGAGTTGTTGCACCCGGAATAGGAATTTCTGCGAAGGCGCTGTGGCAGGATACAGCCAAGCTTCCTGAGATAGAGATCGCAAAGCCCAAGAGCATCCTTGCAAAGGAGACTATCTCAAGTATGCAGGCGGGTCTTGTTTACGGTCAGATCGGACAGACCAAGTACATAATAAATGAGATGAAAAAAGCAGCCAAGATGCCCGATATGAAGGTTGTGGCTACAGGAGGTCTCGGAAGGCTTATTTCCGCGGAGACCAAAGAAATAGATATCTACGATCCCATACTTATACTTGAGGGACTTAAAGTTCTTTATGACAAGAACAGAAGAAACAAAGCAGTAAGAGAAGTGAACGGAGAGACGGAATAAATGAGAGCAAATGAATTTGAAGAAGCATACAATAAAGAGTTTAACGAACCTGACGGAAAAGAGGATCTTCGAATAGATGAGATGCAGAAGACCAACAAGGGGCGTGTGTTTGAGAAGACAGCGGGAGGAAGAGTGGTTCTTTGCGGAGCTAACGCTTATGAGCAGAAGTACTATTTTAACCCTGTGTTTAAGCAGATCCCCGAGAGCATTAAAAAAGAGCTCAATATAATCAGCGTTCTTTTTACTCAGGAAGCCGGAGGCATATTTACAATAGTCTTTGAAGAGGACGGCAATATCAGCATAGAGACTGATGCGGATGAAGAGGATATCACATACGACGAGATCACGGCGGGACTTCTTGTTGGTGAAGTCAGAAGAAAGAGACAGGATCTTTTTGAGGCGCTTGGTCTTTATTACAGGATATATGTACTTCATGAGGATCCAAGCAAATTATTAGAGGAAGAAGAGTAATGCCGGGGTATGGTAAGTTGCGGATCGGCAACGTGACTCTGGATAACAATATAATATTGGGGCCTATGGCGGGAGTATCGGATCTTCCTTTCAGAATCCTGTGTCATGAGATGGGCGCGGGGCTTGTATGTATGGAGATGGTGAGTGCCAAGGCAATTATTTACAAGAACAGGAACACGGATATGCTCATAGAGATACACAAGGATGAGCATCCCGTGTCTTTGCAGCTTTTTGGATCGGATCCCGGTGTAATGCAGGAAGCGGTCGGTATGATCAAGGACAGACCTTACGATATACTCGATGTAAATATGGGATGTCCCGTACCTAAGGTTGTAAGTAACGGCGAGGGTTCTGCTCTTATGAAGAAGCCTGAGCTGATAGAGGAGATAGTTGCAGCTCTTGTCAGAGTTTCCGACAGACCTGTGACAGTCAAGATCAGAAAGGGTTTTAACGATAAGAGCATAAATGCTGTGGAGTGTGCACTGGCTGCTCAGCAGGGCGGAGCGGAAGCAATCGCTGTGCATGGAAGGACAAGAGAGCAGTATTACACGGGTGAAGCCGATTGGGATATTATTAGAAAAGTCAAGGAAGCGGTTAAAGTACCTGTTATCGGAAACGGAGACGTTACTGATGGAAAGAGCGCCGAGAGGATGTTCAAAGAGACAGGGTGCGACGCAGTCATGGTTGCCAGGGCAGCGCAGGGGAATCCTTTCATATTCAGAGAGATAAAGAGCTATTTTGAAACCGGAAAAACATGTGAAAGACCGAGCCCGGAGGAAATTTACAACACGGTGATACGACATGCGGATCTCCAGCTTAAGTATAAAGGCGAGTACATAGGAATAAGAGAAATGCGAAAACATGTGTCGTGGTATACCTACGGAATGCCGGGAAGTGCAAGGTTTCGTAATGAGATCAACAAAATGACGGATATGGATTCATTAAAGAAGGCGTGCGAGGCGGTTATGCTTTCCGAAACACTGCATTAATAGTGCTTTTTTATGAGATTGACACGGAAAATAATAGACTGTATAATATCCAAGTTATAAAGAATGCAGAACTTGTAATTTTTTTTTGACATAAATCAGCGCAACGCGCGCCAAACGTAAATCTACGAAGGGCTAGGAGACGTAATAATGGAAGAGAAGAAGAATATTTTAACTTACGAAGGACTTAAAAGATACGAAGACGAGCTTCATGAGCTCAAAGTAGTCAAGCGTAAGGAGGTTGCAGAGAAAATTAAGGAAGCCAGGGAGCAGGGCGACCTTTCAGAGAATGCTGAGTATGATGCAGCTAAAGACGAGCAGCGTGATATCGAAGCAAGAATCGAAACTCTTGAGAAAATCCTGAAAAACGCTGAAGTTGTAGTTGAGGAAGACGTAGACCTCAATAAGATCAGTATCGGATGTAAAGTAAAGATCCGTGACCTTGAGTTCAATGAGGATCTGGAATATAAAATCGTAGGTTCATCAGAGGCTAACAGCCTTAAAGGCAAAATTTCGAATGAATCACCTGTAGGAAAAGCTCTTCTCGGAGCGAAGAAAGGACAGACTGTTTCTGTTGAGACACAGGCTGGCGTTATCAAGTACAAGGTACTTGGAATTGAGAGATCTGAGAATTAAGTAGCTGTACCTGTTTGAGTGTATGCATGACTCTCAAAGAATTGGTGATCTAAACAGTGACTTTTTGAGCCGGCGATAGACTTTCGCTGGCTCTAATTGAGTAAAGATAAATATTATTATGGAGGAATAAAGGTGGCAGACAATAATCAGCAGAACACACAAGAAGACGTTGGACGTCTTCGTCAGGTCAGAAGAGACAAGCTTTCTGAGCTTCAGGCAGCAGGAAAGGATCCTTTCCAGATTGTAAAATATGACCAGACACATCATACACAGGATATCAGGGACAATTTTGAGAAACTCGAGTTTGTTGCTCCTGTTGATGAAGAGGGTAGAGCGGTTGTTGTGCCTCTTTCAGATATTCCTGCAGAGAAGATCGTAGCGCTTGCAGGTCGTATGATGAGTAAGCGTGTTATGGGTAAGGCATCTTTTGCCAATCTTCAGGACAGAGACGGACGCATGCAACTCTACGTTTCAAGAAATGATCTTGGAGATGAAGCCTATGCTGAGTTTAAGAAGATGGATATAGGAGATATCATCGGTGTTAAGGGATTTGCTTTCAGAACCAAGACCGGTGAGATTTCTGTACATGTTAAAGAGATGGTTCTTTTGTCCAAGTCTCTTATGCCACTTCCTGAGAAGTTCCACGGACTTACAGATACAGAGATCCGTTACAGACAAAGATATGTTGACCTTATCATGAATGAGGAAGTAAAGGAAACATTCAAGAAGAGATCCGCTATTATCCGCGAGATCCGTAACTTCCTTGCTGACAGAGATTTTATGGAAGTTGAGACACCTATGCTTGTTGAGAACGCAGGCGGTGCTGCAGCCAGACCTTTCTTTACACATTACAATGCGCTTGATGAAGAGAGAAAGCTTCGTATCTCACTTGAGCTCTACCTTAAGAGACTTATCGTTGGCGGCATGGAGAGAGTTTTCGAGATCGGCCGTGTATTCAGAAATGAAGGAACAGACACAAGACATAATCCTGAGTTCACTCTTATGGAACTCTATCAGGCATATACAGATTATGAAGGAATGATGGAACTTACAGAGAGCATGTTCCGTTATCTTGCCGAGAAGGTTTGCGGCACAACGCAGATTCCTTACGGTGACAACATCATTGATCTGGGCAAGCCTTTCGAGCGTCTTACAATGAACGACGCTATCAAGAAGTATGCAGGCGTTGATTTCGACGCAGTTGCAACAGATGAAGAGGCTAAGGCTATCGCCAAGGAGCGCGGCATCGAATTCGAAGACCGTCACAAGAAGGGCGATATCATCAATCTCTTTTTCGAGGAGTTCTGCGAGAAGAACCTGATCCAGCCTACATTTATTATGGATCACCCTCTTGCAATCTCACCTCTTACCAAGAAGAAGCCCACAGATCCTGAGAAGGTTGAGCGTTTTGAGCTCTTCATTAATACTTGGGAGATGTGTAACGCATATTCAGAGCTTAACGATCCTATCGATCAGCGTGAGCGTTTCGCCGCGCAGGATGCCAATGCGGCAGCAGGAGATGAAGAAGCCGAGCACACAGACGAGGACTTCCTCAACGCCCTCGAGATCGGTATGCCCCCCACAGGCGGCATCGGCTACGGTATCGACCGGCTCTGCATGCTGTTGACCAATAGTGCGGGCATACGCGATGTTTTGCTCTTCCCGACGCTGAAGAGCCAGAATTAGCGGATGGACGCATAGGTATCCATACTTATCCGTAGAGGTACAAATCAGTCCATCCTGTAACTCAAATGTACGGCAATCAACATGGACTCAGACGGACTTCGATGGACCCGTATGGACAGTTCCCTGAAAAAATGATGCGCTCTATGGATTGTGTCAAAGTGTGTCAAAGAGCATTTTTCGATTGAAAAAAATCGAAAACGGGAACAAAAACAACTGAAAATAATCGATACAAAACTGTTCAAGAGGAACAGCGAAATACTTTAAAGACACTTACGTTTCGTAGGAATACGATCGTGGGTGTCTTTTTTGTTTATCTGCTTAGGGAAAAATCTTCAAACAATTTGATTACGGAGGTAACACATGGTCAGAAAGTCGAGAGGCCCGGACCATATCCGGGAACATGTCGAAAAGCGCGGATATAAGCATAATTACGTGCTTTATGGCAAAGGGGCATATTATTATGACCTGCCGTACTGGACTTTTGTGCATCTGGCAAAAGATGCAGGTGCAACAGTGGACTTACACAGAATGGCTGTTGCGGACACATTGGCGATAGACAGATATCTGGATGAGAACTGTCTTGTAGAACCCGAAATTTCAAACAGAAAGGAAAGCGTGAGAGAAATGAAGAAGAGAAATAAGGATGTTGAAAAGATCAAGAGATTAGTTGCTGAAGGCTCCAAGAGATGGGTACGTTATGACGAAGGTGCGGTTCTTTATTCTGTTGGGATCCACACGTTCCAGAAACTTGCGCGGGACGCAAGGGCCTGTTACAAGGTGGGCGGTGTAACACTCATTGATACTCAGAAACTGGATAAGTTCATCGAGGCATTTGAAATGGAGGATGATGATTGATGTGTAAAGTGATCAGTATTTCAAATCAGAAAGGCGGGGTGGCCAAAACGGTCACCTCCGTAAACATGGGAATCGGACTTGCCCGTGAAGGTAAAAAGGTGCTTCTTATTGATGCGGATCCACAGGGTTCGCTTACGATCAGTCTTGGCTGGGAATATCCCGACAAGATGGATGTTTCCCTGGCTACCATTATGATGAAGATCATCAATGACGAGGCTGTGAGCCCCACAGAAGGTATTTTGCATCATGCGGAGGGTGTTGATATACTCCCCGGGAATATTGAACTCTCCGGTCTTGAGATCTCAATGAATGGGGTTATCAGCCGTGAGACCGTTCTCAGGCAGTATGTCGATATGATGCGGGAATATTACGATTACATCATCTGCGACTGCATGCCGAGCCTGGGACTCCTTACCATCAATGCACTGGCTTGTGCGGATTCGGTTCTTATCCCTGTATCTGCCGGTTATCTTCCGGTTCGTGGTTTGGAACAGCTCATTAAAACCATTGGCCGTGTGAAGAGGCAGCTCAATCCGAAGCTTCAGATCGAGGGGATCCTGCTCACAATGGTTGATTCAAGAACGAATTATGCGAAGGATATCGTCCGCCAGGTACATGAAGCATATTCCTCAGCAGTTAAGGTGTTTGATACGCAGATCCCGATGTCAGTTCGTGCAGCTGAGATATCTGCAGAAGGAACCAGCTTGTATCAGTATGATCCGAAAGGTAAAGCGGCTTCTGCATATTTGGCACTTGTGAGTGCCATTTTGGGAAAGGAGAGTGTAAACAATGGCTAATA
>JAGAAO010000034.1 GCA_017615275.1 Butyrivibrio sp.
AATGATCCTCCTTAGCTCAGTCGGTAGAGCATTCGGCTGTTAACCGAAGTGTCGTTGGTTCGAGTCCGACAGGGGGAGCTAGAAGTGAAGACTGTAACTACGGTCTGTAATATGGCTCCGTGGTCAAGCGGTCAAGACATCGCCCTTTCACGGCGGTAACACGAGTTCGATTCTCGTCGGAGTCACTATCGACAATGTGTCGGAAATTTAATAGTGTATGGTGACATAGCCAAGCGGTAAGGCATAGGTCTGCAACACCTTGAGCGGCGGTTCAAATCCGCCTGTCACCTCTGATCTGTAAGTATTTAATGATACTTACAGATTTTTTTTGCGCTTTTTTGCGTGCTAATGCGCTCTTGTTGATAATCAGCAAAAATATATTGATAAACGATAAAAATATATTGACATTCGTGGTGAATGAGATTATTATACTAATAAATTTATTATTCAGAATAATAATCGGGAGGGGAGATATAAGTTAAAGGATGGAGAAAGAGAAATGGAAAGAGAAAAAACATTACATGTGATACCTTCGTGGGTAGTAACTATTGTAATGATGCTTATGTGTTTATTTTATTTGTTTATGCTATTTATAGAGTTTATGACCTGGCATATTGATTCCCCTTTTAAGGCGGAAATGGCGTGGGAAGCTTCTATGGGATCGGAGATGAGCTTTTGGAGTATGATCCAGGCAGCATTTATAAGCTATTCAATTATAGGTCTGGCACACATTTTTTCTGTTAAGGAAGTTTGGAAGAAATTTATGAATGTGTCACTTGGTATAATTCATATGCTGTTATTATTATTGCTTGCACATTATGCTTATCTTAATCTTTATGGAGAATATATTTCATTATTTGGTCCGACACCGCGGAGAATATGTGGAGTGGTGGTTATATATATAGTGTTTGCCAGTAGCATAGTAACAATGCTTATTCTTATCAAGAACAGGATTGTTTATCGTTTAGACCGTAGATCATAAGTTGGAGGATTATATAATATGGATTTCAATAAAAAGAAAGCATATGAAGAGAATGTAAGTATAAAAATTACTAAAGCTTTTATTTTAATACTTGCTGTAGCGGCTGTAGGAATGTGTATACTTGGTCCGAAGCTGGTTGGGATGATAATGACCAAAGATTCGCCGATGATTGTCGGAAACGCAAGATTTTTGATATTGCTCATCGGAGGATATATATGTGCAACAATTCTTTTCGTATTTTTGTTTACATTATATGCGATGGTAAAGCGTATTCAGGAAGGAAAAGTTTTTGTTGCGGAGAATGTCAGCTCGCTTAGCAAATTAAGTAATCTGGTTCTGGTAGCTTGTATTGTTTCTTTTGTGATCGGAATCACCTGTACTTACATGATTTTTATAATCACTGCGACCACTGCTTTTGTGACACCTATTATCAGAGTCATCAAGAATGCCTTTGGTAAAGCTGTCGAGATGCAGGATGAGCTTGATTATACAGTGTAAGGAGGTTGCCATGATCAGAGTGAATTTAGATGTTGTTATGGCGATGCGTAAGATGGGCTCAGGAGAACTTGCCGAAAAAATTGAACTTACGCCTGCCAATCTTTCAATACTTAAGAATAATAAAGCAAAAGCAATCAGATTTTCTACACTGGATGCTTTGTGTAAAGAACTTAACTGCCAGCCTGGAGATGTCTTGGAGTATGTTCCCGACGAGCAGTGAAATCCGGAGGTTATATTATGGATTCGAATTTAAATACTTATGTTAATAACGTAAATATGCAGAATGCGCAAGTACAGGTCAGACCTGTCGAAGTGATTGAACATAAAAAAGTGTACAGAATAGCTGCATGGATAAGCTATTTGATTGGATTCTTTTATTTAAAACATGTAATTATTTCGACATTTAAGTTTGAGGCAGATTCAAAGCCTTATATGTTATGGACTTATTTTGTATTTGGAGTTGTTTTTGTAATCGCAACAGAAATATTCTCGCATTTTGCGGGAATGGAATATAAAAAGCTGAAAGAAGCCAAGAAATCTGTAGTTGAACCGATTGTATTTATCGCATGTATTGCTTTGCAGTCTGTAGCGATCATGATATGGGGATTTCATAAAGAATGGGAAGTATATCAGTTCCTTTTATGGCATTTCATGATCATATACTATGTTTTGGCGAGAACAGGATGTCTCGCAGCCGGACGAAGCGGACTGCTCTTTTTCCTCGACGGTATTCAGGGTACGGTAACAGTTCCCTGGTCATATATCTTTTTCAGAACAGAGACTATCTTAAGAAAAGGATGTATGTTTGAACCTAAGCCGGCTAAGGTTAAAGGTGCAGTAAAGGAGCGCAAAAAGCTTTCTTTAACAACGATTGTGACAGTGGGCATAAGCGTATGTATAGCACTTATAGTTTGCGGTTATGCTGTTGTTCAGCTTGCCGCATCATCGGATACATTTAGTAATCTCGGAAGTGCCGTGGTGGAAGTAATTGATAATTTCTTTGAGTCATTATTCAAAGTATTTGATGAAGATTTCTTTTACGAAGTGGAAAGTAATATAGGGACATTTTTATTCTCGATTCCAATAAGCTGCTGGCTCTTTGGACTTGTGGGCGGATGTATCAGGAAAAAGAAACCTATGTGCTCAGATAAAGAATTTGAAGACTGTACTAAAGATCTTCACTTGTTGCCTTCTTATTCCGCATATATAGTTATCGGAAGTGTTTGCGTGGTGTATGCTTTGTTCTGCGGAACAGCGGTTTATGATTTTATATTTCACAAAGGATTTTTTGCAGCGACAGCTCACGAGGCATCGGTTCGTTCGGTGGAAAGTTTCTGGAGTCTGATAAGAGTGGTTGTTATGAACTTTACAGTCGTTGCTGCCTCTTGTCTTTTCTCCAAAAAGGCACTTTGGGAGGAAAAAGGAACCAGAATACTCGGAACTGTATTGGTAGCGTTTGCACTTATTTTTGCGATTCTTGCTGCCTGCAATCTGTGCGGAGTATATATCGCATTATTCGGAATCACTCCCAAAAGGATATTGTCTTCGCTTGTGGTATTCAACGCGATCGCATGGTGCATATTGATGCTCATAAGATTTTATAAGAAGATTCCCGCAGCACAGATTGGAATTCTTATTGGTGCAATTTCATTTTCTGTTGTAGTATGTTTTAAATTTTAATAGATTGATCGAAACAAAAGTCTCGCCTTTTTACAAATAGTAGCAAGGAGAGACTTTTTACATATTATATGAAAACGTAGGAAATATCTGGTGTCAACGTAATGGCTACATGGAAATTTCGGGAAGTGCCTTGAAGATTTTTGGCGGATAAGTGATACTTTGATTACACTTGCAGGTGAAATTTTCGAAAGGAGCAATTGGATAACATGGTCGAATTTGGGGAGCAGTTAAGAAACGCCAGAGAAAAGAAAGGAATGACGCAGCAGACGCTTGCAGAGCAGTTATATGTGACGAGACAGACTGTTTCGCATTGGGAGCGCGGAGCGAGATTTCCCGATCTTCTTACTACAAAGAAAATATCTGAAACTCTGGATGTTAGCCTGGACGACCTTTTATCCGGAGAAGATATGAATAAAGTTGTAGAAAAGATACCTGTAATTGAAGATAAAGCGGTCAATAACATAATGATTGTTTTTTATACGATCGTGATTTTTTCTTTTTTATTATCAATTGTCAATAAAATTTCCATGACACCATGGAAGACAGCAATGGAGTGGGTTGCCGAAAGTGGTAATTATACTTTAGTATTGCAGGCTGTTTTCACGATACTGCGTATGGGAATTGGAGCGGCAGTTTTTATTTATGGTTTGATTCATGCTTATAAGGGAACGCTTTCTCCCAAAAGAATGGGACTGGTCATAGTGGGATATTTCGCCACGATCATTCTGTATTCTTTGATGAATATTTCAATGTCATTGATGTCAAAGCTTTCAGATAATAGTTTTGTGAGTTACGGAACCGATTATATATATGAGATTTTCTATTGGATTATTCCGGCAGTCATTGGAATCGTATCGGCGTGTCTGTTTTTTGTTCAGAAAAGAAATGGAGTAATATGGCCTGTTTTTCTCGTATTAATCTCTGTGTGCGAGATATATCAGTCAGTGGAGAAGAATATAGGAATGTTAAAGAGAGTGCAGCAGTTTAGCATGAGTAATTCAAGGGATAATGCGATTTATAACCCGATGACTTTCGTATTGTATATGATTCCAACAGTGCTGATAAACGGGTTGATAATTTATCAGGTTATAACACTGTATAGGAAAAGAAAGATAGCAACTGACCTGTCGGGTAATGAATAAATAACAGAATACATATTTTAAATTGTAAGAGCCACTCGCGGTCTGTGAGTGGTTCTTATATGTTATAATCATAGAGACTAATTTATTTTGGAGGTCGAGTTATGGCAGAAGAGACAATGAAAGATTATACCAGGGAGATTGAGAACTCCTTCAGAAAGATAAAGGAAGGAGATATTATAGACGGCACGGTTATCGGCGTGACTGATTCTGAAGTTATTCTTGATATAAAGTATTACACACAGGGAATCATCAAAGCTGAGGAACTTAGCGACGATCCTAAGTTTTCAATCCATAAAGATATAAATGTCGGGGATGAAGTATCCGCTACGGTTATATCAACAGATGACGGCGAGGGAAATATTCTTTTATCCAAGAGAAAAGCAAATGAGGTTCTTGCATGGGATAAACTGAAGGCGCTCCTTGAGTCGGAAGAATATGTTGATGTTAAGATTTCTGACGCGGTAAAAGGCGGAGCGGTTGCTTTCCTTGAGGGAATAAGAGGATTTATCCCAGCATCCAAGCTTGACCTCTCATATGTTGAAGAAGCTAACATAAAAGATTATGTGGGAAAAACTGTAAAAGCAAAAGTTATAACCGCTGATGAAGAGAACGGAAAACTTGTCCTTTCGGCGAAAGATTATCTCAAAGAACAGGCTGACCTCAAGAGAAAAGAAATGATCTCAAATGTGGAAGTTGGGCTTGTTACAGAGGGAACAGTTGAGAGCATCCAGAACTACGGAGCATTCGTGGATCTTGGAAAGGGAATGAGCGGACTTGTACATATCTCGCAGATCTGCAATAACAGGATCGCACATCCTTCTGCAGTTCTTAAAGTCGGACAAAAGGTGAAAGTAAAAGTTATCTCAATTAAGGACGGAAAACTCAGTCTTAGCATGAAAGCACTTGAAGAAGTGGCAGCTACCGAGATTACTGAGGAAAAGATCGAATATACGAGTGACGGTGATGCAACAACATCACTTGCAGCACTTCTTAAGAACGCAGGATTCTGATTTCGTGCGTATATAAGATGAAAGGAGATAATATGGACGAGGCGGTAAAAGAATTAAAAAAATTGATTGACGGTTCGGATAATATTGTCTTTTTCGGAGGTGCGGGAGTATCGACCGAGAGCGGTGTGCCCGATTTTCGAAGCGAAGACGGTCTCTATCATCAGAAATACAAATATCCTCCTGAGCAGATCTTAAGCCATACATTCTATATGAGAATGCCGGAGGAGTTTTTCAGGTTCTATAAGGATAAGCTTCTGATCACGGGTGTAAAGCCGAACAAAGCGCACCTTAAGCTCGCGGAGCTTGAAAAACAGGGTAAATTGAAAGCAGTTATTACCCAGAATATAGATGGCCTTCATCAGGCCGCGGGCAGCAAAGAAGTTTTGGAGCTGCATGGAAGCGTGCACAGGAATTACTGCGAAGAATGCGGTAAATTCTATGATTTCGATTTCATGGCACAGGCTGAGGGAGTTCCGAAATGCAGCTGCGGCGGAAGAATCAAGCCCGATGTGGTTCTGTACGAAGAAGGACTTGATATGGGAGTAATGCAGAGAGCAGTTGATTATATCAGCCACGCAGATGTTCTAATAATAGGCGGAACATCGCTTGCGGTATATCCTGCAGCCGGACTTATCGATTATTACAGAGGAAATAAGCTTATTTTGATCAACAAATCGGCAACACCTAGAGACAGGCAGGCTGATCTTGTTGTACAGGGCCCTATAGGGGAGATTTTGGATCAGATTTAATGGATATTCAGGTAGGCAATATAATAAAACTAAAAAAACAACATCCTTGTGGTAGCTACGAGTGGGAAGTTCTGCGCATCGGAGCGGACTTTCGTATCAAGTGCACAGGCTGCGGTCATCAGATAATGATATCCAGGAAAAATGTGGAGAAAAGCATCAAGGGAATACGATAAAATGCTTGCATTTGGGATAAAGATATGATAGCATATTACTCTGTGATAAATTCCTTGCTACTTGACTGATACAAGTAGCCAGAGACCAAAAGGAGGTAACTAATAGCATGAACAAATACGAATTAGCCGTTGTTGTTAGTGCAAAGATCGAAGACGATGCCAGAACAGCAGTCATCGAGAAGGTAAAGAAGACTATCGAGAAGCATGGTGGTCAGATTACTAACATTGATGATTGGGGAAAGAAGAAGCTTGCTTACGAGATCGAGAAGATGACAGAAGGCTTCTACTATTTCATCCAGTTCGATGGCGAAGCAACAACTCCCGCAGAGATTGAAGCTCGCATGCGTATTATGGACGGCGTCATCAGATATTTATGCGTTAAGAACGAGGCTTAAATAGAAGAGGACGAAAATATGAACAAAGTTATACTTATGGGACGTTTAACAAGAGACCCCGACGTAAGATATTCACAGGGTCAGGAAGCTATGGCAGTAGCAAGATATACACTTGCTGTAGACAGAAGATTTGCAAGAAGAGATCAACAGGATGCTCAGACAGCAGATTTCATCGGTATTGTAGCTTTTGGCAAGGCAGGAGAGTTTGCTGAGAAATATTTTAAGAAGGGTACCAAGGTTATCGTAACAGGACGTATCCAGACAGGTAGTTATACCAATAAGGATGGCGTTAAGGTATACACAACAGATGTTGTTGCAGAGGATCAGGAATTCGCTGAATCCAAGAATGCATCATCCTCTAACGGAGGATCATTTGGAGGCGTTGCTCCATCAAGTGAGCCCGCACCTTCTGCAGCCGGCGACGGCTTCATGAATATTCCCGACGGAATTGACGAGGAGCTGCCGTTCAATTAATTGAAGGAGGAATATTATAATGGCTTTCACAAAGTCTGATAAATCCGAAGCTCCTATGAGGAGAAAGGGCGGAATGCACAGAAGAAAGAAAGTTTGTGTATTTTGCGGAAAAGATAACGTAATTGATTATAAGGATACAGCTAAGCTTAAGAAGTTCGTTTCTGAGAGCGGCAAGATCCTTCCCAGAAGAATTACAGGAAACTGCGCTAAGCACCAGAGAGAGCTTACATCAGCAATCAAGAGAGCAAGACACCTTGCACTTATGCCTTACGTAGCTGAGTAATCGCAGTAAATAATGATATTTTAAAGACACTTTTTAGAGAAATCTAAGAAGTGTCTTTTTTTATCCTCTGAAACAAGCTATAGTTGTAGTAATAGTTTGGCGGAGGAGCGGATATGGACGAGAGACTAAAGAAACAACTTGATTTTGCATTGGAAGTTGATAAAGAAAAGAATATTTTAAGGCAGACACACCTTTCGGGGCATGGCAGGAATGAGAATGACGCGGAACATGCCTGGCATATGGCGCTGATGGCATATCTTTTGAAGGAGTATGCAAATGAACCTGTGGATATTTCAAAAGTCATGCTTATGTGTCTGATTCATGATGTTGTGGAAATAGATGCAGGGGATACTTATGCCTATGATGCTGAAGGTCTCAAAACTCAGAAAGAACGTGAGGATAAGGCGAAGGAAAGAATCTTTTCTCTTTTGCCGGACGATCAGAAGGCGGAGCTGATAGCTCTTTTTGATGAGTTTGAAGCATTTGAGACGCCGGAGTCAAAGTATGCGCATGCTATGGATAATCTTCAGCCTCTGATCCTAAACAACAGTAATGGTGGTGAGGACTGGAGAAAACGAGGTATTACTGCCGAGCAGGTCTATGGTAGGCAGGGCAAGACAAAACTTGGTTCTGAAAAATTGTATCGTGAAGTTGTAGATAAACTGATTCAAGAGAACATAAGTAAAGGGAACATAAAGGACTGACATTGAGAATAACTAAAATAGATTTAACCGAAATTGATTTCGGTGAAATTCATTTCGGTTAATCTAAGTCAAATATCGTTGATGACGATAAGAAAAACGCTTATTTGTTGTACTCTCGTAGTCCGTAATAGTAGTATTTCCTGATCTTTTCTTTTAGTGATGCCGGTTTGAGGACCAGAGCATCACGTCCGAAGCGGATAAAGTAGTCTTCGAGCTGCTGTTCCGGCCAGTCGAAGTAGTAGAGATTACCTTCGATTTTTGAGACTATAGGTCTGTTTTTGGTTATTACTTTGAATTTTTTAACTCCATATTCGTTTATGCGAACTACTGCCTGTACGTTTGAAGATACTGAATGAGGGCTTCGGGTGGCTTTTTCCCGGAGCTCTTTTTGTATGCTCGGATCCACAGAAAATGTATCCGGAGTCACAAATACATTACGAAGTCTTGATATCCTGAATGTTCTTGGCTTTCCGGACTTTCTTTCGTTGCAGAGGAGGTAATTGCACTGTTCTTCCTTTGAGGGGGCGATGATATAGGGCTCGACAGAAAAGACCAGTTTAGGAGAAGATGAGGTCGATGTAAAAGTAATAATTCTATGAGATTTCAAGGCTTTTTGGATGTCTTCATAAGTGTCTTTAAATATTATGGCTTCTCTTTCGTTTCTCGGGATGGAGAGATAGGAATTGAACATATCCTTGAGATATCGGGAAAGGGAAGTATCCGTGAGCAGATTATTTTCGATTATCTTCAGTACTTCATATGATGAACCGCTGACGGTAAGCGTTAACGCAGAGTTCTTGCCGTCGCGGAGATTGTCGCTCTTTATGTAGTTATTTATTATCTTGTCGGCAAGAATGGCAGCGTCTTTGCTATTGATCGATGCTTCTTCAAGATCTTGTTGGATGTTTGCACGAAGGTCGGCGCTGTCGTGTCTGTAGCGCTCGAAATAGTTGACGATGAGCGTCTTTAGGAATGCATTAAGGTTTACGGATTCATCCTTCTTGATGAATTCGAAGAGCTCTGCATCGTTTATCAGTCTTGTTTTTGTATCTTCGGAGAGATAGATTTTATACTTCTCAGTCATAGCATACCTCTTAAATGGAGTTGATAATTTATAAAAAATACACGTAAATAATGGATATATTCGATTATATTGGGGTTGCGATATGAAGTCAAATTGCATCTTTTTATCTCCAAAAGATAGCGTTATCATTAAAGCACATCAGAAAGGTGCATACAGCAAATACAAGAATCCACGACTGTCAATCGTGCCCTGCCTGCGCAGGGTGAGTGAGCCGGACACATTAATCCGGTTGCACCTTGTTTAAGGAGATGATGAAGATGTTAGAATTTTTAAAGAAAGAAGCAAATAAAACATATACAGAGAACGGCGCAGTTACTTACGTATCAACCAAGTCAGAGTGCCTTGATCTCTTTGCAACTATCGGTGCGCTCAGAAACGCATCCGATGAAGATATAATAACAAGATTTACACGTGCTTATGCTGAGGATGCAGATCTTGCCATGAAGACATTGTTCTTTGCAAGAGATATCAGAGGCGGCCTCGGTGAGAGAAGAGTGTTTAAGGTTATTCTTAAATACCTTGCAGCATCAGAACCTGAGTCTGTTAAAAAGAATATCGCGAATGTGGCAGAGTACGGCAGATATGACGATCTTTTGGCGCTACTCGATACACCTGTAGAAAAAGAAGTGATCGCATATTTTGAAAAGACACTCATGGCTGACATGGAGGCTCTTGAAGCTGATAATGAAAATGCCAATGTATCTCTTTTGGCTAAATGGCTTCCTTCTGTAAATACAAGCAATAAAGAAGCTGTCAGAAATGCAAGAAAAATAGCCAAAGTGATGAGAATGACTGATGCACAGTACCGCAAGGTTTTGTCAGCTCTCAGAGCACAGATCAAGATTATTGAGAATAACCTTCGCGTAAGGGATTATTCTTTTGACTACGAAAAACAACCTTCTAAAGCGCTCTACAAATACAGACAGGCTTTCATCAGAAATGACAGGGATAGATATCACTCATTTATAACTAAGGCGGAATCAGATCCTTCTGTTATGCACACAGGCACACTTGCGCCTTACGACGTGATCGCTCCTGTAATCAGAAGAGCGGAGTTTACAGGGAGCGAGAGACGCGCTATGAACGCAACATGGAATGCACTTGAGAACTATGCGGGTGCGGAGAATTCTCTTGTTGTAGTTGACGGTTCGGGCTCTATGTACTGGGGCGCAAATACGCTTCCTGCAGCAGTTGCTCAGTCACTTGGTATTTACTTTGCAGAAAGAAATACCGGTGCGTTCAAAGGCCACTTTATCACTTTCTCTACCAACCCAAGACTCATCGAGATCAAGGGCAGGGATATTGTGGAAAAAGTGCGCTATAGCATGAGTTTTAACGAATGCAGCAACACCGATATAGCTAAGACTTTTGATCTGATACTCAGAACTGCAGTCGTAAACAAGCTTAAACAGGCAGATATGCCGGAGAAGCTTTTTATAATATCTGATATGGAGTTTGATAGCTGTGCCGGTAATTACGGTGTTACAAACTTCGAACATGCCAAGGCTGAGTACGCCAAATACGGCTACAAGTTTCCTCAGGTAGTTTTCTGGAATGTGAACAGCCGCAACACACAGCAGCCGGTAAAAATGAACGATCAGGGAGTGGCGCTTGTATCAGGCTGCAGCCCGCAGGTCTTTTCAATGCTAAAAGACGGTAATTTGGAACCATATAAATTTATGTTGAGCGTACTTTCGGCTTCGCGTTATGAAAAGATTGCCGCGTAAGTTCATCTTTTGAAGGCAATTATGAAAGGAAAAATAATGAACACAATTGAGATAAAAGGAAAAGTAAATACAGCTCTTTGCTACGCCAAGGTTGTTGAGGACGAGGCAATAGAGCAGATCAGAAGAATGTGCGACTATCCTATGACTTCAGGGTCTAAGATAAGGATCATGCCTGACGTTCATGCGGGTAAGGGATGCACGATCGGAACTACAATGACAATCACCGACAAAGCGGTTCCCAACGTGGTCGGAGTGGATATCGGATGCGGTATGTATACTGTAAATCTCGGTAAACAGGAGCTTGACCTTGAGAAGCTTGATATGGCAGCATTTTCTATACCTTGCGGACGTGAGGTGTGGGAGGGAAGAGTTGAGAGATTCGATCTTACAGAGCTTCGTTGCTACCGCCAGCTCAAGGAGGCAAAACGTCTTGAGAGATCTTTGGGGACGCTTGGCGGCGGTAATCACTTCATTGAGGTGGATAGGGCAGCTGATGGAACTCAATACCTTATCATTCATTCCGGGTCAAGAAACCTTGGAAAGCAGGTAGCTGAGCTTTATCAGGCTCTTGCTGTCGATCTGAATAAAGGTATTGGGGAGTATCTTGAGGCAAGGGAGGAGCTCATAAAGACATACAAAGAGCAGGGAAGACGCGCTGAGATTCAGGCTGCGCTTAAAGAGCTTTATAATAAGAAGTTTCATGAGGGAGCTTTGACAATGCCTGAGGATCTGTGCTATTTGTCGGGCAGCTATCTTGAGGACTACCTTCACGACGTGGAGATATGCCAGAGATTTGCCAAGAGAAATCGTGAGAAGATGGCGGAGATTCTTTTGGACAAGACAGGCCTTGCAGCCGGTGAGTCTTTTCACACAATTCACAATTACATTGATACAGACGAGATGATCCTTAGGAAGGGCTCTATTGCGGCCCATAAGGGGGAGAAGGTGCTTATTCCTATCAATATGAGGGACGGATCTGTCCTTGCTATAGGCAAAGGCAATCCTGAGTGGAACTATTCGGCCCCGCATGGTGCAGGAAGACTTATGTCCAGAACTGCAGCCAAAAATAATCTTTCAATGGAGGAGTATAAGGAGTCTATGAAAGGCATCTACACATCGTCTGTCTGCGAGGCCACCATCGATGAGGCGCCAATGGCATACAAGTCACTGGAGGATATCATCGATGTGATAAAAGAGTCCGTGGATGTAATCGAGGTGATGAAGCCAATCTACAATTTCAAAGCATCAAATTGATACGGATTTAAGGGTTAAGTATTTGGGATTATCTGCCGATATAATAGGAGAAAGCTGTTATTATGTTTGATTGGTTGTCACAAGGAGGTGACGAATGCTATGGCAGGAATTAATGGAGTATCCGATTACAAACAGGCAGGAAATACCTACAATTCGGTGAAATCAGCCGGTAAGGCAGACTCTGTAGCAAAAGCAGATAAGGCCTCGGGACAAAAAGGGGCAAATGCTACCAAAGTTGAGACAAAGGCATGGTCTCCTATCGATACCAAGAGTTCACTGGTGCCGAGAAATACTGAGTATGGAAGCACAATAGGTGATGTTGAGCTTTCCGACAAGGCGAAAGACTATTTGGACAAGCTCAAGTCGAAGTTCCATGGTATGGAGTTCATTGTTGTCAGTAAGGACATGAAGGCTCAGGTTCAGCAGAATGCAGCTGCTTACGGTAATGCCAATAAGATGGTTGTTCTGATCGATGAAGAAAAGCTTGAGCGCATGGCTACAGACGAAACATTCCGCAAGAAATATGAAGGAATCATTGCTTCTTCGCAGAGCAAGATGATGCAGGCGAAGATGGGACTTTCCGGAAGCGGAGCGAGCGTTAAGAATTTCGGTATGTCGGTGGATTCTAACGGTAATGAGAGCTTTTTTGCCACGGTAAGTAACTCTCAGGATCTTCAGAAGAAGAGAATTGAGAAAAAAGCTGCCGAGAAGAAAGAGCAGAAGATAAAAGACAAGAAGAAAGCCGAGAAAAAAGCTCAGGAAGAGCGCATTAATAAGGCAAAAGAAAAGAAGGCAGAAAAAGCACAGGACAATAAAGATGTAGAAGATCCGAACGAGGAAGAGTTTGAGATTATAGAAGCGAATTCTCTTGAAGACCTTCTTTCTAAGGTCCAGACGTATTCTTATAACGGTGCGGTTTCAAGGGTTATGACGGACTCGGAGAAGATGGTCGGAGCACAAATAGACTTTAAAGGTTAAATTTTTTTCATAAAACTGAATACAATCACTTTGAATAAATAAGCACATCTCCTTGGAGGTGTGCTTATTTTGCTAACTGCGACTTTACAATTATAAAATATATGTTACAATACAATTAATGTTTTTAAGACCGAAACGGGGATGAAAAAAGAACGGTCTTGATCACAAGTAGTAATGGAGGAGGTAGAAATGAAGAAAGTATTGAAAATGGCGCTGCTTTCCGCTGCACTTTGCGCACAGCTCATCTTCCCTTCACTTAAAGTAGAAGCTGCAACAACTATCTACGACAATAAGACGGGATCACAAGATGGATATGATTACGAGCTGTGGAAAGACAATGGAAATACCAGCATGACACTGAATGAGGGTGGAACATTCAGCTGCCAATGGAGTAACATTGGAAACGCACTTTTTAGAAAAGGAAAGAAGTTTGACAGCACAAAGACATATCAGCAGATAGGTAATATCACTTTTGATTATGGTTGTGACTACAAGCCGAACGGAAACTCCTATCTTTGCGTATATGGATGGACCAAAGACCCTATGATCGAGTATTACATCGTAGACAGTTGGGGCTCATGGCGTCCACCGGGAGGATCTCCCAAGGGACAGATTCAGGTAGATGGCGGAACATATGATGTTTATGAGACAACACGAGTAAATCAGCCATCTATTGAAGGAAACACAACATTTAAGCAGTACTTCAGCGTTCGTACAGAGAAGAGAACAAGTGGTACTATTAACGTTACAGAGCATTTCAAAGCATGGGAAAAAATGGGAATGAAATGCGGTAAGCTCTACGAGGCTGCTTTAAACGTAGAAGGTTATCAGAGCAGCGGTTCTGCCAATGTTTATAAGAACGTTATGACTATCGGAGGATCCTCCTCAAATAACAACGGTGGAAATAACAACCAGAACAACAATCAGAACAAAGAACAGAGCAATAATAACCAGAATAATAACAATCAGAACAAAGAACAGAGCAATAATAACCAGAATAGCAACCAGAACAACAACCAGAATAATAACAACGGTTGGAACTGGGGTGGCTGGAATTGGGGCGGTTGGAACTGGGGAAACAACAACCAGAGTAGCAACCAGAATAATAACCAGAACAAGAATCAGAGCAGTAACAGTTCAAGCAGCTCACAGAGCGGTTCAACCGTTCAGTGTGAGTCTATGAACAAGAGCGGACAGTATACAAGTAACATTTCATCTCCTTTTAAAGGAACAGCTTTGTATGCTAACAATGATAAGATCAGCTTTACGCATGAGTTTTCGGGCAGTACAGATGATTTTACTCTTCGCGGATGTTCAAATAACAGCAATATGGCAAAAGTCGATCTCAAGATCGGAGGCCAGTATAAGGGCACATTCTATTACGGAGGATCATATCCGGCAGAATATACTATTAAGAATGTAAGCCACGGAACAGGAAAACAGAATGTAGAGTTGGTTTTGACCGCTGATAACGGACAGTGGGATGCATATGTTGATTACCTTAAGATCGGTAGCGGAAGCGGAAATTCCGGCAATAATGGTAACAAAAACAACGAAAACAGCAATGCAGCCAACAACAACGCTGCAAGCAACAACAATACTGCAAATAACAATGCAGCCAACAACAATACTGCAAATAACAATGCAGCTAATAATAATGCAGGCCAGAATGTAGGCAATCAGAAGCTCATTGCACTTACCTTTGATGACGGCCCTACAAGCACAACAAACCAGGTTCTTGATGTGCTCGAGAAGTACAATGTAAAGGCTACATTCTTCCTTATCGGACAGAATGTAAATCAGAATACTGTTAATACAATGAAGAGACAGGTGAATATGGGATGTGAGCTTGCGAGCCATTCCTATACACATGAAGATATGTCCAGAATGAGTGCAGGACAGGTTAAAGACCAGCAGCAGAAGACAGCTCAGGCTATCAAAAATGCGGTTGGCTATGATGTAAAGTTCTTTAGACCACCTTATATCTCAGTTAGTAACACAATGTATGAGAACATTGACGTTCCTTTCATTCAGGGAACAATGCATAATGACTGGGTAGACAGCACATCTGCTTCTCAGCGTGTTCAGTCAGTATTAAGCGGTGCAAAAGACGGACAGATTATCCTTCTTCATGATTTCCAGGGAAATTCCAAGACAGTTGAGGCTCTTCCTCAGATCATTGAAGGTCTTCAGAAGCAGGGTTACACTTTCGTTACAGTAAGTGAGCTCTTCGAGAAGAAGGGGGTAAATCCCAATGTAGAGTACAAACTCTGGTCAAGCACATATTGATATAATAATGAAAATATATGCACTTCTCGGAAGAAATTCCGAGAAGTGTTTTTGTATAGTAAAAAAAACAAATTGTTGTCAAATAAATTATGGATTTTTATACATTTTACTTGCATATTGAAAAGAAGCTTGTGAAAAGACAAGTCAGGTATTTTTCCCAAATGCTGCAAGAGATATTTTTATGGCTGTAATGCTCCATTTTTTGCGTTACGCCGAAAATAGTAACGATACTCGATTTTTAAACAACGATGCACTCATTGATTTTGTTAAGTCGAGAGACTCATCGCAGCTTAGGAGTATGCTGGGATCGTATTCTGATATGAGATCTATGACCAGCTATATCTCATCTGATGAATCGGCGCAGACACAAGGCGTTTTATCTGAGATGCAGCAGATCGTCAGAGAGATTTTTGTCGGTAATTTCTGCAAAAAAGGAACGTTGAGCCTTAGAAATCTGGTAAAAGAAAAAGGCGGAAGAAAGATTTTTATTGAATACGATCTGAGTTACGGAGAAATGTTGACACCGATTTACAGCCTTATGTTTGATATGGCTATAAAAGAAGCACTTGGAAGAAACCGAAGTGAAGGAAATGTATATTTTATTACCGATGAGTTTCGTTTATTACCTAACCTTCAGCATATTGATGATGCGGTGAATTTTGGCCGAAGCTTGGGAATAAGATTCATGATAGGTATTCAGAATGTGGAGCAGATATATGATATCTACGGACAGGAAAGAACACACAGTATTTTGTCAGGATTTTTGACCTCGCTGAATTTCAGAGTAAACGATCCGAAATCGAGAGGATTTATCAAGGAGCTGTTCGGACGAAACAGAAAAATCGAGGTATATGCTACAACGGTGCAGAGTAAGGGCATGATCGAAGAACGGCGAGATGGTTACGTTGTAGAAGATTGGGATGTTACAAATCTAAATATCGGACAGGCGATAATAGGATTCCCGGAATATGAGCCGTTTGTATTCCAATTTGATTTGTGGGATGCACAATAGAACGGCGCAGATTTTTAATCGGAAATATGGTATACTGTTATACAAACAAAGGCGTTTCGAGTGTAATATTCGTGCGCCTTTTTTGTGTAGAGCAGTTAGCGAGGTTTTTTCGAGCTTACTGCGAACCATACAGATTCACTTGGCGACAAAGAATGTGAAAATGTATCAGATGGTGTTCGTGTTTTTCATACTTATCGGAGCCACCATGGATCTGAGCCTTGCGTGGGATCTTTCCGATACGTTTAACGGAATGATGGCGATTCCAAACCTTATCGGTGTTATCGCTCTCAGCGGAACCGTTATGAAAATAACCAGGAATTATGTTGACAGAAAGATAAAGGGAAAGAAGATAACTCCTATGCTTTCAGCAATTGATGAAATACAGGAGCAGCATGTGAAAGAAGTTTCATGATGACTGCCGAGTAATAGAATTTTCTTTTATCTCGTGTGAGGCTATGAGCCGGAAAGGAATATTATGGCTGCGTTTGATAGAGTTTGTTCCGGAATACCACAGATGGATAAGGTTTTTGACAACATACGTCTGGGAGACAATGTCGTGTGGCGTGTCGATAACCTTGATGAGTTCAAGCTTTTTGTAAAGCCATATGTCAGGCAGGCAATCGAGGATAAAAGAAATCTGATATACATAAGGTTCGCAGCCCACGAGCCTTTACTTGAAGCGCAGGAAGGGCTCAAGATCATAAATGTGGAACTCAATCACAGATTTGAGAATTTCACAGTGGAAATACATGAGATCATAAGCAGGGAAGGTCGCGATGCTTTCTATGTTTTTGATTGCCTTTCCGAGCTTCAGACGGCTTGGGCGACAGATCTTATGATGGGCAATTTCTTTCAGGTGACGTGTCCGTATCTTTTTATACTGGACACGGTTGCCTTTTTCCCGCTCATAAGAGGTAAACATTCATTTCATGCAATAGCCAAGATAAGGGATACCACGCAGCTTTTTCTCGATGTATATTCCGATGAAAAAAATGTGTATGTAAGACCGGACAAGATTTGGAACAGATATTCTGAGACTATGTTCCTTCCGCAGCTCTATAATCCCGAAACGGGGGATTTTAAGCCGATTCTTGACGGAGTAATGGCGAGCAGATTTTATCAGGTGCTTGGCAAGGGCGGATCTATGACTGATTCTGACAACATGGACAGTTGGGACAGATTTTTTAATATGACAGAAATGATGCACAAAGCGGGGCAGGACGTGATCGAGAACTGTAACCGCATGTGCAATATTATGATGACTCGTGATGAGAAACTTCGCGGGATGATAAAAGAGCTTTTTAAACCCGAAGATTACTTCGAGGTAAAAGAAAGAATGATAGGTACGGGCATGATCGGTGGAAAGGCATGCGGCATGCTCCTTGCCAGAAAGATAATAGAACACAGAAGACCTGAGATATATGAGTTCGTTGAACCTCACGATTCTTTTTATATTGGTTCTGATGTGTTCTATTCTTTTATTGTTGAAAACCAATTCTGGGATCTGAGGATAAGGCAGCGCACGCAGGAAGAGTTTTTCTCGGTTGCGGATGAGTTTGCACAGCGTCTTCTTGAAGGAAAGTTTTCGAGAAATATGGAGGAGCAGTTTGTAAAATTGCTTGAATACTACGGGCAGGATCCCATAATCGTAAGGTCAAGTTCTATACTTGAAGACGGCTTCGGTAACGCTTTTGCGGGCAAGTATGAGTCGGTCTTTTGTTCCAACAGCGGAAGTATGGAACAGAGAGTGGAAGAGCTTGAGAATGCGATACGTACAGTCTATGCCAGCACAATGAGTAAGTCGGCGCTTGATTACAGGAGTAGACGAGGACTTCAGAAAAGGGACGAGCAGATGTCGCTTCTCGTGCAGAGAGTTTCGGGATCTTACTATGGTGAGTTCTACATGCCGTGCGCAGCGGGCGTCGGATATTCGTACAGTCCGTACAAGTTTATGGAGTCAATAGATCAGTCGGCGGGAATGTTGAGGCTTGTTATGGGGCTCGGAACTTCCGCGGTGGACAGGACGGAAGGCTCATATCCAAGGCTGGTGAGCCTTGATAAACCCACGGCTACAACTTCAAGAAATTCGGTGGAGAAACATCAGTATTCACAGAGAAAGCTTGAGCTTATGAATCGCGCAACCGGAAGGCTTGAGAGGGTTGGGCTTGATGATGTGGAGAAGTATATGCCAGCTTTTTTGAAGCGTCTTTTGCTGGAGCATGATACCGATACGGAGCGGATGTTCAGAGACAGAGGCGAAGACAGGGATATTGAGTTTATTTCGTGTGTTGGCATAGTTTGGAAAGAGAAGCTCATGGAGCAGATGAAGGAGATTCTAAGTGCCTTACAGAATGAATACGATCATCCCGTGGACATTGAATTTACGATAAATTTCTCCGAGAGCGGAGATTATGTGATTAATATTTTGCAGTGCAGGCCGCTTCAGGTATATCGCGATATGGAAGAACTCAGTATTCCCGAGAATATTGATGAAGATAAGATCCTTTTTGACTGCCGAAGGTCGGCTATGGGGCTTTCGAGGGCGGAAAAACTGGATTTCATCGTATATGTGGATCCCGATGAATATTACGGAATGCCTTATCAGGACAAAAATAAGATCGCGACTGTGATTGGTAAGGTAAATTGGGAGATGAGGGATAAAGGAAAGCATATGCTGCTTATGGTTCCGGGAAGAGTGGGCACATCTTCGCCCGAGCTCGGAGTTCCGACGGCTTTTTCCGATATAAGTGAATTTGATGCGGTATGTGAGATTGCCGATTCCAAGGTCGGATACAATCCGGAATTGTCGTACGGAAGCCACTTTTTCCAAGATCTCGTCGAATCGGGTATACTTTATAATGCTATATTTGAAAACGAAAAGACAAAGAAGTATGATATAGGTGTCATAAAATCTTTTGCCAATGACTTATCAAATATTGTCCCTGAATGTGATGAACAGTCAAATGTAGTAGCGGTTTACGATGTGTCCGATAAGGATGTTTATATTTATCACGATATGAAGAATGAGCGTACTTTATGCGTGATAACGTAGAGAATAGGGGTGATAGCATTAATTGATAAAAATTTAGCAAGAATCTATATAGTAAATTTGACATAAATATTTTATCTTACAGAGGATGCAAATTAGTAAGAGGAGGAAATTATGGACCATAGCAAAATTACAGATGAGTATTTAGCGAAAATGGACGCCTACTGGCGTGCAACAAACTATCTCGCTGCAGCACAGTTATACCTTCTTGAGAATCCACTTCTTCGTGAGCCTCTTAAGAAGGAACATATTAAGAAAAAAATCGTAGGACACTGGGGAACAGTTCCCGGACAGAACTTTATTTATGTACATCTCAATCGTGTCATCAATAAGTTTGATCAGGACATGATCCTTATTTCAGGTCCCGGCCACGGCGGAAACTTCTTCGTAGCCAATACATATCTTGAGGGATCATACAGTGAAGTATATCCTAACGTAAGCCGCGATATGGCAGGTTTACAGAAACTTTGCAAGCAGTTCTCATTCCCCGGCGGTATCTCAAGCCACGTTGCTCCTGAGACACCCGGTTCTATCCATGAGGGTGGTGAGCTTGGCTATTCAATCGCACATGCATTTGGTGCCGTATTTGATAATCCGGAACTTATCGCAGCATGCGTAGTAGGTGACGGTGAGGCTGAGACAGGACCTCTTGCAACATCTTGGCAGTCAAATAAATTCCTTAATCCCGTATCTGATGGAGCAGTTCTTCCTATCCTTCATCTTAACGGCTTTAAGATTTCAAATCCTACAATTCTTGCTCGTCTTTCACATGAAGAGCTTGAGGCATTCTTCAAGGGTAACGGCTGGAAGCCTTACTTCGTAGAAGGTTCAGATCCTAAGGAGATGCACCGCAAGATGGCTGAGACTCTCGACGTTGTTGTTGAAGAGATCAAGGCTATTCAGAAGAAAGCAAGAGAGACAGGAGATACAACAAGACCTGTATGGCCTATGATCGTTCTTCGTACACCTAAGGGATGGACAGGTCCCAAGGTTGTTGACGGAAACAAGATCGAGGGCTCATTCCAGGCACACCAGGTTCCTGTAATGATGGACAAGCCTGAGCACATGGATATCCTTAAGAATTGGCTTGAGAGCTATCATGCAGAGGAACTCTTTGATGAGAACGGACGCCTTATACCTGAACTTGAGGAGCTCGCTCCTAAGGGTGACAGACGTATCGGTGCTAACCCTCACGCTAACGGTGGTAAGCTTCTTCACGATCTCAGACTTCCTGATTTCCGTGATTACGCTATCGACGTTCCTGCTCCCGGTTCTGTTGAGAAACAGGATATGATCGAGCTTGGCGGATATATCAGAGACGTATTCAAGCTTAACGATGAGCAGAAGAACTTCCGTATCTTCGGACCCGATGAGACAATGTCTAACCGTCTCAACAAGGTATTCGAGGTAACAAACCGTGATTGGAACAATCCTATCGACAAGGATACAGACCAGTTCCTTGCTTCAGACGGACGTGTAATGGATTCAATGCTTTCAGAGCATATGTGTGAAGGATGGCTTGAAGGATACCTCCTTACAGGTAGACACGGCTTCTTCGCAAGTTACGAAGCATTCATCCGTATTATAGATTCAATGGCTGCTCAGCATGCTAAGTGGCTTAAGGTTTGCAGTGGTCTTTCATGGAGACAGCCTATTGCATCTCTTAACCTTCTTCTTACATCAAATGTATGGCAGCAGGATCACAACGGATTCACACACCAGGATCCCGGATTCCTTGATCACATTTCAAACAAGAAGGCAGACGTTGTAAGACTTTATCTTCCACCCGATGCTAACTGCTTGCTCTCAACAATGGATCACTGCTTGAAGAGCAAGAACTATGTAAATGCGATCGTTGCAAGTAAGCATCCCAGACCACAGTGGCTCACAATGGAGCAGGCTGTTAAGCACTGCACACAGGGTATCGGTATTTGGGATTGGGCTTCTACTGATACAGGAGAAGATCCTGATATCGTACTTGCATGCTGCGGTGATACACCTACACTTGAGGCACTTGCTGCAGTTGACATTCTCCACAAGGAGATGCCTGAAATTAAGGTTCGTTTCGTAAACGTAGTGGATCTTATGAAGATGGAGCCTAAGAATAAGCATCCTCACGGACTTTCAGACGTTGAGTATGATACTATCTTTACAAAGGATAAGCCTATCGTATTTGCTTTCCACGGCTATCCTACACTTATTCATGAGCTTACATATACAAGAACAAACAGAAATATTCATGTATATGGTTACCATGAAGAAGGTACTATCACAACTCCTTTCGATATGAGAGTTCAGAACAAGATTGACCGTTTCGACCTTGTTATCGCTATGCTTAATAACATGCCTCAGATCGGCAACAAGGGAGCATTCCTCATCCAGAAGATGAAGGATAAGCTCGTTGAGCACAAGACTTACATCCATGATGTAGGTGTTGATATGCCTGAAGTTGCTGAGTGGAAGTGGACAGGCGTTAAGTAATCGATTCTTCTTTATAATAATTCATATATCAGGGGCATCTGCGATGTATTGTCGCAGGTGCCTTTATTCTGCTATAATAAAAATCGGAATGTCCAAAAGAAACGGGGAAGAGGACAATAATATATGGCTACGAAGTACAGAGTTCGCTTAAAAGGCAAATTAAAGACATATCTTAAGGTTATGACATATATAGGCATTATGCTGGTTCTTGTTAATGTCGCGGTATTCACCATTGATGCAACAGCAGGTCTGATTCTTCTTGCTTTTACAGGCTTTTATTTTGTTGCGGTCATGTATCTTAATTTCTACAACAAACCCATCATAATGAATGAACTTGTCAGCTTTGCAACAGAGTATGGGCAGATTCAGAAAAGGCTTTTGAAAGAGCTTGATCTTGCGCATGCAGTGCTTGATGATTCGGGAAATATCATATGGTACAACACAGCATTTGAAAAAGAGCTCCATCTCGGAAAGAGATTTAAGAAGAGCTTTTCTTCTCTTTTCCCGACCATATCAACAGACAAGTTCCCTACAGGAACCGAAGAAGTAGCCTATAAGGCTGACTATGAAGACAGCAATTATACGGTCAAGCTTAAGAGGATTTCCCTGCATGAGATGGCTGTAAACAGCGATATCATTGAAGCGGAAGGGTACGACGGAAGTCTTATAGCTGTTTATCTTTATAATGAGACGGCTCTCAGACTTGCGATTCAGGAAGTGGATAACCAGTCACTGGCAGCAGGACTTATTTATATTGATAACTACGAAGAGGCTATGGACAGCGTAGAAGAGGTTAGAAGATCTCTTTTGACCGCTCTTATAGACAGAAAGATCAATAAATACATTGCATCCAGCAACGGAATTGCCAAGAAAATAGAAAAAGATAAGTACTTTGTCGTTATGCCCAAGAAGTCGTGTGAGACACTTATCAGTCAGAAATTTGACATTCTTGAGGACGTTAAGACTGTAAATATCGGAAATGAGATGGCTGTAACACTGAGTATAGGAATTGGTCTCGATGGTCTGTCATATGCGCAGAACTATGAGTTTGCGCGTAATGCGATCGATCTTGCACTTGGTCGAGGCGGTGATCAGGCGGTAGTTAAGAGCACAAAGAGTACAACTTACTACGGCGGAAAGAGTCACACTATCGAGAAGAGCACACGAGTTAAGGCGAGAGTTAAGGCTCACGCTTTGCGAGAGATCATTTCGGGAAAAGATACGGTTATCGTTATGGGTCACAGATTGGGTGACGTCGATAGTTTTGGTGCATCTGTCGGTATTTACAGGATTGCCAAGACTTTGGAGAGGAAGTGCCACATTGTTCTTAATGATGTCACAACCTCGATGCAGCCTCTTGTGGGACTGTTTAAGAGCAATCCCGATTATGAGGACGATATGATCATAAGCAATCAGCAGGCAATCGACATTGCGGGAAACAATACCGTTTTGGTTGTTGTTGATGTTAATAAGCCGAGTATTACAGAGTGTCCGGAGCTTCTTAGATTCTGTAAGACGGTTGTTGTTCTCGACCATCACAGAGCGGGAACGGAAGTTATTGAGAATGCGACACTTTTGTATGTGGAGCCGTATGCGTCGTCTGCATGTGAGATGGTTTCCGAGATACTTCAGTACATCGGAGACAATGTCAAGATTCACAATGAAGAGGCGGACAGCCTGTATTCAGGAATGGTTGTCGATACCAATAACTTTATGAATAAGACAGGTGTCAGAACCTTTGAAGCGGCTGCTTTCCTTAGAAGAAACGGCGCAGATGTAACCAGAGTAAGAAAACTCTTCAGAGAAGGCGCTGATGAATATAAGGCTAAGGCTGATGCAGTCGGACAGGCAGAAATATATCATGATAAGTATGCTATCTCTGTTTTGAAGGGTGAAAATATACCGAGTCCTACAATTGCTTGCGCACAGGCGGCAAACGATCTCCTTAACATAAAAGGAGTCAGAGCCAGCTTTGTTTGTACGGACTATCAGAATCAGATATATATCAGCGCAAGATCTGTTGACGAAGTTAATGTTCAGGTCATCATGGAGAGACTTGGCGGTGGCGGACATATGAGTTCCGCGGGCTGTCAGATTGAGGGAATCCATGTTGAAGAGGCCGTGGATATCGTCAAGAAGACAATTGACAAAATGACAGAAGAAGGAGAATTGGGATAAATGCAGGTAATATTACTTGAAGATGTAAAGAGCTTGGGAAAAAAAGGCGAAATCGTCAAAGTAAGTGACGGATATGCCAAGAATTTTGTTATTCCCAAGAAGCTTGGAGTAGAGGCTACACAGAAGAACCTCAACGAGCTTAAGAATCAGCAGAAAAGAGATTCAATTTTGGCGCAGCAGCGTCTTGATGAAGCCAAGGCATATGGCGAGAAGATAAGCAAAGAGACTGTACAGCTCACAATGAAAGCGGGAGAGGGCGGACGAGTATTCGGATCTGTTTCTTCCAAGGAGATTGTTACAGCGGCAAAAGCTCAGTTTGGATTTGATATCGATAAAAAGAAACTTCAGATGCCTGAACCTATTAAGTCATTCGGAACCTATGAGATTCCGGTAAAACTTCATCCTCAGGTTACAAGCATATTAAAAGTGAGCGTAAAGGAACAGTAAAAAATGGCAGAGGAGACTCTATTAAAGCGTGTCGCTCCCAACAGCCTTGAAGCGGAACAGTCTGTTGTCGGCGCGATGTTAATGGATAAAGAGGCAATAGAAGTTGCATCCGAGATAGTTAATCCCGATGACTTCTATAACAGGCAGCTCGGAACGGTTTTTGAGACAATGGTAGAACTCAACCGTGAAGGAAGTGCTGTCGATTTTGTCACGCTCCAAAACAGGCTCAGAGAAAAGAATGTTCCGCCTCAGGTAAGCAGCGCCGAATATATCGGTGAACTAGTATCGGCAGTTCCCACATCAGCGAATGTAAAGTATTATGCGCAGATAGTTGCCGATAAATCCACATTAAGAAAACTCATTCGCGTAAGCGAAGAAACTATAAATACATGCTATGCAAACAGTGAAAATATGGAAGGCATCTTAAATGATGTTGAAAAGAGTGTTTTTCAGATCACACAGAAGAGAAATACGGGTGAATTTGTTGCGATCGATCAGATCGTTATGAATGCCCTTAACCGCATAGAGATGGCGAGTAAGATGAAGGGAAACGTTACAGGTCTTTCCACCGGTTTCCTTGATCTTGACTACAGTACGGCGGGATTCCAGCCTTCAGACCTTATTTTGATCGCGGCGAGACCTTCAATGGGAAAGACTGCGTTCGTACTTAATATTGCCGAGCACATGGCGTTTCATGACAATAAGTGTGTTGCCATATTCTCGCTGGAAATGTCCAAGGAACAGCTGGTTAACCGTCTTCTTGCAATGGAGTCTCACGTTGATTCACAGCATATCAGAACAGGTAATATGTCTGATATGGATTGGGAGAACCTCATTGAAAGTGCGGATGTTGTCGGCTCTTCCAAACTTATTATAGACGATACTCCCGGTATCTCGATTCAGGAGCTTCGTTCTAAATGCAGAAAATATAAGATGGAGCATGATCTTCAGATAATTATGATCGACTACCTTCAGCTTATGACAGGTGGTTCGGGTAAAGGTTCGGAATCAAGACAGCAGGAGATCTCTGATATTTCAAGATCGCTTAAGGCTCTCGCCAGAGAGCTTAATGTGCCTGTTGTTGCACTTTCACAGCTTTCCCGTGCGGTTGAGCAAAGGCCCGATCACAGACCTATGCTTTCGGATCTTCGTGAGTCCGGAGCGATCGAGCAGGACGCGGATATGGTAATGTTCATCTACAGAGATGATTACTATAACAAGGATACGGAGAAGAAGGGCGTTGCGGATATTATTATTGCCAAGCAGAGAAACGGCCCGATCGGAACGGTTGATCTCTTGTGGTTGCCGCAGTTTACGAAGTTCGCGAACCTGGAGAAGGGTAGAGAGTAGAGGGGCGCCAAATAAAGTACAGGGCTAAGCCAAGCATGCACTCGGAAATGCTGTGCATTTCCTCGTTCATTTGGCTGCGCCAAATAAGAAAATAAAAAAGAGCATTTATCCAAGTGAACTTGGAAAATGCTCTTTTATTATTTTCTTGCTTGGCTTAGCCCTGTGAAATCGCAGAAACAGGACACTGAGCAGCACAAGAACCGCAGTCGATGCATGTGTTTGCGTCGATAACGAACTGTGCATCACCCTGTGAAATTGCAGAAACAGGACACTGAGCAGCGCATGAGCCGCAGCTGATGCAGCCATCACTAATAACGTATGCCATAATATAATCTCCTTCCATCTAATAAATGCATTTATAATGGTGTAACAAAAACAGATTGGTACTTGCCATTACCAATCCTTGATTACGTTAATATCATATAATAAGAATGATGTTTAAGCAATATAGTAAACGAAAAGTTTTATCAGCTAATAACGGTAAACGAAAACAAATTAACTGACTATACCGATAAAGATTCAAAATGTAAGCGCTTTCGTAAAAATGCATCAAAGCCTTGTGTTGATTGACACCTATATGGTTTTAGTGATACTATTGGAGTTGGCAGAATACGAGTGAAAATAGATCCGTCGCACTGTTTTCGGGGGTGAAAGCTTGTTGACGGAATTTTTACGCTATTTATTTTTTTTAACACAATTTAATAAATGTGCCAAAATAATCCAAAATGAAGGTAGGAGGAAACAAAATGGCAAGAAACATGAAAACCATGGATGGCAACGAAGCTGCAGCATATGCATCATATGCCTTTACCGAAGTTGCTGCCATGTACCCTATCACACCATCATCTGTTATGCCTGAGCATGTAGATGAATGGGCAACAGCCGGAAAAAAGAATATTTTCGGACGTACAGTTCAGATTACAGAAATGCAGTCTGAGGCAGGCGCAGCAGGTGCTGTGCATGGATCACTGGTAGTAGGTGCTCTTACATCTACATATACCGCTTCACAGGGACTTCTCCTTATGATCCCTGATATTTACAAAGTAGCCGGAGAGAGACTTCCGGGCGTATTCAACGTATCGGCACGTTGCGTTGCTTCACACGCGCTCAATATTTTCGGCGATCATTCTGACGTTTACGCATGTCGTCAGACAGGCGCAGCTATGCTGTGTGACTCAAGCGTACAGGAAGTTATGGACTTAACACCTGTTGCTTATTGTGCAGCTATTGAGGGAAGAATTCCCTTTATCAATTTCTTTGACGGATTCCGTACATCACACGAAATTCAGAAAATCGAGGTTTGGGACTACAAGGACCTTGATGAGATGGTTAATCACGAGGCAATCGACGCATTCAAGGCAGGCGCTTTGAATCCAAATCATCCTTGCCAGATGGGTTCAGCTCAGAATCCTGACATTTTCTTCCAGACAAGAGAAGCTTGTAACACAGGCTATAATGAACTTCCTGACATCGTTCAGAAGTACATGGATAAAGTAAATGCTAAGATCGGTACAGATTATAAGCTCTTCAACTATTACGGCGATCCTAACGCTGAAGTAGTTATCGTAGCTATGGGTTCTGTAAACGATACTATCGAAGAGACAATCGATTATCTTGAGCAGCAGGGCAAGAAGGTCGGTGTTGTAAAGGTTAGACTTTACAGACCTTTCTCAGCAAAGGCACTTGTTGCTGCAATTCCTGATTCTGTTAAGAAAATTCAGGTTCTCGACAGAACAAAAGAGCCCGGATCATATCGTGAGCCTCTTGCTCTTGATGTTATCGCAGCTCTTAAGGGAACTAAGTTTGAGAGCGTTCCTGTATTCTGCGGACGTTACGGACTTGGATCAAAGGATACAACTCCTGCACAGATCGTTGCAGTATTCGAGAATACAGAGAAGGAAGAGTTCACCATCGGTATCGAGGATGATGTAACTAATCTTTCACTTAAAGTTGGTGCTCCCCTTGTTACAACACCTAAGGGAACAACAAACTGTAAGTTCTGGGGACTTGGTGCTGACGGTACTGTTGGTGCTAACAAGAACTCCATCAAGATCATCGGTGACAACACTGACATGTATGCACAGGCATACTTTGATTATGACTCAAAGAAGTCAGGCGGTGTTACAATGTCTCACCTTAGATTTGGTAAGACTCCTATCAAGTCTACATACCTTATCAAGAAGGCAGATTTCGTAGCATGCCATAATCCTTCATACATCCGCAAGTTCAACATGGTTCAGGAAATTGTGGACGGAGGATCATTCCTTCTTAACTGCCCTTGGACAGTAGATCAGCTTGAGGCTGAGATTCCCGGACAGGTTAAGAAATTCATGTACGATCACAAGATCAACTTCTATATCATGAACGGATCTAAGATCGGTGTAGAAGTAGGAATGGGACCTACAAGAATTAACACAATTCTTCAGTCAGCATTCTTCAACATCACTAAGATCATTCCTGAAGAGGACGCTATCAAGTTCATGAAAGATGCAGCTCAGAAGACATACGGCCGTAAGGGTGAGGATGTCGTTAAGAAGAACTGGGCAGCTATCGATGCAGGTGCTGATCCGAAGAACCTTATCAAGGTTGAGATTCCTGAGTCTTGGAAAGATGCCAAGGACGAAGGTCTTGACTTCAAGAAGGCTGAGGGAAGCAGAAAGGATGTTATCGACTTCGTTAATAACATTCAGACTAAGGTTAACGCTCAGGAAGGTAACAACCTTAAGGTTTCAGATTGTCTTCCTTACGTTGACGGTTCTACACCTTCAGGATCTGCTGCATACGAGAAGCGTGGTATCGCAGTAAATGTTCCTAAGTGGGATGCTACAAAGTGCGTTGAGTGTGGATTCTGTTCACTTGTATGTCCTCACGCAGCAATTCGTACAGTTGCTCTTACAGACGACGAAGTTGCTAAGGCACCCGAAGGACTTCAGACAAAAGATGTTAACGGAGTACCCGGATATAAGTTCTCAATCGTTATTTCTGCTCTTGACTGTACAGGATGCGGATCTTGCGCAAATGTATGTCTTGGAAACAAGGCCGGCGAGACACTTAAGATGGGCGCTATCGCAGAGAATAAAGATGAGCAGAAGTATTTCGACTATGCTGTAACTCTTCCTGAGAAGACAGAAGTAGTTGAGAAGCTCAAAGCTACAACAATCAGAGGATCTCAGTTCAAGCAGCCTCTCCTTGAGTTCTCCGGAGCTTGCGCAGGTTGTGGTGAGACACCTTATGTTAAACTTGTTACTCAGCTCTTTGGTGACAGAATGTATGTTGCAAACGCAACAGGATGTACATCAATCTGGGGTAACTCTTCACCTTCAACACCTTATACTGTAAATGCAGAAGGCCACGGACCTGCATGGGATAACTCATTGTTCGAGGATAACGCAGAGTTTGGTATGGGTATGGTACTTGCTCAGAACGCTCTTCGTGATGCTATCAAAGAACAGGTTGAGACAGTAGTAGCCGATGGCGGTTCAGCTAAGGCTGCAGCTCAGAAGTGGCTTGATACATTCAGCAACGGTGCTGAGAATACAGAAGCTACAAAGGAACTTATCGCAGCCCTTGAGGGAGATAACTCTGATGCAGCTAAGTACATCAAGAAGAACAAAGACTTCGCAGCTAAGAAGTCACAGTGGATCTTCGGTGGTGACGGATGGGCATTCGATATCGGATTCGGTGGTCTCGATCACGTACTTGCTTCCGGTAAGGATGTAAACGTTCTCGTTGTTAACACTGAGGTTTACTCAAATACAGGCGGACAGTCATCTAAGGCTACACCTACAGGTGCTGTTGCACAGTTTGCAGCAGGCGGAAAAGAGATCAAGCAGAAGGATCTTGCTTCTATCGCTATGAGCTATGGATATGTATATGTTGCTCAGATTGCTATGGGTGCTGATATGAATCAGACAATCAAGGCAATCTCAGAGGCTGAGGCTTATCCCGGACCTTCACTTATCATCGCATATGCTCCTTGTATCAACCAGGGTCTTAAGGCCGGCATGAACAAGGTTATGGATGAAGAGAAGAAGGCTGTTGCTACAGGATATTGGGATATGTTCAGATTCAATCCTCAGGCAGATAAGAAGTTCACTCTTGATAGCAAGCCTGCTACAGAGGACTTCCAGAGCTTCCTTGACGGAGAGGTTAGATACCTTTCACTTAAGCTTAAGAATCCTGAGAGAGCAGCAGAGCTCAATGCAAAAGCTGCTGAGCATGCTAAGGAGCATAGAGCTTATCTTGAGAAACTTGTTTCTCTTTACGGAGATGAGTAATTCATAAGATAAAAATAAGGGCTATCGCTTATGCGATAGCCCATTTTTTATTTATCAGATTCCTGAAAGTGTCTGAACCGCGTTGCCTTTTATGACAACCGTGTAGTGCTCCGATAAAAACTGTTCATCAGCTGTACTGCCGAATTCGTTGGTACCATACTCTGTAAGCAATGAACAGATGTTTTTGAAGAGGTTATCATCAAGTGAGCCTTGACGAAGAACAAGGAAGAACTTGCCCTTTACCTCATTTTTGTACAATGTGTTCTCACCATTAAATTTTTTGCTAGCAATAACTGAGAATTCACTTACTTCATGCAAGGAATCAAATGAAAAAATCTTGATACCTCGTCTGCTTTGCTGACCTTTCTTCCTGACACCTGAAGTTTTTTCCTTAAGCTTCTTGGCATCTGATGAAGTACTTCCTGCAGTATAATCCTGATATTCATTCAGATTACTGTGCTGCAGTCTCTTGAAGAGTGATGAAACATCTTCATCATCGTCTTCGTCGTATTCGGATTCATCGTAATCTTCGTATTCTTCATCCTCATCCTCAACTTCGTGAACCGAAGGAGCGAAATTGGAGAAGCGTGTGTCCAATTCTTCAGGATCGTCTACCTTAGTGATTACAAGAACAATACATTCGGAGTTGATAGGAATTGCCTCGATCATAAGAGGAGTGTCCTCTGCATCAAATCCGTATTCTAAATTTGCTTGCTGCATCATATCCTGGAAAAGTTCTTTTGCCTTGTCGGTGCCGTACGCAAGCTCTGTTATCTTAAGGTCGCGTTTCGCAAGGTCATCTCTGGTAAGTGTGCATCTTATCTGGTGATCGTTGACTTTCTCTATCTTCATGATGCGTTACCTCCTGACTTTGGAATACATAGATACTAATTTATTGAGTTTTTTATGTCAATAGATGTATCGACATATTTTAGAAATAAATTTGCATCTACATAAAATCTTAAGAAATTTCGGCGGTATTTCTTAAGATTTATCTGTTATGATAGTTTTCATGAGATGCCTTTCGAGGATATAAATCCGGGAAGGGGGCGATCTGGGAATTATTTATCTACTATTCTATTGTTCTGCGTTTCTTCGCAGAATGTCTTACAGATAGTTTCGAAAATAAATCCACTAAAAATACCATCAAACAGAAAATGAGCATAAACAAAAAGATATTGTTTACAATATCATTATACCATATAAATACGCTTTATTTGGGCGTATAAAAAAGGGTTTGCGAAATGGTGTCTCATACAGATTAAAATATGTCAAAAAAAAATTCGGGGCAAAAAAAGGCGTTAGTAAGGAATTATCACATCGGGAATACCTTTTGGCTCTGCCTTGGATTAATATTGTCCCCAAACAGCAATAAAAACATCAAATGAAATTTTTATTAAGAGGCTCCCCGCCACAACATATACAATAAATGATGATTTATATTGCTTTTGGGGACATTCATAATGACGTATTGTTAATTGTCTGTTATAATAGAGGGCGATTGTAAAGGAGTAAGACTATGACTAAGAGAAGGACTAAAAGAAGGCCTGACAGCAGATCTAAGAGAAGAAGACCTAAAAGAAGGGCTAAGAGATTTAATCCGGCGATTCTTATAATCGCCCTTATTTTTATTATAGGCGGATATTTGGGTTTTCAGATGGTCAGAGATGGCAGTATAGAAAACATGTTTTTCTATAATAATGATAAGGCCGATCTAAAAAACTTTTTTGATATAAGTGATGATAAAGAAGTTGCAATAGTAATTGGGGATGAAATTTTAGATGAAAAAGCCAGGCTCATCGATGGAGCTTACTATATGGATTATCCCTCCGTTCAGAAATATATTAATAGTAGATTCTACTATGGAATGGAAGACGAAACAATAACTTATACAACACCTACTACAATTATTACAGCCAACGTAGGTGAGACAGGTTGGACGGATTCAGACGGTGGATCAGGCGACGAAGGGTATGTAATAGCTAAGGTTGAGAATGATAACCTTTATTTGGCGCTTGATTATGTGAAAAAGTACACTAATTTTGCATATACAGCATATAAGGATCCCAACCGTATTGAGCTTTTTACCAGCTGGGATGAACAGCAGGTTGCCACAGTGGCAAGAAATACCAAGCTCAGAGTAAAAGGTGGACCAAAGAGTGAGGTTCTTGAGGACCTTAAAAAAGGTCAGAGCGTAGTTGTTCTTGAGGAATTTGAGAGTTGGTACAAGGTTAAGAGTGAAGATGCTTTTATTGGCTTTGTTGAGAAAAAGAAAGTTAAGGATAAAAAAGCATTTACTCCTGAACCTGTGACAGATTACGAAGAACCTGAATATACAAAGAATATTAGGGATCACAAGATCAATCTTGCTTTCCATAATATTGGTGCAGCATCTGCAAATTCTCATCTTGAAAAGGATCTTGAAGGAACACACGGGATTAATGCAATCGCGCCTATGTGGCTCAGACTTGATGATAATAGCGGAAAAATTGATAGTATAGCTTCATCCGAATATGTAGAGAAGGCACATGCGGCAGGATTGGAAGTATGGCCTATCTTAAATAATCTTAATATGCGAGAAGGTGTTTTCACATATGAGACTCTTTGTCGCGCGGAGAGTAGAGCTAATCTGATAAATGAAGCAATAGAAGCTGTCAAGGGATGCGGAGCCGACGGTGTAAACGTTGACTTTGAGGGTATTGATGAAAAAGAAGCGGTACCTCTTGTTGAATTTATTCGAGAGCTATCGATAGCCTGCAGAAAAGAGGGGCTTGTTCTATCTGTGGATGATCCTGTTCCGCTTAATAATTTGAATACGCATATGAATTTTAAAGAGCAGGGTATTGTTGCTGATTATGTAATAATGATGGGATATGATGAGCGTACTAAAGATGCTACCGATGCGGGATCGGTTGCTTCCCTCGGATTTGTGGAAGAAGGACTTAAGAACCTTTCTAAAGAGGTTGATCCTTCGCAGTTGATAAATGCGGTACCTTTATATACCAGAATATGGCATACATCTGCTGACGGATCATTTAGCAATGAAGTTGCTTATAGGGAGAACATGCAGAAATTTATCGACAGCAATAATGTGAAACTTATATGGGATGGCGAAGTAGGACAGAATTATGGCGAATATACCGATTCAAACGGTAATTTCAGCCAAATTTGGGTAGAAGATGCCAAATCTCTTGAAGCAAAGATAAATGTCATGAAGCAATATGAGATAGGCGGAATTGCCGAATGGTCTATAGGAATAGGAAAAGAAACGGATGATGTTTGGGATGTCATTGCAGAATTTATAGAGGGATAAATATGTGGAAATACTGATTTTATCAGTATTTCCATAGTTAATATTCTGGTATGATGGGGGTGCTTTTAGAGGAGCTAGATATTGACAAAAAAAAGGAAAAAAAGAAGATCCGGCCCCAGTTCAAAAAGGCGAAGAGCCAGATCGAGGAGATCCGGCAGAAGAAGAGCAAGGAGGGGGTTCAATCCGATAATTCTTGTAATTGCCTTTGTAATTATTTTTGGAGCGGTTTTCGTAGTTAATTGCGGCGATGAAATAAAGTCGCTTGTTTACATGCTGACAAGCAGTAAGCAAAAAGCAGATCTTAATAAATATTTCGATATAAAGGGAAAAGATGATGTGGCGATCGTACTCGGTGATGAGTACATAGAGAAAAGAGCAAAGCTTTGGGACGGAAAATACTACGCAGATATAGAAGTTGTTCGCAATAACCTTAATTCTAAGTTCTATTACAGTAAGGAAGACGGAACATTAAAATATACAACACCTGATAATATTATTACTGCAAATATAGGTGAGAATTCGTGGGTTGATGCCAAAGGAGGATCGGGTGAAGAGGAGTTCGTTATTGCTAAAGAGGCAGACGACACTCTTTATGTTGCACTTGATTATGTCAAAAAATACAGCAATTTCTCATATGAAGGATTTAAAGAGCCCAATCATTTGCAGTTAACAGCAAGGTGGGATGAACAGGCTGTTGCTGTTATTTCACGAGACACCAATCTTAGAGTAAAAGGCGGTTATAAGAGTGATATTCTCAGAGAACTCAGTAAAGACGAGGAAGTCGTAATTCTTGAAGAATTTGATAACTGGGTAAGAGTTAAGAGCTCAGATTCGCTCATTGGTTTTGTTGAGAAAAAGAGACTTAGGAATAAAAGAACCATAAAGCCCGAGCCGGTTGCTGATTATCAGGAACCTGAGTACACAAGGATCAAGAAAGATCAGTTGATTAATCTGGGATTTCATTGTATCGGAACCGAAGCCGGAAATGATACGCTTACAAATTATCTTGTGGAAACAAAAGGACTTAATGTAATAGCGCCTCAATGGCTCTATATAAAAGATAAAGACGGAACTGTCGGAAGTATCGGTTCAGTTGATTATGTTAAGGAAGTGCATGCAGCCGGAAAGGATGTATGGGTTGTTTTTGATGACATCAGAAACCGAGACGGATATAACCTTATGGATCTTCTTCCTTATGCAGATAAAAGATCTAAGATAATAAAAGAAGCGGTGGCACAGGTTACTCTTTTGGGAGCAGACGGCTTGAACCTTGATTTTGAGAGCATCAATTCCGAAGAAGAATCACAGCCGTTTATTGAGTTTGTAAGAGAATTGTCGATTGCTTGCAGAGCGCAGGGAATTGTTTTTTCCGTGGATAATTATTATCCCATTTATAATAAGTATATGTGCATAAAGGAACAGGGCGAGGTTGTAGATTACATCATATTGATGGGATATGATGAGCATGTGGACAGCAGTCCTGAGCCGGGACCGGTTTCCTCAATAGGTTTTGTTGAGCAGGGAATCGATCTGGTACTTGCCGAAGTTGATTCGTCGAAAGTAATAAATGCAGTGCCTTTTTATTGCAGGGCATGGGTAAAAGAAAAAACCAAGTATAAAAGCTATGTTAAGCATATGAATGATGTCTCCGAATATATTTCTGCCAATGGAATGGAAGTTTCGTGGGATGAAGAAACGGGACAATATTACGGAGAAGGAAAAACAAAGGACGGCAAAGCCTATAAGATCTGGGTAGAAAACGCCGATTCTCTTTCGAAAAAAATAGAAGTAATGAAAGCTAGAAATCTTGCGGGAATCGCAGAATGGTCGATAGGACAGGAAACAAGCGATGTCTGGGATGTAATCGCAAGTTATACAGAGGGACAGTAAATTGGAAACTGAGCTGGTAGTAATAGATGAGGAAAATATTAATACCGAGGCTGAGAAAGCAATCAATCATGCGGGAGAGATAATAAAGCGAGGCGGACTCGTTGCATTTCCGACAGAGACGGTATACGGTCTTGGAGGAGATGCGCTTAATCCCGAATCTTCCAGGAAAATATATGCAGCAAAGGGAAGACCTTCGGACAATCCTCTTATAGTTCATATTGCAGATACAGAAGATCTTAAATTGATAACAGAGGATGTTTCGGAGACGGCTGTTAAGCTTGCCAAAGCTTTTTGGCCCGGCCCTCTTACCATGATAATGAATAAGAGTGACAAGGTTCCTTTGGAGACTACAGGTGGACTTGGCACAGTTGCCATAAGAATGCCGAATAATAAGATCGCACTTGAACTTATAAAAGCCTCAGGCGGATACATTGCAGCACCGAGTGCCAATACTTCGGGACGTCCCAGTCCTACGGTTGCAAGATACTGCGTAGAGGATCTAAGTGGTAAGATAGATATGATAATAGACGGCGGTCAGGTAGGAATAGGACTTGAGTCCACGATCGTCGATCTTACATCCGATGTTCCAATGATATTAAGACCCGGATATATTACTGCAGATATGATAGAGAAGGTTATTGGCAAAGTCAGTATAGATAAAACTATCATAGACAGTTCTTCAACGCTTAAGCCCAAGGCGCCCGGAATGAAGTACAAACATTACGCGCCAAAAGGCGTTCTTACAATAGTAAGCGGTCCGCAGGACAAAGTGGTTGAATTTATCAATGCAGAAACCGAAAAAGCCAAGGCTGAAGGTAAGAAATGCGGAGTAATAGGAACCGATTCGACAATAACATTGTATAAAGCAGATACGATAAAGAATCTCGGAAAAAGAGATGATGAAAACGCAATTGCTCATGAACTTTTCAAAGCGCTGAGGGAATTTGACGATGAAGGCATAGATGTCATGTTTTCAGAATCATTTGATGACAGCGGAATCGGAATGGCAATTATGAACAGGTTATTAAAGGCTGCGGGACATAATGTTATAGTCTTATAAAGGATTTGTATTATAATATGAAAAGAGGAAACAGGCATGATAGCGATTGGATGTGACCATGGTGGATTTATTCTGAAAGAAGCAGTAAAAGAACATTTGCAGAAGAGGGGATTTGAAGTAAAGGATTTTGGCACAAACAGCAAAGAATCCTGTGATTACCCTGATTTCGGCAGAGCTGCGGCGCAGGCGGTAGCAGCCGGAGAATGTGAAAAGGGTATAGTTATCTGTACTACCGGAATCGGTATTTCAATTGTGGCTAACAAAGTCAAAGGAATAAGATGCGCTCTTTGTTCCGAGACTACATCAGCCAGACTTACCAGAGAACACAATGATGCAAATATGCTTGCTATGGGAGCGGGACTCATTGGAGAGATCGCTGCCCTTGAGATAGTTGACACGTTTCTTGATACAGAGTTTTCAGGTCTTGAGAAACACAGTCGCAGAATATCAAAAATTGAAGAATAATATAAATGTTTCGCTAAGGAGGAAAGTATGGGTAAAGTTGTTATAATGGATCACCCTTTGATCCGACACAAGATTGGGTATATCAGGCGAATTGACACGGGGACTAAGGACTTTAGACAGACGATCAGTGAGATAGCAATGCTCATATGTTACGAAGCCACAAGGGGACTTCAGCTCCATGATGTTGAGATAGAAACACCCATTTGCAAAACAACCGTCAAGGAACTTAAGGGCAGAAAACTCTGCGTAGTTCCTATTTTGAGAGCAGGTCTCGGAATGGTTGACGGTATGCTTGCACTTATACCTGCGGCAAAAGTCGGACATATTGGTCTTTACAGAGACCCTGAGACGCTTAAGCCGGTCGAATATTACTGTAAGATGCCTGCAGATGTTTCTGAAAGAGAGATATTTGTGGTTGATCCTATGCTTGCTACGGGAGGATCTTCGGTAGCGGCAATAAATATGCTTAAAGAAAAAGGATGCAAACATATTCATTTTATGTGCATAATCGCTGCACCCGAGGGACTTAAAGCAATGCAGGAAGCACATCCTGACGTTGATATCTATGTGGGAGCTTTGGATGAGAAGCTTAATGAGCACGGATATATCGTTCCCGGACTCGGAGATGCCGGTGACAGGATCTTCGGAACCAAGTAAGGAGCGGACATGAAAAGAGAAGACTATATATCATGGGATGAGTATTTCATGGGAGTTGCCAAGCTTGCGGCGATGAGATCGAAAGATCCGAATACACAGGTGGGCAGCTGCATAGTCAGTGAGGATAACAATATCCTTTCCATGGGATACAACGGTTTCCCAAAGGGATGTTCCGATGAGGATTTCCCCTGGGAACGCGACGGGGAAGACGAGTTGTCTACGAAGTATCCCTTTGTTACACACAGCGAGCTCAATGCTATTTTGAATTACAGAGGCGGGAGTTTGGTTGGTTCCAAACTTTATGTATCTCTTTTTCCTTGCAATGAATGTGCCAAGGCAATTATTCAGGCAGGGATCAAAACGGTCGTTTATGATAGTGACAAGTATGATTCCTCTGCATCAACAAGAGCATCCAAGAAGATGTTTGATGCAGCCGGCGTAAGATATTACAAATACGAACGCAGTGGAAGAAATATTAAGATTACCATATAATTAAACCGGAATATGAAAAAAACAGGGGTTAGGGGTAAGGTAACTAAACAGTTAGGTATGCTCTTTTCTCTTACGGCATCGCTAATGGCAGTGATCGTGCTGGCGCTTTCGATGTCGATCTTTTCGTATGCAACTGAAACTACCAAAAAGCAGCTTCAAGATGCGAAGGAAAAAAAATCCCGGTCGCAGAATGAATTAAACAGTACCAAAGAAAACATTGCGGAGATGAATGAAGAAAAGTCATCTTTGCAAGGACAGCTCGATACGCTCAACACGCAGCTCAGTGAAGTCAGCAATAATCTTGAGCAGATCGAAGAACAGATAGGAAGTAAAGAAAACGAGATAGAAAACACATTGGCAGAACTTGAAGCTGCCAGACAGACAGAAGAACAGCAATACGAATCCATGAAAAAGCGTGTTCAGTATATTTATGAGCAACAGAACTTCATGTTGATAGACATGCTATTTAATTTCGGAAGTTTTGCCGATTTCCTTAATCAGAATCAGTACATAGAAAAGCTTTCCGAATATGATAGAAAAAAGTTTTTGGAATATATTCAGACCAGAGAATATATCGAGGAAAAAGAGGCAACGCTTGAGGTTGAGAAGGTACAGCTTGATGAGTATCATACCAAACAACAGGCTGAACAGAGCAGAGTGTCGGGACTTGTAAGCCAGACCTCGGGAACCATCAAGCAGTATGCCAATGACATCTCCGATGCGCAGTCAAAGGCAGAAGAACTTGAAGCGCAGATAAAAGCTCAGGATGAAGATATAAAGAAGCTCGAGGAAAAACTTGCCGAGGAGATGAGATTGTCAAAATTGGCGGCATCATCTGCATGGCGAGATATTTCGGAAGTGTCTTTTGCAGAGGGAGACAGATATCTGCTTGCAAATCTTATATACTGCGAGGCCGGTGCGGAACCCTACGAGGGTAAAGTCGCCGTAGGCGCCGTTGTAATAAACAGGGTGCTGAGTTCGGTGTATCCGGATACTGTAGTGGGAGTTATTTATCAGAACAGGCAGTTTTCACCTGTTGCGAGCGGAAGACTTGCTCTTGCACTTGCTGAGGGCAAAGCTACAGAATCATGCTTTCAGGCAGCCGATGAAGCCATGAAAGGCTATTCTAACGTAGGAAATTGTGTATACTTCAGAACTCCTATCCCGGGATTGTCGGGAAGGAATATAGGCGGACATGTATTCTATTGATTTTGCTCGTCAATGAGCTTTTCAATGGGAGCGGTCAGAGAAGTAATACCGTTTTCGTAGATTTCGTTGAGGAGTCTGTTCAAGGAGAGCAGGCTCTTTTTGAGCAAAGACTCGTCGATAAGTCTTTTTTCATAAGCTTCGGATAACTCGTCGAGATCTACAACCTTCATAAAGCCATCGGGATAAATCTTGACATCAGCAAGAAGGTCGATGACGGTAAGAATGTTTGATTGCGGATCGCGGTCGTAGGTGACTATGTCAAAATACCAACACAAAAGAGAGTTGTCAGCTTTTATAAATTTGCTGATCTTATAGCCCTCTTTGAGGTAGTAGCAGGAATATCCCCTGCTGAGGTCGCACCTCGACTTGAGAGCTTTCCACTCGGTTACGATAACTGAGTCGTCGAGTTTAAGAATGACATCGTCTTTAAGCTCGATACACTCATCAGGTATGAAACGTTTTCGATATAGAACAGGATAAGCCATATTTTTCCTTTCCATATTGATGTTTATATTATGAAAATATTACTATTATTAAATTTGAAAGTCAATTATGCGTGACAATACTATCAAAAAAACAATCATAAAAATTGCATACTTTATTGTAGTGTTCGTTATAGCTCTTTTTGTTGTGGGTAAATTATCCAACAAGGACAACGCAGATATGACTGCAAAGATGCCACCGGCAACTTTGCCCATAATATCTGTATCAAGTAACGGCGTTGCAGTAAATCCGCTTCACGGCTATCTTTCTGAAGTCGATCCCAGTTACATCAGAGGAACGGTATGGCCTATCAGTGTCGACAGAAAAATGTCTTTTTCCATTAACACTTACGGACAGAATGTATGGAACATAGGCTATGAAGTGAGAAGCATAGACGGCAAGAATCTTGTTGAGAATGCAGAACTTTCTGACTATAAAGAGAAAGACGGAGTTTTGAATTGTAATATTCAGCTCAAAGATCTTATCGTTCAGGGCAGGGAGTACATGCTTGTCATTAAGATGGATACAGACAACGGAGTTGCCAGATATTACACCAGGGTTGTATGGACCACTGATGAAAACAGATATTATATCGACGAAGAAATCGATTTTATCCAGAAGTTTTCGGGTGCTACATTTATCAAAGATGCCGCAAAAGAAAACCACAAGAAATATTGTGAGTATAAAGGCGATAAGAAGGACACTGTTTCTTTCGATAAGGTAGATATTAAGAGCAATTTTGAGTCATTTTCGTGGTATGGTCTTAAGATCGCAAATCATACGGCGCCACAGGTCTATGTCACTGATATTCACGGATCGACGGGATGCTTTAAATTGCAGTACAGAGTGACTATAAATGACGACGAGCTCGGCGGAGATTATAACGTTACCGAATGCTACAGAGTAAAGTACAATCAGAAAAAGATGCAGCTCTTAAATTATGAGCGTACAATGAATTACATTTTTGATCCGAATGAATATAAGATTGAAAAGAATGTGATCTCACTTGGAATATGTGATCCGTCATTTGAATTAAAAGAAAATAATGACGGAAGCTCTTTTGCATTTGTAAATGAGGGAAGGCTGTTTTCATACAATAACAATGACAAGAAGCTCGCATATATCTTTGGATTCTATGATGATTACAATGACGACGCCAGATCCAGATGGGATAACAGTTTTATCAAAGTGCTGAATATCAACGAAGGCGGCGATGTGCGATTTGCGGTTTCGGGATATATGAATAGAGGAATTCACGAAGGAAAAGTCGGAATAGTTGTATATGATTACAATGCGGCTTTGAATTCTGTTGAAGAACAGGCATTTATCGGATGTAATCAATCTGCTGAGATCCTGAACGGCTATGTGGATACGCTTGCATATGCGAACGGCAGCGATATCTTTTATACAATGATGGATCAGAACATTTATGAGGTCAATCTGTCGGATAAGACAGCGAAGGCAGTTGCCGATATCGGATCGGGTTCATACAAGGTTTCGGAATCGAAGGAGATCATAGCTTGGCAAAGTGACGACCATAAGCAGGTTGATATCCTGAATTTGAGCACCGGCGCTAAGACCAAGGTTCCTGCAGAAAACGGAGACGATATAGTGGCGCTTTGTTTCGCGGGAGAAGATATTGTAACCGGATTGGTTCATGAAGCAGATGTTGCGAAAGATACTATGGGTAATGAAATTTATCCCATATATAAGATAGTTATCCGAGATAAGAACGGTGAAAACATGCGTGAGTATGATAAGAGCTCGGAGGGAATATATGAAACGGATGCAGAATCAACCAATGAAAATATCTTCCTGACGCGTGTTGTCAAAAATGCGAATGGTGCATTTGAGAGCACAACCGGCGATATTTTGCAGAATTCACTTGAGAAGATTGAGGGAAAGAACACTGTAACACAAGAAACAAGGACATTGTCAGGCGGTGAGGCTAACGGAAAATCCGATTCCAAAGAAAGCCTAAGCATGAAAGTCGTTCATATAAATACGGACGGTGACATAGGAACTAAGCTTAGGGTTCTTTCACCCAATCAGGTATTGTTTGAGGATAAAAGAGACGTCGAAGTTGAATCTGAAAGAGACGTTGAGAAAAATTCTTTTTACTATGTATATGACATTGCAGGTAAAGTAAAGATATTTGCCGATCCTGCAAAGGCAGTTATAGATGCCCACGGGAAAGCCGGTGTTGTTATGGGAGATAAGAATAATTATATCTGGTATGCAGGTGTTTATAATTATTATCAGCTCCAGACAATAATAAAGATGGCGGATTCGTATGAGGGCAAAGGCACAAAGAGTTCTGTTACGACATGTCTCGATCTTATTTTGAAGTATAACGGAGTAGACAGAGATGTAGACTCACTTCTTAAGGGCGGACAGAGCGTTGCGGACGTTTTGAGCACTTCAATGCCGACTGCGGATGTGCTTGATATGGACGGTTGTTCGCTTGATTCGGTTAAGTACTACATTGTAAAAGACATACCTGTCATGGCACTTTTGAATAATGATGAAGCTTTGTTGATACTTGGATTTGATGAAAAGAATTATATTCTTATGGATCCGAATACAGGAAAGGCTTATAAAAAAGGCAAAAGTGAAGCGGCAGATATGTTTGAGGAAAATGGAAATCATTTTATCACTTATATACCGGAGGAAAAATAAATGAAGAGATTTTAGTTCACACACATCAAAAGTTAATAATTTAATTACTAGGAAAGGAATATAATAAGACGGAAAAGATAAGGTAATCTATTAAGTATTACTATCTGGTTTTTTTATTTATCAACATGAAGAAGATTGCCAACAGACTTAAGTACTATTTATTATTAGCAACATTTGTATGCATTACCCTGATCACAATTAACAACGAATCACTGGAAGGTAATGCAAACGAAGAAGTAATCGAGGAAGGAACTCAGTCCACAGAATACTCGGGAGACGCCTCGATAGAAGTAAACGGTAATAAACCTACATTTACCGAAGACGAAATTGTCGATGATTCATATGAAGAGTATGGAGATTTAGACGAACTCGGAAGATGCACCGTAGCATACGCCTGCGTTGGAAAAGACTTGATGCCGACCGAGAAGAGAGGTTCGATCGAGGCAGTAAAACCTACAGGCTGGGAGCAGAAGAAATATCCGGGAATAATTGATTCAAATCCGCCTTATTTATATAACAGGTGTCATCTCATAGGCTATCAGCTTACGGGGGAAAATGACAATAAAAAGAATCTGGTGACTGGAACCAGATATATGAACATGGATGGAATGCTCAGATATGAAAACAGTGTCACATCATATGTAAAAGAGACGGGAAACCATGTCATGTACCGGGTAACGCCGGATTTTAAAGGGGATAATCTTGTATGTAACGGAGTCAATATAGAAGCACTGTCTGTAGAGGACGGTGGCGAAGGAATCTGTTTTAATGTGTATTGCTACAATGTCCAACCGGGAGTAAAGATTCATTACAGCGACGGCACAAGTGAGCTTGACCGCGATTATCAGGCTAATCTTGATTGGACGTACATAGCAAACAAATACAGCAAGAAATTCCACGATCCTGAGTGTGAACTTGTAGCAGATATGAAAACAAATAATCTGAAGTTCCTAAGCGGAACAAGAGAAGAGGTTATAGCGCAAGGATATGAGCCTTGCACAGAATGTAATCCATAAAAAGCAAAAACGGTAGCTTACAGTGGTTATCCACAGTAAGTTACCGCTTTTTTCTTAAGTAGAGTATTTTATTAGAATCCTAAATTGTCGTCTACAAGGATAACGTGGATTCTGTCTTTGTGCTTTGAAAAGCGTGTTACAAGGAACTGGCAGCAGATTGTGTCGGGAGATTTGCAGTTCATGCAAGATCCTGTCTGAGCACAAGGAGTGCTGAGTCCGAAGCGCTGTGCGTTAATAGGCGCAGCGACATTTCTTGCTCTTTTAAGAGCGCTGTCAACATCATTGCAGACCTTATTCATTCCTACAATAAATATAACTTTTTTGGGACCCTGTGCGATAGCAGATACGCGGTTTGCGTTGCCGTCTATGTTTACAAGGATTCCGTCTTCGGTCATTGCATTTGCGCTTGAGATAAAGACATCTGCATCATAAGCTGCGAGCATAGCTGCGCGCTTATCTTCGTAGGCATCTCTGTCGATGAAGTTGTAGTTGCCTTCTTTTAAAGCATCTACCAGACCGATCTCATGAGCACTCATGGCTCCGCCCATGGTTACGCTTGAACCTGTGGGAATGAGGCAGAGTGCAAGTTTCAGAGCTTCTTCTTTAGAAGTTGCAAAGTAACCGCTCATGTTTCTTGATCCGAGCCCGCTTATCACTTTCTGCGCAAGCAGTGTATTTCTCTTTGTTATATTTTCATTGATTGCCATAGAAACCTCCTTAAAGAGCATAAAGATGTGTATATCATTGATTATATGATAAAATAATGAAAATCAAAACGTATGCGAGGATATTAATTTGGAAGATGTGGTTAAAGCGGTCATTTTTGACCTGGACGGAACTTTGACGGATACAGAAAAATACTATCAGACGGCGTGGCCCAAAGCATTGAAACATTTTGGATATCCCATGGAAAAAGAGAAGGCACTTGAACTTCGTTCTTTGGGAAGACCTTTTGCACCTCTTAAATTTAAAGAATGGTACGGCGATGACTTTGATTATATGAAAGTGAGAGAGTATAGGAAAGGTCTTGTTGAAGAAATGATAAAAGAGACGGGAATACCTTTAAAGCCCGGTGCAAAAGAGATACTTACCTGGCTCAGGGAAAAAGGAATACTTACATGCATTGCCACAGCAAATGATTATGAGAGAACAGAGCGTTACCTTAAGAAGATAGAGCTCTTTGGATATTTTGATAAGATAATCTGTGCAAATATGGTGGAAAAAGGAAAACCGGCACCTGATATATACGCTTATGCCTGCAGACAGCTTGGATTATCTCCTGAAAAAACATTTGCAGTGGAAGATTCACCAAACGGTGTAATGAGTGCATACCGTGCAGGGTGCAATGTGATCATGATTCCGGATTTGACGCAGCCGGATGAGGAATTGCAGAAGATGCTTTATAAGAAAATTGATTCTCTGATCAATATAAAAGAACTGTTTAATTGAATGGAATCCCATTCAACTAAACAGTTCTTTGTTCTGATATACTAATCAGATTTTTTTCTCTGCTTCAAGTGAAGCTCTGAGTTCGCCGCTGTTGTATCTTTCGATGATGTTGTTGATTCTTTCAACAGGATTCAAAAGATCACTGATAGAAGCGTCGTGGTTGAGTGTATCAATAAGGTAAGCAATATACTTGCTCATATCACAGCTTATATACCATTCACGTGAGAGAAGTTCAGGTGTCTGGTAGATAAGGTTTGTTGTGAATACTCTGTCTATAATGCCGTTCTTGTAAGCTTCATCGAATACATCAAGTCCGCCTGTGAAGAGACCGAATGTTGAGAAAGCATAGATTCTTGCGGCTTTGCGCTCTTTAAGAGCTCTTGCAACGTCGAGCATGCTCTCACCTGATGAGATCATGTCGTCAACGATAATAACTGATTTTCCTTCCACGCTTGTTCCAAGGAACTCGTGAGAAACGATAGGATTTCTTCCGTCTACAACCTGTGTGTAGTCGCGACGTTTATAGAACATTCCGACATCAAGACCAAGCACACTTGCAAGGTAGATAGCACGGCTCATTCCACCCTCGTCAGGGCTTATTACCATCATATTGTCTGAATCGATCTTGAGATCCCAGACATTTCTGAGTAATGCTTTTATAAACTGATATGTTGTTCTGACGGTCTCGAAACCGTTAAGAGGAATTGCGTTCTGAACTCTGGGGTCGTGGGCATCAAATGTGATAATGTTGTCTACGCCCATATTTACGAGCTCCTGAAGTGCGATAGCACAGTCCAAAGACTCTCTGGAGCTTCTCTTATGCTGTCTTGACTCGTAGAGGAAAGGCATGATAACTGTAATTCTTCTTGCTTTTCCGCCAACTGCAGCGATTATACGTTTAAGATCCTGATAGTGATCATCAGGAGACATATGATTTTCTCTGCCAAACATTGAGTAGGTCTGTGAATAGTTACAAACATCTACAAGGAGATAAAGGTCATCACCACGAACCGATGTCTTGATAACACCCTTTGCTTCACCTGTTCCGAATCTGGGTACTTCCGCCTCCAGTATGTAAGACGGTCTCTCATAACCGGTAAAGGCCAAGCTGCCTTTGTGTTCATTTTCTCTTTCGGCTCTCCATTTTACGAGATAGTAATCAACTTTTTCAGCCAGAAGCTTAACTCCCTTTAATGGAATGATTCCTAAGGAACCAACGGGAATTGTTTCCAGATTACGTTTCTCTTCTTTTTTAGGCATTACTGAAAATCCTCACTTTCTTTTATGGCAATCTTTTTGATTTTCCTGATGTCAGGTCCTGAGAGTTTGAGCAATTTGTAATTGCTGGCAACTCTTGAAAAGATACGGTCAGAATATGTAGCCTGTATATCTTCCAGAGACAGATTAGTATTAATGATCGTTGATTTCTTGCGAAGGTCGCGCTCATTTATGCATGAAAAAAGCTCTGAAGATACAAAACTGTTAGTGCGTTCCGTACCAAGGTCATCTATTATAAGAAGTTCACAGTTATAAATGTCATCATATATACCGCGAAGTTCTTGCTTGTTTTTGTAGTCAAATGAATTTTCTGCAAGAAGTTCAAACAAGGCAGATGAACTAAAATATATTACAGAATGACCTTTTTTCAGCAATTCGTTGGCGACACATGTAGACAGGAATGATTTGCCAACACCAACTGTACCATAAATGAATAGATTTTGGTAGTCGGAGTTGAAAGAGTTTACAAAAAGTTCAGCCGTTTTTAAAGCTCCTCTGAACCTTTGCAGGTCATCGCCCTGATAATATTTTTCATCAACAAGTTTGAAATTGGCTCGCTTAGCCATTTCTTTGAGATTAGATCTGTCGTAGAGTTTCTCGATTATTTTCTGCTTGAAGCAGCGGCATTTCTCGTTTCCGATATATCCCGTATCTTTACAGTAAGGGCAGGAGTAGCCCATTTCAAGATAGTCGTCCGAAAAACCCGACTCTGTAAGAAGCAGCTTTTTTTGACGGGCGAGCTCTGCAAGTTCGTGTCTTAGCACGGAACGGTCAAGTCTTTCACCCGAAAGAAGTCTTTTGCCGAAATCGACGCTGATAGTAGAGACTTTATCCTCGAGTTCCCTGTACCCGGGGACACTTTCATAAACTGAGAGTTTTCGTTCCTCCAGTTCTTGCCTGTGAAGAGAGCGCATCTCCTCATATGAGTGCATTATTTCGTCGTATTGAGCGTTGGTTAATGCCATTTTTTCATACCTTTCAAAAAAGTCAGCAATGTGCCAATTTAAAAGCTCCACCTACATACTTTTGCCCTGTACGTGCTTTAGGGAAGGCATGTGCCGCCACCAAACCAAAGTACAGGGCCCGAGTATTCCTCGTATCTGATTCCCCAATCAAATATGAGCGTCAGTTGTCCAGAAGTTTTTGCTCAAGCTCGGCAAAATCATATGTATTTTGCTGAAACTGATTAAAGCGGTTCTGGACTCCGCCGGGACGAATATATGATTCGTCTGAGCGAATTTTACTAATGGATGACACGGAAGCCTTCGATCTCTTCTTGCGGAGATCTGCGGTGAAATCAGCATCAAGTCTGGCAATGTCTGCTCTGGAAGAGACTTTGTTTACATGCCAGCTACGAAGAATGGAGTCACAATACTTGAGACGATTCTTCTGTGTCGCCATAACAGTACGGTCGCAGGCTTCCATGATAATATCCATTGAAAAACCCAACTCCCCACGCCACGATTTAATGAAGTTGCCTTCTTTTTCCGTGGGACTATTTTCCATACCGAGTGCTTTCATGATCTCGATGAGTTCGGGATCACGCTTGAAATTCTCCACGCGAGCCTGTTTTGGCGTCTTGATGCCTTGCTGAGCCCAGTTTAATGCCACTTTCTCGACATATCTGAAATCAGCCTTATGATTATCGACGCAATATTGCATCAGATAGTCCAAAAGATCATCGGAAAACTTAAGTTCATCTTTTATATAGTACAGAGTCATGAGATCTGTAGATGTCAAAGGTCGTTTAAAATACTGTTCAGCCGGGAACACAATGTTCGCATCGGATGATTGCTTGAAAGCTCTGAGCTGAGCGGCAGAGTAGTTGGGCTTTGCCGGAACAGCGTGTTCGGGCTCTTCCTTATTAGAAGAGGGAACGGCTTTAAGCACAGATTCATTCTTGCGTGAACCTGAAGGTCTATGTGTAGTTAAATCCTCCATGTGGATTCCTATAAGGGTATCGGCACCGTCGTATTCAAGAGTGATAAGTGCTTTCTTCTCCCAGTACTTGAGTGCACGTATAACGTCCTTCTCAGTATGGTTGAATTTATCTGCCAGTGCAGAAACACTTGTTGGCAGATTAGCCTTCATCATACGCAGAAGATAAAGATATATCTTTATCTGAGCGTCATTTGCATCCTGCATATATTCATCAATAAATACATTTGAAACTGTGGTAGAATCCTCCCCTACATTATGACTGATAGTTACTCTCCCCATCATTTGTTTACTCACCTGCTTTATACTTTTTCATCACATGAAGGATTATAGCATGGTAATTTTTTTAAGGATATGGGAAAAGTGACGAAGAAAAGCGCAGTGGTGCATGTTTCCGAGATTTCGTTAAGAATGTGGACATTGTGGATAACGTGGATTATTTATACGAAAACCCCAGAAAAACAGCCAAACTTTCAAAAGACAGACAAAAAATGTCTTGTTGAAAAGTTTGGCTGTTATCCACGATGTTACATTTTGATAAACGAAATTAAAAAGTGGAAATGTGGAAAAGTGTTACTTACCTAATAGCTCAGTGCCGATTTTTACTACATCTCCCGCTCCCATTGTTATCAACAAATCTCCTTTAGTGCAATTTTGCAAAAGAAATTTCTCAACCTCGGAAAAACCTTCAAAAGTGGGAAAATACGTGCATTCATGCCCAAGCTCAATAATCTTGTCGCATAAAGTACGTGAACTTATGCCTAAAGTGTCGGTTTCTCTTGCTGCATAGATGTCTACGAGTACAACCCTGTCCGCAAGTGAAAGTGCCTCTGCAAATTCATCGAGAAGAGCTTTGGTTCTTGTATATGTGTGAGGTTGGAATACACACCATATTTTATTATGAGGATAATTCTGCGCTGCAGTTAATGTTGCCTTGATCTCTGTGGGATGATGAGCGTAATCATCTATGATGGTAACACCGTGAATCTCACCCTTATGCTCAAAACGGCGGCTTGTGCCTCCGAATAACGAAAGAGCTCTTGAAGCCAATTCGCAGTCAATTCCGAGAACGTTACTTACGGCAATAGCAGCGAGTGCATTGTATACGTTGTGAAGTCCGGGAACCGCAAGTTTTACATCGACGGTCTTGCCACCCGGCATATGAGCTGTAAAGGAAGGGTTTCCCTGCTCATCATAATTAATATTAGAAGGAAAATAATCATATTCCTCTTTTGAACCATATGTAATGATCTCGCATCCAAGGCCGTCTGTAATTGCAGAACGGTTTTCGATGTCACCGTTTATTACAAGGGTGCCGTCATCGGGAAGAAGATGTGCAAATTTGGTAAAAGAGTTCCTGATATCGTTAAGATCCTTGAAGAAATCCAAGTGATCCGCATCTATATTGGAAATAACACTGATCTTAGGGAAGAAGCTGAGGAAACTGTTTGTGTACTCGCAAGCTTCCGTAACAAAGAAATCAGAGTTTCCGACACGTATATTTCCGCCGATATCACTGAACACGCCTCCTATTGAAAGGGTGGGATCTGTATCTGCTTCAAGAAGAACCTTGGAAAGCATTGAAGTGGTCGTAGTCTTTCCGTGAGTTCCGCTTATAGCGATCGGAATCTTATATTCCTTCATTATCTGACCGAGAAGTTCGGCTCTTGTAAGCATTGGAATGTTGGCAGATTTTGCTGCTACGAATTCCGGATTGTCCGGATGGATCGCTGCGGTATAAACCACAACATCAATTGGACTTGCGTCAGTGATATTCTGTGCACACTGACCATACATGATGTTTACGCCAAGATCGGAAAGCGCCTTGGTCATAGCAGATTCTTTTGAATCAGAACCTGAAACCTTGAACCCTTTTTCTATCAGAATGTGGGCAAGGCCACTCATGGAAATCCCCCCTATTCCCATAAAATAAACGTGTGACGGATTGCTAAAATCAATCGTATACATAATAACCCTCATTTCATATAAAAACCTGTTTTAATGCAATCTATTCTAACACTTATTTACGCAAAGTCAAAAAAATAAGGAAATGATGTTAGATAATATTCTTTATTTAGCACAATTTTGTTTTTTAAATAATATGTTTATGTTATACTTCTATATAGAAGCTACATTTTTTTTCTGTAATACGGGCAGTGAGTTTGGTGCATCAATAGCCGGGGCGCAAAGTTCCGGATCGCAACGAGGTGGAACATGATAAAAAAAGAGATGATCGCCATGCTGCTGGCGGGGGGCCAGGGAAGCAGATTAGGAGTGTTGACAGCAAAGATGGCAAAGCCGGCTGTCTCTTTTGGCGGAAAGTACAGGATTATTGATTTTCCGCTCAGCAATTGTATTAATTCAGGTGTGGACACTGTGGGCGTTCTTACACAGTATCGTCCGCTCAGACTTAATTCTCACATTGGAATAGGTATACCGTGGGATCTTGATCGTAATTTCGGAGGAGTTACAGTGTTACCTCCTTATGAAAAGAGCTCAAACAGTGAGTGGTATACCGGTACTGCCAATGCTATTTACCAAAACTTTGAGTATATGGAAAATTACAATCCGGATTATGTATTGATACTTTCGGGTGATCATATATATAAGATGGATTATGAGACCATGCTTGACTTCCATAAATCAAGCGGAGCAGACGTTACCATTGCCGTAATGCCGGTTCCCATTGAAGAAGCCAGCAGATTCGGTATCATGATCACGGATGAGAATAAGAAGATCGTTGACTTTGAAGAGAAGCCGGAACGTCCGAGGAGTAATCTGGCGTCCATGGGAATATATATTTTCTCATGGGAAGTTTTAAAAGACTCTCTTATGAACAACAAAGATCAATCGGGTCTTGATTTCGGTAAGCATATTATTCCTTATTGTAAGGAGCAGGGACATTCTCTTTATGCTTACGAGTTTGACGGTTACTGGAAGGATGTGGGAACTCTTACATCTTACTGGCAGGCAAACATGGAGCTTATCGACATTGTTCCCGAGTTCAATCTCTACGAGGAATATTGGAAGATCTATACTGCGAGTGGGGTACAGCCGCCGCAGTACTTAGGACCTGAAAGCGCTGTGGAGAGGAGCATAATCGGTGAGGGCTGCGAGATATACGGAAAAGTTTACAGCTCGGTAATCAGCCCGGGAGTCAAGATCGGAAAAGGAACTGTGGTAAGCAATTCCATAATAATGAATGAAACAGTCATAGGTGATAACTGCAATATAGATAAAGGAATCATCGCCGAGAAGGTTACCATAGGAAACAATGTAAAGATAGGTGCCTTTGAGGAAAAAGAGAATGACACGAAGCCCAATATTTATTGCGAAGGCCTTTGCACTATCGGAGAGAAATCGGTTATTCCCGACAATGTAACGATCGGAAAGAATACGGTTATCTCGGGAGTGACCGCTGAAAAAGACTATTTTGACGGAGTGCTTGATAGCGGCAAGACACTGGATAAGGCAGGTGATTAATATGAGGGCGGTTGGAATAATCTTAGCGGGCGGCAGCAGTAGCAGGATGGAAGAATTGTCCCAGAAGAGAGCGGTTTGTGCGATGCCTGTGGCGGGCTTTTACAGAAGTATAGACTTTGCCCTGAGCAACATGACGAACTCGCATATTCAGACGGTTGCCGTATTTACTCAGTACAATGCCGGAAGTCTCAATTCACACTTAAGTTCATCCAAGTGGTGGGACTTCGGTAGAAAGCAGGGGGGCTTGTATGTGTTCACACCTGCGGTAAAAGCATCCGGAAACTTGTGGTACAGGGGAACGGCGGACGCAATCGCGCAGAACCTTGATTTCTTAAGGAGTTGCCACGAACCGTATGTTGTAATTACTTCGGGAGACTGCGTCTACAAGATGGACTATGCCAAACTTCTTGAATATCACATTCAGAAGCAGGCTGACATAACGGTTGTTTGTAAGGATATGCCGGCAAATGTGGACACCGAGAGATTCGGAACCATTCGAATGAATGAGGAGAGTCGAATAGAAGAACTTGAAGAAAAACCTGTAGTTTCGAAATCCAACACGATTTCCTGCGGAATATATGTTATTCGAAGGCGACAGCTCATTGAGCTTATCGAAAAAGCTGATAAAGAAGGCAGATATGATTTTGTGCGTGACATACTTGTAAGATACAAGGATATGAAGCGCATATACGGATACAAGATAAAAGAATACTGGAACAACATTGCTTCCGTCGAAGATTACTTCCGGACGAATATGGACTTCCTGAAACCGGAAGTAAGACAGTATTTCTTTAGAGAATATCCGGGAATCTACACGAAGGTCGTGGATCTTCCTCCCGCCAAGTACAATGTGGGGGTAAATGTGAAGAACAGCCTTATTTCCAGCGGATGTATCATAAACGGTACAATAGAAGATTCGATAATATTCAAAGGTGCCTTTATAGGAAACAACTGTTATATTAAGAATTCTATCATCTTAAATGATGTTTACATCGGCGACAATACACATATTGAGAACTGCATCGTGGAAAGCCACGGCACGATTCAGGCAAACTCATACTACAAGGAAGATGAAGGCATCAAGATAGTGATAGAAAACAATGAAAGATATATGATCTAAAATTTTTTAACCGGAGACTTCAATATTATTTGACCAAGAGGGGGCTATATGATGAAGATAACAGACGTAAGAGTAAGAAAAGTTACTAAGCAAGGAAAAATGCGTGCAATCGTATCGGTTACTTTTGAGAATGAATTTGTTGTTCATGATATTAAGGTAATTGAGGGTGAAAGAGGATTGTTTATTGCGATGCCCAGCAAAAAGTCCACAGATGGCGAGTATCGCGACATTGCTCATCCCATAAATTCTGATATGAGAAAGGTTCTTCAGGATACTATCCTGGAAGCTTACGACAAAGCTGCCGCAGAGGAACCTGAAGGAGAAGCTTGATTTCGTAGGATAAAACAAGATAGTAACAGGAGGCTGAAACATTTGGAAATCCGAATGGGGCAGCCTCTTATTTTTATATCACAGGATAGTAAATTTCTTACTGATAAAAAACGTTCCGCTATGGATGAGTTTATTTAACTCCAAAATGGTGCTGAAAAATTCCGCGCAGTGATTTATAATATAAGACCGACTCGAAAAATTAAGGGGAAAGACAATGAATACACGCGTGACAAGAAATGTTTTGGTTTCAATATTGGCAGTTGCTTTGATTACAGGTTGTGGGAAAAAGCAAGATAAGATTGCTTTTGTTAATGAAGATATGACCGAGAGTGAGAGATTACAAGCGGAAGAAGTATATTCAGAGAAGTTGGATCTTTATTATTATGATCTTAAGAATGCATCGGAGTCTGATACAAATAGAAATATTGAATATAATAATAGTTCTATGGTGGAATATGTAAAGGAAAAAGATAATAACGGAAAATTTCTTGATGATGTCGGGTATGGTTTTATTGATATTAATGGTGATGGGATCAAAGAGCTTATAATAGGTGATAATTCAGATAATTGGAAATTTGATAATATGATCTTTTCAATCTGTATCCTCAAAAATAATCTGCCGAGATGTATTACAGGTATTAATTATGACACCAAAGAAGGTGAGGATTCGGATATCCCGGAAGTATTTAGCTATCTATGTGATGGAAATAAGATTATAAGTGAAAAGCATTCCCGTGGAGGAGAAAATTATTCGTATGAGCTTTACCAAGAGAAAATCTCTGAGAACGAGAACGGTTCGTATAAGGATATTGTTGGTGGTGTCAAAGTAATAAAGCTTGCAAGAGGTGACAAAAGATATAAGAGTATCGATGAAAACGGTAATGAAACCGATATTTCGGAGAATGAAGCAAATAAAATAATTGAAGAGTATAAATCAAGTATAGTTCAGCCAATGCTCACCCCTTTTTCTGAGTATACTCCGAGAACAGAGGAAGGACGTATTTTACAAGAGAAAGCGCAAGATGAGGGGATGGTATTGGGAAAAGGTTTCTCGTCATGGCAAGAAGGGTATAAAACATGCTTGGATGAGGTTGATGGGGATAGTTATGCCTTGATATATCTTGACGATGATGATGTTCCGGAGCTTTTTATTGATGCGTTTGGAGATCATGCTATGATTTACTCTTATTATGAAGGTAAAGTGGTTGAACTTTCGACAGCGAATTTCTCATATGTTGAAAAAAGCGGGCTGCTTTGTAGTGATGGTGGACTCCAAGGATTATATCATGACAATGTTTACTCGCTTTCGAAAGGGAGATGGAATCAGATATTTGAAGGAATGTATTATGACCGCGAATGTAATGGAGAACCTGTAGGAGATAACAAATACCGGTATTTCATAGGTGATAAAGAAGTTGATGAGGATACATATCGTGCAAAGTTAGATGAAGTATATGGTCATGACGAAAAAATATATATTGATCCGGAGGATGAGTTTTCTTATGAGGAGCTTATGGAGAAACTTAAATAGACAAGAGGGCTGTGATGAGCAGCCCTCTTTTTTGAAAAATATCTTTAATCGTTTTGGTTGCTTATTTTTTCAATAAAAGCATCAAATAATTTTAGGCGTAAAGTGAAATTGTTGTCATCATCGATTTCGTAATCTCTATATTTTGCACGATAATATTGGTCTTTGTATTTTATACCTGTAACGTATGGCATTTCGTCATCGTCTAGAGCAAATATGAGTTTTAGATCATTTTGTTCATCGATTTCTTTGGAAACAGTAACTTCACAAGTGGCAATATATTTGCCGTCCTCTGTTGTTGCGGTAATTGTAGCAGTACCGTAGTCGGTGCCTACAATTTCAATACAATCATCTTCTTGTACTACGAATGCTACTGAAGGATCGCTACAGGTAAGGTTTAATTTGTGATCTTTAATATCCTCGGATGAATAGATAATATGAGGATGTACAGTTTCACTTGTTCCAATAGTATATGAGGATGTTGTAAACGCGATTCCTTCGCCTGACGGTACTTCGGAAAGAACCTTGGTATTATCTGCAGCCGCTCCGGGCTCGGCTACTGTTGTAGGTTGTTCAAAAAATGGTATGGATAAAGTGAAATTTTTATCATCACCGATTTCGTAGTGCGTAGTAAAGCCGCTATAATCTTTTCCTCTATATTTCACGCCGACAATGCGAGGTTTTTCATTTTCTTTTTGTGCAAATTTGATTTTTAGATCATTTTGTTCGTCTGTTTCTTCGGAAACAATAATTTCACAAGTGGCAGTATATTTACCGTCCTCTGTTGTTGCGGTAATTGTGGCAGTTCCGTATTTTTCGCCTACAACTTCAATATAATCATCTTCGTGTGATAAGAATACAATAGAAGGATCGCTGCAGGTGACTTTTAGGTTATGGTCTATTGCGGATTCAGGTGTAAAGATAATACGAGGGTATACAGTTTCGTATGTCCCTATAGTATAAGAGGATTTGCTAAACGAGATTCCTTCTACAGGTGGTATTTCACTTTTGGGTACTATTTGTATAGGGTTAGAGTTAATTCCACGCTCTTTTTGAGAAACAATATCATCATAGTAAAAATATTCGTTATATGGATGCACGATAAACATATTGTCGCTGATAGTTGTGTGGGTACTTCTGATAAAAGATTCGCATTCAATATGCCCATCGTTTATGCGGACTTCGCTGTTATCGTTATCATATAGAATAGTAGATGTATGTAAATCTCCTCCGTTCATAGTGAAGCAATCACCGTCTTGTGCGCTACTAAAACCGGAAATATCGATTTTTCCATCGTTTATTATACAGTTTCCTTTAAGAGTAAGATCGGAGATTATTGAGCCGCTATCTATGATTATTGTTCCGGAGTTTTTGCAATTTATTCCGGGATTATCAGATTCATTTTCAAGCGCCAATGTACCGGTACCTTTGATTGTGAGTTTACAATTACTTACAGATATTTCGGAAAGAGTTTTGTCGGTATCTATTTCTAATACAGTGTCTAAGTCGTTTATTTCCAAATTTTGTCCGTCTTCCAGTTCACTGAGCTTGATGGTATTAGGTTCAGCTGCTGTTACCGGTTGTTTGAAAATAAGTAGGGATGAAATAAAGAAGCAAATAGAATAAAAACTTTTTTTCATGTCGCACCTCCTGATGTAAGAAATATGTAGACGTCTAGGAAAATGATAGCATAAATGCACGATGAATCAAAGGTTTTCAAACAATCTATAGTAAAAAATATGAAAAACAGTAGAAGTTTTTCACAGAAGAAAGATACTTGTAGAATTTTTTATAAAGAGTATTAGAGAGCGCGGAGTAAATATTTACTTGAGCATTGGAGGGGCATGAATGGTGATGTTATCAATAATGTAACAGAATTTAAAAAAACAGCTGACAAACAAGCGATAAAGACATATAATAATGATAACATAATTGTAACAACTATAACGTTTCAATGAATGAGACTTTTGATGAGAAATTTGATGTAAGTGATATTAGTGGGGAGAATAAATATGTTTTGGGGAAAGAGAGTTAATGAAAGAGAGGATAAAACGATTCGGGCGCGCTGTGCAATTTATGAGCTCGGGTTTGGTCGAGCGTGTTGCAGTCCCGATGAAGGACAAAATACCGAGGGGGAACAGAAAACTTAATGAGCGTGAAGCAGAAGTAACCGCTCGCATGAATGCGCGTAAGGCAAAACTTATCGGACGAGTAGCGGCTTTGAATGTTGTAAGTCTTTTGGCAATATATATGCTTATTGGTCTGGCGTATTATTTTGGAGACGGTTTTCGCTGCCGCACCAAAATAAACGGTGTTTCATGTAAAGGAAAAAGTGTAGAAGAGGTAAATTCCGAACTATGCGGAAAGATTGAATATAAAGGTATAGAAATTAAGGATCTGAACGGATCGGATCTTTTTGTAAACGCTGAAGATATTGGATTTAAAGTTGATTATACGGATGCTATTAATGAAGTAGTTTCAAAGCAGAATGCATTCGCATGGGGAAAGTATGCCATAAAGGGAATGGAGGTATCGATCGATCCCGCGATCAGTTATGATAAGGACAGTCTTGATCAGATAATTGCGTGCTGGGATATTTTTGCACCTGATGAAAGTCAGGACGTGACTATTGTCAAAACGGAAGAAGGATATGAGATACAGAACACTCTGCTTAGCAGACCTGAGAAGGATAATATCGTGAATGCGGTCGGTGATGCGACTTCTAAGATGGCAGGCGAGATAGATCTTTCAACCGAAGAATATGCGGATTGTTATAGTCCGGCAACGCTTACTCCCGAGCAGCAGGAGGTTGTCGATCTGTGCACCAAGCTTCAGAAAATATATAACTGTGGCATCACATATCAGTTCGGAAGTAAGACGATTCCGCTTAAAGGTGAAGTTGCCGATGGATTTATCTTAACTTGCGATCAGCTTGCGATTGAAGATTACGATAACCCCGGAATGGGAAGATATATTGCAGGTAACATTGAGGTAACTGCGGATGAGGGCGGCACTGTTCGCAACATACAGGGCTTTGCCGTATCCGAATCAGGTGATCCGCTTATTTCCGAAGCAAGGCTTTATGATTTCTTTTACCAGATGGCAAAAGATACAAACACAGCCGATCTGCTCAGAAGATATCAGAACGGTGAAGATGTTGAGATCATGGTCAGAAAAGACCGTACAGGAATTACGCAGATATTCGATACTAATGCTGAGTACGAGAAACTGAAGCAGAGTTTTATGGAAGGTACATTCGATCAGGAAGAAGTGAGAGATCTCACGGATAAAAAGAAAGTTGATTTCTTTAATGCCAAGAGCGAACTAAAGGGAACATATATTGAGCTTGATATAAGCAATCAGCATCTTTATTACTATAAAGACGGAAAGGTATACATAGATACTGAGATTGTATCCGGTACTATGGTTGGAGGTCACGGAACTCCTGCAGGTCTTTTCCATGTATATGATAAGCAGAGAAATAAGGTACTAAAAGGAGAGGACTATGCGTGTCCCGTTAAGTATTGGATGCGTCTTACAGATACCGGTGTAGGTATTCATGACGCGTGGTGGCAGCCTGCTTTTGGCGGCGATATATATAAGGAAGACGGTTCGCACGGATGTATCAACTGTCCTCCGTATATAGCGGAAGAACTCTACGAAGTTGTGAGCGAAAAGACGCCGGTAATTGTTTATTACAGGTAATAAGTGTTATACTGAACTTCAAGTGACTGCGTACAAATTTGAAGACAATGTTGCATGAAGGTAGAGAAAATGGCAGAGCATACGACAAGTAACAGTATTACTGAAAAAGAGTTTTTGGAAAGCTATTCAGATGCCGCATATGAAAAGCCTTCGGTTACGACCGATATTCTTGTGCTGGGAGTAGACCGAAGCATCACCAATTTAAAGGTGTTGCTGATAAAAAGAAAAGAGCATCCTTACCTTGGTTATTATGCTCTTCCGGGTGGATTTATTCGCAAGGATGAAACGGCATACAGGGCTGCGGCAAGGAAACTCTATGATGAGACCGGGCTTAAGGATGTGTATCTGAATCAGATCTATACGTTTACAAATCCTGAAAGGGATCCCAGAACCTGGGTTATGAGCATTGCGTATCTTGCTCTTGTCGGTGATGTTGATAATATAGAGACAAGGGGCGAATGGTTCAACCTGTGCATAGATGATGAGCGCATGAGTCTTTTTAATGAAGAAAGCGGAGTAGAGATCATATATCCGATAAGCGTTCAGAATTTTCAAAACGGCAGGATCGAGTATGCGAACCTTGTGGCATCGGATGATGTGAGCGGAGAGAAGCTTGCGTTTGATCATGTTGAGATAATAATTGAGTCGGTATTGAAGCTTCGAACCTTTTTTGAGAATTCGGATATGGCTTTCAATATGGTACCGGAGACATTTACATTGCCGGATCTTCAGGCGCTGTATGAACTTATTCTTGGAAAAAAACTGTATAAGACAAATTTCAGAGCTATGATAGCACCGAAGGTCGAGATGACAGGAGAAAAGATCAAGTCATGCACAAGTAATAAAATGTCCGCCGAATACAGATATATAGGATAACAGATGAAATAAAAACAAAAACCTTGGAAAACTGATAAAAAAGTTTTTTGAGGTTTTTCTTTTTACTGTTGACAAAGTAGTAAAATGCCACTAATATAAAATCACAAAATAAAAGTAGTCAATCACTACTAATTTAAAACTCGATGTAAGGAGGAGTTTATTATGAAATTTGTAAAATTCAGCCCCAATGATTATGTAATGGTAGTCAGAAGCGGAAATGTTGTTAAAGAGGGAATCGGGTTGTCTCTTTTTTATAATGAAATGACGACCAATATCATGGTTGCTCCTTCAACTGCTTTTGACGGATCATTTGCTTTTGACGATCTGGTTACAAGCGATTATCAGCGAGTATGTGTGCAAGGCGTCACAACGTATATGTTGACGGACTACAAGAAAGCAACGCAGATGCTTGATTTTGCATACGACAGCAAGATTCCGATACAGGGTAAGATAGCAGATACAATGGCGCTTCTGGAGAAGAGGATCAACAATATCATCAAAGCGATCGTTATACGTGAAGTCAGCAAAAAGGATGTAAGGACAATAATAAGGCTCGCAGATGAAATGGCAGCAAGCGTGGCGGATAAATTGTCACAGGATGAATCTATAGCAAAGCTTGGCGTAAGCATCGTCGGAGTAAATATACTTGGTATAAATCCAAATGTCGAAACCAGAAAAGCTCTTGAAGCTGCCGCAAGAGAGCAGATCCTCAAGGAGCAGGATGATGCCATATACATGAGAAGAAATGCGGCTATCGAGCAGGAGAGAGTGATCAAGGAAAATGAGATCAATACAGAGATCAAGGTCGCAGAGAAGGAACGCGAGAAAGAAGAAAAGCAGCAGGAGATGAGGCAATACCTCGTAAGATGCGACATGAACCTGAAGAAAGAGCAGCAGGAAAAGGATCTTGAACTTAAGCAGAGGACGGCTGCGAAGATGCTTCAGATTGAAAATGAAGAGAAGCTTGGAAGAATCGAACTTGAGAATCAGGAGATGCTCGGAAAGATCGAACTTGAGAAGAAGAATAAAGAATTCACGGTACTTGAAGTTGAAAACGCCAAGCTCAAAGCAGATCAGGAAGCACAGGCTCTTGAAGGAATCGTTAAAGCTTACAACAACCTTAATGTGGCACTTGTTGAAGCATGTGCAATGGCTCAGATGGATCCCGGAACTCTCATGGCAAAGGGCTTCATGAACATCGGCGAAAATGCAGATAAAATCGGAACATTCAATCTTACACCCGACCTGCTCCAGACCATAGCAACAGGAATCGGACAGGGAATGAAGAAGTAAAAGAAAGTAAAAGAAGTTAACGGAGGCGGACATGGCAGACAGAGGAATGAACAAAGTAGTCATTATTAAAAGACGCACCAGATTTGAAGAATTAAAGAGAAGATATAATACGGTAGAACAGGCGAGGTTCTACATAGAGCATCTGGGAGCGGACTTCTCCGATTATGAAAGAGAAGACATGGTCTATAATAAGATCCTTGAACAGATAAGAAGCCTTGTCCGCCCTGTTGCAAGACTTCAGGAGATAGACAGAGAATATGTTCCCAATATGATATTCGGACAAAACGATATAGTCATAGCAGTGGGCCAGGACGGTCTTGTTGCGAATGTCATGAAGTATCTCGACGGACAGCCTCTTATAGGAGTGAACCCTGATCCCGAAAGGTGGGACGGGGTACTCCTTCCCTTCGAAGCGGGAGATATGGAAAGAGTGCTTCCGAGCGTTATAAGTGGCAACTATTCGGCCAAAGATGTTACAATGGGTAAAGTAGAATCTAAAGATGGCCAGGTTTTATATGCAGTCAACGATTTCTTTATAGGAGTTGAGAATCATTCATCTGCAAGATACCACATAAATTACAAAGATCGAATTGAGAACCAGTCTTCATCGGGAATTATCGTATCCACAGGCTTTGGAATGACCGGTTGGCACAAATCCGTAATGGCTGAAGTCAAGGGAATAGCCAAATATTTCAATCTCGGAGATATACCCGAACCTAAATATGACTGGGGCGGCAAATATCTTACTTTTCAGGTCAGGGAACCGTACCCAAGCCGCTTTACCGAAGCAGGTATAGTTTATGGGCAGATAAATGAAAATGAGAATCTGATACTTACTTCCGATATGAGTGAAAAAGGAGTTGTTTTCTCGGACGGAATCCTTGATGACGCCATTGAATTTAATGCGGGGATGCAGGTTAAGATAGGCGTTGCGGAACGCATAGGAAGACTTGTTACGCAGTAATGCAGGCTTATATATATAAATCCGGCACATTGTAATATTGAAGGAGATGTAGTAGTGTTAGGGATAATAAAGAAATTACTTTCAGGAAAAGAAGAGGAAGTTGGCAATATGTACGTTATTGCAGGACTTGGAAATCCCGAGAAGAAGTACTTCGGAACAAGACACAATGTGGGATTTGAAACAATAGATGCGTTGTCGGATAAATATAATATAGGACTTACAGAGACAAAGTTTAAGGCAGCATACGGAAAGGGCAGGATAGGAGATCAGAGAGTTATACTGGTTAAGCCCCTTACATACATGAATTTAAGCGGTGAAGCAATAAGACCGATATGTGATTATTTTAAGGTTGATACTAAGTCAGAACTCATCGTTATCTCAGACGATGTTGAACTCGATGTGGGAAACTTGAGAGTAAGACCTAAGGGAAGTGCCGGAGGACACAACGGACTTAAGAATATAATTGCGCAGCTTGGACACGATGAGTTTAGCAGGGTTCGTGTCGGAGTCGGCAAGAAGCCCAAAGAATATGACATGGTGGATTGGGTTCTCGGACATTTTGAAGGCGAAGATGCCACAGGTATCAAAGACGGAATAGGAAGAGCTGCCGAAGCTGTTTGCGAGATAATGGAGAACGGTGTTGACAGCGCCATGAACAAGTTTAACGGAAAAAAATAAATGAGAGCGATAACAACTCCTTTAACCGAATTGGAACAATTCGAAGAACTGAATAAATATCTTGAAAAGCCCTTTGCCTGTGCGGAAGTGACGGGATGTGTCGATTCACAGAAACTTCACTTCATAAGCAGTCTTGGGGCTGACTTTAAGTACAGAATAATCGTAACTTACAGTGATCTTAGGGCAAAAGAAATTTACGAAGACTACAAGTTCTACGATAAGAACGTCACAGTGTATCCTGCAAAAGACCTTATCTTTTACCAGGCAGACGTTCACAGTAACGAAATAGTCAGGCAGAGAATACGCTGTATGAGAAGGCTTCTCGAGGGAAGACCCGTAACTGTTGTGACGACATTCTCTGCGCTCATGGCACCGCAGATCAGACCTGAAGTTATTAAAGAAAATATTCTTTCTCTGGATAAGCATGTTCCGATAGATGAGACTGAGATAGCTAAGCGCCTCGTTACCATGGGGTATGTCAGAAACTATCAGGTTGAGGGACCGGGCGAGTTCTCGGTTAGGGGAGATATTGTCGACGTTTTTGATCTTACCGAGGACAATCCTTACAGAATAGAGCTCTGGGGCGATGAGATACAGTCGATAAGAAGCTTTGACATCATGTCGCAGAGATCGCTTGAAAAGCTTGAATCCATAGATATTTATCCCGCTTCTGAGATCATTCTCGATGAGAACAGACTCAGAGAGGGAATGGACAGGATAAACGACGATACCGATAAAGTCTACAAGGCACTTCGCGCGGAATTCAAAACAGAAGAAGCGCACAGGATAAAAAAGCAGACGGAAGAACTTAACGAGCAGCTCTTCGAACTCCACTCAGTAGTCAATCTTGAGAGTTACATCCGTTATTTTTACGATGATACCGTGACTATACAGGAGATGTTCCCTAAGGGAAAGAGCTGTATCTTCATAGATGAGCCTCAAAGAGTTCAGGAACATGCAATGGCTGTTGAGACTGAATTCAGAGAGAGCATGACACACAGAGCCGAGAAGGGATATGTACTTCCGGGGCAGATGGATCTTTTGTATTCCATAGATAATTGTATTTCAAGAATGGGAAACGGCCGAAGAGTGCTTGTTTCCGCTCTTGCCATGCCCAAATCACAGAATCTTTTTGCGCCTGAGAAGAGCTGGGACATAAACGCAAGGAGCGTTGCACCTTACAATAACAGCTTCGACTCACTCGTAAACGATCTTAAGAACTATGTGAAAAAAGGCTACAGAGTGCTTATACTTTCTGGCTCACGAACAAGGGCAAAGAGAATCGTTGAGGATTTAAGAGATAATCTGGTTACGGCTTTTTACAGCGAGGATCCCGGAAGAGTGTTAAGACCCGGCGAGATAATGACTTATTACGGAAGGATACTTAAGGGGTTCGAGTATCCGGGAATTAAGTTCGCGGTGATCGCCGAGAGTGATATCTTTACCGAGCATGCAAGGAAGCGAAGAAAGAAAAAGTCGAAGTATACAGGAGAGAAAATCTCTAACTTCGCGGATCTTAAGATCGGTGACTACGTGGTTCATGAAGAGCATGGACTTGGCATATACAAGGGTATTGAGAAAGTTGAGACCGACAACGTTGTCAGAGATTACATTAAGATCGAGTACGGAGACGGCGGTAATCTCTACGTTCTTGCGACGGGACTTGGTGTTATCCAGAAATATGCGTCGGGCGGCGAAGATGGTCACGGACATAAACCCAAGCTCAATAAACTTGGTACATTGGAGTGGACGCATACAAAGAGTAAGGTTAAAGCTGCGGTTGAAGAAGTTGCGCAGGATCTCGTCGAGCTCTATGCAAAGAGGCAGGAGACAAAAGGATTTGAGTTCAGTAAGGACACGGTATGGCAGCAGGAGTTTGAGGATGCATTCCCATATCAGGAGACGGAAGATCAGCTGAACGCCATAGAAGAGACCAAGCGTGATATGGAATCATCTGTTATTATGGACAGACTTATCTGCGGCGACGTTGGTTTCGGAAAGACTGAGATCGCGATAAGGGCTGCATTTAAGGCGGTTCAGGACGGCAAGCAGGTTGCAGTTCTTGTTCCGACAACAATTCTTGCTCAGCAGCACTATAATACGTTCAGCGAAAGAATGAGAAACTTCCCTGTAAGAGTGGATCTTATGTCCAGATTCAGGACGGCAAAAGAACAGGCTAAGACCGTAACGGATCTCAAGAAGGGACTTGTTGATATAGTTATAGGAACGCACAGACTTCTTTCAAAAGACGTTCAGTACAAAGACCTGGGACTTCTTATCGTGGATGAGGAGCAGCGTTTTGGCGTAACGCACAAGGAAAAGATTAAGACAATAAAAGAGAGCGTTGATGTTTTGACTCTTTCCGCTACGCCTATTCCCAGAACACTTCATATGTCACTTGTGGGAATAAGAGAGATGTCAGTCCTTGAAGAAGCGCCCAATGACAGACTTCCAATACAAACGTATGTTATGGAATATAACGATGAGCTTGTAAGGGAAGCTATAGTGAGAGAACTTGCCAGAAACGGGCAGGTTTATTACGTGTACAACAGAGTAAATGACATAGCGGATGTTGCGTCAAGGATTCAGAAGCTTGTTCCGGAGGCAAATGTCGCTTTTGCACACGGACAGATGAAAGAGTCTGAGCTTGAGCGCATCATGTACGATTTCATTGACGGAACTGTTGATGTTCTCGTTTCCACGACCATCATCGAGACAGGTCTTGATATTTCTAATGTAAATACCATGATTATCCACGATTCAGATAAGATGGGACTTTCACAGCTTTATCAGTTAAGGGGAAGAGTCGGACGTTCGAACCGTACGGCGTATGCTTTCCTTATGTACAAGAGAGATAAGGTGCTAAAAGAGGTTGCGGAAAAGAGACTTTCTGCGATCAGAGAATTTACCGACCTCGGAAGCGGCTTTAAGATTGCCATGCGTGACCTTGAGATAAGAGGCGCGGGAAGCCTTCTTGGTAAGAAGCAGAGCGGACATATGCAGTCTGTCGGATACGATCTTTACTGCAAGATGCTCGAAGAAGCTGTGCGTCACAAGAAGAATCCGGGAGAAAAAGATACAAGAGAAGACATCAACACTGTCATCGACCTTGATGTCAGCGCTTATATTCCCGACAGCTATATCCTCAACGAAGAGCAGAAGCTTGAGATATATAAGAGAATTGCAAGTATAGAGAATCAGACAGAGAGTGATGATATGAAGGATGAGCTTGTTGACAGATTCGGCGAAGTTCCGAAGACCGCTCTTAACCTCCTTAGGATCTCGCTTATACGAACTGCCGCGCACAGGCTCTATGTCCCTGAAATAAAGGGCGGCGACGGCGTCATTGAGATCAAAGTAAATCCTAATGCCAAGATAAAAGGCGAGAAGATCCCCGAGCTCCTTGCAAAGTACGACGGCAAGATGAACTTCCATGCCGCCGGAAATCCTGTATTTATTTATAAGTACAAGAAGGATAAAAACAGCGAGAAGGCAGAGGATATGCTCCTTAAGGATACTGAGGAGATCTTGGCAGCGATGGAAGAGCTACTGTAAATGAATAACAATTAGAGCGTTAAAAGGAGTTTCCAATGATGGAGCTCCTTTTTTGTGTTATACTGAAAAGCAAAGTTTGGCGAAACATATTAAGGAGACGAGGTTATGATTAACGAGACATATAAATCAATGCTTGGCGCAAAGTCAGTGATTAGAGAGCTTTCGGAGTACGCTACTGCGAGGGGAAAAGAGATCGGATACGAGAACGTTTTTGATTTCAGCTTGGGAAACCCTTCGGTTGCTGTTCCTCAGGAATTTACAGATGAGATGATAAGACTTCTGCAGACAGAAGATACCATGACACTTCACGGATATACTCCGAGTCTCGGAAATCCTTTGTATAAAGAAAAGATTGCACAGTCTTTGAATAAAAGATTCGGAATGAACTACGGACCTGAGCACATCTTCCCTACAACGGGAGCAGCAGGTGCTATCTCACATGCTGTCAGAGCAATCACAAAGCCGGGAGATAAGGTACTTGCATTTGCACCTTTTTTCCCTGAGTACAATCCTTACATAACAGGAGCAGGAGTTGAGCTTGGAGTTGTTCCCGCAGATACCGAGACTTTCCAGATAAACTTCGATAAATTTGAAGAGATGTTTACAGCTGATGTTGCGGCTGTTCTTGTAAATACACCGAACAATCCTTCAGGTGTTGCGTACTCGACAGAGACGCTTACAAAACTTGCCGAGATACTTTCAGCTAAGTCAAAAGAGTTTGGACATACGGTATATCTTTTGTCCGACGAACCATACAGAGAGATCGTGTTCAAGGGCGCTGATGCTCCTTATGTATCAAAGTTCTACGATCACACTTTGAGCTGCTACTCATTCTCCAAGTCTCTTTCTCTTCCCGGAGAAAGAATCGGATACGTTGCAGTTAATCCTAAGTGTGACGGGGCAGAGTTTATCGTACCCATGTGCGGACAGATCTCAAGAGGAACAGGACACAACTGTCCTCCTTCGATCATCCAGCAGGCTGTTGCGAAGGTATGCGACATGACGGCTGATCTTTCAGTTTATGAGACTAACATGAATATCATCTATGATACTCTTGTAGAGCTTGGATTTACTGTTGTTAAGCCGGGTGGAACTTTCTATATTATGCCCAAAGCACTTGAAGAAGACTCTGTTGAATTCTGTAAAAAAGCCAAAGAGTACGATCTTATCTTTGTACCTACAGACGGTTTCGGGGCACCCGGATTTTTCAGAATGGCATATTGTATTGAGACCGAGAAGGTTGAGAGAGCAATGGAGAGGCTTCGCAAGTTTGTAAAAGAAGTATACAAAAAATAATTTCATTAGTTTTTTTGGAGTGAGTAATATGAAGAAACAACAATCATATCAGAAAACTTATATATTGCTGGCAATTACGTTGATCTATACGGTGCTGGTTTCATTTGTTGATAAAAAACCGATCGGACCTAACGGTACAAGTGTTGGTTTTTCAGCGATCAATAAGGTATTTCTTGATCTTATATCATATAGTTCTCTTTGGGATAAGATAACGGATATAATGCTTTTGCTCGCAATCCTTACTGCGGGATATTTCGCTTTAATGGGAGTGCTTCAGATAGTAAGAGATAAAAAAACTTTTTTTGAAGTTGATCATGTGATCCTTGCGCTTGGAGTTTTGTATCTTATCCTTATCGTGTTGTACGTACTGTTTGATAAGATACCGTTTAATTACAGACCGGTTCTTTTGCCTGATGAGATTGAGCTTGAGGCATCATTCCCATCAACGCATACACTTATGATCTGTACGATAATGGGAAGTGCTATTGTTGCATGGAGCAAAATATTTATGTACGAAGAACGTGTTTTGAGAATTCTTAAGATAGCTGCCTGCGCGGTAATCGTGATAGGCGTTGTCGGAAGAGTCTTGGCAGGCGTGCATTGGTTCACAGACATAATCGCGGGACTACTTTTTTCAGCGACTTTGATATCTGCATACAGAGATACACTTGATAAATTGGGATGATTTAGAGGTGTTTTATCCTCAGATGCGTTGACAATGCGGGTTAATGATAGTAAACTTAATTTCGTAATCACTTTATTGTTTTAACGAGCCACACAATCAATGCGATTTTGAGGAGGAATACGAAAATGGTAGAGATTAAGAAGGCAGAAGCAGTTGTAAAACCTGTTGCGACTATCAAGAATCCTACAGTTTCCACAGAGGTTAAGACAACAGAAGTTAAGGCAGCAGCTGTTGAAACAAAGAGCGCAGCAGCTAAGAAGCCGGCAGCAAAGAAGACTGCGGCTAAAAAGACTACGGCTAAGAAGACTACTGCAAAGAAGACTACAGCAAAGAAGACTACAGCCGCTAGCACAGCAAAGAAGACAACTACTAAGGCAGCAGCTAAGAAGACAACAACAAAGAAGACAACAACAAAGAAGACTACTGCTAAAAAGACTACTGCAAAGAAAACAACAACAGCTAAGAAGACTACTACAAAGAAAGCAACAACTACAAAGCCTGTTGTTATGATCGAGATCCAGTATTCATATAAGCACGTATCTAATGATGAACTTGTTCAGAAATCACTTGATAACTTCCAGTATGATCTTAAGGGAGATCCTGCTAAGGTTAAGAAGCTGAGCATCTATGTAAAGCCTCAGGAAGACAAGGCATATTACGTAGTTGATGATAAGGTTTCTGGTGATATCGACATTTGATAGTAAGAATATAGAAAAGAAATCAAGAAGCAATGATCGGAATGATCCGGTTGTTGCTTCTTTTAAGTAATCACTAGGTTCGGTTTTTTCGAACCGTAGTGTACTACTTAGTTCCGGCGAGCGAATGCGAGAGCGGAACTTCATTTACTTCGTAACTCTGATAGAGTATTAAGAAGCTTGAATGTGGATGATCAAACCTTTTGAGGGTCTGACTTGATAGTCAGGCCCTATTATAATGGGAAAATGACCTTCGCGCTCTTTTGCGCTCTTTTCGATAAAAAATAAAACGAATAAGATAAATATTTAATGTTTATCATTAAAAAGTTATTGACAGGAATAAAACGTGATGATATATTATACTCATGAACAGGACATAACCGGACGCGGTGATGGATGGTTCATAAATTCTCGAGAAAAAGCATTTAGTAAATTTAAAGTTAGATACAAGTGGAAGTACCTAAGATTTAATAGAAGTAATAAAGAGAACAAATAACAAATTAAGGTTAGGGGCGAATACATTGATTCGCAGATGGGAGAATAGAAATGAGAGAGAATGAGATCAAGCTTGCTAATGTAAAGAAGAGTTGCAATGTGGCAGGAAAAGTTGCGAAGGTGCTCAGTATAGTGATGATAGTGGTTGCTGTAGTGCTGGTTGCCTGTGGTATATTCATGTTTGCTTTCAAGGGTGAGATAAATAAAAATATGAAAGTTGAAGAAGTTAGCGGAGAAATGATCGCACACTTATACAACGAGAATGGAACTGAGATCTGTAGCTTTAATGAGTTTGAAGATATGGGAAGGCACAGTATCATAGGTGCGTTTAATGTTATGGAAGTGCTTGTTCATAAGGGAATGGTTGCAGAATCGATGGGAGTTGTATTTTTCGCAACAGCTGTTTCACTTGCAATTCTTGCCGGAATTTTCATCCTGATAATGAATGTGTTCAAGATGATTGAAAACAGCGATACCCCTTTTGATGAGGCTGTTATGAAGAAGCTTAAGACTGCATTTATCGTATTTGCTGTTTATATTCTTTTCAGTGTTGGACTCGGAACTGCAGTACTTGCCGGAGTTGTATTCTGGAGTATATATTGCATTCTTGATTACGGTTATGTTCTTCAGAAAGAATCAGATGAAACTTTATAATTTCGTAAACGAGAGGTGGTCGATATGGGCAAGATTATACTTAGATTAGATCGTGTCATGGCTGACAGAAAAATGTCTTTGAACGAATTGTCAGCGCAAGTCGGAGTATCAAATGTAAATCTATCAAAGATAAAAACAGGGAAGATCAGTGCTATCAGGTTCTCGACACTTGAAGCGATATGTGATGCGCTTGACTGTCAGCCCGGGGACATACTTGAGTATGATCCCAATGCGGCATCGGATGATAATGAATAAACAAGGGAATTCAGGGTAAATACATGAAATCAAAAATGCTTCTTTTAAGGAAATGCTTATTATGGCGTTTCCTTAAAGGAAGCATTTTTTATGAGCATTTTATGTTATGAAGCAACACCGATTTAAAAATCACTTTGCGAGAGGAAGCAATGTAATGAATACAGATAAAAGAGGTGCAAATGCTTCCTTTTATCTGGGATTTTAGAGCAATCCGGAGAGGATAATCGTTATTATTCCAGATAAAATTGCTGTAAGTTCGCTGTTTTATCTGGAATTTTTCAGTGATTTTGTGATGAAAACCGATAAAAGCCGTTATTATTACAGATAAAACTGTGGTAAGTGCATTGATTTATCTGGAATGCTAAGGCTTTCGGGCGAGAAAACGCTTGATAAATACAGATAAAAAGTATGAAAGTGGGTATATTTATCTGGGTTTCTTTGAAGCGGAATAAGCCACCACTTTATATACTTTTTAGAAAAGGATTGTTGACATTAATGGCCCAGAGTGATAATTTATGATACAGAAGATGTTAGCACTCGAGTCAAGTGAGTGCTAACACTCAAAAAAACAAGTTACCGTCCAATGAATTTTACCGGTGAATACATAGGAAGGTGGACATTTTGGAATTAGATGATAGAAAAAGAAAAATACTTCATGCGATAGTAAGAAACTATCTCGAGACGGGTGAGCCTGTAGGAAGTCGTACGATTTCCAAGTATACGGATCTTAATCTCAGCTCCGCGACTATCAGAAATGAGATGGCGGATCTTGAAGAGATGGGACTTATCATTCAGCCTCACACTTCAGCGGGACGTATTCCTTCGGATCAGGGATACCGCGTCTATGTTGATGAGATGCTCAGAGATAAGGAGCAGGAAGTAGAGAATATGAAGGAGATGCTTCTTGATAAAGAAGAGAAGCTTGAGACACTCCTTAAGCAGGTTGCTAAGACACTGGCTGTGGATACCAATTATGCGACTATGATATCGGCACCACAGATCAGGAAGAACAAACTTAAATTCATACAGATATCTAAGGTCGATGAAGAACATCTTCTTGCGACTATAGTAATAGAAGGCAATGTCATCAAGAACAAGATAATAAATGTAGAAGAAACACTTGATGATGCCACAATGTTGAAATTAAACATTCTGCTGAATACCAGATTGGATGGCCTTGCAGTTGAGGATATCAATTTAGGACTCATTGCAGCGGTCAAGCAGGAAGCCGGAATACACAGTGAGATTATAGGAAATGTCATTGATGCTGCGGCAGAGTCGATAACAGCGGATGATGACCTTCAGATATATACAAGCGGAACGATGAACATCTTCAAGTATCCCGAGCTTACGGACAGTACCAAAGCGAGTGAGCTTATAAGTACATTTGAAGATACCAAGGATCTCAACAGTATTGTTGAGAATACATTGTCCGCAGACGGAGAGGAAACGGGCATTCAGGTCTACATCGGAAATGAGACTCCGGTTCAAGCCATGAAAGATTGTAGCGTAGTAACGGCAACATATGAGCTTGGCGACGGAATGAAAGGCACGGTTGGAATAATAGGGCCCAAGAGAATGGATTACGATAAGGTTATTTCGACACTTAAGAATATGCGACATGCCCTTGACGATCTATATAAGAAAAAGAGCTAGGAATTCTTGCTCGGCGGAATAATGGAATATTTAGGAGGCTAAGTTAAATTGAGCAGTACAGAGAAAAAACAAGTTCATGACAAGGATATGAATAAACAGGAGAAAGAAGCTCTTGAAAACATCATCGAAGAACTTGAAGAAGAATCAAAAGAAGAAACTGTAGCGTATACCAAAGAGGCTGCGGAATATAAAAAAGGCGGAAAGACTGCCGATAAGAAGGTTTCCGAAGAAAAAACTTCTGAAGTAAAGGCTTCTGAGGAAGAGACAAAGGAAGAAAATGTCGAGGAAGAAGTAACCGAAGAAGAAAACGCTAAAGAAGAGACTTCAGAGGCAACCGAAGAAGTACATGAAGAAAAGAAGAAAGGTCTTTTTGGCAAGAAAGAGAAAAAAGATCCTCTCAAAGAAAAAGTAGATGAGCTCAACGACAGACTTATAAGACAGGTTGCGGAGTTTGATAATTTCAGAAAGAGAACCGACAAGGAGAAGGCTCAGATGTTTGAGCAGGGACAGAGTAATGTTCTTGAGAAGCTCCTTCCGGTAATAGATAATTTCGAAAGAGGTCTTCAGGCAGTTCCCGAAGAGGAAAAAGACGGGGCCTTTGCAGACGGAATGAATAAGATTTACAAGCAGCTCATTAAGCAGCTTGAAGATCTGGGCGTAACTCCCATCGAAGCAATGGGAAAAGAATTCGATCCAAACCTTCACAATGCGGTAATGCAGGTTGACAGCGAGGAATACGAATCAGGTATGGTCGCACAGGAACTTCAAAAAGGATATATGTTCCACGATACTGTGCTTCGTCACAGCATGGTCGGTGTTTCAAAATAAAAACATATCAGAGTATATAGACAATATATGGAGGAAAAGAAAATGAGTAAAATTATAGGTATCGATCTGGGTACAACAAACAGCTGCGTAGCAGTTATGGAAGGTGGAAAACCCACTGTTATCGCTAACGCAGAGGGTGCCAGAACAACACCTTCAATCGTTGCTTTCACAAAGAACGGTGAGAGAATAGTCGGTGAGCCGGCTAAGCGTCAGGCAGTTACAAACGCTGACAACACAATTTCATCAATCAAGAGAGATATGGGTACAGACAACGGTCGTACAATCGACGGAAAGAAGTACTCACCTCAGCAGATTTCAGCTATGATCCTTCAGAAGCTCAAGGCTGATGCAGAGCAGTATCTCGGCGAATCAGTATCAGAGGCTGTAATCACAGTTCCTGCATACTTCAATGACGCACAGCGTCAGGCTACAAAGGACGCAGGTAAGATCGCAGGACTTGAGGTTAAGAGAATCATCAACGAGCCTACAGCTGCAGCACTTGCTTACGGTCTTGATAATGAAAAAGAGCAGAAGATCATGGTTTATGACCTTGGTGGTGGTACATTCGACGTATCAATCATTGAGATCGGTGACGGTGTTATCGAAGTTCTTTCAACAAACGGTGATACACATCTTGGTGGTGATGACTTCGACCAGGCTATCATCAACTGGATGGTACAGGATTTCAAGAATAAAGAGGGCGTAGACCTTTCAGGCGACAAGATGGCTATGCAGAGACTTAAGGAAGCTGCAGAGAAGGCTAAGAAGGAACTTTCTTCTTCAACAACAACCAACATCAACCTTCCTTTCATCTCAGCAGGCGCTGATGGCCCTAAGCACTTTGATGTAGATCTTACAAGAGCTAAGTTCGAAGAGCTTATCCATGACCTTGTAGAGAGAACAGCTATCCCTGTTCAGAACGCTATGAAGGATGCAGGTCTTACAAATTCAGATATCGGAAAGGTACTCCTTGTAGGTGGATCAACTCGTGTTCCTTGCGTAGTTGAGAAGGTTAAACAGCTTACAGGTCAGGAGCCTTCCAAGAACCTTAACCCTGATGAGTGCGTAGCTATCGGTGCTTCTATCCAGGGTGGTAAGCTCGCAGGAGATGCAGGCGCAGGCGATATCCTTCTTCTTGACGTAACACCTCTTTCACTTTCAATC